>NZ_JBFRDZ010000007.1:0-273017 GCF_052114025.1 Allobosea sp. RAF48
AGCATGCTCGAGGCCGGCGAGTTCGTCCGCACCCTCGAAGCCAGGCAAGGCCTGCGCATCGCCTGCCCCGAAGAGATCGCCTATCGCCAGGGATGGATCTCGAACGCCCAGTTGACCACCCTCGGCCAGAAGATCGCAAAAAGCGATTACGGCCGCTACATCCTGCAGATCGCAGAGACGGGGGGTAGCCGGGCGGGCTCAGGGGTAGCGGAACCCGCGGCGGTTGAAGGTTCCGAAGCGACGATGTGAGGGGGCCGAAAGCCGGGTCACACCGGCGCCGACTGCGCCGAAGAGAAGAAAAAGACGGCGAGCGTCAGCAGGAAGGCGAAACTCACAAAGCGTATGGGAGACATGATGACCTGCGGCGGATGGATCGTTACGCGGGACCATGCCGGGCGGGCTCTGAAATCGGGATCAATTCAGCAGATAAAATTGCGTCGAATTGTGCGGTTTTCGGCCTTTGGGGCGGTTCTTTCGCTCTTTCGTCGCCTCGCCGACGGAACGCGGTAACGCCACGCCAGGTCGCTGCGCCCCTGTGCGGGGATCGAAATCGCGCTTCGCGGGTTCATTCCCCGCGCCGCCTATGGAGCGCGAGGAGTAGAACATGATCACGATCAGGCACACGACCGTTTCCTTAGCCGCCTTTCTGACGCTGGCTTCGCCAGCGATGGCGCAGTCGGCGCGCTCGCTCGGCCCCTCAACGGGTTCGGTCCGCATCGAGCAGGTCCAGGCGGGCTTTATCGCCTCTGGCGAGGCAGGCGGCGGTACCTTGCGCTTCCGCGGCCGCTCCTATCCGATCACCGTCGGCGGCCTCGGCATCGGTTCGATCGGCGCCTCCCGCACCCTCGCGACGGGGACGGTCTACGGGCTGCGAAACGTCTCCGATTTCCCTGGCGCTTATGTCCAGCTGAAGGAAGGCTGGGCGGTCGGCAATCAGGGAAGCGGCAATGTCTGGCTGCGCAACGACAAGGGCGTGACCCTGCAGCTCGCCACGCGCCGGCAGGGGCTTCAGCTTTCCTTTGGCGCCGATGGCGTGCTGATCGGCTTCAAGCAGTAGATTGCATAGCGGGCCGGCGTCGATCGTCGAGTGCTGGGCGGTGCATTAGCTCTAGGCTTTTGCGCTGCCTCGACTATGGTGCGGCCCGCTTTGTCGATACTGCTGATCCCCCTTGCCGCCCTCTCCGCCGCCGCCCTGCTGGCGGCGTTGCTCTGCGTTTGGCTGCGCCCGCTTCTGATGCGCTATGCGCTTGCCCGGCCGAATGCCCGCTCCAGCCACAAAGTGCCGACGCCGCAGGGGGGAGGCATCGCCGTGCTCGCCGGAGCCTTCCTGGCCTTGGCCGTGGCGCTCTGGCTCGGCCGGGCGGAGGCCGAAGCGTGGCGGACGGTGCTGATCGTCGGCGCGGCGGTTCTGGCGCTGGCCATCGTCGGCGCCTGGGACGATATCCGGCCTCTGCCTGCCGGTCTTCGCCTCGTGCTGCAGGCGGCCTGCGTCGGCTATGTGCTGTTTCGCGCCGCACCTGAGCTGCGCCTGTTTCCGGAGATCATGCCGATGGCGGTCGAGCGGGCGCTGGCCCTTCTCGCCGGGGTCTGGTTCGTCAACCTCGTCAACTTCATGGATGGGCTCGACTGGATCACCGTCGCCGGCATCGTACCGCTGGCCGGAGCTCTCGCACTTGCGGGAAGCCTCGGCGTGATCGATCCGGTCACCGGTTGGCTGGCCGCCGCGCTTTGTGGCGGGCTGATCGGCTTTGCTCCCTTCAACAAGCCGGTGGCCCGGCTGTTTCTCGGAGATGTCGGGTCGCTGCCGATCGGCCTCGTCACCGCCTATCTGCTCTATCGGCTGGCCGGGACCGGTGCCCTTGCCGCGGCAGTGATCCTGCCGCTCTACCACATCACCGATGCCACCATCACGCTGCTGCGCCGTCTGGCGCGTGGCGAGAAGGTCTGGGAGGCGCATCGCTCGCATTTCTACCAGCAGGCGACGACGAACGGCTTCAGCGTGATCGCGGTGGTCGGGCGCGTCGCTCTTCTGAATGTCGCTCTCGCTGTGTTGGCCGGCATCTCGATCGCCTGGCCGCAGATCGGTGTCCAGCTGGCTTGCCTCGCCGCCGCCTGCTTGCTGACGGGCTTGCTGTTGCGCCGCCTTGCGGCAGGGCCACGCCGTGGCTAGCCCGTTGATCCTCTTGACCGGTGCCAGTGGCTTCGTTGGCCCGCATGTCGTGGCGGCTCTGACGCAGGCCGGCTATCGCCTTCGTCTCGCCCAGCGTCGCCCGTACGACGGACCGGGCGGCGCCGAAACCATCGTGACGGGCGATCTGGCGGGGCCGATCGATTGGCGGCCGGCTCTCGAAGGCGTCGATCACGTGGTTCATATGGCAGGCCTTGCCCATGCCGGGCCAGGCCTCGACGAAGCGCTCTACGACCGCATCAATACCGAAGCGACGCTGGAACTGGCGCAAGCGGCCGTGGCGGCCGGCGTGCGGCGCTTCGTCTACCTCTCATCGATCAAGGCACTGTCCGGCGCCTTCGACGGGGCGCCACTGTCCGAAGCGGCAGAGCCTTCGCCCGGCGATGCCTATGGCCGCTCCAAGCTCGCGGCCGAACATGGGCTCGACCGGCTGGATCTCGATTGGGTGGCGCTGCGCCCGGTGCTGATCTACGGCTCCGGTGTCAAGGCCAACATGGCGGCGCTGCTCAGGCTCGCAAGCCTGCCCATCCCCTTGCCGCTCGGGGGCCTGAAGGCTCCGCGCTCGTTGCTCGCGGTCGAGAACATCGCCGACGCCATCCGCTTCGCCCTGACGCCCGATTGCCCGGCACGGCAGGCCTACACGGTCTCCGACCCCGAGCCGATCAGCGTCGCCGACATTCTGGCGGCGTTGCGCCTCGGCCTCGGCCGTTCACCGGGGCTTATTTCGGTGCCGGAGCCGTTGCTCAGGCGGCTGGCGCGCCTCTCCGGGCGCGAGGAGACCTTCGTCAAGCTGGCGGGGAGCCTCGTCGCGCGGCCCGAGCGCCTGCTCAAGGCCGGCTGGCGACCGCCTGCAGAGACGAAAGCGGCTCTGGCGCGGCTTGCTGCTGGGCCTCGCGCTGGCTGAAATCGGGGATCGCCTCTTCGAGCACCGCATTGGCCGCGGCGCGGTCGTCGGCCTTCACGGCCGCTTCCAGACGGGCCAGCCAGCCCTGCAGGCGGGCCCGGCCGGCGAAGATCGGCTTGGCGGCCATGACGCCGTCGAGCCCGGTTTCGGCCATCGGCTCGTCCCGCGCGAACAGGATTTCGTTCAGTCGCTCGCCGGGCCTGACGCCTGACACGGTGATCTCGATGTCTTCGCCCGGCTCGAAGCCGGCGAGGCGGATCATCCGCTCGGCCAGATCCATGATCCGCATGGGCTGGCCCATCTTGAGCACATAGACAGCGGCCCGCTCGGCATCCGGCCCGCCGGCCGGTGCGTGCGAGGCTGCGGTCAGCACCAGATCGCAGGCCTCGCGGATCGTCATGAAGTAGCGGATCATGTCCGGGCTGGTGACGGTGACGGGGCCGCCGCGGGCGATCTGCGCCTTGAATTTCGGCACCACCGATCCGACGGAACCGAGGACATTGCCGAAGCGCACCGCCACCAGCCTGATGCCGGAGGTCGCAGCCACGAACTCGGCGTCGCGCGACTGCGCGTACATCTCCGCGAAGCGCTTGGTGGCGCCGAGCATCGAGACCGGCTCGATCGCCTTGTCGGTCGAGATCAGCACGAAGATCTTCGTCCCCGAGGCGACGGCCGCGTCGGTGACGTTCACCGAGCCGAAGATGTTGGTCTTGATGCCCTCGCTCCAGTCCGCCTCGAGATAGGGTACGTGCTTCAGTGCGGCGGCATGGACGACGATGTCGGGCTGGAAGGCGACGAAGAGCGGCATGATGCGCTCACGGTCGCGCACATCGGCCAGGACGCCCGAGACAGCCGTGTCCGGAGCCTGGACGGCAAGCTGCTCGGTAATCTGGAACAGGGCAGGCTCCGAGCTTTCGACGATCAGCAGCTCGGCCGCACCGAAAGCGGCGCAGCGCAGGCAGATCTCTGAGCCGATCGACCCGCCGCCACCCGTGACGATCACCCGCTTGCCCTTGAGAAAGGCGCCCAGCCGTTCGCGGTCGATGGCGACCGTCGAGCGCACCAGCAGGTCTTCAATCTCCAGCGGCGCGACCTCGGTGTCGCGCGCCCCTTCGCCCAACGCCTCGATGCGCGAGATCGGCAGGGCGAGCTTACGGGTCCGCGCGAGCCATTTCTCGGGCTGCGCCTCGGGCAACAGAGCCGAGGGCGTGGCCACGATGCGGCGGAAGGCCTCGCCGCGCTCGGCGGCATCGGACGCGATTTCCTCGATATCGGAGAGCAAGCCGAGCACCGGGACGCCGCGAATCGACTGGCCGAGATCGTCGGGGCGGGGCGACAGAATGCCAGCCGGCTGCAATCGCTTCATCGTGCCCGTCTCGATGGCGCGGATCACCATTTCGACTTCGACGCCACGCCCCAGAATCAGGGTCGGCAGGGTCGCCTCGCGTTCCGCGCTGGAGCGCGACCGGGCATATTTAAGGTAGCGATAGGCAAGGCGCGGTCCGCCCAGCAGAGCGGTCTGGACGAGCCAGTAGAGAGCGATCGTGATCTTGCCGAAATAGAAATTGCCGTAGAAATTGGGCGCGACCAGCACATAGTCGACGGCCAGCAGGGTCACGGTGAGGACCGAGACGGCCTTGACGATGTTCGACAGGTCCGGCAGCGAGGCGAAGCGCCACTTGGAGCGGTAGAGCGAGAAGAACCAGTAGACCAGCCCCGCATAAGCCACGAAGAACGGCAGGAAGCGCGGCAGGTAGCGCAGATGCTCGTCGAGCTGCCCACCTTCGAAGCGGACGACGAAGACGAGCCAGATCGCCAGCGCCGTCATCACGAGGTCGTGGACGATGACAGCTGTCTTCTTCAGATTCTGTTTGGGCAGGATGGCCATGTCAGGCGGGGTATCCCGCTCCCTCGATGGCTTGTCAACGCAGCGTTGCGCGGTTGCTCAGTTCACAGGCGGCCTGGCTTCCAGCGCGCTGAGGACGAAGGCGATCATTTCGTCGGGCGAAGGGCCGGGAATGCACTCGCATTGCGTGATCAGCAGCGGATGCATGAAGCGGATCATCGCCGTGCGGATACAGCCCGTCGCATGGGCCGGCTCCATGGGCCGGAATTCGCCGCGGGCGATGCCATCCGCCACGACCCGGCGCAGAACCACGTCGAAGCGCTCGATATGCGCGATGATCGCGTCCCAGCTCTCCTCCATGGCCGCACAGACCATTTCCTGCATCTTGGCATGCCCGGCGAAGCGGGCGGCGTTGAGCCGGTAGGAGGTGGCGAGAATGTCGCGCAGCCGGTCCGCGGCAGGGCGATCCTCGGCGGCGATGTTGGCGATCGCCTCTTCCTGCTCGCGCTTGTAGCGCTCGAGCACCGCTTCGTTGATCGACTTCTTGGAGTCGAAGAAGCGGTAGACATTGGCGGGGCTCATCCGTAGGGACTTCGCGATGTCCGCCACGGTCGTCTTCTGATAGCCGATGTCCCGAAAAAAGCGTTCGGCGGTGTCGACGATGATCTGCTTGGTATCGCGTTCGGAATGACTCACGGCGTCGCCGGCTTGCTTGTATTTCAACGAATGCGGTGAAGAATTGATCTCTATGACGATTTTCGTCATTCGTCAACCTTATGGCGAATAAAGACTTTTGCCTTGACGCAGATCAAACCCGCCTGAAGTCGGATGCTGACAGCCGCTGCCATGCCGCGGCAAGTTGCGCGGGAAGTGCCGGCATTCGGCTGACCTACGGGGCCGGAAGCCGCGATTTCGCGATGTCCAGCAGCGCATCGATGTCGAGATGGCGCTGGAGATGGTCTGCAAGCGCGTCGAGCGTTCCGTCGATGGCCTCGTCATAAGCCAGCGACGACGGCAGGCTGGTGCCGGCTATCCGTGCGAGCCAGGCGCCGCGCACTGCGTCGGAGGCAAAGATGCCATGCAGATAGCAGCCCGCGACGCGGCCGTCGGGGCTGGCCGCGCCTTCGGCCCTCCCATGGACCGCGAATGGTGCGCGGAGAGTGTCGTCGCCCATGGTTCGGCCGAGATGGATCTCATAGGCTTGCCCATGGGTGGCACTGGCGATGTCGCTAAAGCCGACCTCGCGAACGGTCTTCTCTGCATCAAGGCTGGTTTCGACATCGAGAAGGCCGAGGCCCGCCGCCTCTCCTGCGGGGCCTTCCAGTCCATGCGGGTCGCGGACCACGCGCCCGAGCATCTGATAGCCGCCGCAGAGGCCGAGGATATGCCCTCCGCGCCGGCGATGGGCGAGGATGTCGATGTCCCAGCCCTCCCGTCGCAGCGCCGCAAGGTCCCGCAAGGTCGTCTTGGACCCCGGCAGGATGACGAGATCGGCATCCCCTGGAAGCGCCCGGCCGGGGCCGATCATGGCGAGATCGACGCCGTCTTCCAGCTTGAGCGGATCGAGGTCGTCGAAATTGGCGATGCCCGGCAGCACGGGCACGACGATCTTGAGCCGCGCGCCGGGCTTCCGCCCCGACCGGATATCAAGCCCGTCTTCCGCGGGCAGGCGCGCCGCGTCCGCGAACCAGGGGATGACACCCAGAGAGGGCCAGCCCGTCGCTGTCGCGATGGTGTCGAGGCCGGGGCCGAACAATCCGATATCGCCGCGGAAGCGGTTGATCGCGAAAGCGCGGATCATCGCCCGATCGGCCGGATCGAGCACGGCATGGGTGCCGACGAGGCTGGCGATGACCCCGCCGCGGTCGATATCGCCGACCAGCACCGCAGGAACGCCGGCGGCCCGCGCGAATCCGAGATTGGCGATGTCGCGGGTGCGCAGATTGGTCTCGGCCGGTGAACCCGCCCCTTCGACGATAACGAGATCGGCCTGCTCACCGAGGCGCCCGAAGCTCTCGAGCACGCGCGGCAGGAAATCGCCGCGCCGCGCGAAATCGCGGGAGGCCAGCCGCCCGGCGACGCGGCCCTGCAGGATGATCTGGCTGCCCTGCTCGCCTTCGGGCTTCAGCAGGACCGGGTTCATGTCGGGATGCGGCTCGATGCGTGCGGCGCGTGCCTGCAGCGCCTGCGCGCGTCCGATCTCGCCTGCGGCGGTCGCAGCGGCATTGTTCGACATGTTCTGCGGCTTGAAGGGGCGCACGCGGAGCCCGCGATTCGCGAGGAGCCGGCAGAGGCCCGCGACGATCAGTGACTTTCCGACATTGGAGCCGGTGCCGAGGATCATGATGGCGGGCGTAGGAGCGCGGGACATCAGCCTGCTTAGCCCGGTTTTCCGTGGCGCGGAAAGCCGGTTGCCGGGGGCAATCTTCATGCAAGGAAGGTGCAGAACTCTGGCGCCGTCTGCGCCGAACGATCCTGCTCGTGGGGATCGATCATCCTGACAAGGTTCGCCGGTCCACTGCGGCACCTTGCTACGCCAAAGGGGCGAAGTCGTAACAAGATCCCGCCGAGGACCGGCTGAGACTCAATAAACACTGACCCATGACGAATGTCAACATTCATCACTCGGCAGTCGATACAGGCGCCGTGGCTAGGCACCGGTCCCGGGGTGCGCGCCACGCCCCGGCGTGCTAAGCCAGCCTCGTTCTTGCTCCTGCCGGCCTCTGCGATGAATCCGATCTTCTCTGCTCTTCCGACCACCGTCTTCGAGGCGATGTCGCAGCTCGCGCGCGAAACCGGCGCGGTCAATCTCGGCCAGGGCTTCCCGGACGATCCCGGTCCGGAGGATGTGCGGCGCAAGGCTGCGGATGCCGTCATGGACGGCTGGAACCAATATCCGCCGATGATGGGTTTGCCTGAACTGCGACAGGCGACCGCCACGCACTTCAAGCACTGGCAGGGCCTTGATCTCGATCCGAACAGCGAGGTGATGGTGACGTCCGGTGCGACCGAGGCGATCGCCGGAGCGCTGATGGCGCTCGTCACGCCCGGCGACGAGGTCGTGCTGTTCGAGCCGATGTATGACGCCTATCTGCCGCTGGTGCGGCGCGCCGGCGGGATCCCGAAATTCGTGACGCTGACGCCGCCCCATTTCGGGTTGACGGAAGAGGCGCTGGCGAAGGCCTTCTCGCCGAAGACGAAGGTCGTGCTGTTCAACAACCCGCTCAACCCGACGGCGACGATCTTCAGCCAGGCCGATCTCGATATCCTCGCCGATTTCTGCGTCCGCCACGACGCGATCGCGATCTGCGACGAGGTCTGGGAGCATGTCGTCTTCGACGGACATCGCCATGCCTCGGTCCTCGGCCGGCCGGACATGCGCGAGCGTACCGTCAAGATCTCGTCGGCCGGCAAGATCTTCTCGCTCACGGGCTGGAAGGTCGGGCTCGTCATGGCCGCCCCCGCGATCATGCGGGTCCTCGCCAAGGCGCATCAATACATCACCTTCACCACCCCGCCGAACCTGCAGGCGGCCGTCGCCTACGGGCTGGGCAAGGCGGACGGCTACTTCGAGGGCATGCGCGCCGATTTCCAGCGCTCGCGCGACCGTTTCGCCGCAGGCCTGGGCGATCTCGGCTTTACGGTGCTGCCCAGCGCCGGGACCTATTTCCTCAATGTCGACATCGCACCGCTCGGCGAGAGCGACGATGCCGATTTCTGTCGGCGCCTCGTCACCGAGAGCGGCGTCGCCGCGATCCCGGTCAGTGCCTTCTATGCCGAGGGCGCGGTGAGGAATGTCGTCCGCTTCTGCTTCGCCAAGCGTGACGCGACGCTCGATGCGGCGCTGGAGAGGCTGGCCGCCCGCCGCCTGCGCTGAAGCGGACGGCTGCTTCGTCAGTCGCTGATCAGCTTGGTCGCCACGGCCCCGGCGGCGACGAGCCGCTTCTGGAGATCGGCGACGAGCGAATCGCTGCCTGCTGAGCGGCGGGCCGTCTCCGTCGCCGTCATCAACTGAGCCAGCGCCTTCTGCGCCAGCTCCTTGTCCTTGTTGCGTCGCGCCAGCTGAAGCATGGCCTCGGCCTGATTGGCGAGGCTGCGCGCCCAGAGCAACGGCACGCTCTCCTGTCGCCGTTCCTGCAGGGCGGCGGCGAAGGCGGCGATCGCCTCCTCGATGACGACAGGCTCGCTGTAGCGCTCGCCCATGGCCGCGAGCACGCTGCCCATCTGGTCCTGGAGTTCCGCCCAGCGCAATGGCTCGCGGCTGCGCTCCGTCGCCATGGATACCCGGTTGAGCCCGTTGAAGGCACGCTCCAGCAGCGAAAGATCGCTTCGGCGGCGGCCGAGCGTCGCCCGGGCCCGCGAGATCATATGCTCGGCCTCAAGCCAGCGCGGCTCGTCGTCGGTGCGATCCCATGCGGCGAGGACGCTGGCATACTCCGCGATGGCTTCTTCGAGCAGCTCATCGTCCTTTTGCGTCACCCCGAGCGTGACAGCGATTCGACCGATGCGCAGTTTCAGCATGCGCCAGAGCGACGGGTCCTCGTCGCGGCTCAGATATTCGATGCCTGAACGGCAATGGGCGAGCGCCGAAGTCAGAAGTTTCGTCTCGCCGGTGAGCGCCGCGAGACCCTCCAACGCAGTGGCCAGAGCCTCCTGGGCACCGGCAAAGGCCACGGTATCCGCCAGGCGGTCGAGACCTTCGAGCAGGCGGCGCAACGCTGCAATGGCGGTGTCATAGCCGTCGCGCCCGCCGAAATCCTCGCTGATGCGCGCCAACGCCTTCGCCTGATCCAGCGCGGCAGCGCGGCTGCGTTCGACATCGGCGAGGCCGATCAATGTGGAGGCCTCGCCGTAACGGGTGGACGCTTCGCGATAGCCTTCGGCGGTTGTGCGCAGGAAGCTGAGCGTCGCACGATCCGCCCGGTTCTCGCCAATCAGCAGCCGTCGCTCGGTCGGCAGTGTCGAAAGGTCTGACGCGCCGCCGATGGCGTGCAGTTCGGCTTGCGCCAGGGCTTTGTCCGCATCGGCGAAGCTTCCGGCACCGAGGGCTGCGGCGGCCTCCCGGCGCAGACGCTGAATTTCGGCGTCGCCGACCGTTACCGCAAGGCTCTGGGCCAGGGAGAGGAAGTCCGCGGCCTTGCGATCGAGCAAGGCTTCGGCGGGAAGTGTCAGGCCGGGGCGACGCAGCCAGTCCGCAATCATCGCCGCCAGCGCCACCGGCGGCAGGCCGTGGCGTCCGGCGACGCGCGCCAGAAGCGGGACGATCTGGTCGGGTTGACTGATGGCTGCCTCCCGTTCCGCCTCGGCCTCAAGCATTTTCGAGCGAAGTGGATACCGGTTCGCGTTCAGAAAATGCGATAAAATGAAGAGGTGGAGCATTCCGCGATCCGAAGAACGCGGAATGCTCCAAATACTTACTTCGCAGCGATGACCGCGATCTCGACGGTGAACTGCGGCGCGGCCAGCTTGGCCTCGACCGTGGCGCGGCCCGGCGTCTGGCCGGCGATCACCCACTTGTCCCAGACGGCGTTCATCTCGGCGAAGGTCGACATGTCGGAGAGCCAGATATTGACCATCAGCAGCTTCGACTTGTCGGTGCCGGCTTCGGCCAGCAGCCCGTCGATGATGCCGAGGATGTCGGCAGTCTGCTCGCCCACGCTCTTGCCGGCGGCCTTGTCCGCGACCTGGCCGGCCAGATAGACGGTGTCGCCGTGCACGACGGCCTTGGACATGCGCGGGCCGACGCCGATACGCTGAATGCTCATAGTCAAATCTCCTTGAACGGATGCCTTCGCTGGTAGCCCGGTATGGCCGGTTTCGCAAATCATAAGGCGCTCAGACGAGGCTCACCCAACCCAACCAGAGCACAGCGTAGCGGCCCGCCTTGCCGAGCAGCACGAGCGCGATGAAGCGGCCGGGCGGATAGTTCAGCGTGCCGGCGACGAAGGTCAGCGGGTCGCCGACGATGGGCAGCCAGGCCAGCAGCAGCGAGGGCCAGCCAAAACGGCTGAAGAAGGCTTGTGCCTGCGCGAAGCGGGCCGGATCGGGCCGCAGCCGTGCCGGGAGCTTCTCGACGCCGTGGCGCGCGATCAGCCATCCGAGCCACCAGTTGACGATGGAGCCGGCGGTGTTGGCGAGACTCGCGGTCAGGAACAGCGCGAGCGGATCGGCGCTTTTCGTCGCCAGCAATCCGAGAAAGACCGCTTCCGACTGCGCCGGCAGCAAGGTGGCGGCTACGAAAGCCGCACCCGCCATCAGGCCGAGGGAGGAGAGTGCTTCCACGGATCCCACGTCATTCCGGGCAAGCGGCGCAGCCGCTCAGATCCGCAATCCATCGAAGCGCTCGGCACTCCACGATGGATTCCGGCGATCCGCTTCGCGGCGGCCAGAATGACGAGGACGGTTTGAGCAAGATCGTGGCGATCACAGCCGCCGCAGGGCGACCTGCTGGATGCGGTGGCTCGCGCCCTTGGTCAGGATCAGGCTGGCGCGCTGGCGCGTCGGCAGGATGTTCTCCTGCAGGTTCGGCAGGTTGATGCCGGTCCACAGCTTCTCGGCGATCCCGAGCGCCTCCTCCTCGCCGATCTCGGCGTATTTGCGGAAGAAGGAGCGCGGGTCACGGAAGGCGGTCTGGCGCAGCGTCATGAAGCGGTTGACGTACCAGCGGTGCAGGTCGTTCTCATCGGCGTCGAGATAGACCGAGAAATCGAAATAATCGGAGACGAAGGGAATGACCGTGCCATCCTTCGGCATCCGGCTCGGCTGCAGGACGTTGAGCCCTTCGAGGATCAGGATGTCCGGCCGCTCGACCGTCACCGTCTCGCCGGGAACCACGTCATAGACGAGGTGCGAATAGACCGGCGCCGTCACCTGTGGCTTGCCGGCCTTCACGTCCGAGAGGAAGCGCAGGATCGACGCGCCATCATAGCTTTCGGGGAAGCCCTTGCGCTGCATCAGGCCGCGGCGCTCGAGCTCGGCATTGGGCAGCAGGAAGCCGTCGGTGGTGACGAGTTCGACCTTCGGCGTGTTCGGCCAGCGCGAGAGCAGCGCCTTCAGCACGCGCGCCGTGGTCGACTTGCCCACCGCTACCGAGCCGGCAACCCCGATGACATAGGGCACCTTGACCTCGGACTCGGCGATCAGGAAGCGCTGCGTCGCCTTGAACAGGCCCTGCGTCGCGGCGACGTAGAGCGAGAGCAGGCGCGACAGCGGCAGGTAGATCGCCACGATCTCGTCGAGCGAAATCGGATCGTTGATCGATTGCAGCTTGGTCAGGTCGTCGACCGAGAGAGTCAGCGGAGCATCGGCGCGCAGATGCGCCCACTCGTCCCGCGAGAACAGGCGGTAGGGCGAGACCAGTTCGCGCTCAGGCGAAGTCGTGATGTGACGCTGGTCCATGACGCGACCCGCAATCCAGGCTTCCAGGTTCAACGCGGGTTCATCCTCGCGGTACTCAACGGGGCCGGGCCGCCTTTTCCGCCACTCCGGAGCGGGCGGTGCGGGCCTCAAGCTGGCTCAAGACGTCCCGCAATGCAACATCGCGCGCCTTGAGCACGACCAAAAGATGATAAAGCACGTCGGCGCTTTCGGCGATGAGCTCGGCCCGGTCGCCTTTCACCGCCGCGATCACGGCCTCGACCGCTTCCTCGCCGAACTTCTTGGCGGCCCGCTCCGGCCCGGCTGCGAGCAGCTTGGCGGTCCAGGATTCCTCAGGCGAGGCGCTGGCGCGTTCGGCGATGCGGGCTTCGAGATCGGAGAGGGTGAAGCCGGCCATCAGTCGAGCCTCATCCGCAGCCCGGCTTCCGCCATATGCATCTTGGCCTGCTGAATCGTGTAGGTGCCGAAATGGAAGATCGAGGCGGCGAGCACCGCCGAGGCATGGCCCTTGCTGACGCCGGCGACGAGATCGTCGAGATTGCCGACGCCGCCGGAGGCGATGACCGGGACCGAGACCGCATCGGCGATCGCGCAAGTCAGGCCCAGATCGTAGCCGGACTTGGTGCCGTCCTTGTCCATCGAGGTCACCAGCAGTTCGCCCGCGCCCAGCGAGACGACCTCGCGCGCGAAGGCGACGGCCTCGATGCCCGTGGCGTTGCGCCCGCCATGGGTAAAGATCTCCCAGCGGCCCGGCGAGACCTGCTTGGCGTCGATGGCGACGACAATGCACTGGTCGCCGAACTTCTCGGCCGCTTCCTTGACGAACTGGCGGTTGGTGACGGCGGCGGTGTTGATCGAGACTTTGTCGGCGCCGGCAAGCAGCAAAGCGCGGATATCCTCGACCTTGCGCACCCCGCCGCCGACGGTCAGCGGCATGAAGCAGGCTTCGGCCGTGCGCGTCACCACGTCGAACAGAATGCCGCGATCCTCATGGCTCGCGGTGATGTCGAGGAAGCAGAGTTCGTCGGCCCCGGCCGCGTCATAGGCCTTGGCGGCCTCGACCGGATCGCCGGCATCGACGAGATCGAGGAACTTCACGCCCTTGACGACGCGGCCGTCCTTGACGTCGAGGCAGGGGATGATGCGGGTTTTCAGGGTCATCGGCAGGGAAAACTCATGCGCGGAACCGATTGATCGCCAGGAGCAAGCCTGCTCTGCTGGCGGCGACTGATAGCAGTCCAAAGAGGGGAGTGCCATGACTATCGTATCGACCATGTTGCGCTGCGCCGCCATTGCTGCCGGCTTCCTCGGCCTTGCCACCACCACCGGCGCGCAGGCGCAGGCACCGCAGAGCCTGCTGGACACCGTCCAGAGCCGCGGTGCGCTGCAAATCTGCACCACCGGCGACTACAAGCCCTTCACCCTCGCCAGGGACGGCTCCTTCGAGGGCATCGACATCGAGCTGGCGAAGTCGCTCGCCAAGGCGCTCGGCGTCGAGCCCAGGTTCGTCCAGACGAAATGGGCGGATTTGCTGACCGATATGGGCTCGGGCAAATGCGACGTTGCGATGGGCGGCATCTCGGTGACGCTCGACCGGCAGAAGAAGGTGTTCTTCTCCGCGCCTTATCTCGTCAACGGCAAGGCGCCGATCGTGCGTTGCGCCGACAAGGGCAAGTTCCAGACGGTCGCCGACATCGACAAGCCGGAGACCCGTGTCATCGTCAATCCGGGCGGCACCAATGAGCGTTTCGTGCGCGCCAATTTCAAGCAGGCCAAGATCGAGGTCTACCCCGACAACGTCACGATCTTCGACCAGATCCTCGCCGGCAAGGCCGACCTCATGGTCGCCGAGTCGATCGAGGTGAAGGTGCAGGAGAAGGCCAAGCCCGGCCTCTGCGCGGTCAATCCGGACGAGCCGCTGCAATATGGCGAGATGGGCTACATGCTCCCGCGCGGCGACGCCACCTTCAAGGCCTTCGTCGACCAGTGGCTCCACCTCGCCAAGGCAAACGGCGAATTCGCAAAGATCTACGATCAGTTCGTGCGCTGAGCCGCTGCCGCTCCCGCACGAACTGGGGCGCAGGTTTCGGGTATGCCACCTTCTCCGTCATGGTCGGCCTTGTGCCGACCATCCACGTCTTCGTTGGTCGAATGTTGAGTTCAAGACGTGGATGCTCGCCACAAGGGCGAGCATGACGGCTCTCGGAATGACTGCAACGAGTTCGGAGAGGAGCTCAGGCCGCCAGTCGCTTCAACGCCTCGCCCGCGTCGATCCGCCCGTCATAGAGCGCGCGGCCGGTGATCGCGCCTTCCAGGATGGCGGCATCATCAGCGCAGAGACGCTCGATGTCGGCCATCGAGGCCAGCCCGCCCGAGGCGATGACCGGGATCGACACGGCCTGCGCCAGCGCGATCGTGCCCTCCCAGTCAATGCCCTGGAGCATGCCGTCGCGGGCGATGTCGGTGTAGATGATCGCGGCGACGCCGGCATCCTCGAAGCGCTTGCCGAGATCGGCCGCCGCGAGCGAGGAGGTCTCGGCCCAGCCCTCGACGGCGACGAAGCCGTCGCGTGCGTCGATGCCGACCGCGACCTGCCCCGGAAATTCCTTCGCCGCCTCGCGCACGAAGCCGGGATCGCGCACCGCCGCCGTGCCGATGATGACGCGACGGATGCCCTTCTCCAGCCAGCCGGCGACCGTCTTCATGTCGCGGATGCCGCCGCCGAGCTGCACCGGAAAGGCGACGCGCTTCAGGATCGCCTCGACCGCGGCTGCATTCATCGGCTTGCCGGCGAAGGCGCCGTCGAGGTCGACGACATGCAGCCATTGGAAGCCCTGGGCCTCGAAGGCGGCTGCCTGCGCTGCCGGGTCGTCGTTGAAGACGGTAGCTTGGGCCATGTCGCCCTGCTTCAGCCGCACGCAGCGGCCTTCCTTCAGGTCGATCGCGGGAAAGAGGATCATGGCTTCCAGCTCAGGAAATTGGCGATGAGCTTGAGCCCCAGCTTCTGGCTCTTCTCGGGGTGGAACTGCGTGCCGGCGACGTTGCCGTGCGCGACCATCGCGGTCACCGGCCCGCCATGGTCGGTCAGCGCCAGCACGTCCTGCGGCCGCTCCGCCGTCAGGGCGTAGGAGTGGACGAAATAGGCGTGCAGCCCCTGCGGCCCGGTCTCGATGCCGTCGAGCAGCGGGTGCTCATCCTGCTTGTGCAGGGTGTTCCAGCCCATATGCGGGATCTTGAGGCTGTCGTCGTTCGGCTTGATCAGTGTGACGTCGCCGGGAATCCAGCCTAGCCCCTGTGTGATGGTGTATTCGAGCCCGCGCGACGCCAGCAGCTGCATGCCGACGCAGATGCCGAGGAAAGGCCGGCCCTTGGCCCGCACGACCTCTTCCAGCGTCTCGACCATGCCGGGCACGGCATCGAGCCCGCGCCGGCAATCGGCGAAGGCGCCGACGCCCGGCAGCACGATGCGGTCGGCGGCGCGCACGATCGAGGTATCGCTGGTGACGTGGATGGTCGAGGTGATGCCGCTTTCCTGCGCCGCCCGCTCGAAGGCCTTGGCGGCAGAGTGCAGATTGCCCGAGCCGTAGTCGATAATGGCAACGGTCTGGCTCATCGTCCGCGGGCCTCCGGGAACAGGCCGATGATCGGCAGCGGCCCGCTCGGGCGGACCATTGCGGCGGGGGTGGCGGGTCCGCTGCGTGGCGGCGCGGCCTCCCCGGCCAGCGCCCGCTCGAAGTAGCGGCGCTCGGCCTCCGGCAGACTGCGTGCCTCGACCACGTCCGCGAGCCTCCAGCCCTTGCGGAGGAGCTTGCGGACGATGAGGTTGTTGCCCTCGACGCCGAGGAACAGCGCGATCGACCAATAGATCAGCGACAGCGCGCTCGGATGCAGGCCGAAGCGGCTGCGCAGATAGATCAGCCCGGCCCCCACCAGCACGAACAGCAGGGTCATGAGCCACAGCCTCCTGCCGAGCAGCCAGAGGCCCGTGAGCAGAAAGGCGCCCCAGGAGAAGCTCTCGGGAATGAGGCGCGCCTGCTCGATTTCCTCGCCACGGCCGCCTGTGGCCAGGGGCGGTGTCAGAACCGTGTAGAATGCCATGGTCGCTTCCTAGATCGCCGGGCGTCCGGCAGGGCGCGGTGACGGTGATCTATCCATTTGTTATCGCTTCGGATTTGTCCGAAAAGTGGAATCCACTTTTCGGTCCGATGCTATAGAGCATTTTCGAGCGAAGTGGGTACCGTTTCGCGTGAAGAAAATGCGCAGGCGAAGAATTCAGAGCGCGCCCTTGGTCGAGGGGATGCGATCGCCCTCGCGCGGATCGACTTCCAGCGCCTGGCGCAGCGCCCGTGCCAGCCCCTTGAAGCAGCTTTCGGCGATGTGGTGGGCGTTGTCGCCATAGAGCGTCTCGACATGCAACGTGATGCCGGCGTTGATGGCGAAGGCCTGGAAGAACTCGCGCACGAGCTCGGTGTCGAAGCTGCCGATCTTCTGTGCCTTGAACTCGGTGCGGAACACCAGGAACGGCCGGCCGGAGACGTCGACCGCGACGCGGGTCAGCGTCTCGTCCATCGGCAGGTGCACGTCGGCATAGCGGCGGATGCCCTTCTTCGAGCCGAGCGCTGTCTTGAGCGCCTCGCCCATGGCGATGCCGGCATCCTCGACCGAGTGGTGGTCGTCGATATGGGTGTCGCCCTTCACCTTGACCGTGAGGTCGATCAGCGAATGGCGGGCGAAGAGGTCGAGCATATGGTCGAAGAAGCCGACGCCGGTGGCGATCTCGGCCTTGCCGGTGCCGTCGATCAGGAGCGAGACCGCGATATCGGTCTCGTTGGTGCGGCGCTTCACTTCGCCCGAACGCATGCTGGCCTCTCAAGCCTTGGCGGGAACCGGCCCCGCTTTAGCAGGGGCGGGCGGGGATGGCCACAGGTGCGCTCGAAAGGCGTCATGCTCGGGCTTGACCCGAGCATCTCATGCCGGACGAGGTTCCGGAGCTTCCCTTGCCTGAGATTCTCGGGTCTGCGCTACGCTTCGCCCGAGAATGACGGCCAGGAGGAATAGCTCAAACCCTCGCCAGAGCCTGCTCCAGATCGGCGATCAGGTCCTCGGCATGCTCAAGCCCGATCGAAAGGCGGATCATGCCGTCGGTGACGCCCATGTCGGCGCGGACCTCGGGGGTGAAACGCTGATGCGTGGTCGTCGCCGGATGGACGATGAGGCTCTTGGCGTCGCCGAGATTGTTGGAGATGCGGATCAGCCTGCAGGCGTTGAGCAGGCGGTAGGCGGCGTCCTTGCCGCCGGGCACCTCGAAGGCGATCAGCGTCGAGGGGCCGCTCATCTGCCGCGCGATGATCTCGGCCTGCGGGTGGCTCTTGTGACCGCAGAAGATCACCTTGGACGGCTTGGCATGGGCAGCGAGCCAATCCGCGACTTTCGTGGCGTTCTCCGCCTGCTTGGCGATGCGCAGCGGCAGCGTCTCCAGCGCTTTCAGCATCACCCAGGCGTTGAAGGGGGAGATGGCAGGGCCGGTCTGGCGCAGGAAGGTCTGGATGTCGCCCTCGATCAGCTCCTTCGAGCCGACGACGAGGCCGCCGAGGCAGCGCCCCTGCCCGTCGATATGCTTGGTCGCCGAGTAGACGACGAGGTCGGCGCCGAGCTCGAGCGGGCGCTGGAAGAGCGGGGTCGCGAAGACATTGTCGACGACGAGCCGGGCGCCGGCGGCCTTGGCGATCTTCGCGACGGCCTCGATGTCGATCACCTCGAGCGTCGGGTTCGACGGCGTTTCGAGGAAGAAGACCTTGGTGTTCGGCCTGACAGCCTTGCGCCAGGCCTCGATATCGGTGCCGTCGACCAGCGTCGACTCCACGCCGTAGCGCGGCAGATGGTCCTCGACGATGTAGCGACAGGAGCCGAACAGCGCGCGCGCCGCCACGACATGGTCGCCGGCGCGCAGCGGCGCCATCACGGCCGCCGTGACGGCAGCCATGCCGGTCGCCGTGGCGCGGCAGGCCTCGGCGCTCTCGAAGGCGGCCATGCGGCCTTCGAGCATCGATACGGTCGGATTGGAGAAGCGGGCGTACTGAAACCCCGGATCCTTGTTCAGGAAGCGGGCCTCGCATTGCTCGGCGCTGTCGTAGACATGGCCCTGCGTCAGAAACAGCGCCTCGGACGTCTCGCCGAACTGCGAGCGCATGGTGCCGGCGTGGACGAGGCGGGTTTCAGGATGCAGCTTGGCTGCGGCGTTGTCCGATGCCGACATGGGGAACCTCAGTCCGTTCTTTATAACGGACAACGCCACTAGCACTTCCCTTTCTGTTCGTAAAGAAGAACAGAATTTCCTTTTCTGAAAACGTATCCCGCGGCAAACCTTCTGCGGTCTCAGGCGTGGCGTTCGGCAGGCCGCCCGAGCGGCTTCAGGAAGCCGGTGAGGTCGGCCGTGACGTGATGGACATGTCCGGCCTCGACGGCGACCTGTTCCCATGTCTCACGGAAAGGGTCAGGCGTCTTCGGCACGATCAGCACGGTCTTCATGCCGAGCGCGCTCGGCACGACGAGGTTCTTCTCGATATCCTCGAACATCGCCGCCCGGCCCGGATCGACGGAATGCTTGGCGAGAAAGGCCTCATAGGTCGAACGCTCCGGCTTGGGCGTGAAGCCGGCCTGCACGATGTCGAAGATGTCCTCGAAGTGATGGAGGATGCCGAGCTTGCCGGCGACGTTCTCGGCGTGCCCGCGCGAGCCGTTTGTCAGGATCAGCTTGCGGCCGGGCAGGGCCGCGATCGCCTCGCCGAGGTCCGGATTCGGGTCGAGCAGGGTCAGGTCGATCTGGTGGGCGAAGTCGAGGAAATCGCCGGGATCGACGCCATGCTCCTCCATCAGCCCCTTCAGCGTCGTGCCGTAGTGCTGGTAGTAATATTTCTGCAACGCACGCGAGGAGAGCCCATCGAGCCCGAACAGCTCTGCGAGGAACAGGGTGATGCGCTCGTCGACCTGCGGCCAGACCTTCGCCTCGTGCGAGTAGAGGGTGTTGTCGAGGTCGAAGATCCAGTGATCGACATGCGCGAAGCCCTCTGCCGGAAAGGGCGGTGCTGCGGCGGGTATGTCAGCGAGTATTTTCATAGGACTAGGTGATGTGGCGATCCGGAGACTGCGCCGCAAGTCCTTGGCCAAGGCTCAATCGCGGCGGGGRCGTGCGCCGTCATGGTCGGGCTTGACCCGACCATCTCGGAAACCGGCGCCCTCTGGTCACGAAACTCTCGGGTGGAGCTATGCTCCGCCCGAGAATGACGCCGCGTGCTTCTCAGCGCCGGATGATCGTGCCGGCGCCGGTGTCGGTGAAGAGCTCGATCAGTGCGGCGTGCGGCACCTTGCCGTCGAGGATGACGACCGCCTCGACGCCCTTCTCCAGCGCGTAGATGCAAGTCTCGATCTTCGGGATCATGCCGCCCGAGATCGTGCCGTCCGCGATCAGGCGGCGGCATTCCTCGACCGTCAGCTCGGGGATGAGCTGCTTGTCCTTGTTGAGCACGCCCGGTACGTCGGTCAGCAGCAGAAGGCGCTTGGCATTCAGGGCGCCGGCGATGGCGCCGGCGAAGGTGTCGGCGTTGACGTTGTAGGTCTGCCCGTCGGCGGCGGCGCAGACCGGCGCTAGCACCGGAATGAGCTCAGCCTTGAGCACGGCGTCGAGCACGGTGGTGTTGACCGTCTCGGGTTCGCCGACGAAGCCGAGATCGAGAACTTCCTCGATCTTGGAATCCGGGTCGACGATCGTGCGGGTCACCTTGCGGGCGGTGACCATATTGCCGTCCTTGCCGCACAGGCCGATGGCGCGACCACCCTCGCGGGTGATGTAACCGACGATCTCCTTGTTGACCGAGCCGGCCAAGACCATCTCGACGACCTCGACGGTCGCCTCGTCCGTGACGCGCAGGCCCTGCTTGAACTCGGACTGGATGCCGAGCTTCTTCAGCATCGCCGCGATCTGCGGGCCGCCGCCATGGCAGACGACCGGCTTCAGGCCGGACTGCTCGAGCAGCACGATATCCTCGGCGAAGTCTTCTGCCGTGGCCGCGTCGCCCATGGCGTTGCCGCCATACTTGATGACGATGATTTCCTGATCGTAGCGCTGCATGTGCGGCAGCGCCTGCACGAGCAGCTCGGCGGATTGCGACGGCGTCAGAAGGGGATGGTCGGTCATTCGGGCAGGCTCCGCGCGGCCGCAGGAAAGGTCCGGCGGCGCTTCTACCCGAACTTGCGCGGCTGCGGAAGGATGTCCGCTGCCGGTCAGGCGCGCTTGGTCGTCAATTGCGCCTGGCGGTCACCGCGGCAACGGCGAGGCCGAGCCAGCCGCCCAGCATGAACCAGCCGCCGATCGGCGCCGCACGCGGGAACAGCGCTTCGTTGGCGAAGCCGCGGCGGGATAGATCGGCCGCGAACAGCGCCGCGCCGAGGATCATCGCCGAGAGAGCGATCCGCGCCAGCATATCCTGGAGATGCCCGCCCTTGCGGGCGGCGGTGGCGCCGATCACGACCGAGGCGTGGAACAGCAGCATCTGGCCGGCGGTCTGGACATTGGCCGTGCCGGTGACATGGGCGGCGGCTGCGAGCAGGGCGACGCCGGCGAGCCCCATCAGTGCGGCCAGCGCGAGATGCATGCGGGTGGCGGTCACGCGATCCTCACTGCCGCTCCGCCAGCACCCGCGCGATCGCGGCGCGGAACTCGGGGATGCCCGAGCCTTTCTCGCTGGAGGTCAGCAACACCTCGGGGAAGGCGGCCGGACGACGCTTGATCTCGTCATAGGTCGCCTCGCACATGAACTGCTGGTCGGCCGGCTTCAGCGCATCGCCCTTGGTCAGCACGACCTGATAGGAGACGGCGGCCTTGTCGAGCGTCTCCAGCACGGCGCCGTCGACATCCTTGATGCCATGGCGGGCATCGATCAGCACATAGACGCGCATCAGGTTCGAGCGGCCGCGCAGATAGTCGTGGATCAGCCGGGTCCAGGCCGCGACCTTCTCCTTGCCCACGGCGGCATAGCCATAGCCGGGCATGTCGACGATGGTCAGCCGCTCGTCATGGTCGACCTGGCGGAAGAAATTGAGCTGCTGCGTCCGGCCAGGCGTATGCGAGGTGCGCGCCAGGGCGTTGCGCCGTGTCAGCGCATTGATCAGGCTCGACTTGCCGACATTGGAGCGGCCGGCGAAGGCGATCTCCTGGCCGACCATCGGCGGCAGATCGTCGATCTTGGTCGAGGCCCAGACGAAATCCCACGGCCCCTCGAAGAGCTTGCGGGCCGCCTCGATCTCCTCGGCGTCATAGGGCTTGGTCGTGGACGTGGTCATGGCTTCCGCTCTTTCGAAATCAGAAGCCCTCATCCTGAGGAGCCGCGAAGCAGCGTCTCGAAGGATGCTCCAGCGCGCACCGGAACATCCTTCGAGACGCAGCCTGAGGGCTGCTCCTCAGGATGAGGGCTGAGGATGGTTTGCTCTTACACGGCTGCGCGCAGCGCGTCGATGTCGGCGCCCTGGATCGCGTCGATATGGCGCGCGATCTTGTCCGCCTCCCAGTCCCACCAGCGGATCGCCAGCAACTCCGCGACGATCTCGGCCGGAAAGCGCATCTTGACGATCCGGCCGGGATTGCCTGCGACGACCGCATAGGGCGGCACGTCCTTCGTGACCTGCGCCCGCGTGCCGATGATCGCGCCGTCGCCGATCCTGACGCCGGGCATGATGACCGCCTCGCGCCCGATCCAGACATCGTTGCCGATCACCATGTCGCCGCGGTTGTTCGGTCCGGGGCGCTTCAGCGCCTCGGGATCGCCGAGGCCGAACATCTGGAAGGGGAAGGTCGAGAAGCCGCCGATCGGGTGGTTGGCGCCGTTCATGATGAACTGCGCCGCCTGCGCGATGGCGACGAATTTCCCGATGATCAGCCGGTCGCCGATGAAGTCGAAATGATAGCGCACGCAGCGGGCGGCGAAATGCTCCGGCCCGCGCGAGTCGTCGTAATAGCTGTAGTCGCCGACCTCGATCAGCGGATGATCGACCACTGCCTTCAGGAAGGCGGTGCCCTTCCAGCCGGGAATGGGGTGGCGCGTCTGTGGATCGGGAAGCGGCATCGCGGAAAGGCCTTGGCCTGAAAAGGCGAAGGGCGGGAAACCCGCCCTTCGATCACTCACTTCTTGTTGGTGTTGGCCGGCTTTGGCGGCGTGGCGGCGGTGTTCGCTGTCGCGGGTTTCTTGCCGAACATGCCTTTGAGGTTGTCGAACAGTTCGATCTTCACGCCGTTCTTGCGCATGATGAAGCCCTGCTGGGTCACCGAGAGCAGGTTGTTCCAGCTCCAGTAGATCACCAGGCCGGCCGGGAACGAGCCGAGCAGGAAGGTGAAGAACACCGGCATCCAGGTGAACATCATCTTCTGCACCGGGTCCGGCGGCTCCGGGTTCATCTTCATCTGGATGAACATCGTGATGCCCATGATGATCGGCCAGATGCCGAGATGCAGATAGCTCGTCATGGCCGCGGGCAGGAAGAAGAAGATGTTCGTCGGATCGGGCGCGGCGAGATCGTGGATCCAGCCGAAGAACGGCGCATGCCGCATCTCGATGGTGATGAACAGGATCTTGTAGAGCGCGAAGAACACCGGGATCTGCAGCAGCACCGGCCAGCAGCCGGCCACCGGGTTGATCTTCTGCGTCTTGTAAAGCTCCATCAGCGCTTGCTGCTGCTTCATCTTGTCGTCGGCGTAGCGCTCGCGGATCGCCGTCATTTCCGGCTGCAGCGCCTTCATCTTCGCCATCGAGGCGTAGGACTTGTTGGCGAGCGGGAAGAACAGCGCCTTGAGCAGCACCGTGACGATCAGGATCGCGACGCCGAAATTGCCCACATGCTTGTAGATCCAGTCGAGGAGCAGGAACATCGGCTTGGTGATGAAATAGAACCAGCCCCAGTCGATCAGCAGGTCGAAGCGCGTGATCTGAAGATCGCGCTCATAGCCATTGATCGCCGCGACTTCCTTTGCGCCGGCGAAAAGCTTCGACTGCGACGCAGCGCTCGCGCCCGGCGCCACCGCAACCGCCTCGCCGAGGAAGTCGGCCTGGTAGGTGCGCTCCGAACCGGTCTGGACCGAAGAAAAACGGCCTTCGAACTTGCGCTTCTGGTCGGGGATGACGGTCGCTGCCCAATATTTGTCGGTGATACCGACCCAGCCGCCGACAGCATCCTTCCAGTTGCGGCCGACGGTTCCGGGCGACAGCGCCGGCTCTTTATCGAGCTTGTCGTAGGTCCATTCCTGCAGGCCGTGCTCGCCAACATAGCCGACGAGGCCTTCGTGGAGAACGTAATAGCCCAGCGTGTGCGGTCGGCCCTGACGGACGACCTGGCCGTACGGGAACAGCGTGACCGGGGTGGCCCCCTTGTTCTCGACCTCGTCTCGGATCGTGAACATGGCGTTGTTGTCGACGCCGATGATGCGCTTGAAAATCAGGCCCTGGCCGTTGTCCCAGCTCAGCGTGACCGGCGTGGCCTGCGTCAGGGTCTGGTTATCCGCAGTCCAAACGGTTTTTGCGTTGGGCACCGCTACCGAGCTGCCGGGCGCTGCGACCCAACCGAAATCCGAATAATAGGCGTTGGGGCCGCCGGCCGGCGAAAGCAGGACGATGATCGGGCTGTTGGGGTCTACCGTCTCGCGGAATGCCTTGAGCGAGACGTCATCCACGCGAGCGCCAGTGAGCGAGATCGAGCCAGCGATCCGGGGCGTGTCGATCTTGATGCGCGGGCTCGCGGCGAGAGCCTGCTCGCGCGTGCCGACGGCCTGCGTCGCGGCAGTGCCGGGCGCGGCGGAGCCGCCGGGCGTGGAGGGAGCCGGGGTCGAGCCGGACGCCGCGGGCGCCTGCTGGCTCTGGGCCTGCTGGTTCTGCCGCGCGGCCTCCTGCTGCTTCTCCATCTGCGGCTTGGCATAGAAGAACTGCCAGCCGAGCAGGATGACCACGGACATGACGATCGCGAGAAGCAGATTGCGGTTGTCTTCTTTCATCATGATCGGAAACGAATCTCGCTTGGTCCGGCAGGGCTCGGCGTGTCAGGTCAGGCTTGCGGCGCCGCATCGCGCTTCAGGCGCGAGCGGTGTCGGTCAGCATGCGGCTTTTGAGGCTTCGCCCGGTCGATGGCAATGGAAAGATCGGCCACGAGTGCGTGAAAATCTGCCTTCAGCACTTCGGAGCGGGCAACGATCACGATGTCGCAGCGCTTGTTCGTCTGGTCGCGCAGGGCCTGGGCGGCAGCGGTGCGCAGGCGGCGGCGGATGCGGTTGCGCTTCACGGCGTTGCCGGTCTTGCGCGAGGCGGTGAGCCCGAGCCGCAGCCCGTCCCGCTCTTCCTCGGGCATGCAGTCGCGCACCTGCGCCATAAAGGCAGGCGAACGAAAACGGCGGCCGTGGTCGGCCGCCGCCAGGAATTCTTTGCGTTGCGTCAGACGGGCGAGGCGCATGGCGATTGGCCAGTCTTCGGGAACGGGCGCGCTATGCTCACGCGCCAGTGCTTGTCAGGCCGACAGGCGCTTGCGGCCGTGAGCACGGCGAGCGGCGATGACCTTGCGGCCACCCTTGGTCGCCATGCGGGCACGATAGCCGTGGCGGCGCTTGCGAACCAGCTTGCTGGGTTGATAGGTTCTCTTCACGGTCCGTCTCCGGGGCCTTTATGAGCACGACGGCCGCGGCTTTCCGGGGAAAGCATGGCCAACCGAGCCTGTCATGCGATAAGGGTCGGCGCGGCCTTTCGGCTGCGCAGGTCGCGGGCTTATGACGGATGGACGACACCGAGTCAATGCCGAATGATCCGCGAAGCCGCCGTCTGCGACGAAGCTTCACGTATCGGCCGGCGCGGCCCACGCTTCGCCCCTTGGCGGACGCTGAACGCCAGAACCAGGACGGAGCCTCCCGTCAGCGCCGCGGCCACGCCGATCGGACTGCCGTGCAGGCCGAAGGCAAGGCAGGCGCATAGTCCGACCAGTGCAAGGATGGCGAGGGCGAGCCGTTCGTCGTCGATGAACAGCGCGGCAATTTCGCGCAGGATCGTGCCGATCGTTTTCATGCTGCCGTCTCCATGGAGTTCCGGCGAAAGGTTGCGACGAGGGTGAGCCCGCTCGCGACGAGGAGCGCCGCCAGCGCGAGGATCGCAAGGTCGCCGCCGGGCCAATCGACGCCCAGCCCTTCGCCCGTCCAGTAGATGCCGAAGGCCGATATCATCACGCCGACTGCGAATTTCAGGGTGTTCTCGGGAACGCGGGCGAGTGGCTTGCGCAGGACGAGGCCGAGCGCGAGCACCAGCGCGCAGGCCGCGAGTGCCCCGAGGCTGGCGGGCCAGAGCAGGCCCCGGCCGGCGCCGACGGCGAGCACGATGAAGACGACCTCGATGCCTTCGAGCATGACGGCCTTGAAGGCGGTGAGGCCTGCCATCCAGTCGTGATGGCCTGTCGTTCCGGCATCGCCGGCCTGCAAGGCCCCGGTTTCCTTGATGAAGGCTGCCTCCTCGTCATGGAGTGCAATGAAGCCGGCGGCGCGGAGGATCGCTTTTCGCAGCCAGCGCAGGCCGAACATCAGGAGCAGGATGCCGATGGTGAGCTGCAGGGCTTGCAGTGGCACCCGTGTCAGGGCCGAGCCGAGCAGCAGCACCAGCAATGCGAGCGCAGCCAGCGCGCAGCCCGTGCCGATGAGCGCCGGCCGCCAGCCACGCACGGTGCCAACCGCGAGGACGATGGTGAAGGCTTCGACCACCTCGACCAGCGAGGCGAGGAAGGCTGCGGAGAGCGCGGGAGCAGCCATGGTCCAAGTCATCGGCGACCTCTCGTGAACGATCCGGCACGCAGGCGACAGCGTCGGCTTTTGCTGTCACGATGGTTTCGGCCTTGAAAGGCCATGGTAAGATAGTATTTGTAACAGTCGTAACATTCAAGAGGTACCATGGCGTCGCTCGAATGGTTGTTGCTGACCTACAAGGTTCCGGCCGAGCCGGCGCGCAAGCGGGTCTCCATCTGGCGCAAGCTCAAGGGCATGGGGGCGGTCTACCTCCAGGGCGGCGTCTGCCTGCTGCCGAAGACGGACGATCATCTGCGTCGGCTCAGGATGCTCGAGAACGAGATCGCCGAGGCCGAGGGCGAGGCGCTGCTGCTGGCGACGGTCGGTCTCGACCAGAAGCAGCAGGAGAAGGTCGTCGCGCGCTTCAATGCCGATCGCGACGACGAGTACAAGGAGTTCATCGGGAAGTGCCTCGCCTTCGAGGCCGAGATCGACGAGGAGACGCGGGTCTCGCATTTCACCTTCGCCGAGCTCGAGGAGAACGAGCAGGAGCTGATGAAATTCCGGAACTGGATCGAAAAGATCCGCAAGCTGGACTTCTACGGCGCCCCCCGTGCCGGCGAGGCGGCCGAGCGCCTGCAGCGTTCGGAAGCGATCCTCGATGCTTACGCGCACAATGTTTTCGCGGCGCAGGAGGAGAATCGCGCTCCCGAGGCGCCGAAGCGACCGTGAGCGCGCTGCCGGATCTGTTGCCGGCAGGCTTGCGCTTCGCGTCGACATCCCCGATATAGCGCCCGGGAGGTTGGCGAGGGACGTCTCACTCGCCAACCGGGTCAGGTCCGGAAGGAAGCAGCCCTAACGAGACCGAACGGGTCTTCGTCCAGCCTCCCACCTCATGCGCCGCGTGAAAGCGCCGTGCTCCGGCCGCGCCCGGGCCGAGGTCAAACCGGCACGGCGCCCAAGTTGGCATAGCGCCATTGACCCTCGCCTCCCGATTGGCGAAACCAGTTTCCATGACCGACCAGATCGACGCTGCCTCTGCTGACGAACCGGGATTCGCCGGTTTCGACCCGGCGCCTGCGCCGCACGCGGTGTCCGGTGCGGCGCCGACGCCCTATCGCGTGCTCGCCCGCAAATATCGGCCGGCGCATTTCGGCGATCTCATCGGCCAGGAAGCGATGGTGCGCACGCTCACCAACGCCTTCGCTGCCGGCCGCATTCCGCAGGCCTGGATGCTGACCGGCGTGCGCGGCGTCGGCAAGACGACGACCGCCCGCATTCTGGCGCGGGCGCTGAACTTCCAGACACCCGACGGGAAGGGCGCACCGACCACCGATCTGCGCGAGTTCGGCGTGCATTGCCGCGAGATCATCGAGGGCCGCCATATCGACGTGATGGAGATCGACGCCGCCTCGAACAACAGCGTCGACAATATCCGCCAGATCAACGACGCCGTGCGCTATGCGCCGGTCTCCGCGCGCTACAAGGTCTATATCGTCGACGAGGTGCACATGCTCTCGACCGGCGCCTTCAACGCCTTCCTGAAGACGCTGGAGGAGCCGCCGCCGCACGCGAAGTTCATCTTCGCGACCACCGAGATCCGCAAGGTGCCGATTACGGTGCTGTCGCGCTGCCAGCGCTTCGACCTGCGCCGCGTCGAGGCCGATGTGCTGGTCGACCACCTCGGCGGCATCTGCAAGGCCGAAGGCGTCGATGCCGAGCAGGAGGCGCTCGCCGCCGTCGCCCGCGCCGCCGAGGGCTCGGTGCGCGATTCGCTCTCGATCCTCGACCAGGCCATCGCCCATGCGGCCGGGCGGATCACGCTCGACGACATCCGTTCCATGCTCGGCCTCGCCGACCGCGCGCGCGTCATCGATCTCTTCGAATCGGTGATGAAGGGCGATATCGCCGCAGCTCTGGGCGAGCTGCGCGGGCAATACGACGCCGGTGCCGATCCGGCGGTGGTGCTCAACGACCTCGCCGAGTTCACCCATCTCGTGACCCGCCTCAAGCTCGTGCCCGAGGCGGTGAAGGACAACAGCCTCGCCCAGGCAGAGCGCGTGCGCGGCGGCGATTTCGCCCAGCGCCTCTCGATCCGCGTGCTCGCCCGCACCTGGCAGATGCTGCTCAAGGGCATTGCCGAGGTGAAGCAGGCCGACCGGCCGGTGATGGCCGCCGAGATGGTCCTCGTCCGCCTCGCCCATGCCGCCGACCTGCCGACGCCGGACGAGGCGTTGAAGCTGCTGCGCGACGGCATGGGTTCCGGCCCGGCCGGAAACGGAAATGGCGGCGGCGCGCCGCGCCCGCCTTCCGGGGGCGGCAACACTGCGCTCGCCGCCCGGCCGATCCTCGCCAGCGCAAATCCGGCTCCGGTTCCGGTCGCACGCATTGCCGCGGCTCCGGCCGCGATCGTCGCCTCGATCGAGGATGTCGTCGCGCTGGCGTCGCAGAACCGCGACATCACGCTGAAGATCGCTCTGGAGCGAGATATCCGGCCGGTGCGCTTCGAGCCCGGCCGCATCGAGTTCTCGCTTGCCGAGGGCGCTTCGCGCACCCTCGCGCAGGACCTATCCCGCCGCCTCAAGGAATGGACGAACCAGACCTGGATGGTCGCTGTCGTCAACGAAGAGGGCGGCGCGACCCTGCGTGAGCAGGCGGTGGCGGCCAAGGACCGGCGCGAGAGCGACGCTGCGGCTCATCCCTCGGTCAAGGCGGTGCTGGAGCGCTTTCCCGGCGCGCGCATCGTCGATGTCCGTGATCCGCGCGCCATCGCCGCGGCCGAGAATGCTGCTGCGGCTCCGGCCGAGGAGGAGTATCTGCCCGACGCCGAGCCGCTTTTCGACGATTCCGAGCCGGATTTCGACGGCATCGATTTCTGATTTTTTTAAGGAGGATTTCCCATGCGCGACATGATGGGTCTGATGAAGCAGGCTCAGCAGATGCAGCAGAAGATGGCCGACATGCAGGCCGAGCTCGACGCCATCGAGGTCGAGGGCACGGCGGGCGGTGGCATGGTCACGGTCACGATGACGGCCAAGGGCGCGCTCAAGGGCGTGAAGATCGACCCGAGCCTGATGGTGCCGGACGAGCGCGAAATCCTCGAGGACCTGATCGTCGCCGCGGCGAACGATGCGCGGACCCGCGGCGAGCGCGTCATGCAGGAGCGGATGGCCGAGATCACCAAGGGCCTGCCGATCCCGCCGGGCATGAAGCTGTTTTGAGTCTTTTCTCTCAGCCCTCATCCTGAGGAGCAGCCGATAGGCTGCGTCTCGAAGGATGCTCCAGCGCGCTCTGGAACATCCTTCGAGACGGCGCTTCGCGGCTCCTCAGGATGAGGGCTGAGAAGAGCCAGAAGGTCGTTTACCACCAATGTCCCGCGCCATCGCCGGTCCCGAGATCGAAAGGCTGATCCAGCTCCTGGCCAAGCTGCCCGGGCTCGGGCCGCGCTCGGCCCGGCGTGCGGCGCTGCATCTCGTCAAGAAACGCGAGCAGCTGCTCGGCCCGCTTTCCGAGGCGATGGCGGTCGCGCGCGAGCGCATCGTCGTCTGCTGCCGTTGCGGCAATGTCGATACCAGCGATCCCTGCGGCCTCTGCACCGATCCGCGTCGTGACGACAGCCTGATCGTCGTCGTCGCCGATATTTCCGATCTCTGGGCGCTGGAGCGCTCGGGTGCCGTGGCGGGGCGCTATCACGTGCTCGGCGGCGTGCTCTCGGCGCTCGATGGCGTCAGGCCCGAGCATCTCTCGCTCGATGCGCTGGTGGCGCGCGCTTCCGATCCGGCGGTGAAGGAGATCATCCTCGCGCTCAGCGCCACGGTCGACGGCCAGACCACGGCGCATTTCATCACCGACCTCCTGGCACATTTGCCGGTCAAGGTGACGAAGCTCGCCCATGGCGTGCCGGTCGGCGGCGAGCTCGACTATCTCGATGACGGCACGCTCGCCGCCGCGATCCGCCAGCGCACGGGGTTTTGAGGCAGAACTGCGCCTTCCGCCATTCGCGGCGCAGCAGAGCTGCGACCCGAGAATCTCGGGCCAAGCCCGGGCATGACGCCAGGCGGCGCCTTCAGAACTTGTAGGCGATGCTGGCGCGGGCGCTGTGCGCCGTGAATTCCTGATCGCCGGTCAGGCCTGGAAAGGCGCCGGAGCTCGCGAAGCGGTTCCGCCCGAAATCGGTGTAGCGGTATTCGGCGCCGAGGATCAGGTTGTCGGTGAAGGCGAAATTGACGCCGGCGCCGAGGTTCCAGCCGGTCCGGGCGCTGGTCAGCCTTTCGCCGAAGCCGGCCGTATCGAAGACACGCCGCTCATATTCCGTGAATGAGGCGCCGCCGGCGGCATAGATCATCAGCCGGTCGAAGGCATAGCCGATGCGGAGGCGCGCCGCGCCCTGCCAATCCTGCGAGACGCGGCCGTTGAAGCCGGCGCCGGCGAAGCGGCTGCGGCTATTGACGGCTTCGATGTCGCCCTCGATGCCGAGCACGATGCTGCCGAACTGATAGTTGAAGCCGGCATGGGCGCCGCCGAAAGCGGAATCGTCGTCGATGTGGAAGCTCATCGGCGCGAAGGGGCCGGTCGGCGCTCCGATCCGCACGCGGTTGCTGCCCCAGGAGTAGCCGCCCTGCAGACCGGCATAGACGCCGGTCCAGGAATAGAGCGCAGGCAGTTCCGGCGCGGGCGGCAGGGCGACGCCGCGCAGATCGGCCGCGGCGGCCGCGCCTGACAGCAGCGCCACGCATCCTGCCAGGGCATATCTGAGCTTCGACATCGGGCTTTCCGAGAAATCGTGATGCGCCCGGAGGATCGAGCGCGCCCGGTCATAACGAAGCATTAAGGTTAACAATCAGCTAAGCGCCGATCGTGAGCGGGCTTCGCCGGAACGATTGCGGCGCGGCGCGGTTGCTCGCAAGCTGCAGTCTCAACGGCCGCGGAGACCTCACCCCGACATGGCATTTCTCAAACGGATCACGGGCGCCGCCGGGTTGGGGGTTGCGCTGGGCTATCTGTCGGGAGCTCTGTCCAACCATCGCGACAGGCGCCGGCAGGAAGCCGCGCGCGGGCGGCTGGCACGGACGCCTTTGCAAATGACCTGGCTCGGCTGGAAGGACGTGCTGCTGCGCTTCATCGGCAATGTCGCCGACAACCGGCTGACCTCGCTCGCCGGCGCGGTCGCCTTCTTCACCCTGCTCTCGCTGGTCCCGGCGCTTTCGCTGCTGGTGACGATCTACCGCTATTTCACCGATCCGGCGACCATCGCCGGGCAGCTGGACGCCGTGACGACCATGTTCCCGCAGGCCGCGCGGGAGCTCATCCATGAGCAGGCGATGCGGCTCTCCACCCAGTCGGGAGTCGGCCTGTCCCTGACCTTCTACATCAGCCTCCTCGTCGCGGCCTGGTCCGCCAACGCGGCGGTGAAGGCGATCTTCGACGCGCTCAACATCATCTATCGCGAACAGGAGAAGCGCAGCTTCCTCAAGCTCAACGCGATCTCGCTGTTCACCACGGTGAGTGGCGTCGTGCTGCTCGTCGCGGCACTGGTCGCAATCGCCAGCTTGCCGGTCGTGACCGCACTGTTTCCCTTCCATTTCGAGCTGGAACGACTGATCCGGCTGGTGCGCTGGCCCGCTTTCTTCGTCATGGCAACGCTCTCGATAGCGGTTCTCTACTGGATCGGCCCGAGCCGCCAGCGCATGCGCTTCGTCTGGGTGATGCCCGGCGCCATCGCCGCGGCCCTTCTATGGGGCGCGGCCTCCTATGCCTTCTCCTGGTATGTCAGCACGCTCGGCAACTACACGGCCGCCTATGGCTCGCTCGCGACCGTCGTGGTGTTCATGACCTGGCTCTGGCTCTCGGCGACCATCGTGCTCGCCGGTGCCGAGCTCAATGCCGAGCTGGAACACCAGACGGCACACGACACGACGACCGGCAAGCCGAAGCCTCTCGGCGAGCGCGGCGCGACCATGGCCGACAGGGTCGGCCCGGCGAAGGCCGAGTGAGGCGGAGTCCGCAGCCTCATTGCAACGCTGCAATCCCGCTCTTGCCAGGGAGGGTGGCGACAAGCGGGGTGGGAAGCACCATCTTTGGTGGCGTCAGCCGTTGCGGCTGCCGCGAAAGGACCACGCCATGCCCGCGACCGCAGAGAAGACCGCGCCTCTCGCCAGGCTGGAAGCCCATGATGCGCCCTATCATATCGGGGCCGTCACCCTGCGCGTGCGCGATCTTGCCAAGCTCACCGCCTATTATCGTGACGCCATCGGGCTGCGCCTGATTCGGGAAGACCGTGACGGCGCGGAACTTGGTATCGATGGACGAGTGCTCGTTCGGCTACAGGCCGGTGCGGCGCAGCCGAGCTCGCCAGCCGGCCTCTTCCACCTCGCCATCCTGCTGCCGTCACGGCGCGATCTCGCCAACTGGCTGAAGCACGCCGCCGAGACGCGTATCCCGCTCGAAGGCGCCTCCGACCACCTTGTCAGCGAGGCGCTCTATCTCTCCGACCCCGAGGGCAACGGCATCGAGATCTATCGCGACCGCACGCGTGCCGAGTGGCCGCGCCGGCCCGATGGCGGCATTGCCATGGCGACCGAGCGGCTCGATCTCGACAGACTCCTGAGCGAGGCCGAAAGCGGGCCTTATGCCGGCATGCCCGAAGGCACCGGCATGGGCCATATCCACCTGCGCGTCGGCGATACGGTGGCGGCCGAGGCCTTCTATCGCGACCTGCTCGGCTTCGATTTGATGGTCCACTATCCCGGCGCAAGCTTCCTCGCCAGCGGTGGCTACCACCATCATATCGCCGGCAATATCTGGGGCAGCCGCGGCGCCGGGCCTCGTCAGCCCGGCGAGGCGGGTCTCGATCGCTTCGAGGTCGTGGCGCGCAGCGAGGCCGATTTCATCGCGATGCGCGAACGAATCCTCAGCGGTGGCGGCAGCGAGAGCGACGGAGCGCCGGGGATCGGCGATCCCTGGGGCAACAGGCTGGTTCTGGTTCGCTGAGAGGGCTCAGCGCGCCAGCAGGTGCGAGCGACGCGTTCCGCCGGTATCGGGCTTGAAGCCGCTTGCTTCCCAGAACGCCGCTGCGCGCGGATCGGCGGCGCGGAGCGAGAGGCGCGGTGCCAGCGCCAGCCCTTGCTGAATGAGCGCCGCAGCCAGAACGCGGCCGATGCCGGTGCCGCGATGCAGCGGCCGGACATAGACGTGCCGGACCCGCAGGAGATCGGGCTCGGGGTCGTAAGGATCTGGCGTCAGAGCGCCGATACCGGAGAGCTCGCCTTCCTGAAAGGCGGCGAAGGTCACGAAGCGGTCGTCGTCGCCGGCATAGTGGCCAGCCAGCCATTCCTCACGCAGGCCCTCGACGAAGCGATAGCTTTCTGCGCTCGCCTCGTGGCGCAGCGCCTCGAAATCGTCCGGCAGGCTCTCCGCCAGCCGGACGATCTGGATGGCTGCCGGGTTCACAGACCCTCGAACAGGGCGCTGGAGATATAGCGCTCGGCGAAGGAGGGGATGATCACCACGATGGTCTTGCCGGCGTTCTCCGGTCGCGCGCCGACTTCGAGCGCGGCCGCGACCGCAGCACCCGAGGAAATGCCGGCCGGAATGCCCTCTTTCCTGGCTAGCGCGCGCGCCGTCTCGAAGGCGGTCTGGTTGCCGACGGTGACGACTTCGTCGATCACGCTGCGATCGAGCACGCCCGGCACGAAGCCGGCGCCGATGCCCTGGATCTTGTGCGGGCCGGGCTGGCCGCCGGAGAGGACGGGTGAATCTTCCGGCTCGACCGCGACCATCTTCACGCCCGGCTTCTTCGCCTTCAGCACCTGGCCGACGCCGGTGATGGTGCCGCCGGTGCCGACACCGGAAATGACGATGTCGACCTGGCCGTTGGTGTCGTTCCAGATCTCCTCGGCCGTCGTCTTGCGGTGAATCTCCGGGTTATGCGGGTTCTCGAACTGCTGCGGGATGATCGCGCCGGGGATCTCGTTCTTGAGTTCCTCGGCCTTGGCGACGGCGCCGCGCATCCCGCCGGGGCCGGGCGTCAGGACGAGTTCCGCGCCGAGCAGGGCGAGCATCTTGCGCCGCTCCAGCGACATCGTCTCGGGCATGACCAGGATCAGGCGATAGCCGCGTGCCGCCGCGACGAAGGCGAGCGCGATGCCGGTGTTGCCCGAGGTCGGTTCGATCAGCGTGCCGCCGGGTTTCAGCGTGCCGGACGCCTCCAGCGCATCGATCATGTTGACGCCGATGCGGTCCTTCACGCTCGAGATCGGATTGAAGAATTCGAGCTTGGCGAGGATCGTCGCCTTGACGCCACGCTCGGCCGGCAGGCGGTTGAGCCTGACGAGCGGGGTGTCGCCGATCGTGTCGGTGATGGAGTTGTAGATGCGCCCGCGCCCCGGGGCTTTCGTCGGCGCCTGTGCTTCAGCCATGGATCAATCCTCCTCGACGGATGGTTGGCGGTGAAGCTAGGTCAATTCACAGATTGTGTCGATTAAAGAAATAAATCACAATCCTAAATAGTGAAATCTGCTCCGGAACTACCTCTGCCGAAGACGGATTTCGCCTGCGCCCGCTGGCAGAGCTCTTCCACGGTCACCTTGTCGAGCATTGCCAGGAAGGCGGCCGACGCTGCCTCGACCTCCGGCCCGACGACCTCGTCGACCAGCCGCGATTGCGGCAGCGGGCCGAGGCCTTCTTCGCCCGACTCCTGCATCGCGGCGCGGGCGATGTCGCCGGCCGTGATCTTGCGCCGCTCCCGGGCGAGCTCGTAGCCCCCGCGCGGGCCGCGCACGCCCTTCAGGATACCGACGCGGACGAGCGTCTGGAGCAGCGTCTCCAGATGGCGCGGCGGCAGGGCATGACGCGCGGCCAGGAGCTTGGCGGCGACCGGCGAAGGCCGGGCATGCAGCGCGATGTCGACCACTGCTGCGATGGCGAGCAGGCTGCGGCGCGAGAGCAGCATCATGGCCGCTTCTCTCCGTGCTTGCCGCCGCCGATGCCGGTGGAGCCGAAGCCCGCCGCGCCGCGCTCCGTCCGATCGAGAAAGGCGACCTCGGTGAGCACGGCATGCGTCACCGGGGCGATCACCAGCTGGGCGATCCGGTCGCCCCGCGCGATCGCGAAGGGCTCCTGCCCGAGATTGATCAGCGGCACCTTGATCTCGCCGCGATAGTCGCTGTCCACGGTGCCGGGCGCATTCAGCACGGTGACGCCATGCTTGACCGCAAGCCCCGAGCGCGGGCGCACCTGCCCCTCGAAACCGTCGGGTAGCTGCATCGCCAGCCCGGTTGGGACAAGGGTCCTTTCGCCGGGTGCGAGCAGGAGTGGCTCGCCGATGGCGGCGCGCAGATCGAGGCCTGCCGCTCCGGCCGTCTCATAGGCCGGCAAGGGCAGGTCGGCGCCATGCGGCAGGCGTTGCAGTGCAATCGTCACCATCGCCGTCAGTCCGCCCGGCCGGTCGGGGCAAGGTCCGCGATATGGGCGATCAGCCGGCTCGCAACCTCGTCCTTCGGCAGCGTCGGCCAGGTCTCGACATTTGCGGCGGTGACGAGATGGACCGTGTTGGCGTCGCCACCCATCACGCCGGTGCCGCCGACGTCGTTGGCGACGATCAGGTCGCAACCCTTCTTCGCCAGCTTGGCCTTGGCGTAGTCGATGACGTTCTGGGTTTCGGCGGCAAAACCGACGACCAGCGGCGGGCGCCCGCTCTTGCGGTGCGCGACGGTGGCCAGGATATCGGGGTTCTCGACCAGCGCCAGCGGCGGCAGGGCCTTGCCATCCTTCTTCATCTTTTCCGGCGCGGCATCGGCGACGCGCCAGTCGGCGACAGCGGCGGCGAAGATCGCGATATCGGCCGGCAAGGCGGTTTCGACTGCGCCCAGCATCTCGCGGGCGGATTCGACATGGACGGTCTCGACACCGTCCGGGTCGGGCAGATTCACCGGACCGCTGACCAGCGTGACCCGCGCGCCCGCCGCGGCGGCAGCCGCCGCGATGGCGTGGCCCTGCTTTCCAGAGGAGCGGTTGGCGATGTAGCGCACCGGGTCGATCGCCTCATGAGTCGGCCCAGAGGTGATCAGCACATGCCGGCCGGCGAGCGGGCCCGGCTTGGTATGGTCGCCGCCGGGCAGCCTGCCGAGGAAGCCGATGGCGCGGGCGGCCGCAGGCTTTTCGCCGGCCAGTGCCGACTCGATCGCGGCCAGCAGCTCGGGCGGTTCGGCCATGCGGCCCGGCCCGTTCTCGCCGCGCTCGGCCATGGCCCCGACATTCGGGCCGACGACGAGGACGCCGTCCTTCTCGAGCTGGGCCATGTTCCGGCGCGTCGCCGGGTGCTGCCACATCCGCGGGTTCATCGCAGGCGCGATCAGGATGCGCTTGTCGGTGGCAAGCAGCGCCGTCGAGGCGAGATCGTCGGCGAGGCCGTTGGCCATCTTGGCGATCAGGTCGGCAGTCGCCGGCGCCACGACAATCAGATCGGTCGAGCGCGACAGCTGGATATGGCCGATATCGGCTTCGTCTGTCAGCGAGAACAGATCGGTGAAGCAGCGTTCGCCGGCGAGCGAGGAGACGGTGAGCGGCGTGACGAATTGCTCGCCGGCCTTGGTCAGGATGCAGCGCGCGGCGATGCCGCGATCCTTCAGCCGGCGGATGACTTCGAGCACCTTGTAGGCGGCGATGCCGCCGCCGATGATCAGAAGGACGGAGCGGGAAGCGGACAAGGCGGCTCCTCGGGCAGCGAGAGCGTCGGACTGACCGCTTCCTAGCATCCGGGATGTTGGCCTGTCATGCGCTCCCGGTCCGCCGCGGCCCGCATCGTGAGGAGCAGGCGCCAGCCTGCGTCTCGAAGGATGCTTCACGAGGTTCCGGAGGCAGCCGGAACGTCCTTCGAGACGGCCCTTCGGGGCCACTGGGGACGAGGACTGGCTTTGCGAGCCAGGCCCCGGCCTGTTCCGCCGTCAATCGCGTGGCAGCTCCGGCACCTTGTAGGCCGTCGTCGCCTTGATCCGCTCCATGGCGAAGCGCGAGGTCACGTTCTTGAGCGGGATCGTCTCGATCAGCTTCTTGTAGAAGGCGTCATAGGCGGCCATGTCGGCGACGACGACGCGCAGCATGTAGTCGACATCGCCAGCCATCCGGTAGAACTCCATCACCTCCGGCATCGCCGCGACCATCTGCGCGAATTTCTCCAGCCAGGGGCCGGAATGATCAGCGGTTTCGATCTGGACGAAGACGGTGAGTCCGAGCCCGATCTTCTCCGGCGCCACCAGCGCGACGCGCTTCAGGATCACCCCTGCCTGTTCGAGCTTCTGGATGCGCTTCCAGCACGGCGTCTGCGACAGCCCGACGCGATCGGCCAGTTCGGCGATCGAAATATTCGCGTCGGCCTGCAGGACAGTGAGAATTTTCCGGTCGATGGCGTCCATTCTCTCAAACTCGCTCTTGGAAGAAATTTAAACTATCAAATCGTCCATATAAAGATGGTTTATCTTTTTAAGGTCGATCTATTGCATTCAGATAGAAAATCCTTTTCTCAATCTGTCAATGGGGCTTGATCGAGGCTCGATCTGCCCGCGCTGCGAGAAGGATTTGCACGATGGACCGCCGCCAGTTTCTCATCGCGGGAGCGAGCCTTGCTGCCACCCTGCCGTTCGCCGGTGCGGCCCGGGCGCAGAGCGTCACGGCGCGCGTCGGCTATATCCCGATCGTCGGCACGGCGCCGTTCTTCGTCGCGTCGGGCGAGGGCTGGCTGAAGCAGGGCGGCCTTGACGTGGCTCTGACCGTGTTCGAGTCCGGTCCGAACATGATCCAGGCGCTCGCCTCCGGCACGATCGACGTCTATGTCGCCGGCGTCGCCCCTCTGGCCGTTGCCCGCTCGCGCGGTGTCGACATCCGCGTGGTCGCCTCGACGGCGATCGGCGAGAACGTGGTCGTCAGCGCGCCCTCGCTGACGAAATTCTTCACCGCCGGCACCAGCGCCGCAGCCGCCTTCAAGGCCTTCCGCGCGGCCAACGGTAAGCCCGCCCGCCTCGCGACCCAGCCGGCCGGTTCCGTGCCCAACACCACGCTGCAGTATTGGCTCTGGGAGGTCGCGAAGGTCGACAAGGCCGATGTCGAGATCGTGCCGATGGGCATCGATGCGACGCAGCAGGCGATTCTCGCCGGCGCCGTCGACGGCGGCAGCGTCCGCGAGCCGGCCCTGACGATCATCCAGAGCCGCAATCCGCAGATCAAGCTGATCGCCGGCGGCGAGGAAGTCTTCCCCGGCCAGCCCGGCACGGTCGTCGCCGTTTCCGGCGCCTTCGCCACCAAGAACCCCGAAGCCGTGCAGACCCTCGTCAACGGGCTGGTCAAGGCTGCGGCCCTGATCAAGGCGAACCCCGCCAAGGCTGCGCCCCATGTCGGTGCGGCTCTCGGCAAGGGCATCGTCGACCCCGAGTTGATCCAGAAGGCGCTGGTCTCGCCGGCAAGCCAGTTCGAGATCGATCCGCGCAAGATCATCGAGCCTGCCCGCGCCATGCAGGCCTATCAGGTCAAGCTCGGCTCGCTGGAGAAGGAACTGCCCTTCGACGGCCTGTTCGAGACGCGGTATTACGAGCGCGCGGTCAGGGCGGGCGGCTGACATTGTGAGTAGTCTACGGGCTCCGGCCCTCGCGCTTCTGGGTCTCGTCGCCTTCCTGCTGCTTTGGGAGGCGGTGCCTTACTTCGGGCTGGTAAATCCGGCCTTCCTGCCGCCGCCGAGCGCGCTGCCGAAGGCGTTCATGCGGGAGGTCGCCTCCGGTGCCTGGCTCTCGGCCATACTCGGTTCGCTCTGGCACTACTTCGTCGGACTCTTCGTTGGTGCCGGCCTCGGCGTTGCTGCCGGCATCCTCGTCGGCATGTCTGGTATCGCCGAGGAGGCGACGGCCTGGGTCGTGCGCGTTCTCAGGCCGATTCCCGGCCTCGCCTGGGTGCCCTTCGCGATCATCTGGTTCGGCGTGACGCCCGGCGCTGCCGTCTTCATCATCGCGATCGGCGTGTTCTGGATCGCCTTCTTCGCGGCGCAGGGCGCGATCCGCGGCGTCGATCGCGATCTCGTCGAGGTTGCCGATGCCTTCGGTTTTCGCTCGCCTTGGGCGCGCCTGTCCAAGATCCTGCTGCCGGCGGCGATGCCGGGCATCCTCGTAGGCTTCCGCACGGCGCTCGGCCAGGCCTGGATGGCGGTGGTCGCGGCCGAGATCTTCGGTGTCGCCGGTGTCGGCCAGCGCATGATGCAGGCGTCGAGCCTCCTCGCGACCGATATCGTCGTCGTCTACATGCTGACCATGGCGGCGCTCTACGGCCTGCTCGACACCGGCTTCGTCGCCTTCCAGAAATGGGTGCTGCGTTGGAAAGCGTGATCGAGATCAAGGGGCTGTCGCTGACCTTCACCCGCGACGGCGAGCAGACCGAGGTGCTGCGCAAGCTCGACCTCAGTGTCGGGCGCGGCGAATTCCTCGCCATCGTCGGCCCTTCCGGCGTCGGCAAGTCGACGCTGCTGCGCGTCATTGCCGGGCTCGCGAAGCCGAGCGGCGGCGAGGTCGTCATCAATGCCAGGGATACGACGCGCAGGCCGGTCGCTCTCGTCTTCCAGGATTCGCGGCTGCTGCCCTGGCGCAAGGTCGTGTCCAATGTCGGCTTCGGCCTGGAAGGGCGGGTCTCGCGGGCCGAGCGCCTGGCAAAGGCGGGCGAGACGCTCGATCTCGTCGGCCTGGGCGCGCTGGCGCAACGCTGGCCGCATCAGCTTTCGGGCGGGCAGCGCCAGCGCGTCTCGCTGGCGCGTGCGCTCGCGGTCGAACCCGAGATCCTGCTGATGGACGAGCCCTTCTCGGCTCTCGATGCCCTCACCCGCGAAACCCTGCAGGATGAGCTGATCCGCGTCTGGCAGCGCACCGGCAAGACCGTGCTCTTCGTCACCCATGACATTGACGAAGCCGCCTATCTCGCCGACCGGGTGGTCATCCTGTCGGGCGCGCCCGGCCAGATCATCGCCGAGCACCGCATCGACGCGGCCCGCCCGCGCCGGCGCGGTGCAGCAGCCGAGGCTGAGATCGTGCGGGCCGTCCGCCAGGGGCTCGGTGCCGACATCGTCATGGACGGAGCCGCAATCTAGCGATCGGTGCGATCCGAAGCGCGGTCATCCCGGGGCTTCGCTTTGCTGCGCCCGGGGTGACGGCGCAGTTCTTCAATCCTTGCCGAGAAACGCCCTGAACGTCTCCCCGTAATCCTTGTGCCAGCGGGAGAGCGGCGGGCGGTTTTCGATGATGTCGCCCATCGCCCAGGCCATGCGCTTTTCGTCGAGCGCGCGGGTCGTATCGCCATCGGGGCAGAGGATGTAGAAATCCCCGGCGGCGAGCCGCTCCAGCATGAAGTCCACGGTCTGCTCCGGCGTCCAGGCGCCATCCGGCTTCTCGACGCGACCGCGCGCGGTCAGCGGTGTGAAGACGAAGCCGGGGATCAGCAGATGGGCGCTGACCCTGCAACCCTTGGTGTTGCGTAGCTCGTGCTGCAGCGCCTCGGTGAAGGCCTTCACGCCGGCCTTGGAGACATTGTAGGCCGGATTGCCCGGCGGGGTGGTGATGCCCTGCTTCGAGCCGGTGTTGATGATCAGTGCCGGCTCGCCATGGGAGATCATCTCGGGCCCGAAAAGCTGCGTACCGGCGACGATGCCGCCGAGGTTGACGGCGAGCGTGCGCTCCCAATTGTCCTGCGGCCCGAAGATCGCGCTGCCCGGCTGCGTGCCGGCATTGTTCATGAGGACATGGACTTTGCCGAAACGGCCTATGACCGCCTCGTGCAGATGGGCGATCTCGTCCCGGCGCGAGACGTCGGTCGGGACCGCAAGCACATTGTCGTCGCCGATCAGCGTCGCCAGAACCTGGCCGGCCGCCTTCAGCGCTTCGGTGTCCCTGTCTGCGATCACGATCCTCATGCCGCTATCCGCGAAGGCGCGGGCGGCAGCGAAGCCTATCCCGGATGCGCCGCCTGTGATGACGGCCACGTGGGAAGGAGCGAGAGCGGGGTGGCTGGTCATGATCTTCATGGTCCACGATTCGGGCGCTGGAGCTAAGGCGCGAGCAGAGGCGACATCATGGCACGCTGCCTGCCGCAAACAGATGACGGAGAATGCGGCAGGGCCGGCCTCACCGCCTTGTCATTGGTATGCGAGACCGGATTGAGGCATGAGGTCCGGGTATTCGAGGACAGCGACGAGATCATGCGGCGTATTTTCGGTGGAGGTTTCCTGGGCAAGGCGGTGCTGGCGCTGGGACTGCTGGCGCCCAGCTTGGCCCTGGCGGTCGAATCCGCTCCGGTGACGTCGCCGCGCGTCACCGCCGCGCTGCTGTCGAGCCGTGACACGGTGATGCCGGGCGAGCGCTTCAAGGTCGCGCTGGTCCAGAAACTCGCCCCGCACTGGCATACCTATTGGCTGAACCCCGGCGATTCCGGCGAAGCGACGCGGATCCAATGGCGCCTGCCCGCCGGTGCGACGGCCGGAGACATCCAATGGCCCGCACCGAAGGCGATCCGGGTCGAACCGCTCGTCAATTTCGGCTTCGAAGGAACCGTGCTGCTGCCGGTCGAGATCACCGTGCCGGCCGATGCCAGGCCCGGCGACAATTTTTCGCTGAAGGCCGATGCCACCTGGCTGGTCTGCGAGAAGATCTGCATTCCGGAGGAAGGTTCGTTCACGCTCGATCTGCCGGTTGGTCCGGCTGGCGTCACCGATGAAGCGGCGCAGGCGCGCATCGATGCGGCGCTGGCAGCCCTGCCGAAGCCGGCGTCGTTCCGGGGCAGGCTCCGCGGCGAGGGCGACAGGCTCGCTCTGGAGTTGCCGGGGCTGCCGGCGGGCGCGAGCGATCTGCGCTTCTTTCCGGTTCTGGATACGTTGATCGAGCATGCGGCCGACCAGCAGCTTGCCGCAGGCGAGAAGCCGGTGCTGACGCTGGTCCGCTCCAGCGCCTTCAAGCTGCAGGAGCCCGAGGTTTCCGGCGTCCTGACCTTCCGCGAGAACGGCGCGGCCAGGGCCGTGACGCTCGCTGCCGATGCCGACCCCGCGCTGTTGATGGCGGCAGGGACAGCCACGTCGGAGGCTCGGCCCGCCATTGTGCGGATTCCGGTCCCGGTCGAGGGCGCCGATCTGACGATCTGGGCGGCTCTGGCGCTGGCTTTCGCCGGCGGGCTGATCCTCAACCTGATGCCCTGCGTGCTGCCGGTGCTCTTCATCAAGGCGCTCGGCTTCGCACAGCTCGCTCATGCCCATCGCAGCGCCGTGCGCCAACAGGGCCTGTTCTTCCTCTGCGGCGTGCTCATCGCTTTCACGGTGCTGGCCGGCGCAGTGATCGGGCTCGGCGCACTCGGCAACAGCGTCGGCTGGGGCTTCCAGCTCCAATCACCGCCGCTTGTCATCGCGCTGGCGGTGGTTATGGTGCTGATCGGCCTGAATCTGCTCGGCGCCTTCGAGATCGGTGCTTCGATCACCGGCGTGGGCGATGGTCTCGCCAGCCGGGGCGGCCGCTTCGGTGCCTTCATGACCGGCGTGCTTGCCGTCGTCGTAGCGACGCCCTGCACGGCGCCTTTCATGGGGGCGGCGATGGGTTATGCGGTGACGCAGCCGCCGGCGGTCGCTCTCTCCGTCTTCCTGGCGCTGGCGCTCGGCTTTGCGCTGCCGATCGTGGCGCTCTCCTTCGCCCCCGGCCTGCTGCGGCTGCTGCCGAAGCCCGGCCGCTGGATGCTGGTGCTGAAGCAGGCCTTCGCATTCCCGATGTTCGCGACCGCGATCTGGCTGATCTGGGTCGCTTCGGTGCAGACTGGCCCGCAAGGCGTGCTGGCGGCACTGGTCGCTGTGTTCGCGGCGGGCTTCGTCGTCTGGCTCGTCGGCGTCACCCGCGGCTCCCTGCCGCGCCGCGCCTTCGGGACGGTGCTGGCCGTGCTGGTTGCGCTCGGCGCCGGCTGGTTCACGGTCGAGAACGCCGTGCCGGGCGCCAACACCGAGGCGCGGGCTGGCGATGTCCAGGCCTGGTCGCCCGAGCGCGTCGCGGCGCTGCAGGCTGAAGGGAAGCCGGTCTTCGTCAACTTCACCGCGGCCTGGTGCATCACCTGCCTCGCCAATGAGCGCGTCGCGCTGTCCCGGCAGGAGGTGAAAGACGCCTTCGCCAGGCTCGGCGTGACCTATCTCAAGGCGGACTGGACCAATCGCGATCAGCGCATCGCCCAGGCGCTGGCCGAGCAGGGCCGCGCCGGCGTGCCGCTCTACCTGTTCTATCCGGGCCGCAAGGACGGGCAGGCCGAGATCCTGCCGCAGCTCCTGACGCCCGATACCGTGATCGCGGCCGCCCAGCGCGCGGCAGGCCGGGATGCGAAGACCGCTGCGGCAACGCCGTAAGGCTCCGACGTTCAGGAAGGGAGACAGACATGAAAGGCCTCACCAGACAGACTTTCATCGCCGGCCTGACTCTCGCCGGCCTCGCCGTCCCGGCGGTCGCCTTCGCTCAGGGAGCGGCCAGGATTGGCGCGCCGGCCCCCACTTTCCAGGCCGTCGATGCCGACGGCAAGACCCGCAATCTCGCCGATTTCGCGGGCAAGACCGTGATCCTCGAATGGACCAATCACGAATGCCCCTATGTGCGGAAGCACTACAACAGCGCCACGATGCAGACGCTGCAGAAGGACATGGCGAAGGAAGGCATCGTCTGGCTCTCGGTCATTTCCTCGCCGCCGGGCGAGCAGGGCTATGTCGACGGAGCCAAGGCCAAGGAGCTGACGGTCCAGCGTGACGCCGCGCCGGCCGGCATCCTGCTCGATCCCAAGAGCCAGGTGGCGCGGGCCTATGGCGCGCAGACCACGCCGCACATGTACATCATCGATCCCAAGGGCAGGCTCGCCTATATGGGCGCGATCGACGACAAGCCGTCCTCCGCAGCCTCAAGCCTCAATGGTGCGAAGAGCTATGTCCGCCAGGCGATTGCGGAGCTGAAGGCCGGCAAGCCGGTCACGGAAGCAAGCACCAAGGCCTATGGCTGCGTCGTGAAATACGCGCCGCTGAGCTGATCGCTCGCCGCCGTCATGCTCGGGCTCGACCCGAGCATCTCTTGCCGAGAGAGGCTCCGCGTTTCTTCCTGCCAGCGATTCTCGGGTCTGCGTTCCGCTTCGCCCGAGAATGACGGCGGACCGCTGGCCCGCCTACTGCGAGCGCGGTCCGAGATCGCGCGGGGCGGCGTTGATCGTGACGATCTGGCCGTTGCGCAACTCCAGCACGGCAAGCCCGCGCTCCACCTGTCCATCCGTCCGGAAGCGGAAGACGCCGTCGGCGCCGGCGAAGCCGGAAGCATTGGTCAGGACGCTCTCCGAGAAGCGCTGCGATCCCTGCGTGCGGGCCAGCGCCGCGGACAGCGAAACGGCGTCATAGGCGAGCGTCGCGGTACGGGTCGGCGCGCTGTTGAAGCGTTGCTGATAGCGCCCGGCGAAGGCGTTGAAACCGGCGGTGTCGGGCGAGGCGAACCAGCCGCCCTGGACCGCCGGTACGCGCGCCACGCCGGCATCATTCCAGACGCCGGTGCCGAGCGGCTTCACCTTTGCCGGGTTGTAGCCGGCCTCCTGCAGGAGCTGGCCGAGCGTCGGCATGGTGTCGGCGGCGGCGGGCACGAACAGCGCATCCGCCTGCTGCAGCGAGGGCATCAGCCGCTGGACCGCACTGCGCATCGCGGCCGGATCGGCGCCAAAATGCTCGATCGCGGCGACACGGCCGCCTCGGCTGGCGACGGCTTGCTGGAAGGCCGCCTCGACAACCTTGCCATAGGCGGTATCGGGAAGGAGGGCGGCGAAGGATTTCCGGCCTTGCTGGCTGGCATAGGCGATGACGCGGTTGACGTCGTTCTCGGGCGGGAAGGAGAGCAGATAGACACCGCGCGAGGCGACGCTGGTGTCGCTGGAGAAAGCGATGATCGGGCGATTTGCACCGCGCGCGACCTGCGCCGCCGCCTGCACCGAAGGTGCGAAGAGCGGGCCGATGATCAGTTCCGCCCCTTCCGAAAGCGCTTCCTGCGTCGCCGCGCGGGCGCCTTCCGGCGTGCCGCGGTCGTCCTTCACCAGGAGAGTGAGGTCCGCGTTCGGAAACTCGGCCAGCGCCATTTCGGCGGCGTTCTTCAGCGAGTTGCCGACGATCGCGCCCTGCCCCTCCGCCGTCAGCGGCAGCACGAGGCCGACCTTGACCTTGCCGTTGCCGATGGTCTGCCCGGTTGGCGCCGTACCCGGCGCGGGCGAGCCGGAATCGAAGCCCGGCAGGCCTGATGTGCCGCCGCCGCAGGCGGCCAGCGCAAGCGGCAGAAGAACCGCGAGAGCCCGTGCCTTCAACCGCAGGACCGGCGTGACGTACCGATGATGCAACACGGGCGATCTCCAGTCGTGACCGGGCAGGCAGGCGCTCGCCCGGCGATGAGTTCCAGCGGAAAAATTGCCCCCGCCGGACACGTGCCAGTGCGGAATCCTATTTTCAAGTTGTTAACTATGAGTTGCACACACAGCGCGACGCTGTGCCATGGCGTGGCGGCTGCCGCTGTGGCAGCGTGGCGCGATGTCGAATGATGCCGCTGCCCGCCCTCCCAGCTACACCGCCTTCGGACTGCGCGCCGAGGCCGAGCGGCTGGCGCCGGGGCTTCACATCGTCGCGACTCCGATCGGCAACCTGCGCGACATCTCGTTCCGGGCGCTGGCGACGCTCGCCGCGGCCGATGTGATCCTGGCCGAGGATACTCGCACGTCGAAGACGCTGCTGGCGCATTATGGTATCTCGACGCCGCTGCTGCCCTATCACGAGCACAATGCGGCGCAGATGCGGCCGAAGATTCTCGCGAAGCTGCGCGAGGGCGGCAAGCTTGCCCTGATCTCGGACGCCGGCACGCCGCTGGTCTCGGATCCCGGCTACAAGCTCGTCGCCGAGCTGGTGGCGGAAGGGCTGCCGGTCACCGGCATTCCCGGTCCTTCGGCCGTGCTGGCGGCGCTGGTGCTGGCGGGTCTGCCGACCGACCGCTTCTTCTTCGAGGGGTTTCTTCCGCCCAAATCCGCGGCAAGAAAGTCCCGCCTGACCGAACTCGCGGTGATTCCCGGAACGCTGGTCTTCTTCGAATCGCCGCGCCGCCTCGCCGAGATGCTGGCCGACGCAGCAGCGGTGCTTGGTTCGCGGCCCGGCGCGGTGGCGCGTGAGCTCACCAAGTACCATGAGACGGTGCGGCGCGGCGCGCTGCCGGAACTCGCCGCGCATTACGAGAGCGAAGAGGAGCCGCGTGGCGAGATCGTCGTCATCATCGGCCCGCCCGGCGCCGTCGAGCTGCTGCCGGCCGGCGATGTGATCGACGAGCGGTTGCGCGCCGCACTGGCGAAGGTCTCGCTGAAGGAGGCCGTCGCGCAGGTCGCGGCCGAGACCGGCCAGCCGCGCCGGAAAGTCTACGCGCGCGCCCTTGAACTCACTCGCGACGATCCGTGAGCGGAGCGGCTGCCGATCCCGGCAAGCGCAGCCGCAAGGCCAGGCGCTCCGGCCTCACCGGCCGCCGTGCAGAATGGTTCGCCATCCTCTGGCTGACGGCGAAGGGCTACCGGCTGCTGGAACGGCGCTTCGGCGGAAAGGGCGGCGAGATCGATCTGGTGATGAAGCGGGGCCTCACCGTCGCCTTCGTCGAGGTCAAGGCGCGTGGCCGGCTCGATGATGCGCTGACCGCGGTGACGCCGGAAAAGCGCCGCCTCGTCGAGCGCCGCATCCGGCACTGGCTCGCGCGCAATCCCTGGGCGAACGATCACCATCTGCGTGCCGACGCTGTGTTTCTGGCGCCCTGGCGCCGGCCGTGCCATGTGCCGGCTGCCTTTGCGCTCGTCCTGTGACGCAAGTGCATTGCGCAAAAAAGTGGGTACCCGTTTTTCCTGCAGCTACGCTCTAAGATTCTGGAATCAATCACGTTTTCAGCATTCTGACGATTCCGTCAGAATGCGACGTGATCGACGCGACCCACTTGCAGGAACCCCGCCCGCGGCCCGATAAGAACCGGCCGCAACAGGAAGGCCTGCCATGACTCTCTCCGTCGCCATCCAGATGGACCCGATCGAGCGCATCCGGATCGCCGGGGACACCGGCTTCTCCCTGATGCTGGAAGCGCAGGCGCGCGGCCATACGCTCTACACCTACACCCCCGACAAGCTCTCGATGCGCGACGGCAAGGTCACGGCGCCGATGCGCCCGGTCACGGTGCGGGATGCGGAGGGCGATCATTTCACGGCGGGAGCCGAGGAGAAGATCGATCTCTCGACGCTCGATGTCGTCCTGCTGCGGCAGGACCCGCCTTTCGACATGGCCTATGTCACCACGACGCATATGCTGGAGCGCATCCATCCGAAGACGCTGGTGGTCAATAACCCGGCCGAAGTCCGCAACGCGCCCGAGAAGATCTTCGTCACCCATTTCCCGGAGCTGATGCCGCCGACGCTGATCACCCGCGACAAGGCCGAGATCGAGGCCTTCCGCGACGAGCACGGCGAGATCGTCATGAAGCCGCTCTACGGCCATGGCGGCGCGACTGTTTTCAAGACCAGCAGGACCGATCCGAATTTCGGCTCGCTCTTCGATCTGTTCAGCAACCTCTTCCGCGAACCCTGGGTCGTGCAGGCCTTCATCAAGGAGATCACCGAGGGCGACAAGCGCATCATCCTGATCGACGGCAAGGCGGCGGGCGCGGTCAACCGCGTCCCGGCGGTGGGCGACCTGCGCGCCAACATGGTGCGCGGCGGCGCTGCCCGGCCGACCGACCTGTCGAAGAAGGAGCTCGAGATCTGCGAGGCGATCGGCCCGGCGCTGCGCGAACGCGGCCTTTTGCTCGTCGGCATCGACGTCATCCACGGCAAGCTCACCGAGATCAACGTCACCGCGCCGACCGGCGTGCGCGCCATCAAAAAGCTCGGCGGGCCGGATCTGGCGGCGCAGCTCTGGGACGTGATCGAGTCGAAGCGCTGAGCTTTGCAGCTTCGCGCGTCATCCCGGGTCAACGCCGCCAACGCGGCTCGTCCGGGATGACGGCTGCTGCGCTATTCTGAAAGCCTCAGGCCGCGACGCTGCCGCCGCTCAGCGGGTTCATCTCGTCCCAGCCATAGCGCAGCGTCTCGAACCGCATTGTCAGCGCGTCGAGCAGCAGCAGCTTGCCGACCAGTGGCTCGCCGAAGCCGGTCACGGCGCGGATCACCTCCAGCGCCATCAGCGAGCCGATGATGCCGGGCAGCGCTCCGAGCACGCCGGCTTCCGCACAGGTCGGGATCGAACCGGGCGGCGGAGCCTCCGGGAAGAGGCAGCGCCAGGTCGGATTCGGCCGGCCGTCCGGGCCGGCTTCGTGAGCACGGATCGTGGTCAGCGAGCCGTCGAAGCGCCCCAGCGCCCCCATGACGACCGGCCTGTGCTCGTGGAAGCAGGCGTCGGAGACGGCATAGCGCGTCGCAAAATTGTCGGACCCCTCGGCCACCACGTCGTAGAAGGCGATCAAGGCCCGGGCATTGTGCGGGTCGATGCGGGTGACATGCTCCTCGACCACGACATGCGGGTTGAGGTTGCGCACGAAGCGAGCTGCGGCGACGGCCTTGTGGGCGCCGACATCCTCGGTGGTGAAGATGGTCTGGCGCTGCAGGTTCGAGAGCGAGACGATGTCGTCGTCGACGATGCCGATCTTCCCGACGCCAGCTGCGGCGAGATATTGGATCAGCGGCGCGCCGAGCCCGCCCGCGCCAACGACGAGCACGCGCGCGTTCTTCAGCTTCTGCTGCCCTGGGCCGCCGATCTCCGGCAGCACGATATGGCGCGCATAGCGCTCGATCTCGTCGTCGCCCATCATCATGGCAGCAGCGTAAGACGATGGCCGTTCTTCGGCAATCGGCATGGCGATTGCGGCATCGGCCGGGCATGAGCTTTGGGCGGCTTGGCCGCGCCGACGAGCCATGCCATCGTGTCGGCATCGAGGGCCGGACCACGGCGCCCGGCCATAACAGGGGATCGGTTCATGCGTCTGGGTTCTTTTGCGGCGGCACTGGCCGGCGTTGCGCTTTCGGCTGTGGCGGCGCTGGCGCAGCAGGCGATTAAGCCGGCCGTGGTCTATGACAAGGGCGGCAAATTCGACAAATCCTTCAACGAAGGCGTCTTCATCGGCGCCGACAGGTTCAAGAAGGAGACCGGCGTCGATTTCCGCGATTTCGAGCCGGCGAACGATGCCCAGATCGAGCAGGCCCTGCGCCGCTTCGCCCGCGACGGCCATTCGCCGATCATCGCGGTCGGCTTCTCGCAGGCGACCGCGCTGCAGAAGGTTGCGGCCGAGTTCCCGAACCTGAAATTCACCATCATCGACATGGTCGTCGACCTGCCGAACGTGCAGTCGGTCGTCTTCAAGGAGCATGAGGGCTCCTATCTGGTCGGCCTGCTAGCCGCGATGGCCTCGAAGACAGGCAAGGTCGGTTTCGTCGGCGGCATGGATATCCCGCTGATCCGCAAATTCGCCTGTGGCTATGTCCAGGGCGTCAAGGCGGGCAAGGCCGATGCCGAGATTTTCCAGAACATGACCGGCTCCACGCCGGCCGCCTGGGCCGATCCGGTCAAGGGCGGCGAGCTCGCCAAGTCCCAGATCGATCGCGGCGCCGACGTGATCTACCACGCTGCCGGCGGCACCGGGATCGGCGTGCTGCGGGCGGTGGCGGATGCCGGCAAGCTCGGTATCGGCGTCGATTCGAACCAGAATGCCCTCCATCCCGGCAAGGTGCTGACCTCGATGCTCAAGCGCGTCGACGTCGCGGCCTACAATTCCTTCAAGGCCGCGCAGGACGGCTCCTGGAAGCCGGGCATCTCGGTTCTCGGCCTCAAGGAGGACGGCATCGACTGGGCGCTGGACGACGCCAACAAGGGGCTGATCACGCCTGAGATGAAGGCCGCGGCCGACAAGGCCAAGGCCGACATCATCGCCGGCACCGTCAAGGTGCACGACTACATGTCCGACCAGAAATGCACGATGTGAGGAGCAAGACGCTCCCTTGAGTGCAGCATCAGCCAAAGGCGCGCCCTCGCCGGCGGCCATCGAGCTCGTTGGCATCTCCAAGCGCTTCGGCGCCGTCGCGGCCAACAAGGACGTCTCGCTGACGGTCGCCGCCGGCTCGATCCACGGCATCGTCGGCGAGAACGGCGCCGGCAAATCGACGCTGATGTCGATTCTCTACGGCTTCTACGAGGCCGATGACGGCGAAATCAGGATCGGCGGCACGCCGCGCCGCATCCGTTCCTCGGCGGATGCGATCGCGGCGGGGATCGGCATGGTCCACCAGCACTTCATGCTGGTCGAGACGCTGAGCGTGGTCGAGAACGTGGTGCTCGGTGCCGAAGGCGGCGCCTTCCTCAAGGGCGGTCTGGCGAAGGCGCGGGCGGCGCTGGCCAGGCTTTCTCAGGACTATGGCCTCGCCATCGATCCCGATGCGATCGTCGGCGAGCTCTCGGTTGGCCTGCAGCAGCGCGTCGAGATCCTGAAGGCGCTCTATCGCGGCGCGGAGATCCTGATCCTCGACGAGCCGACCGCGGTGCTGACGCCTGCCGAAGCCGATCAGCTCTTCGCCCTGCTCAGGGCGCTGAAGACGCAGGGCAAGACGGTGATCCTGATCACCCACAAGCTGCGCGAGATCATGGATGTCACCGACAAGGTCTCGGTGATGCGCCGTGGCGAGATGGTTGCCCATGTCGCCACGGCCGAGACCTCGCCGCCGGCGCTCGCCGAGGCAATGGTCGGCCGGCGCGTGCTGCTGCGGGTCGAGAAGCCGCCGCGCGAGCGCGGCGCGCCCGTGCTGGAGGCGGCCGGTCTGTCCTGCCGCGATGCGCGCGGGGCCGAAACCTTGCGGGACGTCGGCTTGACCCTCCATGCCGGCGAGATCGTCGGCATCGCCGGCGTCGCCGGCAACGGCCAGAGCGAACTCCTCGAAGTGCTCGCCGGGTTGATCCAGCCGACGCGCGGCGTCATCCGCCTCGGCGGCGAGATTCTGTCGGGCGCCGATCGCCACCCGGCACGGCTGCGCCAGCTCGGGCTGATGCATATCCCGGAGGATCGCCACCGCAGCGGCCTCGTCACCACCTTCTCGGCCGCCGAGAACGCGATCCTCGGCTATCAGCACGATCCCGCCTTCGGCGCCGGCCCGCTCCTGTCGCCCACGCGGATCGAGGCCCATGCGCGCGAGGCCTTTGCGGCTTATGACGTGCGCCCGCCCGATCCGGCGCTGAAGACCGCGAAGTTCTCCGGCGGCAACCAGCAGAAGATCGTGCTCGCCCGCGAGATCGAGCGGCATCCCAAGGTGCTGCTCGTCGGCCAGCCGACACGCGGCGTCGACATCGGCGCGATCGAGTTCATCCATCGCCGGCTGGTCGAATTGCGCGATGCCGGCGTCGCGATCCTGCTGGTTTCTGTCGAGCTCGAGGAGGTGATGGCGCTCTCCGACCGAATCATTGCCATGTGCGGCGGCCGGATTACCGGCGAACGAGCTGGGTCTGGCGCGGATGAGCGCGAGCTGGGCCTGCTCATGGCTGGCGTAGAGGAGGCCGCATGATGGAACAGAGGCTGACATTGGTGACGCTCGGCGTCGCCGACCTCGAACGGTCGCGGCGCTTCTATGCTGCGCTGGGGTGGAACGAGATCGAGCCACGGCAGGGCAGTGTCGCCTTTTTCCAGCTGAACGGCATCGGCCTGTCGCTGTTTCCGCGGACCGAACTGGCGAAGGACGCGCAGGTGCCCGACGGGGCGGCCGGCTTCGCCGGCATCACCCTTGCGCACAACCTGCGCAGCGAGGCGGAGGTCGATGCGGTGTTCGCGGAGATGGTTGCGGCGGGGGCGACAGCCGTGAAGAAGCCTCAGAAGGTGTTCTGGGGCGGCTATTCCAGCTATGTCGCCGATCCGGACGGCCATCTCTGGGAGCTTGCCCACAACCCCTTCTTCCCGCTCGACACCGCCGGCAACGTGACGCTGGCCGGATGAGCGCGGCCCCGGTCGACCTGCCGCGTTGGGCCGACATCGCGCTGGTGCCGCTCGTCTCGGTAGCGGCGGCCTTGCTCGTCGCCGGCCTCGTGGTCATCGGCATCGGCGAGAACCCGCTGGAAGCGACCGCGCTCCTGCTGCGCGGTGCGCTCGGCAGCGCCGAGGGCATCGGCTTCACGCTGTACTACACGACGAATTTCATCTTCACGGGGCTTGCCGTGGCGGTCGCCTTCCATGCCGGGCTGTTCAATATCGGTGGCGAGGGCCAGGCGACCGCGGCCGGCATCGCGATGGCGATCGCCTGCCTCGGCCTGTCCTGGGCGCCGGGCGTCCTCGCCGTTCCCATCGCGATCCTGGCGGCGGCGGCGGGTGGCGCGCTCTGGGCCTTCATCCCCGGCTGGCTGCAGGCGAAGCGCGGCAGCCATGTCGTCATCACCACGATCATGCTGAACTTCGTCGCGGCGACGCTGATCGTCTACCTCCTGCGCGAAGTGATCGGGAAGCCCGGTTCGATGCAGCCGGAGACGCCGGATTTCCCGGCGCAGGCGGTGCTGACGCCGATGCACCAGCTCCTCGCCCCGCTCGGGCTGAACTTGCCTTCCACCCCGCTCAACAGTGCCTTCCTGCTGGCCCTGATGGCACTCGTCGCAGTCTGGCTGCTGATCTATCGCTCGCGGCTCGGCTATGCGATCCGCACCGTCGGCGCCAATCCGCGCGCCGCCGCCTATGCAGGCATTTCGCCGGCTGCGGTCACCATGATCGCGATGGCGATCTCCGGCGCGCTCGCCGGCGGTCTCGCGGTCAATGAGGCGCTCGGCGTGCAGCATCGGCTGGTGCTCGACTTCACCGCCGGATACGGCTTTGTCGGCATCGCGGTGGCGCTGATGGGGCGCGGCCATCCCCTGGGTGTCGCGCTTGCGGCCCTGCTTTTCGGCGTCCTCTACCAGGGCGGGGCCGAGCTTTCCTTCGACAAGCCGACCATCACCCGCGACATGGTTGTCGTGATCGGCGGCGTCCTCATCCTCTTCGCAGGAGCGCTCGACGGGCTCTTTCGACGCCTGGTTGCGGGCGTGCTGCGCATCGGCGGGGGTAACGCCTGATGGATTGGCTTCAGACGCTCGCCGTCGTGCTCGATTCGACGATCCGGTTGTCGGTCCCGCTGATCTGCGCCGCGATGGCTGGCCTCTGGTCGGAGCGGGCCGGCGTCGTCGATATCGGCCTTGAGGGCAAGATGCTGATCGCGGCCTTCGCCTCTGCGGTCGCGGCCTTCGTCACTGGCTCGGCCTGGGCGGGTTTGGGTGCTGGCATTCTCGCCGCGCTCGCACTCGCGCTGGTCCACGGCTTCGCCGCCATCACCTGGCGCGGCAACCAGATCGTTTCCGGCGTCGCCGTCAACATGCTGGCGGCGGGGCTCACCGTCGTCCTCGGCAATGCCTGGTACGGGCAGGGCGGGCGCACGCCCTCGCTGGAAGGCGCTGCGCGCTTCGGCGAGCTCACCTTGCCCTTCGCTCCCTGGGCGCGCGAACATGTTCCGATTCTCGGCCTGTTCTATGACGAGGTCGTCTCGGGCCATGCCGCGCCGGCCTATCTCGCCTTCATCTGCGTGGCCGTTACCGCCTTTGTGCTCGGCCGGACGCGCTTCGGCCTTCGCATCCGCGCCGTCGGCGAGAACCCGGCGGCGGTCGATACCGCCGGCATCTCGGTCGCCGGCCTGCGCTACGGCGCGGTCGCGATCTGCGGCGTGCTCTGCGGCATCGGCGGCACCTATCTCGCCGCCGCGCAATCGGCCGGCTTCCTGCCGCATATGACGGCCGGGCGTGGCTTCATCGCGCTTGCGGCTGTCATCTTCGCCAATTGGCGGCCCTGGCCCGCGCTCGGCGCCTGTCTGCTCTTCGGCCTGCTCGATGCGGTCGCGATCCGGCTCCAGGGTGTCAGCCTGCCGGGGGTTGGCCTCGTTCCGGTGGAAGCGATCCAGGCCTTGCCCTATCTGATGACCATTGTCCTGCTAGCGGGATTTATCGGCAGGGCGACGCCGCCCAAGGCCTCAGGCCTGCCCTATGTCAAGGAACGCTGATTTGCCGGCCCTGCCCGATTTCGATGCTCTCTTCGCCGCGGCAGCAGCGATCCAGCCGCGCGCCTATGCGCCTTATTCGCGCTTCAGGGTGGGCGCGGCGCTGTTCTCCGACGACGGCGTCATCCATGTCGGCTGCAATGTCGAGAACGCGGCCTATCCGGTCGGTACCTGCGCAGAGGCAGGCGCCATCTCCGCGATGGTCGCCGGGAGCGGGAAAGCGATCCGCGCGATCCTCGTCTTCGGCGAAGGCCCGGAACTCGTCACGCCCTGCGGCGCCTGCCGCCAGCGCATTCGCGAATTCGCGGCGCCCGAGACGCCGGTGGCGATCGCGGGACCTGAAGGCATCCGCGCGCGTTTCACCCTGGCGGAGCTGTTGCCAGCCTCCTTCGGACCGGCCAATTTGCCGCGGTGATTTGCGACTGCTGCTGCGGCGGCCGGGGAGAGGAACTAATGGCGGCCGATCCGGTCTTCGACGAGGCGGCATCCGTATTGGCCGAGCGCGGCATCGACACGATCGATTGCGCGCTTGTGCTCGGCACCGGCCTCGGCTCCATCGCCGAGGATGTGCAGGATGCGGTGCGCATTCCCTATGCCGAATTGCCCGGCTTTCCGCGCGGCGAGGTTTCCGGCCATGCCCGCCAGCTCTGCTACGGCACGCTGCATGGCCGCAAGATCCTGATCTACCAGGGCCGCGCCCATTATTACGAAGGCGGCGACCCGGCCGTCATGCGCGTCCCGCTCGGTGTTCTCACGGCCTTCGGCTCGCCACCGCTGATCCTGACCAACGCGGCCGGATCGCTGTCCCCCGCGATGCGGCCGGGCAGCCTCGCCATCATCACCGACCATATCAATCTCAACGGACCTAACCCGCTGGTCGGCGACCAGGGCGATGGCCGGTTCGTGCCGATGGTCGATGCCTATGATCCGCATCTGCGCGGCCGGCTGAAGCGGGCTGCGCAGAAGGTGGCGGTTCCGCTGGGCGAGGGCGTCTATATGTGGTTCTCCGGCCCGAGCTTCGAGACGCCGGCCGAGATCCGCATGGCGAAGACCCTCGGCGCCGATCTCGTCGGCATGTCGACGGTGCCGGAAGTCATCCTGGCGCGGCGCCATGACATCCGCGTCGCCGGGCTATCGGTCGTCACCAATATGGGCGCCGGCCTCCATGGCGGCGCGCCGCACCACACCGAGACGCGCGATGTCGCCGCCATTGCGTCGTCCGCTCTACGGCGCCTGTTGCGCGCCTTCCTTTCGGAGCTCTGAGCCATGTCGGATGCGGATATCGCCACGCGCGTGCTCGCACTGCTCGATCTGACCGATCTCGCCGATGACGCGACCGCCGACGGCGCGCGCGACCTGTGCCGGCGCGCCGTCTCCGGCCCTGTGCCGGTTGCGGCGGTCTGTCTCTGGCCGCGCTTCGTCGCGGCGGCGCGCGAAGCGCTCGGCGACAGCCCCGTACGCATCGCGACGGTCGTGAATTTTCCGGATGGCGACACCCCGATTGCGCCGGTGGTCCGCGAGACCGAGGAGGCGCTCGAGGCCGGCGCCGACGAGATCGACCTCGTCCTGCCCTGGCGTGCCGTCCTGGCCGGGCAGCTCACCGCAGCGGGCGCCATGGTCCGCAACGTCAAGAGGGGTTGCGGCGACAAGCTGCTGAAGGTCATCCTCGAAACCGGCGAATACCCCGATCTCGACAAGGTCCGGGTCGCTTCAGAGCTCGCCATTGCCGCCGGCGCCGATTTCATCAAGACCTCGACGGGCAAGACCGCGCGCTCGGCCAGCATCCCGGCGGCGCGTGCCATGCTGGGCGTGATCGGCATGACGGCGCGGCCCGTCGGGCTCAAGCCCTCCGGCGGCATCCGCACATTGGCTGACGCGAAGAGCTACCTCGCTCTCGCCGATGCCATGATGGGGCCGGACTGGGCGACGCCCGCGACTTTCCGTTTCGGCGCGAGCGGCCTCTATGCCGCTCTCGTCGAAGAGATCGGCGGCGCTGCGCCTGGGGCGCAGCTGTCCGGGAGCTATTGAATGCGCCTGACCCAGGAAATCATCGCCGCCAAGCGCGACGGGGCCGAATTGCCCGATGCCGATATCCGCCAGATCATCGCAGGATTGACCGACGGCTCGGTAACCGAAGGACAGGCGGCGGCCTTCGCCATGGCGGTCTATTTCAACGGCATGAACGAGAAGGAGCGCGTCGCACTCACCCTCGCCATGCGCGATTCCGGCACCGTGCTGCGCTGGGACGATCTGCCCGGTCCGGCCCTCGACAAGCACTCGACCGGCGGCGTCGGCGATACGGTGAGCCTGCCGCTCGCGGCTGCGGTCGCGGCTTGCGGCGGGTATGTCCCGATGATCTCCGGGCGCGGCCTCGGCCACACCGGCGGCACGCTCGACAAGCTGGATGCGGTGCCGGGCTATGTCACCCAGCCGGGCATCAACCTGTTCCGCAAGGTCGTGCGCGAAACCGGCTGCGCCATCATCGGTCAGACCGCGGATCTCGCTCCGGCCGACAAGCGGCTCTATGCCATCCGCGACGTGACGGCGACGGTGGAAACCATTCCGCTGCTGGTCTCCTCGATCCTGTCGAAGAAGCTCGCTGCCGGCCTCCATGGCCTCGCCATGGACGTGAAGTTCGGCTCCGGCGCCTTCCTGCCCGATTATGCCAAGGCCCAGGCTCTGGCCCAGGCCCTGGTCAGCGTCGCCAACGATTCCGGCCTGCCGACGCACGCGCTGCTGACCGACATGGACGAGCCGCTTGCCTCGGTCGCCGGCAACGCGCTCGAGGTCGCCTATGCGCTCGACCATCTGACCGGCCGCCGCCGCGAGGAGCGCTTCCATGAGGTCACGGTCGCGCTGGGCGCCGAAATGTTGCTGCTCGGCGGGCTTGCCGCCGATCTCGAGGCGGCGCGCGCGAAGATCGAGACTGCCTTCGCCTCGGGCGCCGCGGCCGAACGCTTCGCCCGGATGGTGGTGGCGCTTGGAGGACCGGCGGATTTACTGGAAAAGCCGGCAAAACACCTCGCCGCCGCGCCGATCGTGAAGCCGGTCTTCGCGGAGACCGCTGGGTCTGTCGTCGCGGTCGACACGCGCGCGGTCGGGCTTGCGGTCGTCGCGCTCGGTGGCGGTCGCGTCCGCCCGCAGGATCCGATCGACCATGCCGTTGGCATCGTCGAACTGGCTGGCATCGGTGAAGCGGTTGGCCCGGAGCGTCCGATCGGGATCGTTCACGCCCGCGACGAGGCGCACTTCGCTGCGGCGAGTACGCGCTTGCGCAAGGCTTATCGGATCGGCGAGGGTGCGGCGCGCGGCCCGCTGGTCGCCGAACGGATCACGGAGAGGGTGTCGGCATGAGTTTGCTTCTGGCCATGACGGGCTGGCATGTCGAGGATTGGCGTGCCCGGTTTCAGGCGATGCTGCCTGAGATGCCTATCGTGGTTCTCGGCGAGCCCTTCGACCGCCGCGCGGTCCACTATGTCGCGAGCTGGAAGCACCCGGCCGGCAGCCTGACAGGCCTGCCCAATCTCGCCGCGATCTTCTCGCTTGGCGCCGGCGTGGACTTTCTCTTCGCCGACGACAAGCTGCCGGCCGTGCCGATCGCCCGCGTCGTCGATCCCGATCTGACCACGCGGATGAGCGAGTACGTCGTGCTGCACTGCCTGATGTATCTGCGCCAGCAGCACCGCTACATCAGCCAGCAGCGCGAGAAGCTCTGGGAGGATGACCGTAACCAGCCGGCGGCCCGCTCGGTTCGTGTCGGCATCATGGGGCTGGGCGAACTCGGATTGGATGCGGCGGCCAAGCTCAAGGTCATCGGCTTCGACGTTGCCGGCTGGAGCCGCTCGCAGAAGAACATCGAGGGGCTGCGCACCTTCTCGGGCGAAGAGGGCATGAAGGACTTCCTCGCGCGGACGGACATCCTCGTCTGCCTCGTGCCGCTCACGCCGGAGACGCGCGGCATCATCAATGCCGGGCTGATCGCTGCCCTGGCCCAGAATGGGCGCCTCGGCGGTCCGGTCGTCATCAATGCCGGGCGCGGTGGGTTGCAGGTCGAAGAGGATATCCTGGCGGCGCTCGACGCGGGGACATTGAAGGGCGCGACGCTCGATGTCTTCGAGACCGAGCCGCTGCCGACCGCCTCGCCGCTCTGGAGCCATCCGGGCGTGACGATCACGCCGCATAACGCGGCGATGTCGGAGCCGGAAGCGATCGCTTCGCTGATCACGGCGCAGATCAGGCGGCTGGAAGCCGGCGAGCCTCTGCAGCACCTGGTCGATCCGGCCAGAGGATACTGAGCGCCTCCGCTGCGACCGTCACCGAACGGTCGCAGCGCTGTCGTCGGGTCGCAATCCCGGCGCGCGAAGCGGACTGGTCTTTTCCAGTCCGGAGGATTTCATGCGCTCGTCGCTCGCCATTGCCCTGCTTCTGTCCTCGACCATGCTCGCCGGGGCCCAGGACGCCCAGAAGGAATTTCCGTCCAAGCTCGTCGGCCAAGCCCTGCTGCCGGCAAACACGATCATTCCGGCGCCCGCCGATGCGCCGGCCGATCTCAAGGTGTCCGGCAAGTTCGTGACGCCGGGCAAGCGCGTCGAAGCCGTCGGCACGGTGATGGGCACCTCGGGCGGGCGCCCGACCGGCCTTTCCACCCCCTTCGCCGGCCAGCCGGTCCAGGGTTTCTCCGGCATCCGTTCGCTCGGCAACGGCGAGTTCCTCGTGCTGACCGATAATGGCTTCGGCACCAAGGTGAACTCGCCCGACGCGATGCTGTTCTTCCATCGTCTCAAGGCCGATTTCGACAAGGGCGCGATCGAGCGTCTCTCGACCACCTTCCTGCACGACCCCGACAAGAAGGTGCCGTTCCGCATCGTCCATGAAGGCACGGAGAAGCGCTATCTGACCGGCGCCGACTTCGACCCGGAATCGATCCAGCCGATCGGCGGCAAGTACTGGATCGGTGAGGAGTTCGGGCCCTATCTCATCCGCGTCGATGCCAACGGCAAGGTCGAGGCGGTGTTCGAGACCACGGTCGATGGCAAGCCGGCCCGCTCGCCCGACCATTACGCCGTGACGACGCCCGGCGCACCGAACCAGTCCGTCGAATTCAATGTCCGCCGCTCCAAGGGCTATGAGGGCATGGCGCAGTCTCCCGACGGCCGCTTCCTCTATCCGCTGCTGGAGGGGCCGCTCTGGAACGCCGAGACCAAGGGCAATGAAGAGGTCGACGGCAAGGAAGTGCTGCGCATCCTCGAGTTCGATGTCGCCAACGAGAAGTGGACCGGCCGCTCCTGGTTCTTCCCGCTGGAGCAGAAGGGCCTCGCCATCGGCGACTTCAACATGATCGACGCCACGACAGCGCTGATCATCGAGCGCGACAACGGCGAAGGCACGGCCGACAAGGCCTGCGCCGCCAGCCAGAAGGGTCCGGACTGCTTCCACGACCTCGCCAGGTTCAAGCGCATCGTGAAGATCGAGATGACCGACGCCAATGTCGGCAAGCCCGTGCGCAAGATCGGCTTCATCGACCTGATGAAGATCGCCGACCCCGACAAGAAGGCGAAACAGGGCGCCATCGACGGCGTGCTGCCCTTCCCCTTCTTCACCATCGAGAACGTCGATGTCGTCGATCGCGCCAAGGGCATCATCGTCGTCGGCAACGACAACAATCTGCCGTTCTCCTCCTCGCGCGATCCCAAGAAGGCGGATGACAACGAACTCGTCCTGCTCTCTGTGAAGGAACTGCTCGACGCGAAGTGAGATCGCCCGCACCGCCGGCTTGGTTGAGCGCGGCGGTGCGGCTCACATTATTCTGGCCGGCGGCCGGTTGGACCGGTTTCCGGTCGTTCTTATTCTGTTCTTGAGCTATTGCTACCCTGAGCGTATAATAAAAATGGCCAAGCGCCTCGTGTGCGAGGCGTAGTGGTTGGATGATCGTCACCGATGGAGGTGATCATGTTGACCGTGAATACGAACGCCAGGCGACCACAGGACTGGTGTAATCTGATCCTGGCCGGGCTGCTTTTCTTCTCACCATGGTTCATGGGCTTCGTCGGCGACTTCCTGCCGACGCGCAATGCCTGGATCGTCGGCATGGCTCTCGCCGTGATTGCGGTCGCCGCGCTTTCGGCGTTCGCCGAATGGGAGGAATGGCTGAATCTCGCGCTCGGGCTCTGGCTGGTAGCCTCGCCCTGGGTGCTCGGCTTTACCGGTAACCTCCGCGCCTTCTGGCCTCATATGGTCGTCGGCCTGCTGACTGCGGCGATCTCGGCCTGGGCGGTCTGGGATTATCGGCACGAGCCGCATGCGACGGCCTGAGGAGCCTTGCGCTCCTGCCGCTCCAGAAGGCTCCGGTGCGGTCTAGCTACGCAGCGCGCCGGGGCCGGCCACCGCGGCCGGTGGGCATTTGCCCGAGATGATCATGCCCAGCACCTCGTCCTGGGTGACGTCGGCGGTGCGCGCCGTGCCGACCACCTTGCCGTTCTTCATCACCGTGACGCGGTCGGCGAGGTCGAAGACATCGTGCAAATCATGGCTGATCAGGAAGATGCCGATCCCCTGCTTCTTGAGCTGCAGGATCAGCTCGGCGACCTGCTTCGTCTCGGCAGGGCCGAGGGCCGCAGTGGGCTCATCCATGATCAGCACGCGCGCGTTGAAATAGATGGCGCGGGCGATCGCGACCGATTGGCGCTGGCCGCCCGATAGCGCCCTCACCGGCTCCTTGAAGCGGCGGAAATGCGGATTGAGCCGGCCCATCACCTTGCGGGTTTCCGACTCCATCGTCGCGTCGTCGAGCGTACCCCAGCCGGTCAGGAGTTCGCGGCCGAGGAAGATGTTGGCGGCGGCGTCGACATTATCGGCGAGCGCGAGCGTCTGGTAGATCGTCTCGATACCGTGGCGCTTGGCGTCGCGCGGGCTCGCTATTGCGGCCTCCTCGCCATTCACATGGATTGTGCCGGCGTCGGCGCGGTAGGCGCCGGACAGGATCTTGATCAGCGTCGATTTGCCGGCTCCGTTATGGCCGAGCAGGCCGACGACCTCGCCCGGCATCAGGTCGACGCTGGCTCCATCGACCGCCTTGATGCCACCGAAGGCGATCGAGATGTCGCGCATCGCGATCAGCGGCGTCCCCTGGCCGGGATGCGTCTCGGCGAGATCAGCCGGTTCCGCGATGCTCATCGCTCCCTCCTCAGCTCAACCGCTTGCGGTAGACGCCGTCGAGCCAGACCGCGAGGACGAGCACGATGCCGACGACGATGTTCTGCAGCGGCGCATCGACGCCGATCAGCACCATGCCGGACTGCAGCGACTGCATCACCAGCGCCCCTAACATCGCACCCGCGATGGTGCCGACGCCGCCGGCCAGCGAGGTGCCGCCGATCACCGCGGCAGCGATGACATAGAGCTCGTCGAGCGTGCCGGCGGAGTTGGTCGCAGCGTTGAGGCGCGCTGTCGAAATGCAGGCGGAGATGCCGACGAGCACGCCCATTAGCCCGAAGACCAGCATCAGAACCTTGCGGGTGTTCACCCCGGAAAGCTGCGCCGCCTCGGGATTGCCGCCGATCGCGAAGACATAGCGGCCGAAGCGCAGGCGATTGGCGAGGAACGTGATGACGACGCCGACCGCGAGCGCGATCAACACGGGGACGGCAAGCCCGTGGCCGATGGCCAGGCCGCCTTCGGGCCAGATGCCCCCCTTTGCCTCGGTGAGGCGCCGGGCGATGCCGGCCGGCAATGCATAGGCATTCGCCACCATCACCATCGCCAGCACCGCGGCGCAACCGAGGCCGGCGATCGCGATCTCGGCCCAGAGCGGGCGCAGCACGAAGCCGAAGCGCTTGCGCCGGCGCCGGATCAGCGCCGCGCCGGCGCAGATCGCCGCGCAGAGCGCGATGCCGATCGCCCAGGAGGCGCTCGTGCCGATGGCGCCCTCGACGCCGCCGCCGAGCGGCCGGAAGCGCGAATCCATCGGCGCGATGGTCTGGCCTTGCGTGACCCACCAGGCGGCGCCGCGCCAGACCAGAAGCCCGCCGAGCGTGACGATGAAGGAGGGGATGGCGAGATAGGCGATCAGCGCGCCCTGCAGCAGGCCGACGAACCCGCCGAGGCACATCGCGACGAGCAGGCTGACCAGCCAGGTCAGCGGATGCTCGAAGCCCCAGATCTCGGGCAGGACGCGGACCTGCACCAGCCCCACCACCATGCCGACGAAGCCGAGCATCGAGCCGACCGAGAGATCGATATTGCGGGTGACGATGACCAGCACCATGCCGCAGGCCATGATCGCGATCGAGGCGGTCTGGACCAGCAGGTTCCACAGGTTGCGCGGCGTCAGGAAGGCGCCGTCCGACAGCCAGTTGAAGCCGAGCCAGATCACCGCGAGCGCGGCGACCATGCCGATCATGCGCGGATCGAATTCGATCTCGCGCAAACGATCGGCAAGGCTGCGCTCATCCTGCACCGGACTGGCCGGCGCGGGGGCGGCTTCAGTCACAGGCCTTGACCTTGCCCGCCGCCACGCCCTGGCACACCGCCGATTTCGGCGCCCAGCCGGCCTCGATCACGACGCCGAGGTTGTCCTTCGTCACGGGCACGGGCTTGAGGAAGAGCGCCGTCATCTTCTGCTTGGAAGGACCCTGATCCCAAGCGGCCGAACCCGGAATCTCGGAGAGCTTGGCGCCGCCGGCGAGCTTGAGCGCGATCTCGGCAGCATTGCGCCCGAGCTCGCGCGCATCCTTCCAGATCGTCACGGTCTGCGTGCCCAATGCGACGCGGTTGAGCGCCGCGCGGTCGGCGTCCTGGCCGGAGACCGGCACGGAGCCGGAGAGGCCCTGCGCATCCATCGCCGCGATGGCGCCGCCGGCGGTGCCGTCATTCGCGGCGATCACCGCATCGACCTTGTTCTGGTTGCGCGTCAGGATCTGCTCCATGTTGCGCTGGGCGTTGGCCGGCAGCCAGCCATCGGTGAAGGCTTCGCCGACATTCTTGATCTTGCCGCCGTCGATCGCCGGCTTCAGCACCTCGATCGAGCCCTGGTAGAGGAAGTTGGCATTGGGATCGGAGCTCGAGCCCTTGATGAAGACGTAGTTGCCCTCCGGCTTTGCCTTCTGGATCTCACGCGCCATCATCCGGCCGACCTCGACATTGTCGAATGTCAGGTAGAAGGCCTGCGGGATTTCGATCAGCCGGTCATAGCCGACTACCACGATGCCCTCGTTCACCGCCTTCTCGACGGCCGGGCGAATGGCCTGCGCGTCCTGCGCCAGCACGATGATCGCCTTGGCGCCGCGCGCGATCAGGCTCTCGACATCGGTGAGCTGCTTGGCCGGCGAAGACTGCGCATCCGCCGAAAGATAGGTGCCGCCCGCCTTCTCGACTGCCGCCTTGATCGCGGCTTCGTCGGTTTTCCAGCGCTCTTCCTGGAAGTTCGACCAACTGACCCCGACGACCGGGCCTTTCGATTGCGCGAAGGCGCTTGCGTGAATGGAAATGGCGGCAACGGCGATGCTCGCCGCGAGGACGAAACGCTTCATCTCGATGACCTCCTGAGCTTCCTCTGCCGCAGACTCTCAGGCTTCTCCGAGCCCCCAAGGCATCCGGCCCACGAAGCTCAGCCTAGCGGTGGAAGGCTGTCAAGCCGACCAGGGATCAAGCGGGAGGTTCAGACGACGCGCTTGTCGGGAGAGTCGCAGAGATCGTTCTGGATGCAGCGCCCGCATTCGGGCCTCAGCGCCTTGCAGGTGTAGCGCCCGTGCAGGATCAGCCAGTGATGGGCATGCCGGCCGAACTCCTCCGGTATCGCCTTCTCCAGGCCGAGCTCGACCTGCAGCACATTCTTGCCGGGCGCGAGCCGGAGCCGGTTCGAAACGCGGAAGACATGGGTGTCGACGGCGTGGGTGATCTCGCCGAAGGCGATGTTGAGCACGACATTCGCGGTCTTGCGGCCGACGCCCGGCAGGCTTTCCAGCGCTTCGCGTGTCGTCGGCAGCTCGCCTCCGAACTCGGCGATCAGCTTCTCGCAGAGCGCGACGACGTTCTTCGCCTTGTTGCGGTAGAGGCCGATCGTCTTGATGTAGTCGCGGACCTTGTCTTCGCCGAGCGCCAACATCTTCTCCGGCGTGTCGGCGATGGCGAAGAGCGGGCGCGTCGCCTTGTTGACGCCGGCATCGGTCGCCTGCGCCGAGAGCACGACGGCGACCAGCAGCGTGAAGGCGTTCACGGATTCCAGCTCGCCCTTGGGCTCGGGGTTGGCGGCGCGGAAGCGCTCGAATATCTCGCGGATCTCGGCCGGCTTGCGGGCACGCGGCAACGTGATGCGTTTCGCCGGGGCGCGGGCACGCGCGGGCCTGTTCTGCTGATCCATGACGGCGTTATAATGCGACCATGGACCCCGGCAAGAGCCCAGTCAGCGACAGCGCAGACGCCGCGCGGCGGCCCGTCTTCGACGCGACGATCACACCGCATCGTTCTCTCGGCCGGAATGGTCTGCGCATCGTGATGACGTTGGTCTGCTTGGCGAGCGTGATCTCCTCGATTCCCTTCGTCGTGCTCGGCGCCTGGCCGGTCGCCGGCTTCTTCGGCGTCGACGTCTTGGCGTTGTTCATCGCCTTCCATGTCAATTTCCGTCATGCGCGCGCCTTCGAGCGCATCGTGGTGACGCCCTTGGAGGTCTTGCTGCGCAAGGTCTCGCATCACGGCCGCGAAGCGGTCTGGCGCTCCAACCCTGCCTGGACGCGGCTCGAACGCCAGACCGATGAGGATTACGGCCTGCTCGGCCTTACGCTGGTCTCGCGCGGCCGGAGTGTCGCGGTCGCGACCGCGCTCTCGCCGCAGGAGCGCGCCGGTTTCGCCGATGCGCTGGGAAAGGCACTGGCGAGCGCGCGGCGAGGCCCCGATTACGGCGCAACCTGAGACGATCAGCCCTTGCGGGCGAGCCAGATCGTGTGACCGCCGCAGCTTGCATCCTCGACGACATGCGCGACCACGGAAAAGCCGTGCTCCGCCAGAAGCGCGCGATACTCCTCCGGCGCCAGGCTGCCGTGATAGAGCGGCTCGCCCTCGAAGGAGCCGACCGCTTCGCCATGCGACGGCCCGCTGGTGAACATCAGCGCTGCGGTCGCGGCGGCGTGCGCGGCAAAGACCGGGAACATCGCCCGCTGATCCTCCGGCGTCAGGTGGAAGAAGCTGTCCCAGGCGATCAGCCCGTCGAAACGGCGGCCGAGTGTGAGGTGGCGCATGTCCTGCACATGCCATTCGGCCTGCGGGAAACGTTGGCGGCAGAGTTCGATCAGAGAAGGGGCGGAGTCGATGCCGGTGACGGCGTGACGCTTTGCAAGGACATGACGCGCGATCGGCTCGCCGGAGCCGCAGCCGATGTCGAGGATCGTGGCATGCTCGGGAACAAGCGCGAGGAAACGGTCCAGCCATGCGCCCTCGAACAACGTCTTGCCGCGCAGCCGGTCGAAGGCAGCGGCGTGGCGTTCGTAGAGATCGACGATGGCGCTTGAGGCAGTCGGCATGGTCAATCCGGTTCGGTCTCGCTGCTCGGGGCAGGAAAGATATAGCGAAGGCAAGCCCGCCCTTGCCAGCTTTCGGGTGGGAACGGCATGGTCGGCGCCCTAGATTCGCATCATGACGAATGATGCGAGGTTTCAAGCCATGAACGCTCATGCTCCGATGAAAACGGCGATGACCCCGACGCGCTTTTCCAACGCGGTGCTGGCGCGGGCTGCCGAAGCCATGCCGAGCGAAGCCGATTTCCCCGCCGTGGCGCCTGGCTCGGATTACGATACCGTCCGCCGCATCCTGGCCTTCATCACCCATAACTGGCGCGAGCAGCCGACGATCGAGGCGATCGCGGATGCGGCCGGCGCCACCCCCACCGATGTGCACCATCTCTTCCGGCGCTGGTGCGGCCTGACGCCCAAGGCCTTCCTGCAGGCGATCACGCTCGACCACGCCAAGGGCCTGCTCGCCTCCTCCGCCAGCATCCTCGACACTGCGCTCGAAGTCGGGCTTTCCGGTCCTGGACGGCTGCACGACCTCTTCGTGACGCATGAGGCGATGTCGCCCGGCGAGTGGAAGCTAGGTGGAGAGGGGCTGAAGCTCTCCTACGGCTTCCATGCCTCTCCCTTCGGGGAGGCGCTGATCGTGGTGACGGACCGCGGGCTCGCCGGGCTCGGCTGGGTTTCGAACAGCGTCGATGGCGGCAAGGTCGTCGGCGGGCGCGCCGAGGCTCTGGCCGACATGATGCGCCGCTGGCCCCATGCCGACTATCGCTACGATCCCATGCTGACGGCGCCCTATGCCGGCCGCATCTTCGAGCCCAAGGCCTGGTCGGCGGAGACGCCGCTGCGCGTCGTGCTGATCGGCACCGATTTCGAGGTCCGGGTCTGGGAGACGCTGCTGCGGATCCCGGTCGGCTGCGCGACGACCTATGGCGACGTCGCCAACCACATCGGCAAGCCGAGCGCGGCGCGGGCCGTCGGCATGGCCGTCGGCAAGAACCCGATCTCCTTCGTGGTGCCTTGCCATCGCGTCATCGGCAAGTCCGGGGCGCTCACCGGCTATCACTGGGGCCTGACGCGCAAGCGCGCCATCCTCGGCTGGGAGGCGGGCCAGGCTACGGCCGGCTGAGCCTGCTGCTACTCAACGCGTCATGCTCGTCCTTGTGGCGAGCATGACGCGTCTTGAACACAGCCTTCGACGAAGCGAAGACGTGGATGGCCGGGGCAAGCCCGACCATGACGGGTCTGTCGCGGACTGCGCTCAGAGCAGCCCGCGTTTCGCCAGATGGCGCATCAGATGCGAGGCGCCGAAGGTCCAGGGCTCGCAGGCATCGGTGCGCTTCATCCGGTTGACCAGGCTGCCGAGCTCGGGCGCTGCGATGGTGACGATGTCTCCGTATTTGTGGGTGAAGCCGCCGCCCGGCGCATCGCGATCCTTGATCGGCGCGAACATGGTGCCGAGGTAGAGCGCCGCCCCGTCGGGATACTGATGGTGCGGGCCGATCATCTGCGCCGCGAGGTCGGCCGGGTCGCGGCTGATCTTGGCGATCGAGGACGAGCCCTCCAGCGTGAAGCCGTCCTCGCCCTCGACCGTCAGGGTCACCGTCGTCTTGCGGACATGATCGAGCGTGAAGCCGGCATCGAAGAAGCGGATGAAGGGGCCGACCGCGGCCGCCGCATTGTTGTCCTTGGCCTTGCCGAGCAGCAGGGCCGAGCGGCCCTCGACATCGCGCAGGTTGACGTCGTTGCCGAGCGTGGCGCCGACGATGCGTCCGTCCGAAGCGACGATCAGGACGATCTCGGGTTCCGGGTTGTTCCAGCTCGATGCCGGATGCAGGCCGGCGTCAGTGCCCGTGCCGACCGTCGACATCGCCGGGGCCTTTGTGAAGATCTCGGCATCCGGCCCGATGCCGACTTCGAGATACTGGCTCCAGGCGCCCTGCGCGATCAGCACCTCCTTGAGATGCATCGCCTCGGCCGAGCCGGGCTTCAGCTTGGAGAGGTCGTCGCCTATCAGCTTGCCGATCTCCTCGCGGATGGTCGCGGCCGCCGCCGGGTTCCCGCGCGCCTTCTCCTCGATGACGCGCTCCAGCATCGAGATCGCGAAGGTGACGCCGGCCGCCTTCACCGCCTGAAGGTCGAGCGGCGACAGCAGCCAGGGGCGCTTCGGATCGCGGCCGTCCACAGGCGTGTTGGCAAGGATCTCGGCGAGCGAGCCCAGTGCCTCGCCTTTCGCAGCGCGCAGTGCGGCCGCCGGATCGGCGCTCTCGCAGAGGTCGCGGCTGGTCGGGAAGGTGGCGGTGATGTCGACGACCTGCCCGTCGCGCAGCGTGACCACCGCCGGGCCGCCGAGATCGGGGCGCCAGACGCGGCCGGCCAGCGCGGCGGCGGCGGCATCCTGTGGCAAGGTCGTCGAGACGGAAAGGGCGAGGCTCGTCATGATGCGGTCCGGAAAAGGCGAGTCAGGATGCGCAGATCAGCTGTTTATGCGTGAATGCGCAAGCCGGGCCGCGGCCATAAGTGCCTTGCAAAAACTGTCATCGTTTTGTCATTGAAATGTCGCCTGCGCTTCATGCTAGCTTGCGCACCAACGACAAGAACCGCGGCGGCGCCCGCCCGCGGAAGGGAGACACTCCATGAGCATCAAATCGCGCATCCTGATGTCGGTCGCCGCTTTCGCGCTCGTCGGCGCTTCGCCGGCCCTTGCGCAGACCGAAATCCAGTGGTGGCATGCCCTGACGGGCGCCAACAACGACGTGGTCGTCAAGCTCGCTGAGGACTTCAACGCCTCGCAGAAGGACTACAAGGTCGTCCCGGTCTACAAGGGCTCCTATCCCGACGCGCTGAACGCCGGCATCGCCGCTTTCCGCGCCGGCCAGGCGCCGCACATCCTGCAGGTCTTTGAGGTCGGCACCGGCACGATGATGTCGGCCAAGGGCGCGATCAAGCCGGTTCACGAGGTGATGAAGGAAGCCGGCGAGAAGTTCGATCCGAACGCCTATCTCCCCGCCATCACCGGCTATTATTCGACGGCTAAGGGCGACATGCTCTCGATGCCGTTCAATTCGTCCTCGATGGTGATGTGGTACAACAAGGACGCCTTCAAGAAGGCGGGCCTCGACCCGGCGAAGCCGCCGAAGACCTGGCCCGAGACCTTCGAGGCCGCCAAGAAGCTGAAGGCTGCCGGCTACGACAAGTGCGCCGTCTCGAACGCCTGGGCGACCTGGGCCAATATCGAGCAGTTCGGCGCCTGGCATAACATCCCGCTCTCGACCAAGGTCAACGGCATGGCCGGCTTCGACGCCGTGCTGAACTTCAACAAGAGCCCGGCCTTCCTCAAGCACTGGACCAATCTGGTCGAGCTGCAGAAGGACAAGACCTACGATTATTCCGGCCGCACCAACAACGGCGAAGGCCGCTTCACCTCGGGTGAGTGCCCGATCTTCCTGACCTCCTCGGGCTTCTTCGGCAACGTCAAGGCGAATGCCAAGTTCGACTGGGGCAATGCGGCGATGCCGTATTATCCGGATGTGCAGGGTGCGCCGCAGAACTCGATCATCGGCGGCGCCTCGCTGTGGGTGATGGGCGGCAAGAAGGCGAACGAGTACAAGGGCGTCGCCAAGTTCTTCACCTTCCTCTCGGATGTCGACCGTCAGGTGAAGCTGCATACCGAGTCGGGCTATCTGCCGATCACCAAGGCCGCCTACGAGAAGGTCAAGGCGTCCGGCTTCTACAAGGACAAGCCCTATCTCGAGACGCCGATCCTCGAGCTGACCAACAAGACCCCGACCGACAACTCGAAGGGCCTGCGCTACGGCAGCCTCGTCCAGATCCGCGACATCTGGTCGGAGGAGCTGGAGGCGGCGCTGAACGGCCAGAAGTCGCCGCAGGCGGCGCTGGACGCGGCGGTCGAGCGCGGCAACCAGATGCTGCGCCAGTTCGAGCGCACGGCCTCCCGGTAAGCGCGTAGCCTCTTGCATCTCTAGGGCCATCCCGGACAAATGCGTCCGGGATGGCCGTCTCGTTCAAGGAAGCCGATGCAGAAGAACGCGTACTTCAAGGGGCTGACCATCCCCTTCCTGCTGCTGCTGCCACAGCTCGCAATCACCATCGTGTTCTTCTACTGGCCGGCGAGCCAGGCGGTCTGGCAGAGCTTCCTGCTTGAAGATGCCTTCGGTACTTCGACCGAGTTCGTCTGGTTCGAGAACTATCAGCTGCTCTTCGCCGACCCCGGCTATCTCAAGGCCTTCATCAACACCGCGGTGTTCTCGACCTTCGTCTGCATCTTCTCGCTGTCGATAGCGCTGCTCTTCGCGGTAATGGCCGACCGGCAGGTCCGCGGCGCCGAGATCTACAAGACGCTGCTGATCTGGCCCTATGCGGTGGCGCCCGCCATTGCCGGCGTGCTCTGGCTGTTCATGTTCGACCCCTCGCTGGGCATGCTCGCGCGCGGGCTGCAGGTGCTCGGCATTCCCTGGAATCCGCGGCTCAACGGCAACCATGCCATGCTGCTCGTCATCCTGGCCGCGACCTGGAAGCAGATCAGCTACAATTTCCTGTTCTTCCTCGCCGGCCTGCAGTCGATCCCGAAGAGCGTGATCGAGGCGGCGGTGATCGACGGCGCCCGGCCGATGCGCCGTTTCTGGACCATCGTCTTCCCGCTGCTCTCGCCGACGACCTTCTTCCTGCTCGTCGTCAACATCGTCTACGTCTTCTTCGACACCTTCGGCATCATCGACGCGGTCACCGGCGGCGGCCCCTCGGGCGCGACGGAAACGCTGGTCTACAAGGTCTTCGCCGACGGCAAGGGCGGCTCGAATCTGGGCGGCTCGGCGGCGCAGTCGGTGATCCTGCTGGTCATGGTCATCGGCCTCACCGCGGTCCAGTTCCGCTTCATCGAACGCAAGGTGAGCTACTGATGGCCTCCGTCCTCTGGCAAGACCTCACCGCCGAGGAGCTGCGCGCCAAGGCGGCGAAGGATACGATCGTCGTGCTCCCCGTCGCCTCGATCGAGCAGCATGGGCCGCATCTGCCCGTTGGCGTCGACACCATTCTTTGCAGCGGCGTCTGCAAGGCCGCGGCCGAGCGGGCCGGTGATGTCGAGGTGGTCGTCGCGCCGACGCTGTGGTGCGGGATGGCCGAGCATCACATGGCCTTCGGCGGGACCTTCACCTTCGACATCCCGACCTATCGCGCGGTGCTGCTCGCCTTCCTTGGGAGCATCGAGCGCCACGGTTTCCACCGCGTGCTGATCGTCAACGGCCATGGCGGCAACATCGCCGCGCTGACGGCCTTCCTGCCCGATTTCGCCCGCGAGACGCGGCTGCATGTCGAGGCGACCACCTATTTCCTGCTGGCGCATGACGCGCTCGGGCCGCTGCTGGAGGATCAGCAGGGCGTGCAGCATGCCTGCGAGGTCGAGACCTCGATGATGATGGTGCTGGCACCGGGCTCGGTCCGCGAACACCGCCTCGGCGAAGCGTTCGGCGCCCGCGAGGGCCTGCCCGGACGCCCGACCGTGTCGCGGCATCGTTCCTTCCGGGAGATGACGGAGACCGGCGTGGTCGGCGATGCCCGCCGCGCCACGCTGCAGAAGGGGCAAGCCTGCCTCGATGCCTGCGCCGAAGCGCTGGCCGGGCTGCTGCGCGAGATGGGCAAGGGGGGGATCTGATGGTCGAGGACCGCCGCCTGGGCGACGCGATCGCCTATGTCATCCTGACGATCGGCGTGCTGATCGTCGCCTTCCCGGTCTGGCTGACCTTCGTCGCCTCGACCTGGGATGCGACCACCGTGATCAACGGCCAGATGCCGCTCTATCCGGGGCCGTATTTCCTTGAGAACTACAACCGCATTCTCTTCGTCGGAACCTCCGGCACGACGCGCGAGCCGGTGATCGGGATGATGCTCAACTCCTTCATCATGGCGATGGCGATCGCGCTCGGGAAGATCTTCATCTCCGTGCTCTCGGCCTATGCGGTGGTCTATTACCGCTTCCCGTTCCGCATGGCGGCGTTCTGGATCATCTTCATCACGCTGATGCTCCCCGTCGAGGTCCGCATCTTCCCGACATTCAAGATCGTCTCCGATCTCAACATGCTCGATACCTATCAGGGCCTCGCGGTCCCGCTCATCGCCTCGGCGACAGGCACGCTGCTCTTCCGCCAGTTCTTCATGACGATTCCCGACGAATTGCTGGAAGCTTCCAAGATCGACGGCGCCGGCCCGTTCAAGTTCTTCAAGGACACGCTGCTGCCGCTCTCGATCACCACGATCGCGGCGCTGTTCGTGATCCAGTTCATCTATGGCTGGAACCAGTATCTCTGGCCGCTCCTGGTGACGACCAAGGACTCGATGCAGACCATCGTCATCGCCATCAAGAAGATGATCGTCACCGCCGACGCGCTGACCGAATGGCAGCTCGCCATGGCCACGGCCATGCTGGCGATGCTGCCGCCCGTCTTCGTCGTCATCGTCATGCAGAGGCTCTTCGTGAAGGGCCTGGTCGAAACCGAGAAGTAATCCGCGAATGGCCCAGGTCACTCTCAACAGCGTCAAGAAGGTCTATGCCGGCGGCGTCGAGGCCGTGAAGGGCGTTTCCTTCGACATTCCCGACGGCGGCTTCTGCGTGCTGGTCGGCCCCTCCGGTTGCGGCAAGTCCACGCTGCTGCGCATGGTCGCCGGTCTCGAGACGATCTCCTCGGGCGAAGTCGCGATCGGCAGCCGCGTCGTCAACCAGATCGAGCCGGCCGACCGCGACATCGCGATGGTGTTCCAGAACTATGCGCTCTACCCGCATATGAACATCTACGACAACATGGCCTACGGCCTGCGCAACCGCGGCACGCCGAAGGACGAGATCGACAAGCGCGTGAAGGAGGCGGCGCGCATCCTCGCGATCGAGCCCTTCCTCGAGCGCCGGCCGCGGCAGCTTTCCGGCGGCCAGCGCCAGCGCGTCGCCATGGGCCGCGCCATCGTGCGCAAGCCGCAGGTCTTCCTCTTCGACGAGCCGCTCTCGAACCTCGATGCCAAGCTGCGCGTCCAGATGCGCGTCGAGATCAAGAAGCTGCAGCGCGCGCTCGGCGTCACCTCGATCTACGTCACCCACGATCAGGTCGAGGCGATGACGCTCTCCGACAAGCTCGTGGTGATGAATGCCGGCCAGGTCGAACAGATCGGCGTGCCGGCCGAGGTCTACCGCAAGCCGGCCAGCAAGTTCGTCGCGACCTTCATCGGCTCGCCGCCGATGAACATCCTGCCCGGCCTGGTCGACGGCCCCGGCATCGTCGCGCTCGGCGACGCCATCATTGAGGTCCGCGACCTGCGCGAGGATCTGGCGGCGCAGGCGCCGGTCGAGGTGGGCCTGCGGCCCGAGGATGTCGAGATCGCCTCGGAAGGCCAGGCGGGCTCGCTGCCCTTCGACGTCGAGTTCATCGAGGAGCTCGGCGCGACCCAGCTCTTCCACGGCAAGCTCGCGGGCCAACCCTTCGTGATGCAGGCGGCGACCGGCGACGTCGCGGCGCAGGAAGGCCGGCTCTGGATCACCGTCGATCCCGACAAGGTCCACGTCTTCGATCCGAAGACGGGGGTGAGGCTGGGCAAGCGCTGAGCGGCTTTCCGACGCTCTCCGTCATGGTCGGGTTTGTTCCGACCATCCACGTCTTCGCTGGTCGAGGGACGTGTTCAAGACATGGATGCTCGCCGCAAGGGCGAGCATGACGGCGGGGGGGCCGCGAAAGCCGGCGAAACTCAGGCCGCCAGATCGGCCACCAGCGCGTCGAGCAGCAGTGCGCCATCCGGCGTCGCCGCGAGCCGGCCGCCATGCCGGTGCATCAGGAGCTTCTCGTCGATCAGGCTGGCGACGCGGTTGGCGTTGAGCTCGCGGCCCGCCAGCGCCTTGAACACCGCCGGGTCGATGCCTTCGACCAGCCGCAGCCCCATCAGCAGGTATTCGTCGCCTTGCGATTCCTCGCTCAGCCGCTCGTCCTCGACCAGGGCGTGGCCTTCAGCTTCGACCCGCTCCAGCCAGATTTCCGGTCGCTTCTCGGTCGAATGCGCCATGCGGCCCTGCGTCGTCACCAGCCTGCCATGGGCGCCGGGGCCGACGCCGGCATATTCGCCATAGTGCCAATAGACGAGGTTGTGGCGGCATTCCGCGCCCGGCCGCGCGTGGTTCGAGATCTCGTAGACCGGCAGGCCGTGCTTGGCTGTCACCTCTTGCGTGATCTCGTAGAGCGCCGCGCCGGCATCATGGTCGGGAATCGCGAGCTTGCCGGCCCGGAACAGCCGCTCGAAGGCCGTGCCCGGCTCGATGGTGAGCTGGTAGAGCGAGAGGTGCTCGGCCGCATGGCTGATCGCCAGCTCCAGCTCGGCGCGCCAGAGCGCGGGCGTCTGCATCGGCGAACGGGCGTAGATCAGGTCGAAGGAATAGCGCTCGAAATATTTCCGCGCGATCGCGACCGCCGCCAGCGCTTCCTCGGCGGAGTGCATGCGGCCGAGCGCCTTGAGATCGGAGTCGTTCAGCGCCTGCACGCCGAGCGAGACGCGGTTGACGCCGGCAGCCCTGAAGTCGCGGAAGCGCCCGGCCTCGACGCTGGTCGGGTTCGCCTCCAGCGTCACTTCGCACTTCGGATCGACTGCCCAGTGCTCCCCGATCGCATCGAGGATCGCGCCGACCGTGCGGCCTTCCATGAGCGAGGGCGTGCCGCCGCCGAAGAAGATCGAGGAGACCGTGCGGCCGGGCACCAGCGCGGCGCGATGCGCGATCTCGCGGCGGAAGGCTGCGATGTAACGGGCCTGGTCCGGCGGTTGCAGCCGGACATGGCTGTTGAAGTCGCAATAGGGGCATTTGGCCAGGCAGAACGGCCAGTGCACATAGACGGCGAAGCCCGCATCTGTTGTCGGATGCGGGGCGGTGGGCCGCTCCGCAAGGGCGGCCGCGGTGCTCATGCCGGTTTCCTCAGGCAGGCGGCGGCAAGGACATGGAAGGCGCGCGCCCGGTGGGACAGGCCGGGGGAGCCATCGGCCGGGATGCCGTGCTTCTCGGCCGCTGTCATCTCGCCGAAGGTCTTCGCGTGCCCGTCAGGCAGGAAGATCGGGTCGTAGCCGAAGCCGCCCGCGCCACGGACCTCATGAGTGATCGTGCCGAAGACGCGGCCCTCGAACAGCTCCTGATGGCCGTCCGGCCAGGCGATCACCAGCGCCGAAACGAAATGCGCCCCGCGCTTGTCGGGCGTGGCGGCGCCGCGCTTGGCCAGTTCGATCTGCACGCGCGCGATCGCGGGGGCGAAATCCTTGCCCGGACCGGCCCAATTGGCAGAGAACAGACCGGGTGCACCGTCGAGCGCGTCGATGCAGACGCCCGAGTCGTCGGAGAGCGCAGGCAGGCCGCTCGCCCTGGTCGCGGCGACCGCCTTGATCGCCGCATTCTCCGAGAACATGGTGCCGTCCTCGACCGGCTCGGGCAGGCCGAGCTCCCCGGCCGAGACGAGCTCGATGCCGTAGGGAGCCAGAAGCTGTCGCATCTCGCGCAGCTTGCCCTGGTTGTGGGTCGCGATCACGACCTTGCCGGTGAGGAGGCGGTGCTGGCTCATCGTCAGGCCACAGCCGCCTTCTGGAGGGCGACCAGCTTGGAAACGCCGCCCTTGGCGAGCTTGAGCAGCGAAAGCAGCTCCTCCTCCGAGAACGGCGCGCCTTCCGCCGTACCCTGCACCTCGACGAGGCCGCCCGTGCCGGTGATGACGAAATTCGCGTCGGTCTGCGCGCCGGAATCCTCGACATAGTCGAGGTCGATCACCGGCTGGCCGGCGACGATGCCGCAGGAGACGGCGGCGACATGGTCCTTCAGCGGGTTGGTGCCCTTGAGGAGCCCGCGGCCTTCCATCCATTTCAACGCGTCGTGCAGCGCCACCCAGGCGCCGGTGATCGACGCCGTCCGGGTGCCGCCATCGGCCTGCAGCACGTCGCAGTCGACGACGATCTGGCGCTCGCCGATCGCGGTCAGGTCGACGACGGCGCGAAGCGAGCGCCCGACCAGTCGCTGGATCTCCTGCGTGCGGCCAGAGGGTTTGCCGGAGGTAACCTCGCGGCGCGTGCGCTCATGCGTTGCGCGCGGCAGCATCGAATACTCGGCGGTGACCCAGCCCTTGCCGGTGCCGCGCAGCCACGGCGGGCCCTTTTCCTCGACGGTGGCGGCGCAGAGCACCTTGGTCTCGCCGAACGTCACCATGCAGGAGCCCTCGGCATAGCGCACCACGCCGCGTTCGAGCGTGACCTTGCGCATCTCGTCGGCGGCGCGTTTGGAGGGTCGCATGAAATGATCCTGTCTTGCGGAGAAGTGGCGGCTTTTAGGCTCTCCCGCCCGGTACGGCAAGGCAGGGGGGCTTTCTACCCCTTGATCCATGCGCATCGCGTGACGACAATAGGACAGAGGAACGGTTCGCCCGTAAAGGTTCATGAGCGCCCACACGCCCCGCCCCGAGACGATAAGCAGCCTGGTCGAGACCGATCAGCGCTCGCGCGAGATATTCCGCCAGATCGTCGACGGCTTTCTGACGACCGGCGAGCCTGTCGGCTCGCGCAACATCGCGCGCCTGCTGCCGATGTCGCTCTCGCCGGCGACGGTGCGCAACGTCATGACCGATCTGGAGCTGGCCGGGCTGATCTACGCGCCGCACACCTCTGCGGGGCGCCTTCCTACGGAACGAGGCCTGCGCTTCTTCGTCGATGCGATGATGGAGGTCGGCAACCTCACCTCCGACGAGCGCAAGCGCATCGAGGCACAGATCAGGGCTGCCGCAACCAACCGCAGCCTCGACCAGACGCTGACCGAGGCCTCGGCGCTGCTCTCCGGCCTGTCGCGCGGCGCTGGTGTCGTCGTCACCACCAAGGCTGATCCAAGGCTCAAGCACATCGAGTTCGTCCGGCTCGATCCCGCCCGTGCGCTGGTCGTGCTCGTCGCGGAGGACGGCACGGTCGAGAACCGCCTGCTGGCGCTGCCGCCCGGCCTGCCGGCTTCGGCGCTGAGCGAGGCCGCGAACTTCCTCAACGCGCGTATCATCGGCAAGACGCTCGCCGAATTGCGCGGCGAGATCGCGACCCAGCGCACGCAGATGGAGCGCGAGCTCGATGCGCTGACCGCCCGGCTGGTCGAGAACGGCATCGCCACTTCGTCGGGCCCGAGCAGCGACCGGCACCTGATCGTCCGCGGCCAGGCGAACCTGCTCGAGGACCTGAAGGCGCAGGAGGACCTCGAGCGCATCCGCCTGCTCTTCGGCGATCTCGAGACCCAGACCGACGTGATCGATCTTCTGTCGCGAGCGGAGGATGGCGACGGCGTGCGCATCTTCATCGGCTCGGAGAACAAGCTGTTCTCGATGTCGGGCTCCTCGATGGTGGCGGCCCCCTTCCGCGATGCCGAGCAGCGCATCGTCGGCGTCGTCGGCATCATCGGCCCGACGCGTCTGAACTATGCCCGCATCGTCCCGATGGTCGACTACACCGCCAAGGTGGTCGGCAGCCTGCTCGACGGCGAACGCTGACGCGCAGCATCTGTCTGAGGAAGTACGCCGTTGTTCCGGGCGTGGCCCGCAAGCCATCGAAGAAAACCGGAACGCCGCCAGGGCTTCCGGATCGGCGCGGTTTCGCCGCTCGCCCGGGATGACGACGCGTTTCCATCTTGAAGAATTTGGCTTCCGTCGCGGATGAGGCTATCTCCGCGCGAAAGCGCCCCCGAATCCACAAGAGCCAAAGCCCATGTCAGACCAGCTTCCCGACCGCCTCTCCGTCAACCCGGACAGCCCGTTTTACGACGCCGAGGTGCTGGCGCGCGACATCGGCATCCGTTTCAAGGGCGTCGAGAAGACCAATGTCGAGGAATATTGCGTCTCCGAAGGCTGGGTGAAGGTCGCGGCCGGCAACGCCAAGGATCGCTTCGGCCGCCCGATGACGATCACGCTGAAGGGCCCTGTCGAGCCCTATATCCGCGGCGAGGCTCAGGCCGAAGGCTGATCGCGGCCTTCTGCAGGGCTGCGGAAACGAGGCGCCGGGCAGTGGCCGGTGCACTGCCGGGCCTCTGTCGTTAACGCAGTTGCCGCTGCGGCATTGCGTCGGGGAGGCGCATATGCATTGATCATGCAACCATAAGTTGTGTGAGGTGCGCATGTTGGCTCCGTGGTGGCTGATCGCGAATACCCTCCGGGGCATCACCGAATACAAGGGCGCAGCAGCGGAACCGCGGATTTTGGAGATGTTCCGCCTGTCGGGACACGGCCAGGTCCGCAGCGACGAGCACGCGTGGTGTGCGGCTTTCGCCGGCGCCTGCCTCGTGCTTTCCGGCTACTCCTCGAGCCGCTCGCTGATGGCCCGCAGCTATCTCAACCTCGGCGTGAAGCTCGAAGAGCCACGCGAAGGTTGCATCGTCGTCCTCTCTCGCAACGAGGCGAACAGCTCTTATGGCCATGTCGGCTTCTTCCTGCGCGAGGATGATGAGCACCTGTTCGTGCTCGGCGGCAATCAGGGGGACAGCGTCAAGGTCTCCAGCTATCCGAAATCCCGGCTGCTTGGTTATCGTTGGCCAACCGAGCGCGCTCCGGTTGCGACCAGCGGCCTCTTGCCGAATATCTTGCAGCTCGGCGTACCGGACGATCAGATCACGACGGATGCGCTGGAGGATGAGCAGCGCGGGGTGCTTGGCGCGATCGATGGCGGGCAAGGCCTCCTTGAATTCTTGCCGCTCCGCCCCGGCGCAAATCCCGATTCCGTCGATCAGATCAAGGCCGTTCAGGGGCTCCTGAACGATCAGGGCTATCCGGCCGGGAGGGACGACGGCGACTACGGGCTGCGGACGATGACGGCCGTCTTCTCGTTCCAGCAGGCCAATGGCATTGCGCCCACCGGCATCGTCGACGCGCGGACCTGGTTCCAGCTTCGCAGGGGCGAACCGATGCCACTCTGGCCGGAGCGGCGCAACGAGACGGCGCGGGATCTGAAGCGGGAGGGCTCCGAGACGATTGCGCTGACCGACCGCGGTCGCTGGCTGGCGCTCGCGACCGCCCTGTTCGGCATATTGGGACTGACCGATGCGCGAACCGACCTTTTCGAGAGGACGGGCCAGTTGGCCACCCGGGCCGAAGCGGCTTCAACGCAGATCGTGCAATCGCCCTCCGTGACGGATTGGGTCATGCCTGCAGCCGTTGCCCAGGAGGCGGGAAGCCCCCTGCCTACGATCTTGCCGGTCCTTCTGGGGGCCAAGGGCGGGGTCTGGCTCGTCTTGATCGGGCTTGCCGTCATGCTCTGGCGCAATGCGCAGGCGACCACCGCCCAGCGTGTCGATGAACACCGCACAGGCGCGAATCTGCGTTTCTGATCGAAGGGGGGAGCCTATGGTCGATTTCACGCAGGACATCGTCAACGAGATCACGCGGCTGGCCCAGACACAGGGGCTGGAGCCCGCCGTGGCTCTCGCCGTCGTCGAGGTCGAGAGCAATGGTCGCGCTTTCGAAGCTGACGGCATCACGCCAGTCTTCCTGTTCGAGAAGCATGTCTTCCATCGGCTGTTGCGCGAGGCCGCGCCGTCTCTCCTGGCGCGGGCGGAAGCGGAAGGCCTCGCCATCCCGAGCTGGCAGCGCTCCTCCCAATATGCCGATCAGGGGCGTGCGGGCCGTCTGGGCTTGCTGCAGCGCGCCCGGGCGATCCACGAGGAGCTCGCCAATCGCTCCGCCTCCTGGGGGCTTGGTCAGATCATGGGCTTCAACGCGGTTGCGCTGGGCTATGCATCGGCCACCGATATGGTCGCGAGCATGGCGACGGGCGCGACCGCGCAGATCGAGGCGATGCTGCACTTCATCGCGGCGAATCCAGCGATGATGCAGGCCTTGCGGAGCCGCGACTGGGCGGGTTTCGCGTATCGCTACAACGGCAAGGGCTACGCTGCGAACCGCTACGACACGCGGCTGGAAACAGCCTACGGGGCCTGGGCCGCGCGGCTACGCATGCCTGGAGCCGTCGCAACGACGCTCTCGCCCTCGGTCACGCGCGGGCGGACCGAGATGGAACGCGTGCAGGAGCATCTGGCCCGCCTGGGCTATCCGGTGGGCAAGATCGACGGCCTCTTCGGTCCAATCACCTCCGGCGCCCTCTTCGCCTTCCAGGTGCAGAACGGCCTGTCGGCGACAGGACAGCCCGACGATGCGACCTTGCTCGCTCTGGCGGGCGGGTTGCCGATGCCTGTCGCGCCGGCGCGCGCGCAGGCGACGCCGGGAGACCTGTATGACGACGGCGTGCCTGCAATCGTGGCCGCCGACAATAACCGCAAGGCCGCCATCGGCGTCGGCGCTGCCGGTATCCTCGGTGGTCTGGGAGCGATGCCCGGTGTCGGCCAGGCGGTCGAAGGCATCTTCAAAACCATGTTCACGCCGGCGTCCGGAGCTGGTGATGTGGCGAAATCTCTCGGCGACCTCGCTGTCGGCGCCCTGCCATATCTCGGGTCCGCCGGCCTCGTGCCGGCTGCGGCCGTCGGGGCCGGGTTGTTTCTGTTTCGCAGCATCGCGGGGATTGCGGAGGAGCGCGTCGCCGACCGCCGCAAAGGCTTCGAGAGGAATTCACCGTCGCGCGCGGTCTTCGCGCCGGTCGAGCACTGGAGGGGATGATGCGAGGCAGATCCATGCGAATGGCGTGCCGCGGCATCGCAGTCTGCGGGGTCGTTTCCGCCGTGATCGGGCCTCTCGCAGCGGCACCCGTCCTTTCGGATCTCAAGGGCGACTGGGTTCTCCTCGCCGAGCGCGAAGGTCATCTCGGCCTGGCCATCGATGTTGTCGGCCAGGAGGTGATGCTGAGGGAAATGATCCGCGTGGGCTATGCCGAATGCATGCTGACAGGCAGCGGCTCCCAGATCGGCGCCACCGCAAGCGCAAAGGTCAACAGCTTCGTCGTTCACTGCAGCGGCAAACGCATGTTCGGCCACCCGCGGGATTGCACGTTCAAAGCCGGCCAATTCGCGGATATCGCCGAGGTCTCCTGCAGTACGGGCAAGCAGGCGGGTCCGACCGTCATGCTGCGCAGGGTGCGCAAGAGCTGACGGCAGGGGCGCTCCGTCAGCGCAGATCCTTGTAGAAGAAGGTCGATCCGCAGTCGGCCCCGCCGGGCATCAGCGCAAAGCGCGGGATCGTGCCGGCCTCCGTCCAGCCGAGGCGGTTGTAGAGCCTGCGCGCCGCGCCGTGTTCGTCGGTGTCGAGCACGAGGAGGTCGCGGCCTTTTTCCCGCGCGATGGCCTCGGCGCGCTGCATCAGCGCCTCGCCGATGCCTTGACGGCGGGCGCGCGAATGCACCAGCACCTTGGCGATCTCGGCCCGGTGCGGCTGGTTCGGTTTGCCGATCAGATGCAACTGCGCCGTGCCGACGATGCCGTCGTCATTCCGCGCGGCCAGCAGAATAACCTGCCCGCTTGCGACGCTGGCCGCGGCATCGCGCCAGAAGCGCTCATAGTCGGCCGAAGTGTTCCAATCCATGAAGCCGACGGAGGCGCCATTGGCGACGCAGTCGCGCAGGATATCGGTGAGCGCGGGGATGGCGGCCTCAGTTGCTTCGGCATCGAGCGTCTCGATGGCGACGGTGAGCGTGGTCGCGTTCATGCGATATGTCCTGGATAGGTGCCGCTTCTGGCGGCGAGGATGACGGCGTAGCGAACGGGTTCGCTGCCCGGATTGCGGTAGATGATCGCGCCGCGCAGATGCATCTGCAGGCAGTCGCCCTCGGCGAGTTCGTGGCGGATCCCTTCGACCGTCAGGTCGAGCCGGCCCTGCAGCACCCAGACCTGCTGATCCAGTGCCGGGGTGCCGGTCGCGTTGTCGAGGCGGACCTCGGCTCCGGCCGGCAACTCGACCTCGACGATCTCGAAGCCCGAGCCCGTTCCGCGCGGTGAGACATTGCGGCGCAGGTAGCCGCTTGCCGGATCGCGCCAGACCGGCTGGGCGCCGCGGCGGATGAGCGGCCCGCTTCCTGCATCCTCTTCCAGCAGCGCCGAGAGCGAGAGGCCGAGCCCCGAGCCGAGCCGGACGAGCAGCGCGGCCGTCGGGCTCGATTCGCCGCGCTCGACGCGCGAGATCATGGCGCGGCTGACGGCACTACGCTCGGCAAGTGCCTCGAGCGTCAGGCCATAGCGCTGGCGGGCCGCTTTCAGCCGCTGCCCGAGCCGCCGGTCGATTTCGTATCGCTTTCGAACTCCATGAATGGAGAATAAATCTTATATATTGGAATTTGCAAGAGAGATGCGTTTAGGCGCGCCCTGCGACAACGCCTCTGCTACGATCCCGGCTTGGCCCCGGGGGGCATCGCGGGCTCCGGAATTCCACGGTGGACCCCGGATCTCCGCTTCGCTCTGTCCGGAATGACGCGGAGGTTCCGGGAAAAACAACACCCCGGAGCTGCCTTGGAACAGCCCCGCCGCTTGGCGCCAAGCGGCTTCACTGCTATGGCGCGCGCATGAGCACCCGCACCATCGACAATATCCGCAACTTCTCGATCGTCGCGCATATCGACCACGGCAAGTCGACGCTGGCCGATCGGCTGATCCAGCAGACCGGCACGGTCGCCGCCCGCGACATGAGCGAGCAGATTCTCGACTCGATGGATATCGAGAAGGAGCGCGGCATCACCATCAAGGCGCAGACGGTGCGGCTGGATTACCGGGCGAAGGACGGCAAGGATTACGTCCTCAACCTGATGGACACTCCCGGCCACGTCGACTTCGCTTATGAGGTCTCGCGCTCGCTGGCTGCCTGCGAGGGCTCGCTCCTGGTCGTCGATGCGTCGCAGGGCGTCGAGGCGCAGACGCTCGCCAATGTCTATCAGGCGCTCGACGCCGGCCATGAGATCGTCACCGTCCTCAACAAGATCGACCTGCCGGCTGCCGATCCCGAGCGGATCAAGGAGCAGATCGAGGACGTGATCGGGCTCGATGCCTCCGACGCGGTGCCGATCTCGGCCAAGACGGGCCTCAACATCGAGGGCGTGCTGGAAGCCATCGTCGAGAAGCTGCCGGCCCCGAAGGGCGATCCCGAGGCGCCGCTCAAGGCGATGCTGGTCGACAGCTGGTACGATGCCTATCTCGGCGTCGTCGTGCTCGTGCGCATCATCGACGGCGTGCTGAAGAAGGGCATGACCATCCGCATGATGCGCGCCAACGCCTCCTATGGCGTCGACCGCGTCGGCGTGTTCAAGCCCAAGATGCTGGAAGTGAAGCAACTCGGCCCCGGCGAGGTCGGCTTCTTCACCGCCTCGATCAAGGAAGTCGCGGACACCGCCGTCGGCGACACCATCACCGACGAGAAGAAGCCGATCGCCGAGCCGCTGCCGGGCTTCAAGCCGGTGCAACCGGTGGTGTTCTGCGGCATCTTCCCGGTCGATGCCGCCGATTTCGAATTGCTGCGCGGCGCCATGTCGAAGCTGCGGCTGAACGACGCCTCGTTCTCCTACGAGATGGAGACCTCGGCCGCCCTCGGCTTCGGTTTCCGCTGCGGCTTCCTCGGGCTCCTGCATCTGGAGATCATCCAGGAGCGGCTGGAGCGCGAGTTCAACCTCAACCTGATCTCGACCGCGCCCTCCGTCGTCTATCACCTGCGCCTGCGCGACGGCTCGACGCTCGAACTGCACAATCCGGCCGATATGCCTGATGTGATGAAGATCGAGGCGATCGACGAGCCCTGGATCCGTGCCACTATCTTCACCCCTGACGAATATCTCGGCTCCGTGCTGAAGCTCTGCCAGGACCGCCGCGGCCTGCAGATCGACCTCGGTTATGTCGGCTCGCGCGCCAAGGTCGTCTACGATCTGCCGCTCAACGAAGTGGTGTTCGACTTCTACGACCGCCTGAAGTCGATCTCGAAGGGCTATGCCTCCTTCGACTACCAGATCACCGATTACCGCGAGGGCGACCTCGTCCGCATGTCGGTCCTGGTCAATGCCGAGCCTGTCGACGCGCTCTCGATGCTGGTCCACCGTACGCGGGCCGAGTCGCGCGGTCGCGCCATGTGCGAAAAGCTCAAGGAGCTGATTCCGCCGCACATGTTCCAGATTCCGGTGCAGGCGGCGATCGGCGGAAAGATCATCGCTCGCGAGACCATCCGGGCGCTGCGCAAGGACGTCACCGCCAAGTGCTATGGCGGCGACGCCACCCGCAAGCGCAAGCTTCTGGAGAAGCAGAAGGAAGGCAAGAAGAAGATGCGGCAGTTCGGCAAGGTCGAAATCCCGCAGGAGGCCTTCATCGCCGCCCTCAAGATGGACGACTGAGCGGGCGAGACCCCAAACATCCGTCCTTTCAGAATGGGGGGCGGTCATCCCGGACAAGCCGCGCCAGCGGCGCCGATCCGGGATCCATGCCTGGACCGTTCCGGAATGGATCCCGGGTCTGCGCTTCGCTCCGCCCGGGACGCCGCCCAGGATTGCGCTCGATCAGAGCATCTCCGCGCTGAGCGTCGCCTGCCAATGGGCGAGGCGCTCCTTCAGCACGCGATCCCGCACATAGACGATATCCTCGTCCTCCAGCCTTTCGAGCGCCTCGAACTGGAAGGCCTCGGGGCCCAGCGCATTCCATGCCGCCTGCAAACTGCGCTGCCGGTGATTGCCGTGGCGCAGCGTGAAGCGCAGGCGGTTCTCGATCGTCGCGAGATCGGGCGCGCGGCCGACCCAGCTCTGGCCGCTCGCCTCGCAGCGGAAGGCATAGATGCCCGCCACCGATTTCCGTTCCTTGTAGGCGGCCGTTGCCGCCTTTCTATCCGCGATCTGCATCGGTCCAACCCATCCTGTTCGACGGGTGCTAAATAATACCCGGATTTTAATAAGGCAATATTTTATCCGGGTATTTTATGTTCTGCGGCATTTTTCGATGAACAATGGCGCTGCTGACGCGTTGTTTTCTCGAATCCACTCTCAAACGAGGAGGTCCCGATGGACTGGAACCGCGTCGAAGGAAACTGGAAGCAGCTCAAGGGCAAGGTGAAGGAGCAGTGGGGCAAGCTGACCGATGACGATCTCGACGTCATCGCCGGCAAGCGCGACCAGCTCGAAGGCAAGATCCAGGAGCGCTACGGCCTCGCCAAGGACAAGGCCCGCAGCGATGTCGACGCCTGGTACGGCCGACAGACCTGGCAGTAATCAGGCAGCCGCGGATCGGTGGTGACGAAGTAAGGAGCCCCGGCGTCCCGCGCCGGGGCTCTTCGACGTTTGGCGCCTTGATCGCCGCCGGTAACCGGCCGAGACTTAGCCGTGTTCGAAACGGGATGCCGGATGTTCGAGGATCTCTCAGGAAGGAGCGCCCTGGTGACGGGAGCCTCCGGTGGGCTGGGGCTGCATTTCGCCAAGCTGCTCGCGCGCCATGGCGTCGAGGTTACGCTCGCCGCGCGCCGGCAATCTGCGCTGGATCAGGCATGTGGCGAGATCGCTGCCGCGGGCGGCACTGCGCAAAACATTCTGCTGGATGTCGGCGATGCCACTTCCATCACCGATGCGCTCGCCGGCCGGCATTTCGACATCCTGGTCAACAATGCAGGTGTCAGCGGCGCCGGTCCGGCGGCCGACCTTTCCGAAGCGGATTGGGATGCGGTGCTCGACACCAATCTCAAGGGCGTCTTCCTCGTCGCCCAGGCCGTGGCGCGCGGCATGCGCGAAGCCGGGCGCGGCGGAGCCATCGTCAACATCGCTTCGATCCTCGGCCATCGCGTCGCCGGCGGCGTCAGCGCCTATGCGGCCTCGAAGGCGGGCGTCATCCAGCTCACCAAGGCCCTGGCGCTCGAATGGGCACGCGACGGCATTCGCGTGAACGCCCTTTGCCCCGGTTATATCGAGACCGACATCAACCGCGATTTCTTCGCGACTGAAGCCGGTCTGAACTTGATCAAGCGCATCCCGCAGCGAAGGCTGGGCAAGCCGGAGGAGCTCGACGGCGCCCTTCTGCTGCTCGCCTCGACCGCCGGCAGCTACATCACCGGCGCGACCATCGAAGTCGATGGCGGCCATCTCGTTTCGTCTCTGTGAGAACGGCCATGGATTTCGAGATTTCTGCCCGCATCGAGGATTATCGCGCCCGCATCGCCGCATTCGTCGAGCGCGAAATCATGCCGCTCGAAGCGGATCGGGCTTCCTATGACGCGCATGGCAACATCGCGCTGCCCCTGCTGGAGACCGTGCGCGCCAAGGCCCGTGCGGCTGGGCTCTGGTGCCTGCAGCTCAAGCCGGAAACCGGCGGGGCCGGGCTTGGCAAAATGGGCATGGCGGTCGCCTATGAGGAGATGAACCGCTCGATCTTCGGCCCCGTCGTCTTCAACTCGGCGGCGCCGGATGACGGCAACATGATGGTGCTGGAGGCGCTCGGAACCCCCGATCAGAAGGAGCGCTGGCTGAAGCCCATCGTCGAGGGCAAGGTCCGCTCGGCCTTCGCCATGACCGAGCCCCACCCCGGCGGCGGCTCCGACCCTTCGATGATCCTGACCAAAGCCGAACGGCGGGGCGACACGTACATTGTTAGCGGCCGCAAATGGTTCATTACGGGGGCGGAGGAGGCGAAGCACTTCATCCTGGTCGCCCGCACCTCGGACGATCCGCGCAGCGGCCTCACCGCCTTCCTCTTCCATGCCGACCAGCCGGGCTGGCGCATCCTGCGCCGCATCGAGATTATGGGGCCGGAGGAGCATGGCGGCCATTGCGAGCTGGAATTCGACGGCCTGGAGATTCCGGTCGAGGATGTGCTCGGCGGCGAAGGCAGGGGCATGAAGGTGACGCAGGTCCGCCTTGGCCCGGCCCGCCTGACGCATTGCATGCGCTGGCTTGGCCTCTCCAGGCGCTGCGTCGAGATCGCGCAGGCCTATGCCGCCGAGCGCTACGGCTTCGGCCAGCGCCTCGCCGATCGCGAGAGCATTCAGCTCAAGCTCGGCGACCTCGCCATGCGCATCGAGATCGGCCGCATGCTGGTGATGAAGGCGGCCTGGGAGCTCGATCGTGGCGGCTTCGCCCGCAAGGAGGTCTCGATGGCCAAGGTCCAGGTTGCGAATGTCCTGCACGATGCCGCCGATGTCGCCATCCAGATCAACGGTGCCCGCGGCTATTCCAAGGATACCGTGCTGGAGTGGATCTACCGCTACGCCCGCCAGGCGCGGCTGGTCGACGGCGCAGATGAAGTCCACAAGATGGTGCTGAACGGCTTCCTGACCGAGGAAGGCCGCGATTTCTGGCGCTGGCCCGTCGCCGGGCAGGCACAAGGCTGAGGCGTCGCGATGACCGGGCAGGGCGGCGAGGCTCCAAGCGGCAAGGCCGATTTCGACCCCGCCGCGCTGGCGGGTTTCCTGGACGAACGCTTCGGTCCGGGTGCTCTCTCGATCGAGCGGATCGGCGGAGGCCAATCCAATCCGACCTATTTCGTCGATCATGGCGGGAAGCGGCTGGTGCTGCGCAAGCAGCCGGCGGGTCCGATCCTGCGCGGCGCCCATGCGATCGACCGCGAGTTCCGTGTTCTTGAAGCGCTGGCGCAAACGAATGTGCCGGTGCCCCGCGCGGTGCTCTTCCATGCCGAACCCGAGCCGCTTGGCACGCCCTTCTATCTGATGGAGCGGCTCGATGGCCGCGTCTTCCATGATTGCGCCTTGCCCGGCCTCGCGCCGGCCGAGCGCCACGGCCTCTATCTCGGCATGGCCGAGGCCCTGGCGAAGCTCCACTCCGTCAGGCCCGACGCGGTCGGTCTCGGCGACTTCGGCCGACCGGGAAATTATTTCGAGCGCCAGATCGCGCGTTGGACCAGGCAACTGCGGGAATCGCCGGGCGAACCGATCCCTGAATTGGAGGCCGCCGCCGATTGGCTACCGGCGCATCTCCCTCCCGATGACGGTCAGGTCTCGATCGCCCACGGCGATTTCCGGCTCGGCAACCTGCTTTTTCACCCCGAGAAGCCCGAGGTGATCGGCATCCTCGACTGGGAGTTGTCGACGCTCGGCCATCCGCTTGCCGATCTCGGCTATTGCGCCATGCCCTGGCATACGGCGCCCGACGAATATGGCGGCATCCTCGGCCTCGACCGGGCCGCGCTCGGCATTCCCACAGAGGCCGAGTTTCTCGCGCATTATTATGCCCATGCCGTGCCGACGGCGCCGCTCACGCGCTTTCATCTCGCCTTCGCGCTGTTTCGTTTCGCCGTGATTTTCGTCGGCATTGCCGATCGCGTCAGGGCGGGCACGGCTGCGGCTGCCAACGCTGCGGAGTTAGCGCCACTGGGGCGACGCTTCGCCGTGCGGGCGCTCGAAGCCATGGACGGTCCCGACAAGCTGCTCTGATCGGGTGCCGCGTGTTCAGATCGTGTCGGAGGCGAGGCGGGGGGTGGTGTTGCTCGCACTCTCGTCCTTCAATGCGACGCCGGAGAGCCCGCGCGCGAACGAGGCCTCCACCAGCCAGGCAGCGCGTGCTGCGGCTTCGGCTGGCGCCAGACCTGCGCCATGGATGTTCGAGACGCAGTTGCGCTCGCCATCGTTGCGCCCGGGGCGCGGGGCGTAGGTGATGTAGAGCCCCAGGCTGTCGGGGCAGGACAGGCCCGGCCGTTCGCCGATCAGCAGCAGCGTCAGCCTTGCGCCGAAGAGCATGCCGATCTCATCGCCGATGGCCACCCGGCCTTGCGAGACGATGACGGCCGGCGACAGCGACCAGCCGCTGCGCTCCGCGAGCGGCAGGAAAGCTGCGACGAAGCGAGCGGCATGGGCCTGCACGGCCTGTGCCGACAGGCCGTCGGCGATGACGAGCGCGATATCGCAGCCGCCGCTGCCGCCGGACGCGACAGCGGCGTGGCTTTCCGCGGCAAGGCTGCGGCCGAGATCGGGGCGCAGCAGGTACGAGGCGCGCCCGGCCGCCCGGCTGGCGACCTGAAGGGAGGCGAGCCCAAGCGACCGCAGCTCGGCGGCGAGCGCGGCCGTGTCGAGTTCCGCATGGACGGCGTCGCGGGCCTGCGCATGGGCGAGGGCGAAGCGCAGGGTTTCGTGCGTGCCGAGGCCCGATCCGGCACGGCCGATGCCGATGCGCGCTGGCGTCAGTGCGGAAAGGCGCCGCCAGGGATCGGGAGTATTCACGACACCATCTCCGCCAGTGACGTCACGAGGCGCGGTGCACCAGCCTGGGCCAGGAGCCGGCCATCTGTGCCCGTCAGGCCCTGTTCCTGCAGCCAGCGCTCGAACTCGGGCGCGCGCTTCAGGCCGAGCAGGTCGCGAATGTAGAGTTGGTCGTGGAAAGAGGTCGACTGATAGTTCAGCATCACGTCGTCGGCGCCCGGCACGCCCATCACGTAGGTGACTCCGGCCGTCGCAAGCAGCGTCAGCAGGGCGTCCATATCGTCCTGATCGGCTTCCGCATGGTTGGTGTAACAGACGTCGCAGCCCAGCGGCAGGCCCATCAGCTTGCCGCAGAAATGGTCCTCTAAGCCCGCGCGGGTGATCTGCTTGCCGTCATAGAGATATTCCGGCCCGATGAAGCCGACGACGGTGTTGACCAGCAGCGGGTCGAAGGCCCGGCAGACCGCATAGGCGCGCGCCTCCAGCGTCTGCTGGTCGACGCCGTGATGGGCCTCCGCGGAGAGCGCCGAGCCCTGGCCGGTCTCAAAATACATCAGGTTTTGCCCGAGCGCGCCGCGCTTCAGCGAGAGCCCGGCCTCGTAGCCTTCACGCAGCACGGAAAGATCGATGCCGAAGGAGCGATTGGCCGCCTCAGTGCCGGCGACGGACTGGAAGACGAGGTCGACCGGCGCGCCACGCGCGATCAACTCGATCGATGAGGTGACATGGGTGAGCACGCAGCCCTGCGTCGGGATGGCGTAGCGCTGGATCACCTCGTCGAGCAACTTGAGCAGGTCCGAGAGCACGCTGAGATTGTCGGAGACCGGGTTGATGCCGATCACGGCATCGCCGCAGCCATAGGAGAGCCCGTCGATGATCGAGGCGGCGATGCCGCGCGGATCGTCGGCAGGGTGGTTCGGTTGCAGGCGCACGGCCATGGTGCCGGGCAGGCCGAGCGTGTTGCGGAAGCGGGTCACCACGCGACATTTCCGCGCCACGGCGATCAGGTCCTGCAGGCGCATGATCTTCGAGACGGCGGCTGCCATTTCAGGCGTGACGCCCCTGGCGAGCCGGGCCAGCGCTTCGCTCGACGCCTCGTCCGAAAGCAGCCAGTCGCGGAAGCCGCCGACCGTCAGGCCCGCGACCGGCGCAAAGGCCGCCGCGTCATGCGTGTCGAGGATCAGGCGGGTGATCTCGTCGATCTCGTAGGGAATCAGCGCGTCGGTGAGGAAGGTCTTGAGCGGCAGATCGGCCAGCGTCATCCGGGCTGCCACGGCCTCCTCCGCCGAGGCGGCCGCAAGTCCCGCGAGTTGATCGCCCGAGCGCGGCGGTGTGGCCTTGGCCATGAGGTCGCGCAGGTCTTCGAAGACATAGCTCCGCAAGCCGATGACATGGCGGTAGGCCACGGACCCTATCCTTTCCGCTGCTGCCGGCTTGTGGGCCGACCATTGTCGATGTGATTTCGAGCACAATTCATGCCGTGCGGCAAAGGCTCATCGCACCTCGGCGCGGCAAGCATGGAGCTCTGGTCTTCGGTGAGCGCGGGATGTTTTTCGAACCTAATGTTCCGCGATCGGATGTTGTCCGTTTACAAGAAAACTGCAGTATTCATTTCTTTAGAATAATTAAAATATGCAGATTTGCTTTGTCTACTGCCGGAGGATTGTGTTAGCGCGAAGCGCTTTTCTCGATCCGGTCGGCTATCATGTTCGCTCTGTCCCGCCTGACGCGCCTTCTTCCTGCTGCCGCATTGGCTTTGGCGGTGTTCTCCGCACCGTCCGCCCGCGCCGAGACGATCGAGGTCACTGATCTCGCCGGGCGCGTCGTCAACGTCACGCGCGATCCGTCGAAGATCGTGCTGAGCGAGGGCCGCCAGCTCTACACGCTGGCGATGCTGGACCGCGACGACCCGTTCAAGCGCGTCGTCGGCTGGGGCAACGACCTGATCCAGAACGATCCCGGTGCCTGGCAGAAATATCTGGCGAAGTTCCCGAAGGCGAAGGACGTCGCCGACATGGGCAACCCCTATGCCGCCGATGTCAGCATGGAGAAGATCGCCGCGCTCGGCACCGAGGTCTACATCCTCGACCTCTCCAACTACTTCAAGGCGCAGGAGACGGGCCTGCTCGGCAAGCTCGAGAAGGCCGGCATCGCCACGATCTTCGTCGATTTCCGCCAGGATCCGACCCAGAACGTGCTGCCGAGCGTGCAGCTGCTGGGCCGCGTCCTCGGCCGCGAGAAGGAGGCGGCCGCCTTCACCGACTATTATCTCCGCCAGACCCGCCGCATCTATGCGCGTGTCGGCTCCATCCCCGACAAGAAGAAGCCGATGGTTTTCGTCGAGCGGGCTGCCGGGCTCCTGCCCTGCTGCGCCACCTTCGGTCCCTTCAACTTCGGCCGCTTCATCGAGGAAGCCGGCGGGCGCAACTGGGGCAGCCAGTACTTCTCAGCTTTCCAGGCCGAAGCCGCGCAGGAGAAGGTGCTCACCGACAACCCGGATGTCTATTTCCTGACGGGCGCCAACTGGTACGGCAGCAATCCCGGAAGCAACGCCGTCAGCCTCGGCTATGACGCCACCCCCGAGAAGGTGCAGAAGGAAATGTCGGCGCTGATGCAGCGGCCTGGCTTCCAGCAGCTCAAGGCAGTGCAGGGCAAGAAGGTGATGGCCTTCTACCACCAGTTCTACGACGCGCCCTATTACTTCGTCGCCGAGCTCGCCATGGCCAAGGAGCTCTATCCGGACCTGTTCAAGGACATCGATCCGGAGGCGGTGTTCAAGGAATTCCATGAGAAATTCCTGCCGATCTCCTATTCCGGCGTCTTCTGGGCCAAGCTCCAATGATCGCGGCCTGAAGCGATGACGGCAGTCCTGCCCGTGGCGGCGACCGCGACCGCGGATTACCGCAAGCGCAACGCGAAGCGCCTGAAGCTCGTTCTGCTCGGCGTGCTGGTGTTGCTCTTTGCGGTGGCGCTCGACGTCTCGATCGGGCCCGGCAACCTGCCGCTCGCCGATGTGCTGCGCACGCTCGTCGACCCGCAATCGGCCTCGCCGCGATTGTCCGTCATCGTCTGGGATCTGCGCCTGCCGATCGCGCTGATGGCGCTCGCCGTCGGCGCCATGCTCGGCCTGAGCGGGGCGGGCATGCAGACCATCCTCGCCAATCCGCTGGCCGATCCCTTCACGCTCGGGGTCTCCGCCGCGGCGACGGTTGGCGCCTCCGTGGCGATCGTCTTCGGCTGGAGCGTCGTGCCCGGCGCCGGCCCCTTCATCGTCACGGCGAATGCCTTCGTCTTCGCACTCTCCGCTTCGCTCGTGCTGTTCTTCATGACCAAGCTGCGCGGCGTCAGCGCCGAGACGATGATCCTGGTCGGCATCGCGCTGCTCTTCACCTGCAACGCCTTCACGGCACTGCTGCAGTACCGCTCGAATGAGGTCCAGCTTACCCAGATCGTGTTCTGGACGCTGGGCAGCCTCGCCCGCGCCACCTGGGGCAAGGTCGGTGTCGCAGCGCTGCTGATCGCGCTGGCGTTGCCCTTCTTCCTGATGCGCGGCTGGGCGCTCACCGCGCTCCGGCTCGGCGACGACCGGGCGGAGAGCCTCGGCGTCCGCGTCGATCGGCTGCGGCTGGAGATCCTGATCGCGACATCGCTGCTGGCCGCCGTTTCGGTCTCCTTCGTCGGCGGCATCGGCTTCATCGGGCTCGTCGGGCCGCATATCGCGCGGCTCCTGGTCGGGGAGGACCAGCGCTTTTTCCTGCCCGTCGCGACGATCGCGAGCGCGGTCCTGCTTTCGCTCGCCTCCAGCGTGTCGAAGGCGATCACGCCCGGCGTGATCTATCCGATCGGCATCATCACAGCGCTGATCGGCGTGCCTTTCTTCTTCAGCTTGGTCATGTCGATCCGCAACAGGGGAGCCTGAGCCGTGGCGCTGCTCATCCGCGATCTCGATTTCCGCTATGGCGCCACGCCCGTGCTGCAAGGGCTCGGCACCGGCGAGTTGCCACGCGGCGAACTGGCCGCATTGGTCGGTCCGAACGGCTCGGGCAAGTCGACGCTGTTCCGCTGCGCGGCTGGCCTGCTTGCCCCGCAGGCAGGCATGGTCAAGCTCGATGATCGCGATCTGGCGATGGTTCCGGCACGGGAACGTGCGCGCAAGGTCTTCTATCTCGCGCAGAATACCGAGGCGCGCGTCGCGCTGTCGGTCTTCGACATCATCCTGCTCGCCCGCAAGAGCCTGCATCGCGGGTTTGCTCTCGCGGCCTCCTCCGAGGACATGCGCGCCGTCGAGGCGGTGATTGCGGAGCTGGGTCTCGCTCCCTTCGCCTCGCGTGACATCGCCACGCTCTCCGGAGGCCAACGCCAGCTTGCGGCGATCGGCCAGGCGCTGGTGCGCGAGCCCGACGTGCTGCTGCTCGACGAGCCGACGAGCGCGCTCGATGTCCGCCGTCAGCTCGACGTCATGGCGACGATTCGCGAGGCGACCCGCAGGCGCGGCATCGTCACCGTCGTGGCCATCCACGATCTCTCGCTCGCGGCACGCTTTGCCGACCGTGTCCTCGTCATGAATGGCGGGCGCATCGCCCAGGCCGGCGCGCCGGTCGAGGTGCTTGCGCATCCGGCGGTTTCGGAGACATATGCCGTGGGTGTGCATCTGGAGCATTCGGCCCGCGGCACGCTTCTGGTCGAGCCCTATATCCAGGTCCATTGAGCCATGTCCGCTCCCGCTTCGCACGACAATTTCACCCTGAAGGAAGAGATCCGGGCCTATTGGTCGTCGCGTGCCGAGAGCTTCGATCTCTCCTTCGGCCATGCGATCAAATCCGACCGGGAGCTGCAGGCGTTCCAGCGCCTGATTCGCGATTCCTTCGGCCCGGCACCGCTCGATGTGCTCGACCTCGCCTGCGGCACCGGGGAAATCACCCGCGCGCTGCTCTCGCTCAAGCACCGCGTCACGGCGCTCGACTTCTCCGAGGCGATGCTGGAGCGCGCCCGCGCCAAGCATGGCAAGGCGGCACGCTTCCGGCTCGGCGATGCCGAGCATCTGCTCGACGACGAGGCCAGCTATGATGCGGCGATCACCCGCCATCTCGTCTGGACGCTGACCGATCCGGAAGCGGCTCTGAGCGAGTGGTTCCGCGTCCTGCGCCCCGGTGGCCGCCTGCTGGTGATCGACGGTGACTGGGTGAACCGCACGCGCTGGCAGGCGCTGGTCAATCGCTTCGGCAACTGGCTGCGCGACAGGCGCGGTGCGCCCGTCCATCAGATCGATGCGGACACCCATGCCTCGATCACCAAGCGCTTCTACTTCAAGGATGGTCTTAGCCGGCAGCGTCTCGAGGATATGCTGAAGGCTGCAGGCTTCGTCGATATCGTGCCGGCTGACTATATCCAGGTCGTTCGCGAGCAGCAGAGGGCCGCCCCGCTGCACGACGCGATCCGGCTGGCTTCCTCGACCCGTTTCGCCCTGCTTGCCCGAAAGCCTCCCGCATGACTGCAAAGCCCGACTGGGATGCCGCGCAATATCTGCGCTTCGAGGACGAGCGGACACGCCCCTCGATCGACCTCCTCGCCCGCGTGCCGCTTAGCGCTCCACAGCGCTGCATCGATCTCGGCTGCGGCCCCGGCAACAGCACCGAACTGGTCGCGCAGCGGTTTCCCGATGCCCTTACCCAGGGGCTCGATTCCTCGCCGGACATGCTGGAGAAGGCGCGCAAGCGCCTGCCGGACCTGTCCTTCGTGCTGGGCGATGTCGCGACCTGGTCCGACGCCGCCGGTTACGACCTGGTCTTCGCCAATGCCGTGCTGCAATGGCTGCCCGACCATGAAGGCCTGTTTCCGCGGCTGGCGCGCTCGCTCAAGCCGGGCGGTTGCCTCGCCGTGCAGATGCCGAACAATCTCGCGGAACCTTCGCATGTCGCGATGCGCGAGGTCGCCGCGGAAGGGCCGTGGGCAGAGCGGCTCGCCACCGCCAAGGCGGAGCGCTCTGCAATCGGCTCCTTCGGGGATTACCGCCGCTGGTTGATGGCTGCCGGATGCCGGGTCGACATCTGGCAGACGACCTATGTGCATGCGCTCGCCGGCGTCGAGGCCATCGCCGAATGGTTCAAGAGCACGGGCCTCAAGCCCTATCTCGACCGGCTGACCGCCGAGGAGCGAGAGCCTTTCATGGCGCGCTATCTGGAGCGCATCGCGCCGGCCTATCCGGTCGAGAGCGACGGCAAGGTGCTGCTGCGCTTCCCGCGCCTGTTCATCGTCGCGGTTCGCGAGGGCTGAAGCGCTACGCGCCGAAGGCGGTGCTACCTAGAGATAGGGCGGCGTGCAGGCGCTGACGACGATGCAGCGCTCCGTGCCGATGTTGCGGAAGCGATGCGGAACGCGGCTGTCGAAGAGATAGGCGTCGCCCGGCATCAGCACCTTGATCTGGTCGCCGACGGAGACTTCGAGTTCGCCCGACAGCACCACCCCGCCCTCATGCGAATCGTGCTTCAGCATCGCGATTCCCGTATCGGCGCCGGGCTCGTAGGATTCGTGCAGGATCTGCAGGTTGTGCGCCTGCGCGTCGCCGACCTGGCGGAAGGACATCTGCCCCCGGCTTTCGCCGCCATTGACCTGATGCAGCCGCGAGGTGAGATCGAGCAGGTCCGGGGCCTCGAAGAAGACCTTGTCCTTCGGGGTCCGGGCCTCGTCAAAAAAATTCACCATGCTCATCGGGATGCCGTCGAGGATCTTGCGCAGCGAGGCGACCGACGGGCTGTTCCGATTCTGCTCGATCAGCGAGATCAGGCTATGCGTGACGCCCGAGCGGGCGGCCAGTTCGCGCTGGGAAAGTCCGGCCGCGAGCCTGATTTCCTTCAGCCTTCCGCCGACATCAAAGCTCATCGCTGCTCCGCCTCCCCGTTTCGCGCGCCTTGTCTTTTTTGCGCGTCATGCAGGGCGCGCCTGCTCGACGGCCCTTGCCATGCTCAATATTCTGAGCAATGCTGCCCGAAAGCCAATAAGAAAATTGTGTCATGGGGATCAGGCGGAGTGGAATAGTTTTCGCGATCAGAACGTACCGTCCAGACTAAAATCCCAATCCCCTCCGATAGGGCTGCGTGGAAGCGATATCTCGCTTTCGCGCGACGGTCGATGCTTGCCGAATACTGCCTATTTGCCAATGCCTGCGGCGAGAATTCAACAGAGAAAACAGGGTAAGCAGGGGCGATGACGCAAGCCGAAACCGTTTTGTTGAATGGCCGCATCTTCTGCGGCTTGGCGGAAGGCTTCGCGGAAGCCCTGGCGATCGCTGGCGGCAAGGTGCTGGCGGCGGGATCGGCGGCGGAGATCGCCGCGCTTCAGGGGCCTGGCACCAAGGTCGTCGATCTCGCCGGTCGCGTCGCCATTCCCGGTCTCAACGACGCGCATATGCATCTGCTGCCGCTCGGCCTCGCCATGAGCGAGGTCAATCTGCGCCCCGAGGAAGGCGTCAACAGCATCGGCGAGGTTCTGCGCCGCGTTGCCGCCGCCGCCAAGGGCAAGAAGCCCGGCGAATGGGTGATCGGTCGCGGCTACGACCACAACGAACTCGCCGAGGGGCGTCATCCCACGGCCGAGGAGCTCGACCGTATCGCCCCGGACAATCCCGTCTACATCAAGCGCACTTGCGGCCATGTCGGCGTCGTCAACAGCCGTGCCATGGCGGCTGCAGGCATCGGCCACAACACGCCGAGCCCGGCCGGCGGCCTGATCGAGCGGCGCGACAACAAGCTCACCGGCCTGCTGGCGGAGAGCGCGATGCGGCTGATCGTCGAGGCGATGCCGCAGGCTAGCGTCGCCGAGCTGAAGGCGGCGATCGAGAAGGCCGGGCACTACATGCTCGCGCAGGGCTTCACCAGCGTGATGGATGCAGGCGTCGGCATGGGCGCGGGCATGGCCGAGATCGAGGCCTATGAGGAGCTCGCCCGCGCCGGCACGCTGCCGGTCAGGACCTGGGTCTGCATCTACGGCAATGCCGACGGCATCGGTGACGAGGCTTACGCCGCCGGCTACCGCTTCGGCCGCGAGACCGGCCTGCTGCGCTACGGCGCGATGAAGGTGTTCGGAGACGGTAGCGCCGGCGGCCTGACCGCGGCGATGAGCGAGCCCTACCTCGTCGGCGATCCCGATAACCGCGGCATCTTCATCTATTCCGACGAAGATATGCATCGCTATCTCGCGCATTATCACAAGCTCGGCTACCAGCTCGCCATCCACGCGATCGGCGACGCCGCGATCGAGCAGGTGCTCTCGGGCATCGAAAAAGCCGACAGCGCCGAGCATCCGATCCGCGGGCGGCGCCACCGCATCGAGCATTGCGGCTTCCTGACCGGTGGTCAGCTCGCCCGCATGGCGGCAGCCGGCATCGATCCGGTGCCGCAGCCGGCCTTCATCTACGAGTTCGGTGATCTCTACGTGATCAATCTCGGCGAGGCCCGCGCCGGCGCCTCCTATCCGATGCGCAAATGGCTCGATGGCGGGCTCCATGCCGCGGCGAGCTCGGATGCCCCGGTCTGCGCCACCGACCCGTTCAAGAACCTTTTCACCATGGTCACCCGCCAGACCAAGCGCCACACCGAGATCGGCGGCGCCGAAAAGCTGAGCATGGAAGAGGCGGTGCATGCCTATACGCTGCTCGGCGCCTACACCCAGTTCGCCGAGGACAAGCTCGGCCGTCTTGTCCCCGGACAGCTCGCCGACATCGCTGTGCTCTCGCACGACATCTTCTCGGTTCCGGTCGAGCAGGTCGAGAACGAGGTGCGCTGCGACCTGACGCTGCTCGGCGGCGAGGTCGTCTTCGACCGGCACGGCCAGCTCGCGGCTGCCGCTCAATAAGCCGGGAACCTCTTCATGCTCCGACATACGCTGCAAAGGCTGCTGCTGGTCGTTCCGGTCCTGCTCGGCGTGCTGCTGATCGGCTTCCTGCTGATGCAGGTCGTGCCGACAGATCCGGCGCAGGTGCGCGCCGGCCCGACTGCGACCCAGGATGTCGTTCAGGCCATCCGCCAGGAACTGGGACTCGACCAGCCGCTCTGGAAGCAATTCGTGATCTATATCGGGCGCCTGGCGCAGGGCGATCTTGGCGTTTCCATCATCAACAACGTCCCCGTCGTGCAGGAGCTCGGCAACACCATCGGCCCGACGCTCGAATTGATGTTCGCCTCGCTGGTCTGGGCCATTCCGCTGGGCATGCTGCTCGGCACGCTCGGCGCCTATTTCCGCGGTTCGCTCATTGACCGCGCGATCATGGCGGTCTCGGTCGCCGGCGTCTCGCTGCCGGTCTTCTTCCTCGGCCTCGGGCTGATCTGGCTCTTCGGCTTCAAATATCCGATCCTGCCCTTCACCGGCCGCACCGGTCCGCTCTGGACCTGGGAAGGTATTCAGGGCGTCATCCTGCCGGCACTCACGCTGGGGGGCGTCTTTGTCGGCCCGGTCGCGCGCATGACCCGTACCTCGGTGCTCGACGAGCTCGGCGCCGACCATGTCCGCACCGCCCGCGCCAAGGGGCTGGCTGAATGGGTCGTGTTGATCAGGCACACCTTGCGCAACGCGTTGGTGCCGGTCGTCACCCTGATCGGCCTGCAGATCGGCTTCCTGCTCGGCGGCGCCGTCGTCACGGAAACCGTGTTCTCGTGGCCGGGCATCGGCCGGCTCGCCGTCGGTGCCATCCTGTCGAGCGACCTGCCGATGGCGCAGGGCACGATCATCGTGTTGTCGCTCGGCTTCATCCTGGTCAATCTCGCGGTGGACGTCCTCTACGCCGTGCTCGATCCGCGTGTGAGGGGCGCCTGATGAGTTCCGCCAAAAGCGCTCTCCTGCCCGGTGCCAAGGCGGTGGAAGCCGCCGTGAGCGTCGCCGCCGCCACGCCCGTCCGCCGGAAGACGGTCCTCAGGATGCTGCTGTCCGATGTCGGCGCCTGCATCGCTCTCGGCCTGGTCGTCCTCGCTATCCTCTGTGCGGTGTTCGCCCCCTGGCTCGCCCCGACCGATCCTTACGGCAACGATCTCGCCAACACGTTGAAGCCGCCGGGCGAGGCCGGGCTGCTCGGCACGGACGGGCAGGGGCGCGACATGATCACCCGCCTGCTCTTCGGCCTCAGGACGACGCTGCTCATGGGCGGTGCCTCGGTGATCTTCGGCTGTGTGATCGGTGGCGTGATCGGTTTCGCTGCCGCCTATTACCCGAAGCTCTCGGGCGTCCTGATGCGCCTGATGGACGTGCTGCTGTCCTTTCCGGCCATCCTGTTCGGCCTCGCCATCGCGGCGATCTTCGGCCCCGGGCTGACAGCGGTCATCATCGCGCTTTCGATCGCGACCGTGCCGCTGATGGCGCGCGTCGTGCGCGGTTCGGCGCTGGTGGTGCTGCAGCAGGGCTATATCGAGGCGGCCCGCTCGCTGGGCCTCAGCGATCTGCGCATCATTCTGCGCTACGTTCTGCCGAACTGCCTCTCGGCGATGTTCGTCTTCGTCACCCTGCGCTTCGGCCAGGTCATCCTGCTCGGCGCGGCGCTCTCCTTCCTCGGGCTCGGCGCGCAACCGCCGACCGCCGAGCTGGGAGCCATGGCCGCCGACGGCCGCAACTTCCTGTTTTTCGCGCCGCATGTCTCGGTCCTGCCGAGCCTCGTGATCTTCGCGGTCGTGCTCGCCTTCAACGTCCTCGGCGATGCGCTGCGGGACGCTCTCGATCCGAAGCTGCGGAAGTAAGCCGCTCATACCGCCCAAGAAACGTCAAAAGGGGACCAGCTCGATGACCAAACTCTCCACCCTGCTTCTGGCCGGCGCCGCCGTGGCGACGTTCGCCGCCCTGCCGGCGGTCGCGCAGCAGAAGGCGCCGCTCTCGATCCTGCGCGTGATCGACGCCGACAATTACGACCCGATCCGCACCACCGCCACGGCCGCTGCCGAGGTGCTCTACATGATGGCGGATACGCTGGTGACGGTCGACTTCGACATGAAGACGATCAAGCCGGGTCTCGCCAACAGCTGGACGGTCTCGCCGGACGGCATGACCTACACCTTCAAGCTGCGCAACGACGTCAAGTTCTGCGACGGCCGCCCGATGACGATCGACGACGTCGTCTATTCGCTGAAGCGCTGGACCGACCCCGCCAACAAGTCGCCGGTCTCCTTCCGTGGCGGTCCGGTCAAGGACATCCGCGCCGACGGCGATTCCACGCTGATCTACGAGCTCAAGGAGCCCTACAGCGACCTGCTGTTCCAGATGGCGCTGTCCTTCGCCTCTGTCGTCGACAAGAACACGGTCGAGAAGCTCGGCCCGAACTTCGGCGTGCAGGGCTTCAACGGAACCGGCCCGTATTGCTGGTCGAAATGGACCCCGCGCCAGGAGCTCGTCCTCAAGAAGAACCCGCACTACAGCTGGGGCCCGCCGATCTACAAGGACCCGAAGCCGCAGATCGACGAGATCGTCTGGAAGGTCATTCCCGAGTCGAACACGCTGATGGCCGCGATCCAGGCCAAGCAGGCCGACGTGACCTATTACATGCCCTATATCGCGCTCGACACGATGCAGCGCATCCCGGGCATGACGGTGCAGCGGCAGGAAAACTACATCTACGACATCTTCATGGGCTTCAAGGTCGACAAGCCCGTCTCGAAGGACGCGGCGATCCGCGAAGCGGTCAACATGGCCGTCGACAAGCAGGCCATCGCCAAGGCGATCTTCTTCGGCAAGGGCACCGCGCTGCCTTCGCTGCTCAACCCGGCCGTGCTCGACTACGACAAGGATTCGGCCGGCAAGATGCCCAAGCATGACGCCGCCGGCGCCATCAAGGTGCTGGAAGCGGCCGGCTGGAAGCCGGGCTCCGACGGCATCCGAGAGAAGGACGGCCAGAAGGCGACCTTCGTCGTTTACGGCATCCGCAACGACGTGAACCCGCGCATCTCGGAGGCGATGCAGGCCGATCTGCGCAAGGTCGGCATCGACCTGAAGATCCAGCTCTGGGATGCCACCGTCGCCTGGGGCAAGCTGGCGACGCAGGAATTCGACGCCTTCTACATGTCCTACCCCTATGTGACGGCGACCGAGGCGCTGAACCTCTACTTCGCCAGCCGCCAGGCCCCGACGCCGAACCGGATGAACTGGAAGGACCCGAAGACGGACGAGTTGCTCAAGACTGCGGCGACCGCCGTCGATGCCGACAAGCGCAAGCAGGCGATCGGCGCGGTCCAGACCCAGCTCACCGAGGCGAATGTCTGGGTGCCGCTGGCCTCGCAGCCGCTCTGGGTGGTCGCGGGCGACCGTGTCGAGGGCGCACGCGCCCACGGCATCTACGGCGCGGGCCTCTACAAGGGCCTCGACATCAAGCTGAAGCGCTAAGCTTCCTCAGCGCCGCGTGGCCCAGGCCGCGCGGCGCTTTTTCCATGTCTAACTGCTAGGGAGGAAACGTCATGACGATCACGGTCATCAAGAACGCCGAAATCGTTGTCGCCTGGGACGCGGAAGCCTCCCGGCATGTCTATCTGCACGGAGCCGATGTCGCCTTCGAGGACGGCACGCTGCGCTATGTCGGTGCTCGCTATGAGGGGCAGGCCGACGAGACCGTCGACGGAAGTGGCCGCATGGTCATGCCCGGTCTCGTCAACATCCATTCGCATCCCTCGAGCGAGGCGCTGAACAAGGGCTTCCTCGACGAGCTTGGCTCGCCTGCGCTCTATAATTCCTCGCTCTACGAGTTCATGCCGATCCTGCGGCCGGACGCCGAGGCGGTGCCCGATTGCGTGCAGGTCGCCTACTCTGAACTTTTGCTCTCCGGCGTCACCACGCTCGCCGACATGTCGGTCGCTCATCCCGGCTGGCTGGACCTCGCCGCCGATAGCGGCCTGCGCGTCTGCCTATCGCCGATGTTCCGGTCGGCCCGCTGGTACACCAAGAACGGCCATGTCGTCGAATACGAGTGGGACGAGAAGGCCGGCGTCGCGGCCATGGAGCAGGCTTTCGCGGTCATCGAGCGGGCGCAGAAGCATCCGTCCGGCCGGCTCTTCGCGATGGTCTCTCCTTCGCAGATCGACACCTGCAGCGAGGGCCTGATCAAGGACAGCTATGCTGAAGCGAAGCGTCGCGGCCTGCCCTGGCAGATCCACGCGGCGCAATCGACAGTCGAGTTCCACGAGATCACTCGCCGCCATGGCGTGACGCCGATCCAGTGGCTGGAGAAGCTCGGCGTGCTCGGCAAAACCAGCATCGTCGGCCACGGCATCTTCCTCGACGATTACCCGCGCGTCGCCTGGCACAGCCGGCGCGACCTCGCGCTGCTGGCCGAGACCGGCACGATGGTCGCCCATTGCCCGACGGTCTTCATGCGCCGCGGCATCGCCCTCGACGATTTCGGCCGCTATCGCCGCGCCGGTGTCAGGATCGGCCTGGGCACCGACACCTATCCGCACAACATGCTCGAGGAGATGCGCCATGTCGGCTATGTCGCCCGCATGATGGCGGAGAATCCGCGCACCCTGACCACCACCGACATCTTCGAGGCCGCGACCACGGCCGGCGCCGCCGCGCTCGGCCGCGATGACATCGGGCGCCTGGAAGCGGGCTGCAAGGCCGACCTCGTCATGGTCGACCTCAAGCACCCGATGATGCAGCCGCGCCGCGACCCCGTGCGCAGCATGGTCTATGCCGCCGCAGAGCGCGCCGTCGACCGGGTCTATGTCGACGGCAAGCTCGTCGTGCGCGACGGCACCGTGCTGACGATGGACTATCCCGCTGCGGCGCTGCGGCTCCACGAGGCCCAGAAGCGAACCGAAGCCGCAGCGCCCGGCAATGACTGGGTCAAGCGCCCGGTGACGGACTATTCCCCGCTCACCTTCCCGGTGAAATAAGCGGAACCTCCGCCGTCATGCTCGGGCTTGACCCGAGCATCTCATGAAGGAGAAGTCTCAGAGCCATTTCCTGCAAGAGATTCTCGGGTCTGCGCTTTGCTTCGCCCGAGAATGACGCTCGACAGTGTTCTGGCTTCGGGGCTCTTCGCTGACGCGAAGCCCCGGAATGACACCGCGGTTCCAGGAATTAATCGCGCTCCAAGGCGCATCGCCGCATCGTTAGTCCCTGCGTCACGCCGCCCGCTTTCGGACGAGGTCGCGTGGCGATAGGATGTTGGAATGGTGCAGGTGGATCCGACAGCGCAAGCCGAGGCGGGCTCTTCGAGCCGCAACGGACTCCTGTTGCTCGGCGGCGGCTTCTTTGGCCTGCTGCTGGCCGGGTTGCTGCTGTGGTGGCGCGAGGGGGACCGGCTTTTCACCGACGGGCTCATCGCCGCCATCGTCGCTTGCTTCTAGGCATCGGCCCGAAAAGTGGGAACCGGTTTTCTGAACCAGCCGATGCATGACCATCATCCAAAGCATAGCGGCCACCGCGCCGCTCCGTCGGGAAGCTCTCCGTGAATCGCCGCATCGTCCTGCCCCTCGTCGTGTTCCTTGCCGGTGCGCTTGCGCTGGCGGCTGCCGCGATCCTCACCTTCTCTCCCGGCCGCCAGGGCGGTGGCACCGGCACGGCCAGCGTCGGCGGCCCCTTCACCCTCACGACGCAGGACGGCAAGCCGCTCTCGGACGCCGATCTGCGCGGCTCGCCCTTCCTGGTCTTCTTCGGCTTCACCCATTGCCCGGACGTCTGCCCGACCAAGCTCTTCGAGATTTCCGAGGCGCTGCGCGCCGCTGGTGACGGCGACAAGGCCAAGCAGCTCAAGGCGCTGTTCATCACCGTCGATCCCGAGCGCGACACGCCGGAGACGATGAAGAGCTATCTCGCCTCCTTCGATTCGCGCATCGTCGGCTTGAGCGGCGATCGGCCTGCGGTCGACGCCGTGATCAAAGCCTACCGCGCCTACGCCAAGAAGGTGCCGCTGAAGGACGGGGACTACACGATGGATCACACCGCTTTGGTCTATCTGATGGGCAAGGACGGCAGCTTCATCGGTGCCTTCAACATCGAGCAACCTCCGGCGCAGGCCGCGGCGGAATGGTTGCGGCACTCGTAGCAGGTTTCAACGGGTGCACGCCGGCGTGCCAGCCCGTGCTCGGTCTTGTTCCAGACGAAGCGCCGGTTGAAGTAGTCGTAGAGCGCCATCCAGGCCGCGACCGAGACCAGCGCATAATAGAGCGGTAGCAGCGGCACCAGCAGGAGCAGACCGGGCGAGCCGCGGCGGAGCGCGCCGACGGCCGGCGGCGCGAAGAGTGCGACGCTGCCCAATAGCCAGACGCAGAGCGCGATCGTCGAGGTGACGGTCGCGAGAGCACTCTCCGGCGCGAACAGCGATCCGTCCCAACAGGCGAGCAATGCGGCGACGGCGAAGACTGGATAGCCCAGCGCGGTGGCGACCGTGCCGAAGGCCAGCGACAGGAAGGCGAATGTCGCGCCGATACCCGCTTCGCGCAGGAGCCGGATCGGCTCGCGCGAATGCGTCACCAGCGTCTGGATGTAACCCTTGATCCAGCGCGAGCGCTGCTTGAGCCAGGCCGGGATAGAGAGAGGTGCTTCCTCGCGCGTGATCGACGGCAGATCACCGATGCGATAGCCGGCGCGCACGAGGCGCATGCCGAGATCGGCATCCTCGGTGACGTTCCAGGCATCCCAGCCACCGACGGCGCGCAGCACCTCCGTCCGGAAATGGTTCGAGGTGCCGCCCAGCATGATCGGCAGCTGGAACTGCAGCAGGCCGGGATTGAGCACCTCGAAGAGCCCGGCGTATTCGAGCGCGAAGAGCCCGGGGAGCGTGCCTTCCTCGGCATGGTCGATGACGAGTCGCGCCTGCAGGCAGGCGAGGTCCGGTGGTCCGCTGAGAAAGCGTGCCGCCGCCATGCGCAATTGCTGCCGGTCGGGAATATCCTCGGCATCGAAGATGGTGAAGAACGAGCCACGGGCCTCGAGCAGGGCGATATTGAGCGCCCGCGGCTTGGTGCGCGGGGCGCCGGGCGGCACGACCGTCACAATGAACTGGGATGGCAGCGACATCTTGGCCAGCGCCGCCCGCATGCCGGCATCGTCCTCTTCGATCAGCAGGCGGATATCGAGCTTGGCGGGCGGGTAGTCGAGGGCGCAGAGCGCATCGGTCAATTGCTGCAGGACCGCCTCTTCGCGGTACATGGGCACGGCGACGGTGTAGATCGGCAGGCGCGCATCGTCGATGCGCCAGCGATGGCTTGCCCAGAGATCGGGTGTCGCGCGTTCGATCGTGGTCGCGAGGCGCAGCAGAATGAGGCCGAGAAAGAGCGGCCCGAGCAGCAGGGCGAAGGCAAAGAAGGTTTCGAGCGGCGCGATGACACTGCCGATCGCTGCTGCGGCGAGGCCGATGCCGGCTGCGATCACCTGGCCGCGGCTGGCGCCGGTGCGGGCACTGTCGCGGGCGAGCCCGGCCTCGTCGAGGCCGGCCGCATGACGCGCCAGCTCCCCGGCGTTTGAACGGCGCAAGGCCTCGGCGAAGCGGCGCGGTGTCGTCACCGCGATATTGTCGCGCCGTCGTGGGCCGGCCTCGATCATCCGGCGCAGTGCCGGCCCTTCCGGGGCGAGTACGGTGCGGAGCGAGGCCCCTTCCAGCGTGGGCGCGATGCCCTGGCGCAGCATCGCGCGATATCTGCCACCCGGCAGCAGTGACGGGGGCGTGTATTGGAACGGCAAGCCCATCTCGTCCGCCAACGCACGGTAGAAACCGGCTTCGTCAATCAGGCCGAGCGCCATGGCCTCGCGCGCGGGATCGGTGCGGTTGCGCATGGCGTGCTCGGCCGCGTGCGTCAGCGCGGAAGGGTCCACACCGTGCCGTGCGAGAAAAGCGATCTCGACCGGCAAACCCGCAGCCGCGGGTCCGGGATCGCTCGAACGACTGTCGCTACCGCTGCCCCCCAATGGCCCCGGTCTCACCCTAAGCAATAACCTCGGCGCGGGCGCGCCAGAGCAACCCATGGTTGCTGATTATATGCCGGGAGTCGAGGGCTTCGGGGCAAGAATGTCGGGTGTTCCCGGCGGCGATCAGCGCGCCGCCAGGATCTCCGCAACCTGCGGGATATCCTTGTCGCCGCGGCCGGACAGGTTGACGACCATCAGATGGTCCTTCGGCTTCTGCGGGGCGAGCTCGGCGACGCGGGCGAGCGCGTGGGCCGATTCCAGCGCCGGAATGATGCCTTCCAGCCGCGAGATCAGCTGGAACGCCTCGAGCGCCTCCTCGTCGGTGGCCGAGAGGTACGTCACCCGGCCGACATCGTGCAGCCAGGAATGCTCCGGGCCGATGCCGGGATAGTCGAGCCCGGCCGAGATCGAGTGGGCGTCCTTGATCTGCCCGTCATTGTCCATCAGCAGGAAGGTGCGGTTGCCGTGCAGCACGCCGGGGCGCCCGCCACTCAGCGATGCCGCGTGCAAACCGCTCGGGATGCCGTGGCCGGCGGCCTCGACGCCGTAGATCTCGACGGATGGGTCGTCGAGGAAGGGGTGGAACAGCCCCATCGCATTCGAGCCGCCGCCGATGCAGGCGATCAGCGAATCCGGCAGGCGGCCTTCGGCTTCCTGCATCTGCTCGCGCGTCTCCTTGCCGATGATCGACTGGAAGTCGCGCACCATCGCCGGATAGGGATGGGGGCCGGCGACCGTGCCGATGCAGTAGAAGGTCGTCGCGACATTGGTCACCCAGTCGCGCAGCGCCTCGTTCATCGCGTCCTTCAGCGTCTTGGTGCCGGATTCGACCGGCACGACGGTGGCGCCGAGCATCTGCATGCGGAACACGTTCGGCGCCTGCCGGGCGACGTCGACCGCGCCCATATAGACGATGCATTCGAGGCCGTAGCGGGCGCAAAGCGTCGCGGTCGCGACGCCGTGCTGCCCGGCGCCGGTCTCGGCGATGATGCGCTTCTTGCCCATGCGCCGCGCCAGCAGGATCTGGCCGAGCACGTTGTTCACCTTGTGCGAACCGGTGTGGTTCAGTTCCTCGCGCTTGAGGTAGACCTTCGCCCCGCCGAAGTGCTCGGTCAGGCGCTCTGCGAAATAGAGCGGCGACGGGCGGCCGACATAGTGCTTGAGCCCATGGGCCATCTCGGCGTGATAGGCCGGATCGGCCTTGGCTTCGTTATAGGCCTGCTCCAGCTCGAGGATGAGCGGCATCAGCGTCTCGGCGACGAAGCGGCCGCCGAAAATCCCGAAGCGGCCGTTCTCGTCCGGGCCGTTGCGGTAGCTGTTCGGGTGGGAGGGGGCGTTCATGCGCTCGAGCCTTCCTGTATTGCCGCAGCGGCCTTGCGGGCCGCCGCGATGAATTCCGCGATCCGGGCCGGGTCCTTGACCCCCGGCGCGCTTTCGACGCCTGATGATACGTCGACACCGGCCGGACGGGTCACCTGGATCGCCTCGGCGACATTCGCCGGATCGAGCCCGCCCGATAGCATGAAGCGCTGGGAACGGTCGATGCCGGCGAGCAGGCTCCAGTCGAAGGGTTTGCCGTGCCCGCCGGGGAAGGCGGCGTCCTTCGGCGGCTTGGCGTCGAGCAGGATGAGGTCGGCGGCATCGCGATAGGTCGCGACGGCCTTGAGGTCTTCGGCCGTGGCGATGCCGAGCGCCTTCATCACCGGCCGGCGAACGGCACGGCGCAGCGCCGCGGTCTGCTCGGGAGTCTCGCGGCCGTGGAACTGGAACCAGTCGGGCTTCAGCGCCTCGACGAGCTCCGCTGCCTGCTGCTCGCTCCAGTCGACGACGAGCGCCACGATCTCGGTCCTTCCGCGGGCGATCGCCGCCAATTCTTTGGCCCGCTCCAGCGTGACGTAGCGCGGGCTCTTCGGGTGGAAATTGAGCCCGATCATGTCGGCGCCGGCCGCGAGCGCAGCTTCCAGCGTCTCGGGCGTCGAGAGACCACAGATCTTGATCAGGAAGGGCGAACCATTGGACATGGCGCGGCGTTTAGCACGGTCCGTTCGCCGGTGCATGCCGTACTTGCGACATGATGGCGAAGGAAGTCATGCTGAACGGGGCGAAGAAGGGGGCAAGGATTGGTCCGGCTGGGCATGGGCAGGCGCGGTCTGGCGGTTCTGGCGGGTTTGCTCGCCATGTCCGGCCTCGCCGCGGCGGTGTTTTACTATGTCAGCCAGCCGCGTACGCTGCGCCTGGCTGTCGGCCCCCTCGGCTCCGAGGACGCGCGCATGGCGGCCGCCTTCGTCCAGGGGCTCAACCGCGACAAGGCCGCCATCCGCCTGCGCCTCATCCTGACGGAAGGTTCCGAGGACAGCGCGAAGAAAATCGATGCCGGACAGGCCGATCTCGCCATGCTGCGGGCCGACATCGCCATGCCCTCGACCGCCGACACGGTGCTGATCACCCGGCGGACCTTTCCTTTCTTCATTACGACCAAAGAGAGCGCCGTCGGCCGCATCGCCGATCTGCGCGGCCGCAAGGTCGGCGTGATCCGCAATCCAGCGGGGAATCTCGTCCTGCTCAAGCGCGTCCTGGCGCAGTACGAGGTTCGGCCCGAGGACGTCGAGATCGTCGCCCTGTTGCCCGACGAGGTGATCCCGGCGGTGAAGGAGCAGCGCATCGAGGTGTTTTTTTCGATCAATGCCGTCGGTTCGCACACCAACAATGACGGTTTGCGCCGGCTGCGCGAGGCCTGGGGCGAGGACCCGGTCCTGATCCCCGTCCGCGAGGCCGACGCGCTGGCCGCTCACTATCGCGCGATCGAATCCGGCGAGATCGTCCGCGGCGCGCTGGGCGGCGACCCGCCCCGGCCGGCCGAGAGCCTGCAGACCATCTCGATCACCTCGCGGCTCGTCGCCTCACAGAATCTCGACGACAATCTCGTCGGCGAACTGACCAAGGACATCCTCGGCCTGAGGCTGACATTGGCGACGGAGGTACCGGCCGTGCAGGCATTGGAGACCCCCTCCACCGACAAGGACGCGCCGTTGCCGGTTCACTCGGGCGCGGCCGCCTATATCGACGGCGAGCAGGAGAGCTTCTTCGATCGCTATGGCGACTGGTTCTATATCGGCGCGATGGTTCTCTCCGCGGTCGGCACGGGCGGAGCCGCGCTGCTGAGCCGCGAGAGCGCCAACCGCCGCCGCCGCGCCATGTCGGGCCTCGACGAGCTGTTGGAGCTGCTTACCGTGATCCGCTCCTGCGAGGACGAGGCGGAACTCGCCCGGCTGGGGAGCGAGGCGGACCAGATCCTGACCCGCGTACTCGCCGACTATGCCAAGGGCGACCTCGACACTGCCGCTCTGGCCGCCTACCGGCTTGCCATCGATCAGGTCGGGCGGGCCGTGGCCGAACGGCAGCGGGCTTTGGCCGAAGACTAAACGCGCTCACCTTTCGGCAGCCTGAACGGTTGCCGAAACGCCTTCCAACGTTTATGTGCAGCGCAACGAATTCCAGATTCACGTGAAACAGGCTGCGCCGGCAGGGCTTCGAACCTGACCGGCTCGTGGCCTTGAAAGCAAGGCCCTACCCGCATGTCCATGCGCAATATCGCCATCATCGCGCACGTCGACCACGGCAAGACCACGCTCGTCGACAAGCTGCTGCAGCAGTCCGGCACCTACCGCGACAACCAGCGCGTCATCGAGCGCGTGATGGACTCCAACGACCTCGAGAAGGAGCGCGGCATCACCATCCTGGCCAAGGCGACCTCGGTCGTCTGGAAGGATACGCGCATCAACATCGTCGACACCCCCGGCCACGCCGATTTCGGCGGCGAGGTCGAGCGCATCCTGAATATGGTCGACTCGGCCATCGTGCTGGTCGATGCGGCCGAAGGCCCGATGCCGCAGACCAAGTTCGTGGTCTCCAAGGCGCTGAAGCTCGGCCTTCGCCCGATCGTCGCGATCAACAAGGTCGACAAGCCCGACGCCCGCACCACCGAAGTCATCAACGAGGTCTTCGACCTCTTCGCCGCGCTCGACGCAACCGACGAGCAGCTCGACTTCCCGATCCTCTACGGCTCGGGCAAGCAGGGCTGGATGGCTCATTCGCCGGAAGGCCCGCAGGACCAGGGCCTGGCGCCGATGTACGACCTCATCCTGAAGCACGTGCCGGAGCCGACGGTCGAGGAAGGCCCGTTCCGCATGATCGGCACGCTGCTGGAAGCCAACCCCTATCTCGGCCGCATCATCACCGGCCGCGTCACTTCGGGCACGGCCAAGCCGAACCAGACCGTGAAGGTGCTCTCCGGTGACGGCTCGACCGTCGAGACCGGCCGCATCTCGAAGATTCTCGCCTTCCGCGGGCTGGAGCGCCAGCCGATCGAGGAGGCCGTCGCCGGCGACATCGTCTCGATCGCGGGCCTGGTGAAGGGCTCCGTCGCCGACACCTTCTGCGACCCTAGCGTCGAGACTCCGATCAAGGCGCAGCCGATCGATCCGCCGACGGTGTCGATGACCTTCATGGTCAACGATTCCCCGCTCGCCGGCACCGAGGGCGACAAGGTCACCACCCGCGTCATCCGCGACCGCCTGTTCAAGGAGGCCGAGGGCAATGTCGCGCTGAAGATCGAGGAAGCCTCCGACAAGGACAGCTACATCGTTTCCGGCCGCGGCGAATTGCAGCTCGCGATCCTGATCGAGACCATGCGCCGCGAGGGCTTCGAGCTCGGCGTCTCCCGTCCCCGCGTCGTGCTGAAGCGCGGCGAGGACGGCCAGCTCCTGGAGCCGATCGAGGAAGTCGTGATCGACGTCGACGAGGAGCATTCCGGCGTCGTCGTGCAGAAGATGTCGGAGCGCAAGGCCGACATGCTGGAGATGCGTCCCTCCGGCGGCAATCGCCTGCGTCTCGTCTTCCACGCCCCGACCCGCGGCCTGATCGGCTATCAGGGCGAATTGCTGACCGACACGCGCGGCACCGCGATCATGAACCGGCTGTTCCATGACTACCTGCCCTACAAGGGCGAGATCGGCGGGCGCCGCAACGGCGTGCTGATCGCGATGGAGACCGGCGAGGCCGTGGCCTACGCGCTGTGGAACCTCGAGGACCGCGGCCCGATGATGATCGAGCCCGGCTGGAAGGTCTATCAGGGCATGATCGTCGGCGAGCACACCCGCGAGAACGATCTCGAGGTGAACGTCCTGAAGGGCAAGAAGCTCACCAACATCCGCACGACGTCGAAGGACGAGGCGGTTCGCCTGACTCCGCCGATCCGGATGACGCTGGAGCGTTCGCTGGCCTGGATCGACGACGACGAGCTCGTCGAGGTTACCCCGAAGTCGATCCGCCTGCGCAAGGCGATCCTCGACCCGAACGACCGCAAGCGCTCGCAGAAGCAGAAGGCCGAAGTGGCCTGAACAGGATCGCCGGCAGCCTGCGCTTGACCCAGTGCGGTTGCCGGCGACCTTGCCTCAGCGGCTCATCAACAGCGGCAGTGGCGTCGATTTCAGCAGCGACTGCGTGACGCCGCCGAGCAGCCATTCGCGCAGCCGCGAGTGCTTGTAGGCGCCGCAGACGATCAGATCGGCGCGGAAATCCGTTGCTGCCTGCCGGATCGTCTCGGCCACGTCATTGTTTCCGCTCACAGCGACGTTTCGAACGGTCACGGAAGCGCCGTGCCGTGCCAGATGCGGCGCCAGTTCCGCCCCGGCGACCAAGCGCGACAGATCCTTCTCGCCGGTGACGCAGAGAATCTCGACCTCGGCGCCTTTCAGGAACGGGCGGGTTTCCGCAACCGCGCGGGCCGCGCCCGCACTGCCGTCCCAGGCGATCAGGATGCGCCGGGCAGCGAAGGTCTCGGAACCCGGCGGCACGATGATCACCGGCCGGCCGCTGTCGAACAGCGCGGCTTCGATCAGGCCCCGGTCGCGCTCGGCGGCATCCTTCTCCAGATCGAGCACGCTGAGGTCGTGGACGCGGGCCTGGCTGACGAGCCGGTCGCTGAGCTCGGCGTAGACGAGCTGCGGCGTCTCGATCGTGCTGGTCACCCCGGCAAGGCCGGCGCTGGTCCGCGCGAGTTCGGCAAAACGCTCCGCCAGAACGCCGATGCGGCGGTTCTCGGCGGTGACGAAAGCCACGCCGAAGTCTCCGACGAGGGAGGCCGGTATGGCATAACGCATCGCGGCAGCCTGGATTGTCAGATGCGCGCTAGCCTGCTGAGCGAGTGACAGGGCGTAGCCGAGCGCGTAGTCCTGCTCGCCTTGGCCTTCCTCGGTATAGGCGGTGAAGATACTCTTGATCGACGGGGCCATTGGGATCTCCGGCTGGTTCGCAGTCGCTGGGACATAGGCTCGCCCGATCATTGTGTCCGCGCCTTGCGCTGGGTCAAATACGTTGCCGCGGCCGATGATTCCGCCCTGCGCCCGGTGCAGTGCGAGGATGACGGAGGCTGCGCTTGTCGGCCTGTCCCGGCTCTGATCCTGTGTGCGGCTTCCGGAGGAGGATCACTGCCATGCAATTCCGCAATCTCGGCCGCTCGGGCCTGCGCGTCTCGCTCGTCGGGCTCGGCTGTAACAATTTCGGTGGCCGTATTGATCTCGATGCGACCCGGAAGGTCGTCGATGCCGCGATCGAGCACGGCATCACGCTCTTCGACACGGCCGATATCTATGGCGAGCGCGGCGGCTCCGAAACCGCGCTTGGCGAGGTGCTGGGCGCGCGACGCAAGCAGATCGTGCTGGCGAGCAAGTTCGGCATGGAGATGGATGCCGAGGGCGTGAAGAAGGGTGGTTCGCGCCGCTACATCATGAACGCGGTCGAGGATTCGCTGCGGCGCCTGAAGACCGACTGGCTCGACCTCTACCAGCTTCATCGGCCTGACCCGCTGACTCCGATCGAGGAGACGCTGCGCGCCCTCGACGATCTCGTCCGCCAGGGCAAGGTCCGCTATGTCGGCTGCTCGAACGTCGTCGCCTGGCAGGTTGCCGATGCGCAATGGACGGCGCGCGACCTCGGCATTCCCGGCTTCGCTTCGGCGCAGGACGAATACAGCCTGCTGAAGCGCGGCGCCGAGAAGGACCTGATCCCGGCCATCGCCCATTACGGCATGGGCCTGCTGCCCTATTTTCCGCTCGCCAACGGCGCGCTGACCGGCAAGTACAAGCGTGGCGCGGCGATGCCGGAAGGTGCCCGCCTGACCAAGCTGCCGCAGCGCGCCGATGAAATCTTCAGCGAGGATAACTGGCGCAGGATCGAGGGGCTGACGACCTTCGCCGAGGCGCGGGGTCATACCCTCGTCGAGCTCGCCTTCTCATGGCTGGCGGCGCAGCCGGTCGTCTCCAGCGTCATCGCCGGCGCGACCAAGCCGGAGCAGGTCGCGGCGAACGTCAAGGCAGCCGACTGGGCGCTGAGCGCCGAGGAATTGGCGGAGATCGACGCGATCGTGAAGTAACTTGCGGTCATTCTCGGGCCGCGCGTCGCGCGGACCCGAGAATCTCGGGACAAGCGTGCACTGGTCAAAGAGATGCTCGGGTCAAGCCCGAGCATGACGGTTTGGGCGCCGCCATTCCTGACAGCTTCGTGCACACCGGGGCGCCATCGCCATGGACCGGCCGCGCCCGCCCGCTTATGGTCCGCGCCATGAGCGATGCAGCCACGACCGCCCCCGCCCTGAAGCCCGGCGACCACCTCTTCCTGGTCGATGGCTCGAACTTCATTTTCCGCGCCTATTTCCAGTCGATCAATCAGGACCGGAAATACAATGCCCGCTCGGACGGGCTGCCCTCCGGTGCGGTCCGGCTCTTTGCGACGAAGCTGTTCCAGTTCGTGCGCGAGGGCGTGCTCGGGGTCAGGCCGACCCATCTCGCCATCGTCTTCGACAAGTCGGAGAACTCCTTCCGCAAGGCGATCTACCCGGCCTACAAGGGCAATCGCTCCGAGCCTCCTGCTGATCTCATTCCCCAGTTCCCGCTGATGCGCGAGGCGGTGCGCGCCTTCGGGCTGATCCCGGTCGAGCAGGACGTCTACGAGGCCGACGACCTGATCGCGACCTATGCCAAGCAGGCCCGTGAGGCCGGCGCAGAAGTCCTCATCGTCTCGGCCGACAAGGACCTGATGCAGCTCGTGCGGCCGGGCGTCGCGATGTACGACCCCGCCTCGGGCGATCAGAAGAAGGGCGCGGGCTTCCGCGCCGAGCGCCGCATCGGCGAGCCCGAGGTCGTCGAGTATTTCGGCGTCACGCCTGACAAGGTCACGGATGTGCAGGCGCTCGCGGGCGATGCCACCGACAATGTGCCGGGCGCGCCCGGCATCGGCATCAAGACCGCGGCACAGCTCATCGGCGAATATGGCGATCTCGAAACCCTGCTTGCGCGCGCCGGCGAGATCAAGCAGCCGAAGCGCCGGGAGACGCTGACCAATCCCGAGGTGATCGAGAAGGTCCGCATCTCGCACAAGCTCGTCAGCCTCGTCGACGACGTCAAAGTCGAGACGCCGCTAGAGCATCTGACGCTAGAGCAGCCCGATCCGGCCAAGCTCGTCGCCTTCCTCAAGGCGATGGAGTTCACCACCATCACCAAGCGCGTCGCTGAGGCCTATGAGGCCGATATCGGCGCCATCGACGCCGATCCGGCATTGGCCCCGGGCGGCTCGCGCGCGGCCGAGCTCAAGGCGCTCTATGCCGGCGCCGACGCCATCGAGGACGCGGTTTCGGCCACCACGCCCGTCGCGCCTTCTCCGACCGCCACCCTGCCGGAGGCGACCGGAGGCGAAGCCGGCTGGATGAAGCCGGCCGATCTTGCCGCGTCCCGCAAGAACGAGGCGATCGCGGCCAAGATCGACCGCTCCAAATACGAATGCGTGCGCACGCTGGCCGATCTCGAACGCTGGATCGGCTGGGCCTATGAGGCCGGCCATGTCGCTCTCGACACCGAGACGAACTCGCTCGATGCGATGCAGGCCGATCTCGTCGGCATCTCGCTCGCCGTCGCGCCCGGCCGCGCCTGCTATATCCCGCTCCAGCACCGTGCCGGTGATGGCGGGCTCTTCGACGAGGGGCTGCTGCCCGAGCAGGTTCCGCTTGCGCAGGCCGTCGCGGCGCTGAAGCCCCTGCTTGCCGATAAGAGCGTGCTCAAGATCGGCCAGAACATCAAATACGATCTGCTGGTTCTGGAACGCCATGGCCTCACCGTGTCCCCGATCGAGGATACGATGCTGATCTCCTATGCGCTCGATGCCGGTACCAACAGCCACGGCATGGACAAGCTTTCGGAGCTGCATCTCGGCCACGAGACGATCCCCTATGCGCAGGTCGCTGGAAGCGGAAAGTCGCAGATCACCTTCGACAAGGTGCCGCTCGACAAGGCGACCGACTATGCCGCCGAGGATGCCGACGTTACGCTCCGCCTCTGGCTTGCGCTGAAGCCGCGCCTGGCTGCGGAAAAGAAGACCGCCGTCTACGAGGTGCTGGAGCGGCCGATGGTCGCCGTACTCGCCGCCATGGAGTCGCGCGGCATCGCCATCGACCGGCAGATCCTCTCACGCCTCTCCGGCGACTTCGCGCAGGGGCTGGCGCGGCTGGAGGACGAGATCTACGAGGTCGCCGGCGAGAAGTTCACCATCGGCAGCCCGAAGCAGCTCGGCGACATCCTGTTCGGCAAGATGGGGCTTGCAGGCGCCAAGAAGACCGCGACCGGCCAATGGGCGACGGGCGCGGGCGTGCTGGAGGATCTCGCCGAGCAGGGCCATCCGCTGCCCTCCAAGATCCTGGAGTGGCGCCAGCTCGCCAAGTTGAAATCGACCTATACGGATTCGCTGCCGGGCTATGTGAACCCGCAGACCAACCGGGTCCACACCTCCTATGCGCTGGCGGCGACCACGACGGGCCGGCTCTCCTCGTCCGAACCCAATCTCCAGAACATCCCGATCCGCACCGAGGCCGGCCGCAAGATCAGGACGGCCTTTGTCCCGGAGAGGGGCTTCAAGCTGGTCTCGGCCGACTACAGCCAGATCGAACTGCGCCTGCTCGCCCATATCGCGGAGATACCCCAGCTCCGGCAGGCTTTCGCCGATGGCATCGACATCCACGCGATGACGGCTTCCGAGATGTTCGGCGTTCCCGTCGAGGGCATGCCCAGCGAGGTGCGCCGTCGCGCCAAGGCGATCAATTTCGGCATCATATATGGCATCTCGGCCTTTGGCCTCGCCAACCAGCTCGGCATCGGCCGCGAGGAGGCGAGCGCCTATATCCGCAAATATTTCGAGCGCTTCCCCGGCATCCGCGACTACATGGACCAGACCAAGACCCATGTGCGCGCCCATGGTCAGGTCACCACGATCTTCGGCCGCGTCTGTCATTTCCCGGCGGTTTCCTCGAAGAACCCGTCGGAGCGCGCCTTCGTCGAGCGCCAGGCGATCAACGCTCCGATCCAGGGCTCGGCCTCCGACATCATCCGCCGGGCGATGACCCGGATGGATGCCGCTCTGACCGCGAACCGGCTCAATGCCCGCATGCTGCTGCAGGTGCATGACGAACTCGTCTTCGAGGTGCCGGAGGAGGAGGTCGCCAAGACCCTGCCGATCATCGAGAAGGTGATGGTCGATGCCCCGCATCCGGCCGTGCAGCTCAGGGTGCCGCTCGCGGTCGAGGCCCGCGCCGCCGGCAACTGGGACGAGGCGCATTGAGCCTGCCGGAACCCCGCCGATCCTTCCCGCGTTGACGCTCCGTCGCGCCAGGGGGCGCGGTTGGAAGCAAGAACATGCTCAGCTCATCGACCTGGCGGCCGTTTCCGCGTTACATGGCGGAGCCGGAACCGGTGGAGGAGATACAGGAGGTCACGCCCTACGAGCATGATCTCATCCTCCGCTATGCGATCGTCGGCATTTTCGTCATCCTGGCCACGGCATCGTTGGCGCTGACCAAGGTCATCGCCATGCCGGTCATGGCGGGCGTCATCTTCGGGCTCGTGCTCGGCCCGCTCGTCGACTGGCTCGTCCGCTACGGCGTGCCGCAGCATGCGGCTTCGGCGCTCGTCGTCCTGCTTTTCATCGGTCTGTTGCTCGGAGCGGTCGCGATCCTGGCGGTTCCGGTCGCTGGCTGGAGCGATCAGGCGCCGGCGATGATGACGGCGCTCCAGACCAAGCTCGCCGGCGTCTTCGCCTTCATGGACGATTTCAAGCGCGGCATCGCCTCGATGACCGGAAAGGGCGCCGAGCTCAGCGTATCCCAGGGAAACCCGCTCTTCGATATCGCCTTGACGTCCTCGACGGCGGCGGGCGGCATGCTGATCTTCGTCGCCACCGTCTATTTCTGGCTGGCGACACGGCGCCATCTCAAGGCCCGTATACTCCGGCTCTGCCTCGGCCGCGGCGCGCGCCGTTCCGCCGGCTCCTTCTTCGAGGAGATCGAGGCGCGGGTGGCGCGCTACTTCGCTCTGGTGACGGTGATCAATCTCGGCATGGGGCTGCTGACCATGACCATTGCCTGGCTCGCAGGGTTGCCCTTTCCGGTTTTCTGGGGTGCGCTCGGTTTCCTGCTCAACTATCTCGCCTTCATCGGGCCGGTCATCGTCGCCGTGCTGCTGCTGGCGGGCGCGCTGCTGGATGCGCCGTCGATCCTCGCCGCGCTCTGGCCGGCTGCGGCCTATTACGTGCTGCATCTCGTCGAGGGCAATGCGGTCACTCCGGTCTTCGTCGGCAACCGGCTGACGATCTCGCCTTTCCTCGTCTTCATCGGCTTCATCTTCTGGCTCTGGCTCTGGGGACCGATCGGCGCCGTGCTCTCGACGCCGATCGTCATCGTCGCCATGGTGGCGCAGGAGGAATTCGCGCGCTATCGGCGCGAGAAGGCGGAGGCTGAAGCCGCGGAAACGCGCGAAGCCAAGCCCGCCTGAGTCGCGCCGCGGAACAGAATCCGCAGCCGGGACGTTGCGACAGCTGCGGGGCATCTGCGCAGAGCCACTTGCAGCGCTGCCGCCGCCCCGGCACCATTCCGCTCACACCACAGGAACCGATCGACATGGTAACCACGACATCCGCGAAACGTCAGGCAGCCGCCGCAGCCAGACGGGCGAAAGCCGAGGTCGAAGCCGGCGCCGAGGACGTTTCGGCCGAGGTTCACCAGGCCGGCGCACGCGCCAAGCGCCAGGCGAGCGCCCTGGAAGACACTCTGACCCGTAGCGCGGAGGAGATCGCGGCGACTGTGACGGATCGCTTGCGCGCTGTCGGCGTCGATACCGACAAGATGGTCGATGTCGCCAAGGAACAGGCCACGGAGTTGCAAAGGCTGATCGAGGATGAAATCCGCGAGCGGCCGCTGCGCGCCCTCGGGCTGGCGGCCGCGGTGGGGCTGTTCGTCGGCTATCTGTCGGCGCGCTGACCATGCTGGGGGGGCTCGGATCCTTCATCGCTTCGGAGATTTCCGGAGCGGTGAAGCGCAACGTCACCGTCTACGGCCTGTTCGGTCTCGCCGCCTTGCTGTCGCTCTGCGCGGCCGGCTACGCGCTGAATGCCCTGCACACGCTGCTGGCGCTTCGCTACGGCGCGATAGCTGCGAGCCTGTGGATCGCGGGAGGCCTGTTCGCGGCGGCTCTGCTGGCCGTCTGCATCGGACTTTTCGTCAAGAGCAGGCGCCGGCCGCCACGCCCGACCGCAGCGGCGGCGCTCGCCGCAGCGCCATTGGCCGCGAAGCTGATCGGCCCGCGACTGAACTGGCGCATTGTGGTCGCTGGAGGTGTCGTCGTGCTCGGCGCCATTCTCGGCCGCCAGATCGTTGCCGGCGGCGACAAGGACAAGGGCGAGGCGTGATCCTCGCGGCTCTGCTCGGCGGCTATCATGGTGGACGGCCTGTGTCATTTTACATAGGGATGTCGGCATGCGTCCTTTAACAAGGCTGGCATGCCTGCCCAAGTGAGACCCCGCAGTCGACTTTCGCTTCCGGCCTTTCCGGCCTTCGGCACGCGGCTTCGCTCGGCGACGACCACGATCATTGCGATCGGGGTGGTTGCCGTGGCGATCGTCGTGGCTGCGTGGATCAACCAGCAGGCGCGCCAGGCGGCCGATTCGGCTGCGCATGCCATCGAGATCCGCGAGCGGGCGGAACGCTTCCTCGGCCGGCTCCGCGATGCCGAGACCGGGCAGCGGGGCTATCTCCTCACAGGGCGGGCGAGCTATCTCGAACCGTTCACGGAGGGCCGGGCGGCGGCCGGGCCCGAGCTCGATATCCTCGCCGCTCTTGTCGATGCTGATCCCATCCAGAAGGCGCAGGTGGCCAAGCTGCGCGACGACATGCGCCTCAAATTCGAGGAGCTCGACCGTACGATCGCGCTCGAGGGGACGGGGCGCCGCGATCAGGCTCTGGCCCTCGTGCGTGACTCCAGCGGTATCGATGCGATGGATCGCCTGCGCGACACCGTGCGGGAGATCCAGCAGACGGAGAACGCCCGCCTGCTGACTCTCTATCGCCGCGAGGAGCGTCGCCGGCTCTGGGCCAGCACGGGTATCGTCATCGCGCTGGCGGGGCTGGCCTTCGCGGCCTGGCAGCAATTGCGCCGGCGCCAGCGCCGCAGCGTGGCGCTGGCGGTCAGCAATGCCGAACTCGAAAGGATCGTCAGCGAACGGACCAGGCAGCTCGAGAACGAACACCTGCGGATCGAGGCGCTGCTGCGCGACGTCAATCATCGTGTCGGCAACAACCTCGCCATGGTCTCGGCGTTGCTCAACGTCCAGAGCCGCCAGACGCGGGAGCCGGCCGTGAAGGCCGCACTGGCCCAGGCACAGTCGCGCATCCAGGCGATTGCTGCCGGCCAAAGGCGGCTGCGCCTCGACATCGAGACGGACGAGATCGACGCGCGCCCCTATATGGAGGATCTGCTCGCCGAGATCGGCAAGGCGGCGGAAGGTCGCCCGATCACAATTGATCTCGATATGGATTCGATCCGCCTGCCGGGGCGGGACGCCGTCTCCTTTGTCGTCATCGTCAACGAGCTCGTCACCAATGCGATAAAGCATGCTTTCCCGGACGGCATGCCCGGGCGTGTCACCATCCGGTTCGCGCGCGCGGACGCCGAGGACGCGCCGGCCCTCACCATGGCGATTGAGGATGATGGCGTCGGCTTGCCCGCCGCAGTCGAGAACAAGGGCTTGGGACAGACGGTGATCGCGAGCCTGCTGCGCAGCATGCGGGCCACCATGACGACCGAGCCGTTGCGCCCGGGGACCGAACGTCCCGGGACGCGTGTGATGCTGACGTTTCCGAAGCGGGAGAATTCACCGGCCTCTGCCTGAGGTCTGGAGCTCGAGCTGCGGCTAGCTTCTCCGATAGAGCCTGGTCAGCGCCTGCTGCGAGAGCATCTTCGAGCGAGGCAGATGCCGGTTCTAGCCCTGCACGGCGCCGTCCCGAGCGCCGATCGCATTCATGACGAAAGAGGCCACTTCTCGGATCGAGAACGGCTTGCGCAGGAAACGGGCGCTGCGCAGGGGCGCGGGAACATCGCTCGGAGCCGATCCCGAGACGAAAGCGAAGGGCGTTCCGGTCTTCTGAAGTGCGCTCGCGACGTCGAAGGTCTTCCCACCGACGACGTCGATGTCGAGCAGCGCGCAGGACAGCTTGCGTGCCGCGGCGCGGCGCGCCTCCGCAACGGATTCGACCACGATCAGCTCAGCCGCGTCGCCGAGCTGCTCCGCCACGGCACTTTCGATGTCCATGGCGATGAACGGGTCATCTTCGACGATCAGAACGCGAATATCAGCCATCGACCGGCTTCTCACTCACTGCAATCCTACGATGTATCGACAACGTCATGGGATTGGCGATGTTCCTGCTTCTAGCCATATATGCGGGAAGAAGCGTCGACTTTGAGTCAATTTTGCCGGGTCAAGGTTAGCAAACGGTAATTTCTTCGACGGTTCGATCAGGTTGGTGAACGCATCCCTAGCTGATCGATGGAGCGCGCCTGTCAGCGGCGCTTGCTGGGAGGGACGAGCGTCAGTTCCAGGGCGGTCACGCCGGTCGCGACGTTGATGCCGCGATGGCCCTGGAAGGGGAGCGGCTGCAGCGTCACTTCGTTTTTCTCCCCGCCGGTCAGCATATGCCCGCCTGTTCCGGCGCCTGTCCCTGACGCGTTGTACTGGCCCGTGAGCGCTCCGAGCGACGCGCGTGCATAGGGGCCGAAGACACGCCACGCCATCGCCGCGCTGCGGATCGACCCGAGGTCGAGGCTGAAGCCGCGCACGACACCGGTATATTGCTGCAGCGGCCCGCGGCGGGGGCGGAAACGGCACTCCATCGGCTTCTGCGAGGTCACGACTGCGGCGGGTGGGCTGCTGAGCGTGCAGGATAGCCGCCCGGTCGGTGGCCCACTCGGCTGGGCCAATGCGGGGCTGGTCAGGCTTGCCAGGCCGGCGAAGGCGGTGAGGGCGAGGCTGGATCGGGAATACCCAGTATTCATCGCATATGCTCCTGGCGGTGGACCGGTCGAAACGCCCCAAGAAACCCACAGTTCCGCCGTAAGGGAACCAAAGCAAGCTTGTTGCGTTGACTCGTTATCTTGGCATGGGAATGTCGATGTCCGTGAGTCGCCTGCGGGGAGAAATCCCAACAATCCACGACCCGGCCCCGGAAGCGGTGCTTCCGCCGTTCTGGGAGCTGGAGGATTTGCTGGCTACGGGGCTCGATTGCGATGAGGCGCTTGCGGTAATGGCCGCGCGGCGCGCGGCTCCCAGGCTCGTCGATGGCGGCGGATTTGATGAATCGCCGGAACGCCAATCCTTCCTGCTGCGGTTCGACGCCGCCGACTAGATTTCCATTTCCTTCATTGGCAGAAGCGCGATGTGTGCGAGCGCCGCGCCTGGATGTCGACGTGAAGGTGGTTGGCGTGGGCGGCGTCAGAGCCGGGCCCCAGCACCGTCATGAAGGCTCCGCAAGCCGATTGGCGCACCGCATCGAGGAAGCGGTTCTGGACAAGGCCCGAGGGCTTCTCCACCAGGATCATCTCCGACTTGCCGCCTTCCGCGAGTTTGAAGGCGAAGATGTCCAGGGCCTGCCCGGTGGCGTGCTCGCTGATCGGGCCGGCTGAAGCTCGATTGCGCCGCCGGCATTCCTGCCCTCCGCCGACCCGCATCCCGGTCAGACTGCTCGCGAAATACCCCCGCGCCAGAGGCTGAACGCTCGTGTCGAGCCAATCGGCGATGGCCGATGCCATCGCACAGCTGACCAGCGGCGCCGGTTCGAAGCTGACCGTCTGTCCCGATGCGCTGCCGGGGAGTGCGAGGCTGTGGAGCCGAACCGGATCGTCCACGCGGCAGGCAGGGTCGGCCTTGGAAACCTCCGAAACGGCAGGCTCCACCCGATTTCCGGGAATGGAGGCCAATCTGGACAGGCAAGCCTGAGCTTGCCCGCTTGTCGTCGGAGGCAGGGATTGCGAGGGCGAGGGCTGCGGGGAATTGGCTTCTTCCGGAGGAGCTGGCGCGCGCGGAGGAAGCTCCGCGGGCCGGGGTGGCGGCAATCTCTGCGCGGGCAGCGGCTGGGTGCCAGGCGCAGCGGTCTCCGCCCGAACTGACGCGGGGACGAGGCAGACGGCTGCCAGGAAAGCGATTCGTGCGGCGACGGAGCCCAGGTGACGCGCCGTATTCAGCTGTCGAGAGCGGCGGCGCCGGCAACAGCCAGGCTCGTCGATGCGGCCAGTACCAGAGACAGAATCTCTCCGCTCCAGGCTCCCGGAGCCACGGCTCCGGAAAACAGCGCTGCAGCGATCGACGTCGCTGCGATTGCTGCCGACGAGCAGATCACCGCCATCGTCCACGCCCTCCCGCACCGGAAACAAAACCGACATTGGCTTGCGAACGCGCGGCGGCGCCGCCTGTTCCAAGGATCGCAACAAAAAAAGCCCGCGAAACCGCGGGCTTTGGAGCAGCGCAAGAAAGCCGGATTCAGGCAGCCTTGCGACCTGCTCGCCGATCGAAGAACAGCGCCTGGCTGATCGCGGCCTTCACCGCCTCCGGCTGGAACGGCTTGGTGATCAGGAAGGCGGGCTCCGGGCGATCACCGGTGAGCAGCCGTTCTGGGTAGGCCGTGATGAAGATCACGGGCACGTCGATCGACATCAGGATCTCGTTGACGGCATCAAGGCCGGAGCTGCCATCGGCCAGCTGGATATCGGCCAGCACCAGACCCGGGCGCTTCTTGGCGACGAGGGCGATCGCCTCGCGCTGCGTGCGTGCTACGCCGGTGACGCTGTGGCCGAGTTCCTCGACCATCGTCTCGATGTCGAGCGCGATGATCGGCTCGTCCTCGATGATCAGCACGTCGGTCGCGACCTGCTCGGCGATCTCCTGGCCGGCGGTCTGGACCAGCGCGGCCGCCTCGGCCGTGCCGACGCGCATGATCGTCGCGACCTCCTCGATCGAGAAGCCTTCGACGGTTCGCAGCAGGAAGGCTTGCCGCGGCCGTGGCGTCAGCGCTTCGAGATTGCGTTCGGCCGGAGCCCGGGAGAGTTCGACGACGGGCTCGCCGGTATCGACACTGGCCGAGGACCACAGCTTCAGGAAGGATTGATAGAGGCCGACGCGCGGGTCGATCCCCTGGGGAAAGTCGGAAGGATCCGCAACGAGCGCTTCCAGCATCGCCACGACATAGGCGTCGCCGCTGGCCTGGGTGCCGCTGAGAGCGCGCGCGAACCGGCGCAGGTAAGGAAGATGAGGCGCAATTTCTTTTGCGATAGACATGAACGCGTCCCTTTTATCGTGCCGAAATAATGGCTTAGGATCGGCCTCTGACAAGCGATTTATTTTTTGCGGAACGCGGAACATTCTGGAAACGAGCCTGTTATTAGGGCGCATTGGTGTCGCCACCGCCATTGGGCTCTGGTTTCGCCGGCCGAGAAACGAAGTACGGGACTTGCTGGAAAAGCAGGCCCGGTTGTGGCGCGAGGGCCGAAATGAGCAATCTGGATACAGCGATGTCCGAACCCGACGAAGGTGACAATGACGACTTCGAGCTGGTTCTGGATCCCAAGGTGCAGGAATCCATCGGTCGGTCGCTGAAGGCCCACTACGACGACATCGTGAACGCACCTGTCCCGGACAAATTCCTCGTGCTGCTTGCGCAGCTGGAAGCTACCGAACAGCGCGCAGCCGGAGCGTCGTCCGATGAGTGCAAGTGATTCCAATCAGGCTTCCTGCGCCGCGAACGAGTTCAAGGAAGGCCTGATCCGCGAAATCCCGAATTTGCGCGCCTTCGCGGCTTCGTTGTCGGGCTCGATGCAGCTGGCGGACGATCTCGTCCAGGACACGCTTCTCAAGGCGTGGGGCAATTCCGACAAGTTCGAGCCGGGCACGAGCCTCCGCGCCTGGTTGTTCACGATCCTGCGCAACACATACTACTCGCTCTACCGCAAGCGCGGGCGCGAGGTGCAGGACAGCGAAGGCATCTATGCCGAGCGCATGGCCACCTATGGCAATCAGGAGAGCCACCTCGACCTCGCCGATTTCCGCAAGGCGCTGGCCAAGCTTCCGGAGGAGCAGCGCGAAGTCCTGATCATGGTTGGGGCGACAGGTCTGTCCTATGAGGAGGCGGCCGGCATCTGCGGTGTGGCGATCGGCACGATCAAGAGCCGGGTCAACCGCGCGCGGACGAAGCTCGCCGAGCTGCTCTCCATCGGTAGCGTCGACGATCTCGGGCCGGACCGCACCAGCGCGGCCGCGATGCAAAGGGTCGGTTCCGAACCCGTCGGCTCCTGATGCGTTTGGCGCGATTCAGCACGGTTAGAGGGCGTCTCCTGGCCCTGCTGATCGCTATCGCGGTGCCGGTGGGATGCGCCACGGCCTTCGCTGCCTATGCCACTTATCAGGCTGCAACCGCGACGATCGAGGCAGCGCAGGTGCGCGCGGTGGAAGATTTCGCCGTGCGCACCCGCGTTTGGTTCCGCGGGGCGTCGCGCGCGCTGCTCGCCTTCGGAACGGTGGCAAACGATCCGCGGGTCGCTCCCGAGGCTTGCGAAGAGGCGGGTCTGGAGGCGATGCGGCGGGCGAGCGGTTTCCGCGCCTTCTTCCTGCGCAGCGCAAACGGGCGCATCTGCGCGGGATCTCTCGATGCCCATCTTTCGAAGGAGACGCTGGACAATGTCGCCCGGCAGCTCGCGGGGCTTCCTTCCGTGGCGAACTGGAACGGGGCCGATCTCGGGAGGATCCGCTATGACCAGGTCACGCTCGAGGGCCAGCGCTACCTCGCTATCGTGATGGCCGATGCCCAGGCCGCGAACGGGCAGCTGCAGCAGGCCCTCCTTCTGACCACCCCGGAACTGCTCGAAAACGCCTTCGACCTTGGCGATGGCCGCTCGGACATGGATATCGCGCTGATCGGCCGGGGCAGCAGCGTTGTCGCCAGCCGGGGTGACGATCCCGTATTGACGTGGCTGCCGCAGCAGGATCGCGTTCCGGCCGGTCGCGAGCGCTGGACGGCGCCCAGCCGCGGCGGGCAGGATCGTCTCTACGCCGCCCGGATGGTCGCTGAGCCGGACTTCTACGTCATCGCCAGTTTCGACGATGGGCCAGCCCAAGCCGCGCGCATGCAGTTCTTCGTTCTCCTCCTGGCGCCGTTGATCACGCTTGCCCTGCTTTGCATCGTCTACCTGCGTGCGATCGACAAGCATTGCGCCCGCTGGCTGCGCGGCATCGAAGCGGCGGCCCGTGCGCGGGCCTCGTCCGGGCGGACGAGGGCTGCGATTGCGGATGACATGCCGAGCGATATCCGCAGCGTGGCCGAAGCCTTCAATGCCATGGTCGATGAGCAGGAGGTGCGCCAGCGCCGCCTGCAGACCGCGCTGGACGACAACCGCTTCCTCGTGCGTGAGCTGCATCATCGGGTGAAGAACAGCCTGCAGGTCGTCCAGAGTTATATCGGTCTGAGCAAGCGCGATTACCGCAACGAGGCCCGGTTGGCTCTCGCCGACGCCGAATGTCGCGTCCATGTCCTTTCGGCCGCTTATCGCTTCACGCTGGCTGACGGAGAGATGCAGCCGGTCCGCGTCGATCTCTTCCTCGACGACGTCGTCACCATGATCTCGAATCTGATCCGCAGCCGCGACCAATGGGTCGCGAGTCGGATCGATACGGCGGCGACGCTCTCTGTGGATCGCATCATTCCGCTTGGATTTCTGGTCGCGGATGTCGCCTCGCGCGCGCTGCGCGCCACGCCGGGCGTGCGGATCACGGTCAGTGTCGTCGATATCGACGACACCACGATCGAGGTCGGGCTCGACGCGGATCGCGAGATCAGCCACGGCGCGCCGCCCCGCATCTTTGCCGGCCTGCTCGCCCAGATCGAGGCCGTACAAACGGCCGAACCGCAGGGTCGCTCGCTCGGCCGCTGGCGTGTCAGGCACGCATCCTGAACGCGAGATCAGGGCTCGCGGACCGGTTCTATCGATACGCCGACGCTCAGTCCCAGGAAGGAGCCGGCCGGGCCGATGAAGCTGCCGGCGATGGGGGAGGCGTCCTCCGGCACGCGTGCAACCGCGACACGCAGGAGCTGGCGGTCGGCGACGAGATCATTGGTCGGGTCGAACTCGACCCAGCCATCGCCGGGAATGAAGACGTCCGCCCAGGCATGGGTCAATCCGACGGCGGTCAGCAAGGCGTCTTCCGGGCTTCTGTCATGGATGTAGCCTGTGACGAAGCGTGCAGCGAAACCCATGCGCCGCGCGAGCTCAATGAACAGCCAGGCATAGTCGCGGCAGGTGCCGCCGCCGCTCTCCAGCGTGTCGACGGGGTGCTGCGTGCCCTCGTCGAACCGGACGGTGTAGGTCAGCGCGCCATGGAGCGCATGGGCGAGATCGCGCAGGAGGTGGCCGGAACCCTGGCCGATCCGGGCCCTGAAATCCGCGAGCCAGCGATCGAGCTTCTTGTCGGGGTCGGCGCAGGCGAGCGCGAGAAACGGCTGGAGCACCGATCGCTCGTTCTCGCTGTAGACCACGCCCGTCAGCGCGGCGCCGGGCCCCATCTCGGTGCGCGGGACGGCGGGGCCGAAGCGCTGGAGCATCAGGACGCTCACGATATCGAGCGTATCCGCCTCGGCCTCGAAATTCGCGATGGCGACGGGATTGCCGTAGGCGTCATGCATCCAGTTCAGGCTGGCCGCGGGCGAGATCGAGAGAGCGGTGTCGACGACACGCAGGTCGAAGCTGTCGCGTGGCCGGAGCATCAGCCGATGCGGCCCGAAGGCGACGGGCTGGGCGTAGCGATAGGTGGTTGCGTGCCGGATGCGCAGCAGCATGGCTTGTGTCCGCAAGACTGAAAAAAATAAGCCGCCAGAGGCGGCTTTGAAGTGCGACGCGAGGATGCGCCGCGCGTGTAACGCGAGAAATCGCGTCAGGTTCCGTCAGAAGTCCTAGCGCACGACATGCGTGACAGGCCCACCAGCCAGAGCCTGCTGCGAGGGCGAGGCGATCGCACGCTTCGCAGTGCTCTGAGCACGATCCGCACGATCCACGGCCGCAAAGCGCAGATCCGCTGCCGGGTCACGCTCGCCCCTGGCTTGCGCGACGCTCGTCGAGCTCTGGTCGGTCGGGACTTGCAACTGCGCTCCGATGGTCAGGCCCGTGACGGCTGCCCCCATGAAGCCGAAGAAGAACAGGGCGCGAACAGCGGGGGCAAGGCTGGCTTTAAGCATATCCGTCTCCCAACGCTCTCGACCAGAAACGGTCGGTTTCGACAGGAAAACGCAACGGAATGCTTGTTGGTTCCTTTGGTGCCGGCGGGGAACGCGCCAACGCTCTTGCGAGTTGGTCGAATGCCGAGGCCTTTCGCATCGGTTTCGGGGGATCGATCGGCTCATGAACATCATCAGCAAGCAGGTACGATTGGGAACGCCCTGCCTCGCCTGCCCGTTGCGGCTCAAGCCCGCTTTCAAGGACAAGACCGACGACGAGATCCGCTTCATCCAGGCGATGAAGGTCGACCATCGCAGCTTTCCGGCCGGCGCCGACATCATCCACCCCGGCCAGGAGGATGCGGAACTCTACACGCTCTATTCGGGCTGGGCCTTCCGCTACAAGTCCCTGCCGGACGGGCGCCGCCAGATTCTCAATTTCCTGCTGCCCGGTGATCTCGTCGGCCTGCAGGCCTCGCTGCTCAGCGCCGCCGAGCATGGCATCGAGGCGCTCACCGATGTCGAGCTCTGCGTCTTCCCGCGCAAGCGGATCTGGGATCTGTTCGTCAAGATGCCGGCGCTGGCCTATGAACTGGCCTGGCTCGGCTCGCGCGAGGAATCCCTGATCGACGACAATCTGACCTCGGTCGGTCAGCGCAGCGCTGGCGAGCGCATCGCCGCGCTGGTGATCTCGCTCTACCATCGCGCCGACACGCTGGGCCTCGTCAGCAGCGGCAGCTTCGCCTTTCCGCTCACGCAGCAGCAGCTTGCCGACGCGCTGGGCCTGTCGCTGGTCCACACCAGCAAGACCTGGTCGCGTCTGCGCAAGGCTGGGCTGTTCTCACTCTCGGGCGGGCGGCTGACGCTGCTCAACCCGCGCCTGACGGCACATATGGCCTCGATATACGAGCAGGCATCACCTCCGAGACCATTGATCTGACGGCTTTTTGCCTGAGCCGCGGAAAAGAACTTGGCGGGCGGCCGCTCTTGACCCCATATGCCGCGCAGGTAACGTTCAGCTGCGTCAGACGCGTCGTCTTTGCGGCGATCAAGGGGTGCCATGTCTTCGACGATCCGTCATCGTCCGCGCGCAACGTCGCTTGCCGCTCGCCTCGGGCAATCCCGCGTGGCGTCACGGATCGAGGGCGAGGTGCGGGTGACGGCGGCCGACCTTGTCGACAGCGTCGCGGAAGCCAAGCTCAAGGTGGCTGCCGTCCGCTACAAGGTCGAAAGCGAAGTTCGCAACACCGCCGAGAAGTTCAGGAGTCGCGTCAGCGAAGCCAAGGCGAAGCTCGGCGACGAGGCCCGCTTCATCAAGTCCTGGATCGACGACCCGCTGCGCACCGGCTCGGTGACGCCGTCGAGCCCGGCGCTCGCGCGCCGGATGGCCTCCTTTGTCGATCCCGAGCAGCCCGGCCCGGTCATCGAGATCGGCCCCGGCACCGGCCCGGTCACCGAAGCGCTGATCGAGCGTGGCATCGACGAGAGCCGCCTGATCCTCGTGGAATACAGCCCGGAGTTCTGCGAACTCCTGCGCCGGCGCTTTCCGCGCGCGACGGTGGTGCAGGGCGATGCGTATGCGTTGTCCAAGACGCTCGCCGGCCATCTGCACGAGAAGGCGATCGCGCTGGTCTCCAGCCTGCCCCTGTTCAACCGGCCGCCGGCCACCCGCACGGCGTTGGCGCGCGAGGCGTTCCCGCTGCTGGTCGAGGGCGCGCCCTTCATCCAGTTCACCTATTCGGTGATCTCGCCGATCCCGCGGAAAGGTTCCGGCCTCAAGGCCTTCGTTTCTGACTGGGTGCTGCGGAACATCCCGCCGGCGCGGGTCTGGGTCTACCGCCAGATTCGGTGACGATCTGAGCTTTCCGCAGCCCTGCGTTGCATGCACTGCGTGATTCTCGCGGCTTTTCTCACCTAATCGTAACACCTCGCTGCTAGGCAACCTTCGCGACCGGGTGCTCCGCTGGCCTGCTCGCCAGAGGAGCCGGATCAGCCGATGAGTGCCCCAGTCCTCCGTTTCAGCCTGCCGCGCTGGCGCGTGACGCGCTGGCTTGCGGATGCTGGCCCGGATGTCCCCCCCGATATTCGGGTCGCGCTGGTGGCAAGCCTCTTCGGAACGCTGCCGATCTTCGCCGGCGGCGTCATGAATTCGCTGGCGGTGTCCTTCCTGATCGCCTGGCGCATCCCGACCTTGCCCTTCACGCTCTGGTGCGCGTTCGAGATCGTTTGCTGCTTCGTGCGGCTCTGCGTCCTGCTTGCGGCGCGCAAACGCGCGGCGCGCGGCCAATCGACGCCTACTGACATCTATCTCCTGCTCGGCGTTGCCTGGGCGGCCGGTATCGGAGCCGGCACATTTCTGAGCCTGATGAGCGGTGACTGGGTTGCGGCGACGCTCGCCTGCCTCTCGGCCGCTGCGATGGTGGGCGGTATCTGCTTCCGGAATTTCGCCGCACCGCGCATGGCCGGCGTGATGATCGCGCTCACGCTCGGGCCCTGCGTGCTTGCGGCGCCCTTCGCGTCCGAGCCGATGATGCTGATCACCTTCATGCAGATCCCGTTCTATCTCTTCAGCATGACGATGGCCGCCTACAAGCTGAACGGGATGCTGATCTCGACCATGCGGGCGGAACGTGAGAACGCCTTCCATGCGCGACACGACATGCTGACGGGGCTGTCCAACCGGGCCGGGCTGGCGAAGGCGTTTACGGCGAGATTCGACGACGCGACGCCTCCCAAGGGGCTTGCCCTGGTCTATCTCGATCTCGATGGCTTCAAGGCCGTCAATGACAGCTACGGCCATATGGCTGGAGACGCCTTGCTCCAGCTCGTGGCCGAGCGGCTGCGTGGCCTCGTCCGCGCTTCCGACATCGCGGCGCGCATCGGCGGCGACGAGTTCGTCGTCCTCTCCGAGCAGACCGAGCAGGTTCAGCTCCAGCGCTTCGGCGAGCGGATTGTGCGCGAGATCTCCGAGCCTTACGAACTCGACAGCGGGCACAAGCTCCATATCGGTGCTTCGGTGGGCATCGCGCTCGCTCCCGAGCATGGCCGCGACATGAACAGCCTGATGACGGCGGCCGATGCTGCGCTGTACCAGGCGAAATCGCGCGGCAAGTCGCTGTGCATCATCGCCTCCCAGCGCCCGGTGGTCGGCGGCGCCTCGTCCGGCGGTACGCTTCGGCTGCAATAGGCCGGTTGCTGGTCCGGCGGGGCTTGACCCGCCGGCCCGGCTCGGGCTTGCCTGACACGCGCAACAGCCGGGATTGCAGGCGTGACGGATATCGGGCGGCTCGTCCGCGATATTGCCGACGAGATGCGCGACGCCAGCGAGCGCGGCGAGGTCGCGACCTATATCCCGCCGCTCGCCCGCATCGATCCGCGTCAGTTCGGGCTCTGCGTCGTGACCGCGGATGGGCAGACCCACGTCGCCGGCGACAGCGAAGAGCCCTTCTCGATCCAGAGCGTCTCCAAGGTCTTCGCCCTGACCCAGGCGCTCGGCAAGGTCGGCGACACGCTCTGGCGCAGGGTGGGGCGCGAACCGTCCGGCACGCCCTTCAACTCGATCGTGCAGCTCGAGCGCGAGCAGGGCGTGCCGCGGAACCCCTTCATCAACGCCGGCGCACTCGTCGTCGCCGACGTCAATCTCGCCGGCCACGAGCCCCGTGTCGCGATCGGCGAATTGTTGCGCTTCGTGCGCTACCTGGCCGATGACGATACCATCGTCATCGACGACGCGGTGGCGCGGGCCGAGCAGGCGACCGGCTTCCGCAACATCGCGCTCGCCAACTACATGAAGGCCTTCGGCAACGTAACCCATGCGCCGGAGCTGACGCTCGGCGTCTATTTCCATCAATGCGCTATTGCCATGAGCTGCCGTCAGCTCGCCATGGCCGGGCGCTTCCTGATGCATGGCGGGCTCTACGAGCCCGGCGGCTCGCGCGTCGTCTCGGCCCAGCGGGCGCGGCGCATCAACGCGCTGATGCTGACCTGCGGCCACTACGATGCTTCGGGTGATTTCGCGTTCCGCGTCGGCCTGCCCGGCAAGTCGGGCGTCGGCGGCGGCATCCTCGCCGTCGCGCCGGGCAAGGCCGCGATCGCGGTCTGGTCACCCGGCCTCAACGCCAACGGCAACTCGCTGCTCGGCACGCTGGCGCTGGAGCGCCTGGCCGAGGCGACCGGCTGGTCGGTTTTCGCGCGTTGAGGGAAGGCTCGTCATGCTCGGGCTTGACCCGAGCATCTCGGGACGTGGAGGCTCGGGAGCCTCTTCCTGCAAGAGATTCTCGGGTCTGCGCTTCGCTCCGCCCGAGAATGACGGTGTGCTTCCCGCGCCTAGCTCCGCAGGCCCGGCGCTTCCTGCCCGGTGCGGGCGACGTATTCTGTATAGCCGCCGCCATAGGCGTGGACGCCTTCCGGCGTCAGCTCCAGCAGGCGGTTGGAGAGCGCGGCGAGGAAATGCCGGTCGTGGCTGACGAAGAGCATCGTGCCCTCATATTGCGAGAGCGCCGTGATCAGCATCTCCTTGGTCGCGATGTCCAAGTGGTTGGTCGGCTCGTCCAGCACCAGGAAATTCGGCGGATCGTAGAGCATCATCGCCATGACCAGCCGCGCCTTCTCGCCGCCCGAGAGCACGCGGCAGCGCTTCTCGACATCGTCGCCCGAAAACCCGAAGCAGCCGGCCAGCGACCTGAGCGAGCCCTGCCCGGCCTGCGGGAAGCGATCTTCCAGCGCCTCGAAGACGGTGCGCTCGCCGTCGAGCACCTCCATGGCGTGCTGGGCGAAATAGCCGAGCTTGACGCTGGCGCCCATATTGACCGTGCCGGTATCGGGCTCGGCGGTGCCGGTGACGAGCTTCAGTAGCGTCGACTTGCCGGCGCCGTTGACGCCAAGCACGCACCAGCGTTCCTTGCGCTGGATCTGGAAGTTCAGCCCGTCATAGATGCTGCGGCTGCCATAGGCCTTGTTGACGTTCTTGAGGCTGACCACGTCGTCGCCCGAGCGCGGCGCCGGCTGGAACTCGAAGGCGACGCTCTGGCGCCGCCGCGGCGGCTCGACGCGCTCGATCTTGTCCAGCTTCTTGACCCGGCTCTGCACCTGCGCCGCATGCGAGGCGCGCGCCTTGAAGCGCTCGATGAAGGCGATCTCCTTGGCCAGCATCGCCTGCTGGCGCTCGAACTGCGCCTGCATCTGCTTCTCGGCCAGCGCGCGCTGCTGCTGGTAGAACTCGTAATCGCCGGAATAGCTCGTCAGCGCGCCGCCATCGATCTCGATGATCTTGCCGACGATGCGGTTCATGAACTCGCGGTCATGCGAGGTCATCAGCACGGCGCCGTCATAGTTCTTCAGGAAGGATTCCAGCCAGATCAGGCTTTCGAGGTCGAGATGGTTCGAGGGCTCGTCGAGCAGCATCGCGTCGGGGCGCATCAGCAGGATGCGGGCGAGCGCGACGCGCATCTTCCAGCCGCCGGAGAGGCCGCCGACATCGCCCTCCATCATCTCCTCGCTGAAGCCGAGGCCCGCGAGCACCTCGCGCGCCCGGCCGTCCAGCGCATAGCCGTCGAGCTCCTCGAAGCGGCCCTGCACCTCGCCGTAGCGCGCGATGATATCCTCCATCTCGTCGGCGCGTTCGGGATCGACCATGGCGGCTTCGAGTTCGGCGAGCTCGGCCGCGACCGTGCTGACGGGGCCTGCGCCATCCATAACCTCAGCAACGGCGCTGCGCCCGGCCATCTCGCCGACATCCTGGCTGAAATAGCCGATGGTGATGCCGCGATCGGTCGAGACCACGCCTTCGTCGGGCGCCTCCTCACCGGTGATCATCCGGAACAGGGTGGTCTTGCCGGCGCCGTTGGGACCGACGAGCCCGACCTTCTCGCCCTTCAAGAGCCCGGCAGACGCCTCGATGAAGACGATCTGCTTTCCGTTTTGCTTGCTGATGTTTTCGAGACGAATCATGCGTGTGGAAACCTTGGGAAGCGGTGCCCCGTGCCACTAAGCCATTGGGAGCCGGCGGGAAAGGCGGCGTGAGGCCGCGATCAGGCTGAGAGCGGGGCGCTGCGGGCGCCGGCGGCGCTGAGCAGATCTGCCGGCGCCAGCGCGATCTGCAGGCCGCGTTGCCCGCCATTGACGTAAACAAGCGCCTCGCCCGACGCCGCTTCGTCGATGATCGTCGGTAGCTTGCGCTTCTGGCCGAAGGGGCTGACCCCGCCGACCTTGTAGCCGGTCAGCCGCTCGGCGTCGGGCACCGGCATCATCGCCGCCGACTTGCCGCCGAAGGCCGCCGCGACCTTCTTCATGCTGGCTTCGCGATCGGAGGCGAGCACGATGCAGACGGGTTTGCCATCGACCTGCGCGATCAGCGTCTTGAGCACGCGGCTTGCCGGTTCGCCCAGCGCCTCGGCCGCCTGCAGTCCGACACGCTCGGCATTCGGATCATAGGTGTAACTGCGCAGTTGGAAGCCGATGCCGAGGCGCTTCAACGCCTGAGTGGCTGGGGTTGTCTGGGCCATGGTCCGGAGAATACTGGGGCTGTCGGCGAGAACGGCGCGGAGCGTGAACCCTCTCGCCGTGAAAGCTCAGTAACTCCTTACCGATCGCCTGAAAAGCGTGGCAGGACGCCGGTCTCTGGCAGATCGACAGGCGGAGACGGGTCAGTATTTCACCACGCGGGCGCCGGGCACGGGCTCCGGAGGTGCTGCCGCCTGCGCGACAGGGCCGAGCGGGAAGGCGACGCTCAGGAGGCCTATCGTCCCCTGCGGCCGGTTCTCGACGTTCACCTCGCGCAGGATCTTGAGGCGGGTCGTGACCGGTGTTCCGGCGACGACGAAGGAATAGCCGATCGTCCCGCCGACAGCGGTGACCCGGCCCTTGTAGGGGCCGAGCACGGCACCCGAGCCGCTGTCCCCGGTGATCTGCTGATAGTGAGCGAACAGCGCTCCGACCGAGATTTCCTTGCTGAGATATTGGCTGACGGCGACGTCGACATGCACGGCATTGCCGCTCGTGTAGTCGGTAGCGTCGTTCTTGCCGTTGATCTCGAAGCCGACCGCACCGGAGATGTCGAGGCCGATCTTCGGATCGAGCCAGGTCGCGGCGGCGTAGAGATCGCCGATCCAGCGGTTGAACGACAGGTTGGACAGCGAGTCGGCGCGATAGGTGCCCGATGGAATGTTGACCGCGCCGCCGACCTGCCAATGGAAGTTGCCGGCGTGCCAGCCGACGAAGCTGGTGACGACGGGGTCGCCGAACAGGAAGGCCGAATCCCGCAGTTTTGCACCAAAGGCGCGGCCGGAGCGGGGAGCGGCGATCAGCGCGCCCGCACTGACGCGCGGCTGGCCGAAAGGCAGCGTCAGGGCGAAGCCCAGATTGCCGCCGAGAATTTCGAGCGGCGTCACCCAGGTCGGCGTGGCGAAGTCGACCCGCGCCTCAACCTTGACATTGGCGAGGACGGCGCCGCCGATCTGCGTCTGCCGGCCCGCCGAGAGGCGCCCCGAATACGAATAGACATCGTTCTCGAAGTAGAATCCGGGCGGCGGGACGATGCCGGCGCCCGGGCCACGAAGACCGGGGACGTAAAGGCTTGTGCCGCCTTCGGTGGCAAACGCCGTATCGGGAACTGCACTGGCGACGACGCAGGCCGTTGCTGCGAAGACGGCCGTCCCAATGCGCCGCATGATCGATTTCCCTGCCCTTTGACGTCGACGCTGGACCGATTTGCTTGTGTCGTCAAGGAGCGCGGCTTTCCGTTGCTGGCTGCAAAGGCCGGCATTGTTACGGTTACACGATGTCAGAAAGCGATGAACGGAGCCACAATGGCCGGGTGCCCTTTCGACTGATGAAAGCGCGGCCGATGGAAAAGGCGCAAAGACGCGGTTTGGCTCGCCTGATGCTCCGGTGGCCACAGAACCGCACGGCGCTGAAGACACGGTTCGACAGCGATGCGCGGTTCGCAGAACTATGCGAGGCGTATGAGGTTGCCTGCGACGCTGCTTCCTATTGGGACAAGTCCTCATCGCCCGCCGCCTTGGAACGAGCCCAGGAATATCGTTCTTTGATGACCGCGACAGAGCAAGATATCTTGAACCGGATTTCTTAAGGTCTCGAATAATCGCTGGCGCGCCATGCGGATTCAGGCTTGCTGACGGGATTGACTGCGCGCCATACTGCACGCGGCAAATATCGGCGTGGTTTCAGTCCAGTGGCGGGGACGAAGCGATGGGCGAAAGCTTGAAAGATGGGCGGGATCCGCCGGGTTCCGATCGGGTTATCGGAGCTCTCGAACGATTGCTGACCTCCGACGAGCTGCGTCTCTCCGAACGCAACCGACGTTTCCTGTCATTCGTCGTGACACAGGCCGTCAAAGGCTCGGCGGACCGCATCAAGGCCTATACGATCGGCGTCGATGTTTTCGGCCGCGATGAAGCCTTTGATCCGACGACGGATCCGATCGTCAGGATCGAGGCGACCCGCTTGAGAGCGGCCCTGGCATCTTACTATGAGCAGGCGGGGTCTGATGCGACGGTCAGGATTTCGCTTCCCAAGGGCAGCTATGTCCCGGCTTTCGCCTGGGTTTCCCACGCCTGTGGTGCGGAAGCGGCTGATGGCCTCGGCGAGAGCATGGCCGGCACCTCGTCATTCGCCGCGCAGGTGATCCTGCAAGATCACACCGGGCGTGGGAACGAAGACATGGCGGCGCGCGCCGAGCTCTTCGTCGATGGGCTCGCCGTGATGCTGCAGAGGGCGTCTTTCATCATCCGGATCGTGCCGCCATATGAGCGCCGGGCTGCGGCCGATGCGATCAAGGCCATCTACTGCAAGCCGCACGAGGCGTTCTCGCTCGATATCGCCGTCCGTCCCGTCGATGCCGCGATGCGCTACGCGTGGCGCCTGGGTGATCTCAGCACGGGCGAAATCCTGGCCACTAGCTTCCGGGACTACATGGTCGCGAACACGGGCGGCTATGAGCGCATCGACGATCTGGCCGCCGATGCGACGAGCGCGATCTCTGCCGCCATCGGCCTGCGTCGGCGCGCTCGCGCCGGCGCGAGGCCGTAACCGTTACAAGCTTAAGCGCGAAATTGCCTCATGCGATGCTTTCTGTCGCGTGCGCGACGAACGCTGAGTCAGCGATGTCTCCACGGTTGCGATGCCAAACCAGGAGCATTTCATGGAACGCCAAAAATTCCTGGCCGCAGCGGCAGCGGCGGCGCTTGCCGCTGTGCTGGGCTTTTCCGGGCCGGTAAAGGCCCAGCAGCCTGCCCCGGCCTCGGCGCCGGCCCGGCCCAACATTCTCGTCATCTTCGGCGACGATGTCGGGCAGAGCAATATCAGCGCCTATTCCCACGGGCTCGTTGGCTATCGGACACCGAACATCGATCGCATCGCCAAAGAAGGCACGATGTTCACCGACTACTACGCCGAGAACAGCTGCACGGCCGGCCGCTCCACTTTCATCACCGGGCAGGTCTGCCTGCGGACCGGGCTTTGCAAGGTCGGCATCCCCGGCGCGGCTGTCGGGTTGCAGGACCGTGATGTCACCATAGCCCAGGCGCTGAAGCCTCTCGGCTATGCTACCGGCCAGTTCGGCAAGAATCATCTCGGCGATCGCGACGAATATCTGCCGACCCGGCACGGTTTCGACGAATTCTTCGGCAATCTCTACCATCTCAATGCCGAGGAAGAGCCGGAACGTCCCTATTATCCGAAGAACGACACCAACTTCGTCAAATCCAATTCACCGCGCGGCGTGCTCAAGACCTCGGCCGACGGCAAGATCGAAGACACCGGGCCGCTGACCGCCAAACGGATGGAGACGATCGACGACGAGACCACCGCGGCCGCAATCGACTTCATGCAGCGGCAGGTGAAGGCGCAGAAGCCCTTCTTCACCTGGATGAACACCACGCGGATGCATGCCTTTACCCATGTCCGCGAGTCGATGAAGGGCCGCAGCGGCATGCCGGGCAACGATTACGCCGATGGCATGCTCGAGCATGACGAGGATGTCGGCAAGCTCCTGAAATCGCTCGACGATCTCGGCATCGCGAACAACACCATCGTGATCTACACCACCGACAACGGCCCGAACCAATGGTCGTGGCCCGACGCGGCGACCACGCAGTTCCGTTCGGAGAAGGACACGAACTGGGAAGGAGCCTTCCGCGTGCCGGCAATGATCCGCTGGCCCGGCAAGATCAAGGCGGGCGAGGTCTCGAACGAGATGGTCTCCGGCCTTGACTGGTTCCCGACGCTGGTCGCCGCGGCCGGCGATGCTGATATCAAGGACAAGCTCGCCAAGGGCACGACGCTGGGCAACCAGCAGGCCAAGGTGCATCTCGATGGCTACAACCAGCTGCCATACCTGACCGGCCAGCAGCCAAAATCGGCCCGCAACGAGTTCTTCTACTTCAACGACGACGGCGAGCTCGTCTCCTATCGTTACAACGACTGGAAGATCGTGTTCTGCGAACAGCGTGCTCCCGGCGGACTGCTGGTCTGGGCGAATCCCTTCACCTGCCTGCGTGTGCCGAAGATCTTCAATTTGCGCATGGACCCGATGGAGCGGGCGGATAGCGTCTCGGATCAGTATTACGACTGGCTCGCCAAGAACGCCTATCTGGTCCAGTACGGCGTCTGGAAGGTTGCGCCGTTCCTGCAGACCTTCAAGGAGTATCCGCCGAGCCAGCGTCCGGCGAGCTTCAGCGTCGACCAGATGATCGATTCTCTCATGCGCAATCTGGACCGGGCCGGCGCCTCCAAGTAGCGGCCGAACGAGGGAGTCCGCGAAAGCGGGCTCCCCAGCCGGAGCAGGAGGCGCCGTCGTCGCAAATGGCGATTGCGCCTTCTTGGAGCGCCATGCGATCCAAGCAGGAGAAGTGTAGTAGAATGCCGCGGTGCTGCCTGCGCGGCCGATCTTCGCGAGAAAGGGTTGGCGATGCGGCCGGATGACATCATCGCGCGTTTCCGGGTCGCCGATGGCGACAGCTTCCGGCTCAAGCAGTTCGACCCGGCCGAAACCTGCGGTCTCGACATCGAGAAACAAGAGGCGAGGGAGCTGCTTCAGGCCGGCGTCAAGCGCCTGCACGACCTCCAGGAGCGCCTCTACGCCGAGCGACGCTGGTCGATCCTGATCGTGCTGCAGGCGATCGACACTGCAGGCAAGGACAGCACGATCAAGCATGTCATGTCCGGTGTGAACCCGCAGGGCTGCATCGTGCATTCCTTCAAGGCTCCGAGCCTGGCGGAGCTTCGCCACGACTTCCTGTGGCGGGCGAACTGCAAGCTACCGGAGCGTGGCGAAATCGGCATCTTCAACCGCTCCTATTACGAGGAGGTGCTGGTCGTGCGCGTCCATGAGGAACTGCTGCGCAAGCAGAACCTGCCGCCCGAGCCTGTCGGCGAAGAGCTCTGGACGAAGCGCTTCGAGAGCATTCGCGACTTCGAGAAACATCTCGGGCGTAACGGCACCGTGGTGCTGAAGTTCTTCCTGAACCTCTCCCGGGAGGAGCAGAAACGTCGGTTGCTCGCGCGCATCGACGAGCCCGACAAGCACTGGAAGTTCGATCTGAACGATATCGTCGAGCGCGAGCATTGGGACGATTACCAGCGAGCCTATCAGGCTGCGATCGCCGCCACCGCGACAAAGTCGGCACCCTGGCATGTCGTGCCGGCCGACAATAAATGGTTCACGCGGCTCGTCGTGGCGGCAGCGATCGTGGAAGCCCTCGAGCGGCTCGATCCGCGCTTTCCACCCGTCGACGATGATCTGCGCAAGGCGATGGCGAAGGCGCGCAAGCAGCTTGTCGACGATGGCGAGCGCAAGAACGGCAAGGGAGACCGGGACCATGGCTGATGCCGCGGATATCGAAGCCCGCGCCGGGACGGATGGAATGGTGCATCTCCCCGGCGGCCTGTTCCGGATGGGCTCGGACGATCACTATGCCGAGGAGGCGCCGAGCCTCCGGGTCGGCGTCGCGCCCTTCTGGATCGATGCGACCCCGGTGACGAACCGGCAGTTCCGGGCGTTCGTCGCGGCGACGGGCCATGTCACCTTTGCCGAGATCGCGCCGGATCCGAAGGATTACCCCGGCGCGCTCCCGCACATGCTGCGGGCGGGGTCGCTGATGTTCGACCCGCCTTCGCATCCCGTCGATCTGCGTGACTGGTCGCAATGGTGGACCTTCAAGTTCGGCGCGACCTGGCGCAAGCCCTATGGCGCCGGCTCGTCGCTCAAGGGGCTGGACGATCACCCCGTCGTCCATGTCGCCTATCGCGATGCCGAGGCCTATGCGGCCTGGGCCGGCAAGGCGCTGCCGACCGAGGCGGAATGGGAATTCGCCGCCTGGGGCGGCCGCGAGGACTCTGAATTCGCCTGGGGCGACGAGCTCATGCCGGATGGCCGGCACATGGCCAATGTCTGGCAGGGGAACTTCCCGTTCGAGAACACTAAGGAGGACGGCTGGGCTCGTACCTCGCCTGTCGGAGCCTTCCCGCCGAACGGCTATGGTCTCTACGACATGATCGGCAATGTCTGGGAGTGGACAGCCGATTTCTGGTCTGTGCGTCACCAGGGAGACGCGCCGAAGGCCTGCTGCGTGCCGCAGAACCCGCGCGGCGGCCCGGAAGCCGAAAGCTACGATCCGCGCCAGCCCGCCGTCCGCATCCCGCGCAAGGTCCTGAAGGGCGGCTCGCATCTCTGCGCGCCGAATTATTGCCGGCGCTATCGGCCGGCGGCACGTCACGCCGAGCCGATCGATACGTCCACCAGCCATGTCGGCTTTCGTTGCGTTGTCCGCGAGCGCTGATCCCTCTAGAGATGCACTGCAACTACGCAACATAAGGACGGCTGAGGCCGAGGATCCGAATGATCGACACCAGCAGAATCCGCTTCGCCGCCTTGCTTACGCTCATGATCCCCGCCGCCATGCTGGGTGCCTGCACGACCCAGGAGGCTGCTTCGTCGCCGGAGCCGCAGATCAGTGTGACGTCGGTGCCTCCGCAGCGCAGCTATCTTGATCCTGGTCCGGTCCCGGCGCGCTCTGGCGGACCTGCCTATATCCAGGCCGGCAGCAACAGCTTCGCGCGCCAGACGGACAGCTTCGGCAACGATCTCGTTCCCAAGATTCCGTGAGACCGACAAATGCCGGCTCGGACCTTGCGTCCCGAGCCGGCATTTACGGTTACACGCTTGACGGCGCCGGATGAGGCCGCGCAGGGCCTCTCCGCGTCATATCGCGGGCGTGATCGCCATCCTGCCGCCGTAACGGTTACGCAGCTGACTTGGGCTCGGCTTTCGCCACAGTCCGATCCAGGGTGCAGCTGAGGGATCGGGCATGGATGGAGCCGGGCGGACCGCGCGCGATGCCGTGAATGACCTGCAGAGCCGTATGAATGCGGACATCATCGGGCAGGAGCGGGTGGTCGAGCGCATCGTCGTCGCGCTGCTGGCCAATGGCAATGTCCTGCTCGAAGGACTGCCGGGCCTCGCCAAGACGCGGGCGATCAAGAGTCTCTCGGCGAATCTCGAATCCGACTTCAGCCGCATCCAGTTCACACCGGATCTGCTCCCCTCTGACGTAACCGGCGGCGAGATCCTGCGCGCCGATGGACAGTTCCAATTCCGCAAGGGCCCGGTCTTCGGCAATCTCGTCCTCGCCGACGAGATCAACCGAGCCCCGCCCAAGGTGCAGTCGGCCTTGCTCGAGGCGATGGAGGAGCGCCACGTCACAGTGGCCGGCAAGCGTTACGATCTGCCGCCGCTCTTCATGGTTCTCGCCACGCAGAATCCGATCGAGCAGGAGGGCACCTATCCGCTGCCCGAGGCGCAGATGGACCGATTCCTGATGCATGTCCGCATCGACTACCCCTCCGATGCGGACGAGGTGAAGGTGATGCGGCTCGTGCGTTCCGAGAACGCCGCCGCGAACGCGAAGCCGCCGGTGACACCCGCGTCGATCCCGCAGCAGGCGATCTTCGATGCCCGCGCCGAGATCGACCGGGTGACGACGAAGGATGTCGTGGAGGCCTATATGGTCGCGCTCATCGCAGCGACGCGGCGGCCCGCCGAATATGGCGACCACCTCAAGAACTGGATCGCGGTCGGCGCCAGTCCGCGCGGCACGCTCGCGCTCGACAAGTGCTCGCGGACCTTTGCCTGGCTGCGGGGGCGCGACTACGTCACGCCGGAGGATGTGCAGGCCGTGGCGCATGACTGCCTGCGGCACCGGATTTCGCTCGGCTACGAGGCGGGCGCCGAAGGCGTCAGTCCCGATGCGGTGTTGGACGAGGTGATCAAACAGGTCGCTGTTGCGGCGTAGCGAGGCGCGTCATGGCGTTGATGCGGGAGAGGGCGAGGACGGGAGGGCCGGCTCCGGCCGCGGGAGCCCGCGCCTTCGCCACGCTCGACGACCTGCTGCGCCTCAAGCACCGCGCGCGTGGTTTCAGCTTCCTGCCGCGCCAGCCCGTGCATAGCCTGCTCGCTGGGCGCCATGCCTCGCGCCTGCGCGGGCGGGGCCTGAATTTCGAGGAACTGCGGCACTATTGCGAGGGCGACGACACCCGCACCATCGACTGGCTCGCCACCGCGCGGCTCGGCAGCCCGCATGTGCGCGTCTATTCCGAGGAGCGCGACCGCCCGGTCATCCTGCTTGTCGATCAGCGCAGCACGATGTTCTTCGGCAGCAGGCGTGCGATGAAGTCGGTCGCCGCCGCCGAGGCCGCGGCGCTTGCGGCCTGGCGTGTCACCTCGCTCGGCGATCGCGTCGGGGCGGTCGTCTTCGGTGACGACGAGGTCGTGACCGTGAAGCCCCGGGCCCGCGACCTGGGTGCCGTACGTGTCCTCAGCGAGGTTGCCCGGCAGAACGCTGCGCTCGAACACGCGTCTTTCTCCGCTCAAGGACATGGCCGGCTCAACGAGGCCCTCGCTGCGGCGGCGCGCATGGCGGCGCATGACGGGCTGATCTGCATCATCTCCGATCTCGACGGCGAGAATGACGAAACCCGGCGGCTGGTGACCCGCCTGTGTGCCCATAACGATGTCCTGGCCGTCTTCATCCAGGACCCGCTGGAGCAGGATCTTCCGGATGTCGGGCGCGCGACCTTCAGCTCGGGACAGGCGCAGATCGAGGTCGACGCCTCGGGAGGGGCCCTGCGTCGGCGATTCCGCGATGAGCGGGTCGAGTGGCGGGCGCGTCTTGCCGAACTCTCCCGCAGCCGCGCCATCCCGGTGCTGCCGATCTCGCCTGATCGCGACGTGGCCGAGCAGATGCGCGAGCTGATCGGCCGGCGGCAGGCGCAGAAGTCCGCCAATGCCGGCGGGAGGGCGCCATGAGCGCCGATCCCGGCGACCTCGCCAATCTGGCCGATCTGGCATTGCCGCCGGCGATCTCCTTCTGGCCGCCGGCCGCGGGCGTCTGGATCGTGGGAGGCGCGGTGGTCGCGGCGCTGGCCGTGGCTGGCTGGCGTGCCCTGCGGCGCTATCGCGCCGACGCCTATCTGCGTCGCGCCGCCGCCGAAATCGATGCGGCGGCGCAAGGCGGCGATGCGGCCGGCGCTGTTTCGGCCGTGCTCAAGCGCGCGGCGATGGTCGCCTATGGCCGGGAGCGCGTGGCCTCCCTGACCGGCTCGTCCTGGGCGACCTTCCTTCGGGAGACGGCGCCGGCAGGCATGCCGCTTGACCGGTTTGTCGCCCGTCCGGACGCTGTGTTCGCAGCGAATGAAGGCGCGCCTGCGCAGGATCGCGCGGCGCTGCTCGCCGAAGCCAGGGCCTGGTTGCAAGGCCAGCACGGCCGTGTCTCAGGACGGAGGTGACGATGCTCTCCTTCGCCTATCCCTGGGTCGGATTGCTCGCGCCGCTGCCGCTGCTCGTCTGGTTCGCACTGCCCGCCCATGCCGAGCGACGCGCTGGTCTGCGGGTGCCCTTCTTCGAGCGCTTGGCCAGGTTGAGCGGGGAAAGGCCCTATTCCGGGGGCGTGGTCGCGCGGCGCCATCTCGGGCGCCTGCTGTTGCTGACATTGGCCTGGCTTTTGACGCTTGCCGCGCTCGCACGGCCGCAATGGATCGAGCCGCCTCTGCACCGCGAGGTGCCGACCCGCGACCTGCTCGTCCTGGTCGATCTCTCCGGTTCGATGGATACCAGGGATTTCGTCGACGCTACCGGCAAGACCGTCGATCGGCTCACCGCGGTGAAACAGGTGCTCGACGATTTTCTTTCGCGCCGCAAGGGCGATCGTGTCGGCGTGGTCGTCTTCGGCGATGCGCCCTTCGCGCTCGTGCCCTTCACCACGGATCTGGAATAGTGCCGCGCCATGCTGCGCGACACCGATGTCGGCATGGCCGGCCCACGCACGGCGTTCGGCGATGCCATCGGCCTCGGTATCGGCCTGTTCGCAAAGAGCACCGTGAAGGCCAAGACGATCATCGCGCTGACCGACGGCAACGACACCATGAGCAAGGTCCCGCCCGCCGAGGCCGCGCGTGTCGCCAGGGACAAGGGCATCGTCATCCACACGGTCGCCGTCGGCGATCCGCAGGCAGCGGGGGAGGACAAGCTCGACGAAGCCGCGCTGAAGGAGGTCGCTGATGCGACCGGCGGCGGCTTTTTCCGTGCGCTCGACCGGACGCAGCTTTCCGACATCTACCGCCGGCTCGACGAGATCGAGACTCGCCATATCGATACGGTGAGCTTCCGCCCGCGCCTCGACGTCTACTGGGTTCCGGTGGCGGCCATGCTGGTGCTGAGCCTGCTTGCGCAGGCGCTGTTCCTGCTGCGCCGCCACCGGCGCCGGGAGCCTTCCGAACCCGCAACGATAGCGGGAGCGTTGCGATGATGGACGCGCTCGCCGCCTTCCATTTCCTGCGGCCGCTCTGGCTGCTGGCGTTGCTCCCGGCGGCTGCGCTCTGGCTGATCGAGCGCCGCAGCTCGGACGCGTTGCAGCAATGGCGCGGCGTCATCGATCCGGCACTGCTGCCTTATCTCCTCGTCGGGGCAGACAGGCACAAGCGCATCGCTCCGTCGGATTGGCTCTTCCTGGCCTGGATCATCGCGACGCTCGCCGTAGCCGGCCCTGCCTGGCAGCGCGAGCCCTCGCCCTTCGCGCAGGCCAAGCCTGCCGTCGCAGTCGTACTCAAGGTCACTCCGTCCATGCTGACGCAGGATCTCGCGCCGACGCGGCTCGACCGCGCCCGGCAGAAGCTCGCCGATATTCTCGCGGCGCGAGAGGGGGCGTCGACCGCACTCGTCGCCTATGCCGGTTCGGCGCACCTCGTGCTGCCGGCGACGCCGGACAGTGGCGTGGTGCTCGATCTCGCCAAGGCACTCTCGCCGCGGATCATGCCGAAGGAGGGAGACGATCTCGCCGGGGCGCTGACGCTGGCCAGACGCGCGCTCGCCAGCAGCGCCGATGGCGGCTCGATCCTGGTCATGGCGGATACGATAGCGCCGGAGGCGGCGGCCGATCTGGCGGGGAACAAGGGACCGGCCGTGACGCTGCTCGCGCTGGTGCCGCCGGACACCGATACGAGCGGCGTGGCCGACGCGGCGCGTGCCATGGGTGCCACGACGATCCCGACGACGCCGGATCAGGTCGATGTCACCGCCGTCCTGCGCCGGCTCGACAGCAGCGATGCCGCGGCCAGCGTGGCGGGGGAAGGCGAGCATTGGCGCGAAGCCGGCTATTGGCTGGTTCCGCTGCTCGCCCTGTTGGCCCTGTTCTGGTTCCGCCGCGGTTGGGTGCTGACATGAAACGTACCCGCTCGCTGTTGTCCTCTCCCTATGCGGCCATCGCGCTTGCCGCGATCCTGGCGCTGCTGGCTGCGGGATATCGGATCGGCTGGCGCGATCTCTGGCTGACGCCGGATCAGCGTGGTCGCCTGTTGATGAGCCAGAATCGTCCGGCGGATGCCGCAACGGCTTTTCGTGATCCGCTCTGGCGCGGCGTTGCGCTGTTCCGGGCCGGGGAGTTCAAGGAGGCGGCCCAGGCCTTCGCTGCCCGTGACACGGCCGAAGGTGCTTTCAATCAAGGCGACGCTCTGGTGATGCTGGGCCAGTATGACGACGCGCTGAAGCGCTATGACCGTGCGCTCGCGCTGCGCCCAGCTTGGCCGGAGGCACTCAAGAATCGCGAGATCGCCCGGATTCGCGGCGAGCGGAAGAAGACGGAAGGCGGCGAGACCGGCAACACCGACGACAAGCCCGACGAGATCGTCTTCGACAAGACGAAGAAGGGCGGCGAGGATTCGACGGTGGAGGGCGAGAAGCCGATGTCGGATGAGCAGGTCCGCGCGCTCTGGCTGAAGCGTGTCCAGACGCAGCCGGCCGATTTCCTGCGCGCCAAGTTCGCCTATCAACTCCAGGCAGCGCCGAGCGGAGCGGCGCCATGAGGCTCGCCGCGGTCCTTATCTGCACGCTTGTTGCGGGCCTCGCCTGGGCACAGGAGCCAGCGGGCAAGCCCGTGATCCGCACGAAGATCGACCCTACACAGGGCATCGTCATCGGCCAGCCGGTGCGGCTCGACGTCGAGGTTCTGTTTCCGGGCGAGATGGTTCATCCGCCGCGGGTCGGCATCCTCGAGGCGCCCGGTGCGCAGATTCTGCGCTTCGAGACGCAGGCGACGACGATGCGGGAGCGGATCGGCGATCAGGACTATGTCGGCCAGAGCTTCGAATTCGTCCTCTTCCCGCGCCGCGGTGGCGAGATTGCCGTTCCGGCACCGAGCGTGACGTTCCTTGACCGGGGCGGCGAGGCGACGGGTTCGGCGAAGGGCGAGCCGATGCGGATCGCGGTAACGGTGCCGCCCGGCATCGATCCATCCGGCCCGGTGCTCGCTGCCGATGGCGTCAGGGTCGAGCAGAGCTGGTCGCCTGATCCCGGGACCGCGCAGCTCAAGCCTGGCGACGCGCTCGTCCGGCTGATCCGGCGGCAGGCGGATGGCGTGCCGGCGCTCGGCATGGCCGAGTTCAAATTCGCGGCGCCGGAGGGCGTGCGCGTCTATGCCGATCCGCCGGTCGTCGAGGATCGCAGCAACCGCGGTGCCGTCGAAGGCCACCGCACCGACAAGGTCACCTATGTCTTCGAGAAGGCCGGGGCCTATGATCTGCCGGCACTGGTACAGCCCTGGTGGAGCCTCTCGGGCAAGCAGGCGCGCACGGAAACGCTGCCCGGCGTCACGGTCACCGTCGCGGCGGCAGCCGCCGGGCGTTCGGAAGCTCGGATGGGTTGGACGTTGAGCCCCCTCTGGCTCGCAGCCGGCTTCGTTCTCGCCGCGCTGGCTCTTGGCCTGATCCTGCTTCGCGCCAGATTGACTGGTCTCTGGCAGCGGGCCGAGCAGCGCCATCGCTCGTCGGAAGCCGCGGCGCGACAGGAGCTAGCGCGGACGGCCAAAGCGGGAGACGCTTCGGCAACCTACCGGGCGCTCATCCAATGGCTCCAGCGCCTGCCGGGCGACCAGCAAGTGCAGGCGCGTTCGACCGGCGAACTGGGCTCGGCCATCGTGCTGCTTGAGCGAAGCCTCTTCGGCGCCGGTCAGACCTGGGATCGCGAGGCGGGTGCACGGCTGGCGGGAGCTGCAATCGCCTTTCGCAAGGAGAGCGACGCCTCACGGCGAGGCTCGGGGAACGCGCTGCCGCCGCTCAATCCAACGACTCGAGGGTGCGCATGAACGAAGGAAGCAACAATGTCCGGCCTTGATCTCTTTGCCTGGCTCGTTCTGGTGGTGCTGGTCGYCAGCACGGTCTTCGTCATCGTCTTCATGGCGATGTGGCCGGGCATGGTTGCCCGCCGGCGCAACCACCCCTGGGCCGAGGCGGTCTCGATCGGCGGCTGGATCACCCTCTTCCTCGGCTTCGTCCTCTGGCCGGTCGTGCTGATCTGGGCTTATGTCGACGTGCCGGCGAAGCGAGGCCATCCGTCCTCCGAGGCGGAGGCGGCGCGATGATTGTCGTCCTTCTCAACACCTATCTCGCCCTGCTCTTCATCCTGGTGAAGCTCAGGGTCGTGCCGTTCAACCTGTTCTGGAAGGTTTCGCCGATCCTCGTCCTCCTGCTGCTGCTCATTGGCCTGTTCATCCCGATGAACTGGGGCGCCCCTCAGGGCAGCGTGCTGGTAGTGCGCAATTCGGTCGCGATCGTTCCCGACGTCGCCGGCGAAGTGATCGAGGTTCCCGTCCAGGCCAACCAGCCATTGAAGGCCGGGGATGTGCTCTTCCGGATCGATCCGACGCCGTTTCAGGCCCAGCTCGATGCGATCCAGGCGCAGCTCAAGCTTCAGGAGACCCGTCTCTCCCAGATGACCCAGCTGCAGACCCAGGGCACCGGCCGCGCTTTCGACGTCGAGGAGCGGCAGGCCTCGGTTGATCAATTGCGGGCCCAGCTCGTCGGAGCGCAATGGAATCTGGAGAAGACGACGGTCCGCGCACCGGCCGACGGCTATGTCACGAATGTCGCGCTGCGCAAGGGCGCCCGCGTGTCCAGCCTGCCGCTCTCGCCGGTCATGGCCTTCATCGATACGGCGGACACGATCGTCGGCATCGAGATCAACCAGATCGATGCGCGCTATCTCGCTGCGGGGCAGCCGGTCGAGTTCACCTTCAAGATGACGCCGGGAACGGTGCAGACGGGCAAGGTCGAAAGCATCCTGCAGGCGGTTTCGACCGGGCAGGTCCAGACTTCGGGCGCGGCCGTCACGCCGACCGCGATCAAGGCGGCTCCCTTCGTGGTGCGCGTGAGGCTCGACGACGAGGCTTTCGCCCGTTCCCTGCCCGCGGGCAGTATCGGTACGGCGGCGATCTTTACCGATCGCGTGGAGGCGGCCCATGTGATCCGCAAGGTCCTGCTGCGGCAGATCGCGATCACCAACTACGTCAATCCCTTCTGAAGCGAGGAGACCATGATGAAGCACATTGCAAAGGCTCTTTCCCTGCTCGTAGCGGTCTTGATGCTGGCGGTGCCGGCCAGCGCGCAGCAGCGCAATCTCGGCCCGGCGACGGGCAAGGTTCGCATCGAGCAAATCCAGGTCGCCTTCATCGGGTCAGGCCAGGTGGGCGGCGGCACGCTCAGCTTCCGCGGCCGAAATCATGCGATTACGGCTGGCGGGCTCGGCATCGGGGGCATCGGCGCGTCGAAGCTGACGGCGAACGGCACCGTCTACGGGCTGACCCGGCTCGACGATTTCCCCGGCGCCTATCTTCAGCTGCGCGAAGGCTGGGCGCTTGGCGACCAAGGGCGCGGCACGCTCTGGCTGCGCAACGACAAAGGCGTGACCCTCAAGCTGGCCACGCGCCGCAAGGGGCTGCAGCTTTCGCTCGGCGCGGACGGCGTTCTGATCGGCTTCAAGTAAAGCAAAGCCCGCGCGGATCGCGATCTGCGCGGGCTTTTTTGAACAGATGAGCCGGCTTCGGTGTGGGGAAACATAAATCTCTGACTCTCTCTGAAGAGATTTCCTAAGAATATCAATGTGGCTGTGCTTCCGGTGCTGGGCTATCTCTGACTCGCAAAACGCAGTTGCTTGACTCGAAGGTCGGCTCTTCGCAAAAGCCTGACTCATCGCTTTATGCCCTAAAATTTCTCGCTGCAGAGGCCTCCTTGCACAGCTTCGCGACCTCGGGATCGGCGGATTGAACGCATCCTGGCTCGCGCAATGTCGGAGAAAGTCGGTTCTGATAAGCCCGTTCTCAAAAATGCCTGACTCGAATGTTCTATCTTCTGTAGAAGATCGACTCAAATCGCTGATCTAACGCGTAAGTTGGTCTCGCAGACGCCGCCTAAGCCGCGCCATGCTCCCCTCGCTCGCAGGCGCTCTCCAATTCATACGTCCGTTGGCTCGTCGAACCTACGCAGTCCGATCCGCTGCCGCGGCCGGCTAAAAATCGGGCTTAAGATCGGGCTCGCGCTTCCAGCCGGCCTGTGGGTAGCACAACACTCAGCCTACCAATCACGGTAAAAGCCGGCCCTTCTGCTCCGGAGTAGCGGAAAATGGCGACTCGCGGTCGAATACCTGCGGGGAATGCAAACCCCAAAGCCCTGCAGTTCAAGAATCATAGACTCTAGCCGACAGCGGGGCGCGCCCAGCATACTGCTTAGCAACGAGCACGATGGGTGCGGGGGTCTCCGCCCTCAGCCGACTAGTCGAATGTCGCGTGTTATCGAGAGGACCTCCTCGGCGGCGGCCGGCGCCGTAGGAGCAGACAGCTGCGACATTAAAACGAGCTCGGCTCAAATGGACCTGTTCGACGACGCGCCGGGTTACCGGGAGGCCGAGAGTTCAACGCCGCGCCAGTATCAGGCTCTGCAATCATCGGTCCGCTGCTCTCGAAGTGTTACTGGTGTGGTGGAAAGGACACGGAGGTCTCCGGTCCTGAGGACAGCGGTCACGATCCTTTCGGCACATCGAGCGCATAAGGACAAATGAGTTATTTGATTAGAGCCCTTCTCCAATCCTACTGGCTCGTGGACACAACGGTGGTACATAAATCCGCTGCGAAAAAGACGAAAACCCCGACGGAATCGGAGGTCGATGCGAAGCGTTTGAAAACCGTGCGCGATGACGTGCCTACAGACGCGTCTTTGACGGCCGGTCGTTGTGCGAGTTTGAATAGGTTTTCGCTTTCAGCGTTCCGCGCCAGCGATCCATTGCTCCCAAGCGATCTGGAGTTTCGCCCCCGCGCCCCGAATAGGCTCCGGGGGAAGCCAATCCGGGCCATTCTGGGCGAGCCGATCGCTCAGAAGTTGCGATGGTACACCGCAGGCCAGTTCAGCCAGGAGCTTGCCTTGAATCGTGCCACGCGTGACGCCAGCGCCACCGCACCCGGCCGATACGAAGAGTCCCGGCCTGATCTCGCCAAAGAGGAAGGCTCCGTTATGGGTAACGGCGGTCAGCCCACCCCAGACATGCTCGAACTCATGCGTTCTCATCGCCGGGAAGCGGTTGCGATACAGCGCGGTAAGCATCGCCTGGACTGCTGAAGGATCGCGCTCCCGCTCATAGGAGTCGCCGCTTCTGATCAACAGGCGGCCCATGGTCTTGCGCATGGTGGTGCCCATGCGGTGAGCGGGCAGGATGCCCCATTCCGGCATCTCGCCGAGAAGCGCCAACTGGTGCCGATCGAGCTCCGGCGTGAATGCACCATAGGTGTAGATGCCGACCATCCTGTCGCAGCCGATCCCGAAGGCGCGGGCGTGCAAGTTGTTGGTCACGAACACCCTGTCGGCGACGAAATCACCTCGGCTCGTCTCGATCTTGAAAGGCGTCGTCTTGCTCAGTCCCCGGACGGTGGTGTTTTCAAGAAGTGTCACTCCCGTGGGCAGGTGGTCTGCCAGCCCGCGATGAAGAGCCGCGGGTTGGACCAAGGCGCGCGTGAGCGACTGGATTCCGTAGCGGTAGTAGGTGGTGCCGGCGATGTGCCGCAGGTCGGCCGCCGAGTAATCTCTGGTTGCGACGCCCCAAGCCTCATAGCGCTCCCGCGTCCTGCCGATCGAAGTTTGGCCGCGCGGCGTCGCCGCCGCTGTGATGGCCGGCACGGCTTCTTGCCAATTGCACGCGATGGCATTGGTAACGACAAGCTCGCGCAGCCAATCGACGCCCGCCTGGACCAGCGCCATCTGCCGAACGGCCCACTCGCCGGCAAAGCCGGCCGCACCGGCGCTCGGCTCGCCCGGGTTGATCAGCAGATAGCCGGAGTTCCTGCCCGAGGCGCCGTCGGCGATGGTGGTCGCATCGAGGAGCAGGATCTCTTCACCCGGCGCGAGCTCGGCCAGCCTTCGTGCGACAGCCAGCCCGGTATAGCCCGCGCCGACGACCACGCTTCTGAAGCGACGCTCGCCCGAAACGCGCTCCCTTGCGATGCGCTTCGGAAGCAGCGCGTTCCAGCCCGACGGCGCGGCGTAGGCAGGAGCCTTCTCTCGGATCGTCATGTCAGCACCCGTGAAACAGCCGTGAAGCGCGGCGGCGGGCGAGAGGCGAACCTCTCTCGCTTGTCGCGCATGTCTATCCGCCGGCGGCCTCACGCGCGAAGCCAGGCACGGCCGCCAGCAATTCGCGGGTGTAGGCCGCTTCCGGCTGCTCGAAGACGCGCCGCGACGCGCCAATCTCGACGATCCGTCCGCGTTGCATCACTGCAATCCGGTCGCAGATATTGGACGCGACCCGCAGATCATGCGTGACGAAGATCATCGCGAATCCGAGGCGCTTCTGCAGGTCCTCGAACAGGCGCAAGACCTGCGCCTGCACGGATACGTCCAGGGCCGAGACGGCCTCGTCGGCGACGATGACCGAGGGCTCCATTGCCAGGGCGCGGGCGATGCAGATGCGCTGGCGCTGGCCACCCGAGAATTCGTGCGGGAATCGGTCGAGCGCATCGCGCCGGAGGCCGACGAGTTCCATCAACTCCCCGGCGCGGTCCAAGGCCCGGATACGCGGCACGCCATGCTGGATCGGCCCCTCGATCAGGGACTGTCCGATGCGCCGCCGCGGATTCAGCGACTTGTACGGATCCTGAAACACCATCTGGATGTGGCGCCGCATCTCCCTGAGCCCGGCGCCGCTCAAGCCGGCGACGTCGCGCCCCCTGAACAGGATGCGGCCTGAATCCGGCTTCTCGAAGCGCAACAACGTCTTGGCGAGGCTGGTTTTCCCGGACCCGGATTCGCCGACGACGCCCAGCGTCTCGCCCGTCGCGAGGCGGAAGGACACGGCGTCGAGGGCCTTCGTCTCCCGCTTCGCTCCGAGGAAGCTCGTGTTGCGATAGGTGAGGCTCAGATCCTCGACGGAGAGGACCGGTTGTTTGTCCGCCTCGGGCTCCGCTCGGTGACGGAAGCGCGGCACCGCGTCGATCAGGGCGCGGGTGTAGGGATGCTCCGGCGCTCTCAGGACCTTGTCCGGGGCACCGCACTCGACCACCTCGCCCTGACGCATAACCACGACGTGATCGGCGACATCGGCGACCACCCCGAAATCATGGGTGATCATCAGCACGCCGCTGTCATGCTTGGTCAGCAGTTCCCGAAACAGCCGCAGGATCTGCGCCTGTGTCGTGACGTCGAGCGCAGTCGTCGGCTCGTCCGCGATGATCAGCGCCGGCTCCAGTGCGAGAGCCATGGCGATCATGACGCGCTGACGCTGGCCGCCTGAAAGCTGATGGGGATAGGCTTTCGCCAGCCGTTCAGGATCGGGCAGATGGACATCGGCCATGCGCTCGATGACACGGGGATTTACCTGGTCCCATGCCATTTTGGGGCGATGGATCCGCAAGACCTCGGCGATCTGGTCGCCGACCCTCATGACCGGGTTCAGCGCCGTCAAAGGCTCCTGGAAGATCATCGCCATGCGATTACCGCGCAGTTCGCAAAGCCGCGACGGCGATGCGGCCGCGATGTCCTCGCCCTCCAGCCGGATCGTGCCACCGGTGATGCGCAGCACCTTCTCGGGTAGCAATCGCATGACCGCCGAAGCCGTAACCGATTTGCCCGACCCGGATTCACCGACCACGCAGACGATCTGCCGGCGATGAACGTCGAGCGAGAGCGCCTGGACCGCATGACTGCGATCGAGGCCTGCGGGGAGAGCGACACTGAGATTCTCGATGCGCAGGATCGGCTCGAACGCGGTCATGACGACACCTTCGCTGCGCGGGAGAGGCGCGGATCGAGGCGATCGCGCAAACCGTCGCCTAGCAGGTTCACCGCCATGACCGTCACGGCGAGGAACAGGCCGGGTGCGAGGATCGTCCAGGGTGCGCGCTGGAAGACGGCGCGGCCTTCGGCCAGCACATTGCCCCAACTCGGCAAATCCGGCGGGAAGCCGACTCCGAGGAAGCCGAGCACGGCTTCCGACAGGATTGCGGCGGCGAACATGTATGTCGTCTGCACGATCAGCGGCGCGATGCAGCTCGGCAGGATGTGGCGGACGAGCACGAGCAGCGGTGGGATGCCAAGCCCCTCGGCTGCGCGGACATAGGATTCTTCGCGCACGCTGAGCACGACGCTGCGCACCAGCCGCGTCACGCGCGGAATCTCGGCGAAGGTGATGGCGGCGACGATCGTCACGAGACTGGGGCCCACCAGCGAGACCAGCGCAACGGCGAAGAGGATGCCGGGGATCGCCATGACACCGTCCATGACGCGCATGACGATGGGATCGAGCCAACGGAAGTAGCCCGTTAGCAAGCCGATCGCGGTGCCGACGGTTGCACCGGCAAGCGCTGCCAACAGGCCGACCAGCAGCGAGATCCGGCCGCCATGCAGGACGAGCGCGAAAACGTCGCGGCCGAGCGCATCCGTGCCGAACCAGAACTCGGCGCCCGGCGGCCGCAGGCGCTGGCGCGGGCGGATCAGGAAGGCGTCGTCGCCGGTGATCACCGTGGCCAACACGGCCGAGAGCACGATCGCCAGCAGCAGGATGCCGCTGAACAGGGCGACACGGTTCGCGAGCAGAGCCTCGACGAAGTGTGTGCGCCGCGCGGAAGAGGTAGCCCGTTCCGTTGCCGACATGGCGGGCCTCAATAGCGGATGCGTGGATCGACGATCACATAGGCGATGTCGATCAGGAGGTTCACGCCGATATAGATGAGCGCGAAGAACAGCATGAGCCCCTGCACCACGGGATAATCGCGGGCCAGGATGGCGTCGATCGTCAACCGGCCGACACCGGGAAGGTTGAAGACGCTTTCGGTGACGACCACGCCACTGATCAGCAAGGCGATACCGAGCCCGATCACCGTGATGATCGGTACGGCGGCGTTGGGCAGCGCGTGGCGCCAGAGCACGCGGCGCTCGACATTGCCCTTGGCGCGGGCCGTGCGCACGAAATCCTCGCCGAGCACTTCCAGCAGGCTGGAGCGGGTGACGCGCGAGATCAGAGCCATGAAGACCAAAGCGAGCGTGATCGATGGCAGGGCGAGATGGCGCAAGGCCGCGACGGGATCGTCGAACGGGCTGACGTAGCCCTGTACCGGAAAGATGTCGGCCTTCACCGAAAACAGCAGGATCAGGATATAGCCGATCACGAAGGCCGGGACCGAGAAGCCCAAGACCGACAGCATCATCACCGCCCGGTCGACCCAGCTATTGTGCCGCCAGGCGGCCACGGCGCCGAGCGGCACCGCCACAAGTACCGTGATGAGGATCGCGCTCAACGCCAGCACGAGGGTCGGTTCGAGCCGGTCGAAGATCAGGCTCAGCACCGGGATTTTCGACAGCACGGAGGTACCGAGATGACCGCGCGCGATCTCGGCGAGCCAGGCGAGGTATTGCACGAAGAGTGGTCGATCGAGGCCCATATCGGCCCGGATGCGCGCGAGCGCCTCCGGACCGGCCGTTTCGCCGGCGATGATCAGCGCCGGATCGCCCGGGCTTAGGCGAAGCAGCAGGAAGACGATCGTGGCGACGACGAGCATCACCGGCACCGCCATCGCAATCCTGAGTGCGACGAGCCTGAGCATCAGGCCTTGTCCACGCCCCAGGCCACCATGACCGGGGACGGCACATAACCCGAGACGTTCGAGCGGAAGGCCTCGTAGTCGAAATAGGTGCCGAGTGGGATGTAGAAGACCAGCTCGTAGGCGCGCTTCTGCATTGCTTCTACGATCGCCTTCTGCTTGGCCGGGTCGGTTTCGCGCTGGTAGCGGCCTTTCAACGCCTCGGTCTCGGGGTCGTCGACGAATCCGGTATAGGCGCCCTTTCCCCGCGCATCGAAGTTGAGGTTGCCGAGCGGCGAGATCAGGTCGATCCGGTCGAAGACGGCATGCGCCAGGTTCCAGCCGCCTTCAGCGACCGGATCGGTCTTGGCGCGCCGGGCGAGGAAGGCGCTCCATTCCATCGTCTGGATCTCTGAGGGGATGCCGATCTGGCGCAGGAGCTGCTGGGTGAGCGGCGCGAGCGGTGCGAAGGAGGCAATGTCTCCGGGCGTGATGATGACGATCTTCTCGCCCTTGTAGCCGGCTTCCTGCAGCAGGGCCTTCGCCTTGGCCAGGTTGGGCTTGCCGGTATCGGGAAAGCCGACGGCCGTCTCCAGCGGAGTGCCGCAGCCGAAGAAGGCCGGGCAGACCTGATAGGATTCCGGATCGCCGATCGAGGCGTCCATATAGTCCTGCTGGGTGACAACGGCCTGCACGGCCTGGCGCACCTTGACGTTGTCGAAGGGAGGCTGCGCCCAGTTGAAGCGGATCGTCGAGGCGTTCGGACCGGGCCGGCGCCGGATCGTCACACCCTTGTTGTCCGCGAGCAGGGAGCGCTGGTCGGCGTTCATATTCTCAAGCAGGTCGATCTCCCCCTTGGCGAGCGCGTTGATCGCCGTCTGCTTGCTGGGAAACCAGACGACTTCGACCCGGTCGACTTTGACGATCTTGCCACCGGCGAGGCCGTCCGGCGGCTCCGCACGCGGGACGTACTTGTCGTTGCGCTCATAAACCCAGCTCACGCCCGGGCGGAATTCGGACTGAACGAAGCGGAACGGGCCCGATCCGACGACCTCTTCCAGAACCTTGTCGGCCGGCAGATCGGCGATCCGCTTGGGCATGATGAAGAGCGGGATCGAGCTGGGGCGGGCAAAGCCCTCCAGCATCGGCCCGAACGGCTCCTTCAGCTCGATGCTGAAGGTCTTGGCGTCGACCGCGCGCATGCCCGTGGTGACCGCCGCCAAGCGCAGACCCACGACATCCTTCTTCGCCCAGCGGGCGATCGAGGCGATGCAATCCTCCGCGGTGACCGGCTGCCCGTCATGGAAGGCTAGGCCGTCGCGCAGCACGAAGGTCCAACTCAGCTTGTCGTCGCCGACCGACCATTCCTTCACCATCTGGGGCTGCGGCCGATAGTGGGAGTCCACCGCAAAAAGCGTGTCGTAGACCATGAAGGCATGGTTGCGGGTGATGTAGGCGTTGGTGACGACGGGATCGAGCACCCGCAAGGCGGCGTGCGGCGCAAGCCGCAAGGTCTTCTTCGTCTGGGCTCTCGCGGGGTTCATGGTGGCGAAGAGCGCGCCGGCGGACAGCGCCAGGGCCTCGCGTCGATTGGTCAGCATTGGGTCCGTTCCCTTTGTCAGGCGGGCTTTGTGCCCGCTTCGCGGCGAATGCGTATGCGGTTCAGTAGCTGCGGCCCCTGCGTGGATCCGGCCAGAACGAGGTCCCCTCGCGGGCCCGGCCGCCACCGACGCCCATCGGCACGCCGTCGGCACGCCAGCACGCGGCGCCCTCCATCGTACCGTCGGCGGCAAAGCCGATGATGCCCATACCCCCGGCGACGTGATCGACAGCCGAGACGCGGTGGCCCAGCCCGCCGAGCGTCGTCCGCACTGCTTCGGGCACGCCGCGTTCGATCTCCGCTTCCTGCCCCCAGGTGAAGACGCGCGGCGCCTCCGCCGCTTCCTGCGGGCTCATGCCGTGGTCGACGAGGTTGAGGACGGCCTGCATCGCGGAAGCGGGGATGCGATGTGCGCCGGGCAGGCCGAGGGCGAAGATCGGCCTGCCATCGCGCTTGCCGATGAGCGCGGTGATGCCGCTGGTGATGCGCTTGCCGGGCTGAAGCGACAGCGCCTTACCCGGGTGCGGATCGAAGAGATACATGTAGTTGTTCGGGATGATCCCAGTCCCCGGGATCATGATGCGCGCGCCGAACAGGCTGTTGATCGTCTGCGTCGAGGTAACGATGTTGCCCTCCGCATCGGCGATCGTGACATGGGTCGTATTCGCCGACTCGTTCGAGAGGATGCGGGCCTCGAAGGCCTGCGCCCTGGCCGGATCGAGCTCCGAGCGCCGCAGCTCCGCATAGGCTTTCGAGATCAGCCGTGCGGTGGGAACATCGACGAAATCGGGGTCCGCCGTGACGGCCCGCCGGTCGGCCGCCGCGATCTTCAGTGCCTCGAGGACCAGATGCAGTGTCTCGCTCGTCCCGAAACCGAGCTTGCCGAGATCGTAGGCCTCAAGGAGGTTGAGGATCTGCAGGGTCTGGACCCCACCGGAGCAAGGCGGCGGCGGACCGATGATCTCGACGCCGCGATAAAGCCCCCGCACCGGCTCGCGCTCGATCGTGCGATAGGCGATGAGATCCTCGAAGCGCATGAAGGAGCCAGCCTGCTCCAGATGAGCCGCGATGCGTTGGCCGAGCGTGCCGCCGTAGATCGCACCGGGCCCCGCTGCTGCAATCTGGCGCAGCGTTGCGGCATAATCCTTCTGCACAAGCAGATCGCCGGCCTGCAGGGGATGACCGCCGGGCAGGAACACGGCCGCGATCTCCGGATCCAGCGCGAGGTCCGGCGCGATCTCCGCGATGCAGGTCGCCAGATAGGGCGAGAGCCTGAACCCGCGTTCGGCGTGCCGGATCGCGGGCTCGATCAGGTCGCTCAACGACAGGCGGCCGAAGCGCGCGGCTGCCTCGCACCAGGCCTTGAGCGTGCCGGGCACGGCAATCGCCTTCGGCCCGACGCGATTGGCACGGCCCCTGGTCTCCATGTAGTCCGGCCACTCGTCGGAGATCGGCGTGAAGCTGTCGGGACGTGCGGCCGCCGGCGCGGTCGAGAGACCATCGAGGACGATCTCGCGTCCGTCCGCCAGTCGGATCAGGGCCACGCCGCCGCCGAAGATGCCGACCATCATCGGCTCGACCACCGTCAGCGTGAAGAGAGCGGAGACCGCGGCGTCGATCGCGTTACCGCCGGCCGCCAGCATCTCGACGGCCGCGGCCGAAGCGAGTGGGTGGTTGGTCACCGCCATGCCGCGATGCGCGGCGACCGCTGTCTTCTCGCAGATTAAGGGGCTGCCTGCCCGATCGCGCCAATCCATTGTCACGAACCCGATGCTGATGATCGGGGATTATCGGACCGGTTGTTCAAATCAGTCCAATATGCAGCCGGCGCATTTTTGATAATTAGAGATTATCGATCGTCACGGGTGCCGCCTTGCGGGCATGGGCCGCGAAGGCCCGGGCCACCGGGGAAGGCTCGTTGCGGCGATAGGCGACGGCAAGCTCGGCCAGCACCGGCTCGCCCGCGATCGCGCGGTAGCGCAGGCCGGGCACCCGAATGCTCTGGAGCGACTGCGGCACCAGGGCGACGCCGAGGCCGACGGCGACCATGCTGGCGATGGTGACGAAGTCCCGCCCCTGCGGACCGAGCCGCGGGAAGAAGCCGGCGACCCTGCAGGCCGCGTTGGTATGCGCATGGAAGCTGACACCGGCCGGATGGCGCGGCGTGATGAATACGTCGCCGTTGAGGGCCGACAGCGGCACCCGCTCCTCCTCCGCCAGGGCATGATCTCGCGGCAGCGCCAGCATGATCTCCTCGAACAGGACCGGGGTCGAGACGATGCCGAGCGGTAGCGGAACGGGCGGCCGAATGAAGCCGATATCGAGCTTGCCCTGGTCGAGTTGGTCGAGCTGCTGCGACATCTCCATCTCGGAAATGGCGAGTTCGACCTCGGGATAGGCCTTGCGGAACTCCCCGATCATCGTGGTCAGCGCACCCGTATAGGCGGCCGAGCCGACATAGCCGATGGCGATGCGACCCAGTTCCCCCCTACCCGCGCGGCGCGTCACCAGCAGCGCCGTCTCGGTCTGCTGCAGGGCCTTGCGTGCCTCCTCGGCGAAGAGCTCCCCGGCAAGTGTCAGCTTCACCGAACGGCGCGTCCGGTCGAAGAGCGGCGTCCCGACGATTTCTTCGAGATTCTTGATCTGCTGGCTGAGCCCGGGCTGTGCGATGCGCAAGCGCTCGGCGGCACGGCCGTAGTTCAACTCCTCGGCCGTCGCGAGGAAATAGCGCAGGTGCCGCAATTCGAGCATCGCGCTGCTGGGGCGTCGGCCTGGCGCCATCGATCCTGCCTCATACTGATAAGTCTGAATTCTTGAAATCCATCGATCAGCATATTGGACCGATATAACCGACCTCAGCAATATCGCCCGATCGTTTCACGCCCGCGTGCCCAGCGAGTTGTGCATGGACCTTTCCGCTCCGCCGTCGCGCGGTCTTCCTCACAGCGCCCATTGGGGCAGCTTCTTCGCGCGCCGCGACTGCGACAGGCTCGTGGTGACCCCTCATCCCGAGGACCCTGCACCGTCGCCGATCCTCGGCAACTTCACCGATGCGCTGAATCACAGGGCGAGAATTCGTCGCCCGATGGTGCGGCGCGGTTGGCTCGAAGCAGGGCCCGGCCCGCGCCAGCGCGACTTCCGCGACGATCTAGTCGCAGTCGGCTGGGACGAGGTGCTGGATCGCCTGGCCGGTGAGATTCGCCGCGTCGGAACGGATTTCGGTCCGCAGGCGATCTTTGGCGGCTCCTATGGCTGGGCGAGTGCCGGGCGCTTCCACCATGCACAGAGCCAGATTCACCGCTTCTTCAATGTCGCCTGCGGCGGCTATGTCCGTTCGGTGAACAGCTATAGCGCCGGCGCGTCCTCGGTGATCCTGCCGCATGTGCTGGGGCCATTCGAGAACCTGTCCCGGCGCAATGTCACCTGGGAACAAATCGCGGAACACACCGACTTCGTACTCGCCTTCGGCGGGATGCCGCTGAAGAACTCGATGATCGCGAGCGGCGGAATTACCCGCCATGTCGAGCCCGATGCGATGTCGCGGGCGGCCGCGCGCGGTTGCGCCTTCTGGTCGGTGAGCCCGCTGCGCGGCGACATGCCGGGCGAGGCAAGCCCGCGCTGGTTGCCGATCCGGCCCGGCACCGATGTCGCGTTGATGATGGGTGTCGCACAGACGCTGGTGGCGGAGGGGCGGCACGACGGTACGTTCCTCGACCGCTATTGCGTCGGCTTCGAGCGTTTCGCCGCCTATCTGGATGGCAGGGCTGACGGGATCGCGAAGGACGCCGAATGGGCGGCCGGGATCACCGGCGTCGATGTCGATACGATCCGTGAAATCGCACGCAGGCTCGTCGGCGGGCGCAGCCTCATCACGGTCGCGCACGCGCTGCAGCGGGCGCAGTACGGCGAGCAGCCTGTCTGGATGGCCGCCGTGCTCGCCGCGATGGTGGGCCAGATTGGCCTGCCCGGTGGCGGCTACAATTACGCGCTTGGTGCGATGGGCCATACGGGCAGGCGGGTCAACGCGGTGCCGATCCCGACCATGCCGCAAGGCAGCAATGGGGTGAAGGATTTCATTCCGGTGGCCCGCATCGCCGATATGCTGCTCAACCCGGGAGCGCCGTTCGCGTATAACGGGCAGAATCTCGCTTATCCCGACATCCGGCTTGTCTACTGGGCGGGTGGCAACCCCTTCCATCATCATCAGGACCTGAACCGACTGCGCCGGGCTTTTTCGCAGGTCGACACCATCATCTGCCATGACAGCGCCTGGACGCCGATGGCGCGATTCTCCGACATCGTCCTGCCCGCGACGATGTCTCTGGAGCGCGACGATATCGGCGCGGCGGCGACCGATCCCCGCCTGATTGCGATGCGTCGCGTCGCCGAGCCTGTCGGCGAGGCTCGCGACGATTTCGAGATATTCCGCGGTCTTTCGCAACGCATGGGTTGCGAAGAAGCCTTCACCGAAGGTCGCTCGGCCGATGAATGGCTGGCACATCTCTACGAGCCGACCCGGAAGGCGCTGGCGGAGCAAGGGCTGCCGGCGCCGTCCTTCGCCGAGTTCAGGCAACGGGGCGAAATCCCATTACCCTCCGCACCGGACGATGGCGGGCTGCTGCGCGCTTTCCGCGACGATCCCGACCGCAACGCCCTGCCGACGCCGAGCGGGCGGATCGAGATCTTCTGCGAGACCATCGCTGGCTTCGGCTATGACGATTGCCCGGGCCATCCGACCTGGCTCCCCGCCACCGAGCAACCGAATGCGTCGGCGCCGCTGACGCTGATCGCCAACCAGCCGTCGACGCGGCTGCACAGCCAGCTCGATTTCGGGGCCTACAGCCAATCGGCCAAGCGGCACGGCCGCGAGGTCGTCCGCCTGAACCCGCAGGATGCGGCGGCGCGTGGCATCGCCGATGGCGATCTCGTGCGAATCTTCAATGCGCGCGGGGCCTGCATGGCGGCGGCCGAGCTCAGCGCCGGCGTGATGCCGGGCGTCGCCAACCTCTCGACGGGGGCCTGGTATGATCCGGTCGAGGACGGCAGCGACCAGCCCCTCTGCGGTCACGGCAATCCGAACGCCGTGACCCGCGACATCGGCACCTCCCGGCTCGCCCAGGGCAGTTGCGGACAGGTCACGACCATCCAGTGCGAGCGCTATCAGGGGATCGTGCCGCCGATCCGCGCCTACGATCCGCCCCGCGACGCGAGCGAATTATCATGAGTGGCCCGCTGACCGGCGTCCGGGTGCTGGACATGACCTCCGTGCTCATGGGTCCCTACGCCACATCGATCCTCGGCGACATGGGGGCCGATGTCATCAAGCTCGAAGCACCGGAGGGTGATCTCATCCGCCAGGTCGGCCCCAGCGTCAGCGGCGCGATGGGGGGCATGTTCATGCACGCCAACCGGTCCAAGCGCAGTATCGTGGTCGATCTCAAGAAGGCCGCCGGGCGGGACATCGCGCTCGATCTCGCGCGGACTGCCGATATCCTGGTCTACAATCTGCGGCCGCAGGCGATGGAGCGGCTCGGGCTGAGCTACGACGCCGTCGCGGCCGTGCGCCAGGACATCATCTATGTCGGGACCTTCGGCTTCGGCCAGGACGGACCTTACGCCGCAAAGCCCGCCTATGACGATCTCATCCAGGGCCTGTGCGCCGTTCCGGCACTGATCGCCGATGCAGGCGACGGTACACCGCGCTACGTGCCCATCAATATCGCCGATCGCGTGGTCGGGCTGCACGCGCTGGCGGCAATCCTCGGTGCCTTGCGTCATCGCGACCGGACCGGCGAGGGCCAGCGCATCGACGTCCCGATGTTCGAAACGATGGCGAGTTTCGTCCTCGGCGATCATTTCGGCGGCCTCGGCTACGAACCCCCGCTCGACGACGGCGGCTATGCGCGCCTGCTCGCGCCGGATCGTCGGCCGTTCCGGACGGCGGACGGATATCTGTGTGCAGTCATCTATACCGACCGCCACTGGCAGCGCTTCATCGACATAACCGGACTGGACGACTGGCGCAGCGACCCTCGCTTCGCGAACCATGCAAGCCGCACGTACCACATGGCCGACATCATGAAGACCGTGGCGGCGATCTTCCAAACCCGTACAACGACGGAATGGGAGCGCCTCCTTGGCCAAGCGGACATCCCGCATGCTCGGATGCACACGCTGAATTCGCTCGTCGACGACCCTCATCTTGCAGAGGTGGGCTTCTTCCCCCGCATCGAGCATCCGTCGGAAGGGCCGGTTCGGACGTTGCGCGTGGCATCGCAATGGAGCGCCAGCCAGCCCAAGCCGACAAGGTCGGCGCCTATGAGGGGCGAACACAGCCGGGAGGTTCTGGAGGAAGCCGGGTTCTCGGAAGAGGACATTCAGCGTTTGGTTGACGCCAGCGTCGTTTATTGCGGGTCATATTGAAGCTATCGTCTTCGGCTAATGATTGTGCCTCGTTGGAAGCGCGAGAGGCCTGAACCCACGTCGCCTAAGGCGCCGTCGCTGGCGGGATTGTCGGCTCCGGTCGTCGGCGTGTTGATGTCACGTCTGCGGCCTGCGCCGGGACCGGCGTCAGCATGTCTTTCAACAGCGGGGTGGGAAGACAGGCGACAAGCAAAGCACGCCGGTCATCGCAGCGCGCAGTTGTGCGCATACAGATGCCTGTTGGTGTGCGCCCGCCATGCGGGGGGCACAAATCACCGTCAATCCAGCGCCGCATGGTCAGATTGGGATAAGCGAAAGCCGCCTCGCAACTTCCGGGTAGCGCCATAAGCGGAACTTGCAACTCTGCCAGAAAGCCGACATTCCGCGGTGCCGGTCGAGACAAAAGCTCGTCGAGCCGGTTCGCGTGTCAGCGCAGGGATCTCTGCCACAATTTTTCAGCAGCTTCATCAGGTCCAATCACGGTCAATCATCCGAATTGGCCGCGTCGAAGACCGCATCGAACCGGACCAGGGGCATAACCTCACGGAAGTAGTGCTCTTCGGCTTCATGCCATTGGCGCTCCCAGGGACCTATAATGCCCTCTCTCACAAGCAGTCTTGCTTTGCGGAAAGCGTCTGAAGCTGTCACGAGAACTTTCATGTCGATGAGGTCCGCGAGTTCCGGCCGAGCCGAATAGACGCCCTCGAGGATAACGACGGATCGCGGTGAAAGCTCAGACACGCTTGACTGCAACCTGCCGTCAAAAGCTTCCCAATCGAACGCGCGCCAACTGGCAGCGCGACCCTGCCGCAAGGCGCCCAGCACAGCGCGCTGGCGGGGCCAGTCGATACAGTCGGCAGCGCGGATGGCGGGGGCATCTGATCGCAACCCAGTGCCGCCGGCAAAGAAGTCGTCACCCTCAATGAGCGCCGCTCCCACCTTATCTGCTAGCAGCGCTGCCAGAGTCGACTTGCCCACGCCGCTGCGTCCGTCGAGCGCAATCACATAGGGCCCATCCGCCTTGGCCGCGTGCAAGTGGATCTGACGAGCGAATGTGCTGGTATCGGAGAAATGCATCAGCGTCTGGCTTCCTGGTAAGTCCGGCGCGATACGCCTCGGATGAAGAAGCTGCTGTCCCGCCATGCCGGTCAGCGTTCCCGTGCAACACTCTGCAAGCAGGTGGCTCTTTCCTCGTTTAGTTATAATCGACCCAGCTATTCTGCGGCGGGATCAATCTCCGCGAGGAACCATTCTCTGAAAGCGCGTATCGCACGGGCTTCCGGTCGCGATTTGAGGCGTGAAAGCCATTATGCATCGGTGGTACCTCCAATTATAGCGGTTGTCGCAGCGTGATCCATGCGCGGGCATCATCGTGGATCACGTTCGACTCGCATCCATCGTGCGCTATCAATGGGCATTCGACTTCCACCGACAACCGTTACCCCGACCTCAGTGGTTGCAGTTTGCCACGGAAAATATCGGCGAATGCTGACGACCGGCTCCCCTAGCGAGATGGAAGCCCGAATGCCTTCATGGCTTGACGCGTCGCATCCGCTACGACGGCATCAATGGCGCCCGGTGTTGCGTCTTGTGCGCCCGTGAAGAACACGCAGATCAGGATCGATGGTCCGCTTGGCGGCCAAATGATGCCGATATTGTTGTGCGTCCCCCGCGCGCCCGTGCCGGTCTTGTGGCCGACGGTGTAGCCGGCGGGGACGCCGGCCTTGATCCGGCCGGCCCCGGTGGGTGTCTCGGTGATCCAACGCGTAAGCAACTGCAGGTGCGCCGCTGAAAGCAAGTTGCCGCGCAAGACGCGGTCGAGGTTGGCCACATATTGCTCGGCCGTCGTGGTATCGCGCATATCGCCGGGCAAGGCGCTATTCAGCTCAATTTCCAGTCGATCCACGCGCGTGACGTGGTCGTCAATGCTGCCATACCACTGCTGGAAGGCAGCCAGTCCGCCCATTTCGCGGATCAGAATATTTGCCGCGGGGTTGTCACTAACCTCGACTGTCGCTTTGCACAGCTCTTCCAGCGTGAGCGTTCTGCCGATGGCCGGCTGCGTGACCGGCCCATGCGGCACCATGTCGGCAGCCGTGATCGGGACGTCTCGGTCTAGCCGATCGCGCCCCTGCTGCACGGTCTGCATCACATAAGCTGCGAGAAACAGTTTGAATGTCGAACAGAAAGCGAAGCGTTCGGTTGAGCGCCAGCCGACCCGCTGGCCGTCCCGCGTCGCGAAAAGCCCGAGACGGCCTCCATGGCGGGCTTCAAGAGACTTGAGATCGAGACTAGTCCCAGGAGCAGCCGCGGCATGCCCGGCGCCGACTAGAGTGGCGCCGGCGCCGATCAAGAATGAGCGCCGGTCCGCAAGGAAATCAATGGTGCGAGTTGTCATGTGCGTTGCGTCTCCAGAGGGAGGCGCAGAGGTAGCGAGGCCGCATGGCCCTAGCCAAATGATCGTTACTCAGATTTGATATGAATAAAATTGGGGCTTCTGGATGGATGTTTCGAGATTGCCGCTCATCGCGCTGCGCGCCTTTGAAGCGTCGGCGCGGCTCGGTAGCCTGACCAAGGCGGGGATGGAGCTGCGCGTGGGCCAGACCGCAATAAGCCATCAGATCAAGCTGCTTGAGAAAGATCTCGGCTTCACGCTGTTCGAGCGCTTGCCGCGTGGCATCGCTCTGACCGAGGAGGCGCAGGCGCTGCTGCCGGTGTTGACGGATGCGCTACGTCGGGTCAGCGACAAGGTGCACCAACTGCGTACCGGCGGCACGGCCGAGATTCTCACGATCGGCGTGGTCAGCAGCTTCGCCCTCGGGTGGCTCCTGCCGCGCCTGCAGGACTTCAACGCGCGGCACCCGCAGATCGAGGTGCGGATCAAGACGAACAACAACCGTGCCGACACGCTCCTCGACGGCCTCGATCTTTTCATTCGTTTCGGTGACGGTGCCTGGCACGGCACAGAGGCGGTCGAGCTGATGCAAGCCCCGCTCGCTCCGGTCTGCAGCCCTGGCCTCGCCATGTCAGTCCGCACTCCGGCTGACCTGCTGGCCCAGCACCTCCTGCGCTCATACCGCCAGGACGAATGGCCGCTCTGGTTCCTTACCGCGGGACTGACCCCGCCGGTCGCGCGGGGGTGGATTTTCGATAACTCGCTGGCCTTGGTCGAAGCGGCAGCGCAAGGTCTCGGTGTTGCGCTGGTCCCCGCCGCGATGTTCTCGCGCGATATCTCTTCCGGTCGGATTGTACAGCCTCTCGACGTCGGTATCGTTACCGGGGCCTACTGGATGACGCGATTGAGGTCACGGACCGAAACCGGCGCCATGGTGGCCTTTAAGAGGTGGATTGTCGCCGAGCTTTAAGCTGAGCATGGAGACGATTGTTTTCAAAGGCGTGCGCCAACAATGGACACTAGTGGTCAGTGTGAAAGCGGGCAGAGATCTGGACAACGCAACCGAAGAGCCGGCACTGACCTGAGAGAGAGGCACGGGCCCGGCCGCAAGCCGAACAGTGCCGAAGGAGTCGCCGCCACTGCTCATTGGGAAGGCTCCGACGCGGGAGATCTGCTGCGGTAAGTTTGCGGCTGACAGCGGCCCCGTGGGACAGCGCAATGTTTCTTTTCGACGGCCCCGACCAGGCCGACGTGACGATCCTCCTGGCGCATGGGGCCGAAGCTCCGATGGGCTCGCGATCAATGACGGCGTCCGCAAATGCCTTAGCCGGAGAGGGCTTTCGCGTTGCCCGCTTTGAGTTCGACTATATGGCGGCGGCGGACCGCAGTTGGGCGCATGCCGTCGGCCCGCGCTGAAAAGCTAAACCCGCGATATATCGCTGCCGTCGACGCGCTCGGCAGGGAGAGCTTGTTATCGGTGGCAAGTCGATGGGCGGGCGCGCCGCGAGCATGGTCGCGGACACGCTGTTAGAGAGTGGACGGATTCGTCGCCTTCTTTGCCTCCGTTATCCTTTCCATCCGCCCGGCAAGCCGGAGCAATTGCGCACCGGCCACCTTGTCGATCTGAAAAATCCCACCCTCATTGAGCGGCCGATCATCTCGTGACCATGTCCGACGCAACTCTTACCTGGGCCGGGCAGCTCAAACCCCCGGCAGGGTCGCGATATGAAGATGGACATCGGGAAACGCCACGAGCAGCGCCGGGAAAGAGCAAGTGATGACGCAGCACCGCATCTACAGAATGAGCTTTGCCAAGATTTATCCTCTTCTGGTCGCCAAGGCGGAGAGGAAGGGGCGCACGAAGGTGGAGGTCGACCAGATCATCCACTGGCTGACCGGCTACGGCCAAGAGGCACTTGCCTCTCAGCTGGCGAAAAACTCGGACTATGAGACCTTTTTCGCCCAGGCGCCGGCACTCAATCCCGCGCGCCTCAGCATAAGGGGAATTGTCTGCGGTGTCCGCGTCGAGGAAATCGCCGAGCCAGTGATGCGGGAAATCCGCTACTTGGACAAGCTCATCGATGAACTCGCCCGAGGGAAGGCGATCGACAAGATCTTATGCCGTCGACCATAGTCAGCGCGCTTGCCGGGGGGACGCCATTCTTAGATTTTGGACAAGGAACCGAACCTGTTCGCGTATAGCGACGCCCTTCAAGGGCGCGCGCTCCGGGTCACCAAATACGCTGCGTTAGACTGCGAAGGAGTGTTCGGAGGTGCGGCCAAGGCGACCGAATTCCACCGCGGCTCAATAGGGTGGGATGGATTGGCTCATCTGCTCACCCTGCCAGCGGAGGCTCGACGTGCCGCCAGAAACATGACGGCAGCGGCACCGGCGTTTGCGAGAGCGCTGACGGCAATGGGTATGACGTAGCTATGGCTGCGATCGTAGATGAAGCCTGCCGCGCCTGGGCCAACGAGCGTGCCTAGGGCAACGCTCGAATAGAGCACCCCGATGATGCGGCCGGCATGACGCGCACCGAACAGATCGGCGACCACTGCTGGCAAAATCGCGACCCACCCTCCGTAGAAGAGACCGAAGATCAACGCAAACAGTATGAGCTGGCTCAAGGAGCCACCAAGGATCCAGGTCGGAAGTGAGGCGGCCATGCCAATGTACATGGCGATCAGGAAGCTCTCGCGGCCCATCCTGTCCGCGATGCCGCCGAGGAAGAAGCGGCCGATCGTGCTGCCGATGCCGATGGCACCAAGCAGCCAGACTGCCGCCGAAGCGGGAACACCATGGTCGACCGCGTAGGGCGCGAGATGCACGAACGGTACGAAGACACCAAGCGCGCTCAGGAACGACGCAAGATAGAGCCCCGCAAATCGTCGCGTCCGGATTGCTTGGCCCACGGGCGTATCATTGCCCGCCTGCAGGGAGCCAACGACGATGGTACGTGTGATGCCGTCGGGCTGCAGGCCGCGGCGGCCAGGCTCGTCCTCCATGACGAACGCCGCTGCCAGGCCGACCACGATCGCGAGGACGCCGAGCGTGGTGTAGGCGTTCCGCCAGCCGATGTCCGCGATCAGCCAAAGCGCGAACGGCGGCATCACGAGCGTCCCGACGCCAATGCCGCTGACCGCCAACCCGGATGCGAGACCACGGCGCTTGACGAACCAGCGTTGCACAGCGCCAAGTGTGGGCACATAGGCACAGCCGACACCGACGCCGATACCGATGCTATAGGCCGCATAGACCTGGAGAATGGTTTGCGCCTGTCCGGCCAGAATGAGGCCGAGGCCGACTAGCGTCATTCCGATTGCGGAAAGCGCCTTCACGCCGATTCGATCCGCGAGCGGCGCGGAAACGATGCCGAGCGAGAAGTACATAAATCCGGCCAGCGAAAAAACCGCCGAGACCGAACCGCGCGATGCCGCGAACTCGTGCTGGAGCGAGTCCAGGAACGAGCTGAATGTGTATGCGCTCCCGAAGCCGACGAAGGTTATGACGAAGGCTGCGGCGACCACAAGCCAACCGTAAAAAATCGCCGATTGCCTTTCCAGGTTCATGATTATCCTCTGTTGGCGGGCCGAGCCGTCTCGGCGTGCGATATGCGGGCCGCTCCCAAGACCTTAGGATCGCTTCGGGCCACTGAGGCCCGGTTGACGACGATGCCAGGACGTTGCGCCCTGAAACGCTGCGCCGAGAGCAAGAAGCGCGCTTTCGTCGAACTCGGCAGCGATCAATTGCAGGCCGATGGGCATGCCTTCCACCGAGGCGCTCCCGGGGAAGGCCAGCGTTGGATGGCCGCTCATGTTGAAGGGGCAGGTGTAGCGTTGCAGCTTGGCGATCAGCTCCGGCTGCTCGCCAAGGGTTGCGATCGTCTTCAGCGTGAGCGGCGCGAAAGGATGGACGGGCGTCAGGATGGCGTCGACCGATGATAGCAGGGCCTCGACCTGGCCACGGAATGCCGCGCGGCGACGAAGGATTTCCTGATAGGCCATCCCCGAAACGGCCATTCCGTTCTCGATGACGGACGATAGGATGGCGCCATACTGTTCCTTATGGAGGGCATAGGGCGCTTGATGGGCAACTGCCGCTTCAACCGCGCAGTTCGGTGTCCAGTCCGCCACGATCTGGCGGACATCGGGAAATGACACCTCGGCGATCTCGGCGCCCAGGTTCGAGAATATCGCGCAGGCTTCCGTCAGTGCGGCCTGTGTCCAATCGTCGACGTCTTCGGAGTTCCAGTGCGGGTCGATCCCGATACGCTTGCCGCGTACATTCCCGCTTGCGTCGGCCAAGTAGTCGGGAACCGGACGAACGCTCGTCGTCGGGTCATTGAGGTCATGCCCGGCAATGACATTGAGGATCGCCGCGACGTCGATCACGTTCCGGGCAATCGGGCCGATATGGTCGAGCGAGGGAGCGAGGTCGAATGTCCCATAACGGCTGACGCGCCCCCAGGTCGGCTTCAGGCCGCTGACGCCGTTGGCGGCCGAGGGCCAACGGATCGACCCGCCCGTGTCGGACGCGATGGCGCCGAAGCACAGGCCGGCGGCGGTCGCGACCGCTGATCCGCTGGAGGAGATGCCCGCCCAATAGTCGCCGTTCCATGGGTTTTGCACTGGCGGAATCGATGGGTGGTAGTCGGAATACGCCCCCTCGGTGAGCTGGGTCTTGCCGATCAGCACTGCCCCTGCGTCGATGAGCTTTCGCACGACGGTCGCATCGCGCGCCGGCACATAGTCCTTATGGACCACGGTGCCGGCCGCCGTTGCGACGCCCCTGATCCAGCAAAGGTCCTTTACGGCTATGGGAACGCCATGGAGGGGGCCCCGGTGGATTCCCGCCTCGATCTCGCGGTCGGCAACCTCCGCCTGGCGGAGGGCGCTCTCGTCCAGGACGCTTGCATAAGCCTGCAATTCACCATCAAGACGCCGAATGCGCGAAAGGAGCGCCTCGGTGACATCCTTTGAGGCGATGGCGCGGCGAGAGATAAGCTCTCCGACCTCTGTGAGACCATAGAACTCCACGTTGAAAGACATCCGATCCAACCTCTCCAGCGGCCACGCACGACAGTCTATGATTTAGAATTCATGCGATTCTTGGCGGCTTGCTTGCAGCATTGACGCTTGATATCGGCGGGAATTATGCTGACGCTCGCTGCTTGGACAAACCAGAAGACTTAACCCTGATGAATCAGATTTTCTAATTCATGCCGAGTCGATTGCCTCCCCTTAACGCGCTGAAGGCATTCGAGGCCGCTGCCCGCCACCTCTCGATCAAACTGGCCGCGGAAGAATTGTGCGTGACGCCGGGGGCCGTCAGCCAGATGATCCGGGTTCTGGAGGAAAATCTCGGCGTGAAGCTCTTTGAGCGGGTGACGCGAGGGATTTTTCTGACTGACGCGGGCCGCGATTATCTGCCATCGATACGCAATGCATTCCGCCAGATCGCCGGTGCATCCGAGCGGATCGCAGCCCAGCTGGATTCTGGGCTGCTCACTGTCAGCACCACGCCCTTTTTTGCATCGGCATGGCTGGTGCCGCGATTGTCATCCTTTCGAACGGCGCAGCCCAGCATCGATCTGCAGATCGTCACCAGCAATGCACTGGTTGATTTTTCTCGCTCGGACACGGATGTTGCGATCCGCCATGGGATGGGCCGATATCCCGGACTTCGCAGCGACCGCGTCGTCACGGTCGAGATGATCGCCGTGGCCACCCCCGATCTGATCGACCGAGCCGGCCGTCCGAACCGGCCATCGGATCTCGTGCGTTGGCCGCAGGTTCACGATGCCGAACGAAAGGGCTGGAGCCTGTGGTTTGACACGCACGGCGTTGCTGAAAGGACGACTGCGCGTGGCCTCTCCTTCGATGACAGCGGCCTCTTGCTAAAAGCGGTGCTCGCCGGTCAAGGCGCGGGACTGCTCCCGGCTGCCCTGCTTGAGGATGAACTGCGCGACGAGCGTTTGATCCAGTTGTTTCCGCCCGCTCGAATGGAGGAGTTTGCCTATTATCTCGTCTGTCCGGACAACCGACAGCAGCAGCCCAAGATCGCAGCGTTCCGGGATTGGATCTTGAACACATGACGGCAAGAGGGGACGGAGTTACATCCTCAGGTACTGACTTCAGCAGAGAGTAGATATCCACGCTTCAACTGACCAAGGCCCCGTTAGGGTGGTGGGAAATTGCCATTGGCGACAGCGGGCTAGCGCCAAATGCTGACATTGGACTGACGCCCAAAAGCAGACCTTCTTTAGACTGGCGTTGGTCTCATGGAGGCAAGCGGCCGATCCGGGCGCGATAGGCTTTGGTTCGTTACCGTGAGTTGAACAGCTTGGGCTTAGCTCCTCCGGTGGCCCGATGCGTTCCTGCCTGAGGAACGCAGAAGTCCTCGTTACGAATCTAGTGTTCCTCGTTGAGAGCGGCGATTTTCTCCTTGTCCCCGGCAGAAGACATGAGGTCGGTGCTTGAGGACAGGGCGAGGCGCCTATGCCTTGCCACTTATCGAGACGGCGGAGAACGACCATGCACAAGAATGTTTACACTCCCGAGAATGCAGCGATGCTGCTGATCGATCATCAGGTCGGCACTATGTCGTGGACCCACTCCCACGACATCAATCTGGTCAAGGCCAATGCTGTGAAGTTGGCGAAGATCGCGGTCGGCGCCGATATCCCGGTGCTTCTGACCGTCAGCATGGAAGATCATGCGCAAGGGCCGCTCATTCCCGAGCTTCAGCAGATCCTGCCGGAGGCTTACGCGAAGCGCATCAAGCGGCCCGGTATCGTCAATGCGATGCATCACGACGGCTTCAACGCTGCGGTCAAGGCGCTTGGCCGCAAGAAGCTGATCGTCGCAGGGATCACGACCGAGATCTGTGTCCTCTTCCCGGTGCTGCAGATGTTGGACGAAGGTTACGAAGTGCAGGTGGCGGCAGATGCTTCGGCCTCCTACACCAAATATGGCGACGACCTCGCCTTGCGCCGGATGGAGCGTGCGGGCGCGGTGATCATAACGCATGACCAGTTGATTTCGGAGCTGGCCGTCGACTGGAGCACGCCACTGGGCCAGCGCCTGTCCGGCATCCTGGCTTATCACTGAGCGCTACTTGCCGCGCTCGTAAGCCCTTCCGGCCGAGAAGCGATGTCGTCGGCCCGCTTTCAGCTATGGCCATCCGGGCGGTATCGTACCTGCTCGTATGGCCATGGCGAAGACGATGGGCCTCTCTGGCGTTCGACCGAACCCTTCGCTCCCCCGTCATTTACCGCGCGGCGCCGCAACTCCTGAACGAAGGAACACCCCATGAAGGCGATGACCGTTGGTTCCCCGGCAACCCTGGAGACCCTGGGTTTCAGCGAAAAGCCGGACCCAGGCCAGCCCGGAGAAGGCGAGATCCGTGTCGCATTGCACGGTAGCTCACTGAACTTTCACGATTTGGGTGTGGTCACGGGACGCATGCCGGCGGAGGCTGGCCGTATCGCGCTAGCGGATGCCGGTGGAACGGTCGAGGCTGTCGGAAACGGTGTCACCGAGTTCGCAGTGGGAGACCGGGTGGTTTCCTGCTTCTTTCCCGACTGGCAAGACGGCGCGCCGACGATCGGCAATTTCGCGCGCACGCCCGGCGATGGGATCGACGGCTTCGCGACCGAGTTCGTTGTCACCCGCGCGACCGCCTTCACCCATGCGCCGCGCGACTATGATCATGTCGAGGCCGCGACGATAACGACGGCCGGTTTGACGGCATGGCGAGCCCTGATAGCCGATGGTGGTTTAAAGGCTGGCGATACCGTGCTGCTGCTCGGCACAGGCGGGGTCTCTATTTGGGCCTTGCAAATCGCAAAGGCGATGGGTGCGACCGCGATCGTCACGTCCTCGTCCGGCGAGAAGCTTGAGCGTGCACGCGACCTCGGCGCCGACCATGTCGTCAACTATCGGGAGGTGAAGGGTTGGGGCCGTGCTGTCGCGGATTGGACCGGTGGCCGGGGCGTCGACCACGTCCTTGAGCTGGGCGGTGCCGGCACTCTCGCCAACTCGATCGCGGCGGTCCGCGTAGGCGGGCACATCGCGCTTATCGGCACTGTAACAGGCGTCGCGGGCGACGTGCCGACCGCCGCACTGATGGCCAAGCAGGCGCGATTGCAAGGCTTGATCGTCGGATCGCGGCGGCAGCAGCAGGAGTTCGTGCGCGCCATCGATGTGACCGGAATCCGTCCGGTGGTGGACCGGCGTTTCCCGCTCGGCAAACTTGCGGAAGCCTTCCGCTTTCAGCAGTCCTCCGGCCATTTCGGCAAGATCGGCATCGAGTGGTAGGTCATTTCGCAGCCGGCCCGATCCTCTCGATGAGGATTTCCGTCAGCACCCTCACTTTGCGCGGGAGGTGCTGACCGGGCGGGCGCACGACGAAGATGCCAACCGATGGCAGCGACCACTCGATCATGATCGGCACCAGCCGGCCCGCCGCGACATAGCGCTCGGCAATCAACTGCGGCAGTGCCGCGATCCCGATGCCGGCCGCGGTCGCCTCGGCGATCGCCACGGCGCTGTCTGCCTTGAAGCGACCATGCGGGTGAATTTGCGTGACCGTGCCGTCGCGTTCGAATTTCCAGCTCTCCGTTCCGATCATCACCGCCGAATGACCGGCTACCTCCGCGGGAACCGATGGTGCCCCATGGGCGACCACATAGTCGGGGCTGGCAAAGAGCCTGACGGGCAGCGTGCCGATGCGTCTCGCCACCAGGTTTGAGTCCGGCAGATAGCCGACCCGGATACCGCAGTCGAAGCCCTCGCTGATGAGATCGACATAGCGGTCGTTGAACAGAGTGTGGACGTGCAGAAGCGGATGGCGCTTCGCCATCTCGGCAAGGACAGGCGCAAAATATTCGGGGCCGAAGGATGACGGTGCCGCCAATCGCAGCAGTCCGCGCAGTTCGCCCGAGGGCATGATCTCTTCGCGCGCGGCATCCAGCTCCGAACATATCCGAGCGGCGTGCTCCCGAAACGTCACTCCGGCCTCGGTCAGCGCCGCACCGCGGGTGGTTCGCGCCAGCAATTGTGCCCCCAGCTCTTCTTCCAGCCGCACCAGACGCCGGCTGACGATCGACTTGGCCAAGCCGAGACGCCTCGCGGCAGGCGATACCCCTCCGGCGTCAGCGACTTGAACGAAGGTCCTCAAATCGTCGACATCCATGGCGTTCCTCTTGCCGAAACTCAGCTGACCGTCAGACGTGGCTACTCGCCCGCATACAGCAACGCTACCTCTTCTGGCGAGAAGTCCATCCCGGACCTGAGGAGTGTCATCATGCAACCGACCAAAATCATGCCGTCGATCACACGGGGCGACTGGAAGCACGGCTTCGGCATCAAGGTGTTCTATCCGGGCTCCCTGTCGAACGAGGTCGACAGCGGCATCGGCGCGATCGGCCGGATTGACCGCGCTCAGATTCAGCCCGGACACATCATCGGAATGCATCCGCACAAGGATGACGAGATCTTCACCTACAAGAGGGCGGGCCGTATGCTTCATCTCGATACCGTCGGCAACCGCGAGGAGGTGACGCCCCGCCGTTTGATGATGATGAACGCCGGGCATAGCTTTCAGCACGAGGAACATGTCCTGGGCGACGAGCCCACGCAGGCGCTCCAGATCTTCCTGCGTCCGCGCGAGGGTGATCTGGAGCCGAAGGTTCAGTTCCACGAGATGGATGCGGAGCGCAGCGACGATGCCTGGCGGCTTCTCGTTGCCCCGCAGGGAGCGGCTTTCGAAGTTCGTTCGCAAGCGTGGGTTCGAGATGCGCATTTGCACGCCGGTCACACTCTGGCTTTGCCCGACGTCATAGCGCCCGGTTTCGTCAGTCTCCTCTTTGTCTTCTCAGGCAAGGTGCGCGTCGGCGACCTCGCGATCGATGCTGGAGAACTCTACCATCTTGGCGACAGCGAGGCTGGCATCGCGGCGGTTACCGACGCAGACATCGTTCTGTTTACCACTGATACCACGGCTCCGGTCTTCAAGGGCGGCATGTTCAGCGGGAACGTCGCGCAGGCATGATCGAGCGGCCGATATCGGGCCAATATTGGGCGTTTCGCCTGGATGGCCAGGCGCATGTGAATCGGCCATTCTTCCACGTCGCGTAACAATGAACTGCCGAGCTTGAGCATTCTGCAAGAGTGAAACCTGCGGCACCTTGGCGATGCGGATCGGGAACAGGCCCGTCCATCATCGCAGGAGTGAGCCGTGAAGCTCTATCATCATCCCCTTTCGGGCCATGCCCACCGCGCCCGTCTCTTCGCTTCTCTTCTGGGGCTGCCGCACGAACTCGTCGAGGTCGACCTCAAGGCCGGCGCGCACAAGAAGCCCGACTTCCTCCGGATAAACCCGTTCGGTCAGGTTCCCGCTCTAGAAGACGGCGAGGTCGCCATCGCCGACTCGAATGCCATTCTCGTCTACCTGGCCAAGAAGGCAGGACGGAACGATTGGCTTCCAGACGATGCAAAGGGCGCCGCCGCGGTCCAGCGCTGGCTGTCGGTCGCTGCAGGCGAGGTCGCCTACGGTCCGGCTGCCGCACGGCTCATCACGGTATTCGGGGCCAAGTACAACCCCGAGGAGGTCATCGCCCGCGCTCATGTGCTGCTGGCGAGGCTTGAGAGCCGGCTCGACGGTCGCGATTGGCTCGTCGGCGACGGCCCCACCATCGCGGACGTGGCGATCTACAGCTATGTTGCCCGCGCGCCGGAAGGCAATGTCGATCTGACCGGCTACCCGAATGTCAACGCGTTTCTGCGGCGCGTCGAGGCCCTGCCCGGGTTCGTACCCTTTGTGCAGACCCCCGTCGGCCTGGCTGCGTGACGATGTGCCGGAGCGCGCCCGCCGGCGCGCCCGGACCTTTCATTCGAAGGAGCGGGGACATGGATACGACACTCGCGAAGCTGCCTGTATGGCATGAGGGAGAACGGTATCTGCAGGAAAAGGCCGGCATGGCCGAACGCATGGCCGTCGCCGGGCAACGGGTGGTCCGTGACTTCATGCCGGACCAGCACCGCGAGTTCTATGCGCAGCTGCCCTTCATCGTGCTCGGCAGCGTCGATCCTGCCGGGGATGCCTGGGCAACGTTCATCGAGGGGCGGCCCGGCTTCATGTCGTCACCGTCGCCGACCGTTCTCGATATCGCAGCACATCCGGCCGCGGGCGATCCGGCGGCCGAGGGCATGGCGGATGGCGCTCCCATCGGGCTGCTCGGCATCGAAATGCATACCCGCCGCCGCAACCGCATGAACGGCTTCGTCTCGACGTCCGCCGCAGGCCTCAGCGTCGCGGTCGACCAGAGCTTCGGCAACTGCCCCCGCTATATACAGTTGCGGGATTTCTCGTTCAGCCGGGAGCCCGACATGCAGCCGGGGTTGATTGCCGAGAGCCTGGCGTCGCTGGACGATGCTGCGCGCGAGACGATACAGCGTGCGGACGCGTTCTTCGTTGCCTCCTATGCCGATCGAGGAGATCGCCGCCAGGTGGACGTCTCGCACCGCGGCGGCAAGGCCGGCTTCGTCCGCGTCGGCGAGGACGGAACGCTGACCATCCCGGATTTCGACGGCAACCTGTTCTTCGCCACCCTCGGCAACATTCATCTGAACGGTAAGGCCGGGCTGCTGTTCGTCGATTTCGAAACCGGCGATGTGCTCCAACTGACGGGAGACGCGGCGCTTGTTCTGGACTCGCCGGAGATCGCCGCCTTCCAGGGGGCCGAACGGCTCTGGACCTTCAAGGCGCGCCGGATCGTCCGACGCCGCGCCGCGCTCGCCCTGCGCTGGAACTTCCGGCAGAACGGCTGGTCTGCGAACTCGCTGATGACCGGCGATTGGGAGCAGGCCGCCGACCGGCTTCGGGCGGCGGAGCTGGCGACGCGCTGGAGGCCAGTGCGCATTGCGAGGATCGTCGACGAGAGCGCTTCGATCCGATCGTTTTATCTGCAGCCCACGGATGGAGCGGGACTGCTCGCTCACCTCGCCGGGCAGCACCTCCCGATCCGTCTGACGCCCAAAGGCGCCGAGCAGCCTGTGGTGAGAACCTACACCATGTCGGCAGCACCCTCAGATGGCGTCTACCGGATCAGCGTGCGACGCGACGGTCTGGTCTCGACCCATCTGCACGACAATCTGCGGGTGGGCGATACCATTGAGGCGCGCGCGCCTGCAGGCTCCTTCACCATCGACGCACGAGCGACACGTCCTGTCGTGATGCTGGCGGGTGGCGTCGGTATCACCCCGCTGCTCGCGATGCTCCGGCACATCGTCTACGAGGGGGTGCGCAAGCAGCGCATCCGGCCGGTCACCATATTCCAGGCCGCTCGTACCAAGAAGGATAGGGCATTCGACCACGAGCTTTCCGAGTTGGTCGCGGCTGCACAGGGTGCGGTCAAGCTGGTGCGCCTTCTCAGTGATACGACCGATGCAGAGCCAGAGCGTGATTACGACGTCTCGGGCCGGCTGGACGTGGCTGCGCTGAGTCGCTTCCTCCCCTTCGGCGATTACGACTTCTTCCTCTGCGGTCCGCCGTCCTTCACCCAGGCCCTGTATGATGGCCTGCGCGGCCTCAACATCGCAGACGACCGTATTCATGCCGAAGCCTTCGGACCGTCGTCACTCAAGCGCACGGCTCCGGCAGCCCCGATCGAGATCGCTGTCAGGCCACAGCCCGCGACGCAGGCGGTTCCTGTCGCCTTTACGGAATCGCTCAAGGAAGCCCGCTGGACGCCGGGCTCCGGCACGCTCCTGGAACTGGCCGAGGCGCGCGGGCTGGAGCCGGCATTCAGCTGCCGCGAGGGCCATTGCGGCACATGCCGGACCAAGCTCGTCAAAGGCCGTGTCGCTTATGTCCGGGAGCCTGCGGCCGCATTGGAAGAGGGCGAGATCCTGCTCTGCTCGACCGTTCCGGCCGAGCCGGAGGGGAGCGGCGACAACAGGATCCAGCTAGCGGTCTAATCTCATCCGCCGTCATTGCTGTCTGGCGCGCAATAATCCCTTCCGCCTTTCGAGCATTCAACACGATGGCCCAACCGATCATTCTTCAACTCAGACGAGAGCGGTTCTCTCGCCTTCAAAACAGGAGAAACATCATGTCCTACATCCCGACTCCCGCGACGATCGAAGAGGCGCCCGAAGGCTCGCAACCGATCCTCGAGACGATCCGCAAGCAGATCGGCACGGTGCCGAACATCTTCCGGCTGGTTTCGACCAGCACCGCCGCTCTGACGGGCCTCACCGGCTTCCAGGCCGCCTTGGGCAAGGGCAAGCTTGCACCGGCGACTCGCGAGCGGATCGCGCTGGCGATGGCCGGCGTCAACGGCTGCGATTACTGCCAGGCGGCGCACACCTATTTCGGCGGCAAGTTCGCCAAGCTCAGCGACGATGAGATTGCGGCCAATCTGGAGGGCACCTCCCAGGATCCCAAGGCGGCTGCGGCGGTCGCCTTCGCGCGGGCCCTGGTGGTCTCGCGGGGATCGGTCGGCCCGGCCGCGCTCGATCAGGTTCGGGCCGCCGGGTACAGCGATGCCGAGATCCTCGAAATCATCGGCCATGTCGCTGTCAACACCTTCAACAACTACGTCAACGAAGCGCTCGGCACCGAGGTCGATTTCCCCCTCGTCGAGCGTCTCGCGGCCTGAAGTCGACGGCCGGCGCGCTCGATGCGCCCGGCCGCCGCTTTCCACCCAATTCCAGGAGATTGAAAATGTCCCGCCCGCCGCTGCCGCCCTTCACTGAAGAGAGCGCCATCGAGAAAGTCCGCCTGGCTGAAGACGGCTGGAATACGCGCGATGCCGCCAAGGTCGCGCTCGCCTACACGCTCGACACGAAATGGCGGAACCGGGCGGAATTCTGCAACGGTCGCGATGAGGCCCAGGCCTTCCTGACCCGCAAGTGGAATCGGGAGCTCGACTACCGCCTTATCAAGGAGCTCTGGGCCTTCCGCGGCAACCGGATCGCCGTGCGCTATGCCTACGAGTATCATGACGACAGCGGCCAGTGGTTCCGGGCTTATGGCAACGAAAACTGGGAGTTCGCCGAGGATGGGCTGATGCGGTCGCGCCATGCAAGCATCAACGAAATGCCGATCAGCGAGGCCGAGCGCAAGTTCCGCTGGCCTCTGGGCCGTCGCCCTGACGATCACCCCGGCCTCAGCCATTTCGGCTTTTGAAATCCTTCGTTCTTGCGGAGACGCGGCCGTGATTCCCGATCCAATCAACGAGCGCGTTCGCGTCTCGATTGAGCTTGCCTTGATTGAAGGCCCCGATGACCCGTCCGCATATTGGCAACAGTATGCGGACGCCAAGCGGCTCGGGATGAGTGAGGCTGAGATCGACATTGCAAGAGAGGGGCGGAGCTTCGATGTCCAGACCGCTACGGTTCAGGCGGTCGCGATCGCGGCACTGTCCGAAGATGAGGCGCTGCGAGCTGCCGCTCGCGCGAGGGCGGAGAGCCTCGGCCTGTGCGAGGACACATGCCGAAAGATCGAGACCTTCGCCAGACGCTTCATCGCGACATTCAAACAAGGCTCGGCCAGCAGGGCGTAAGCCCATGGCGGCCCAGTTTTGCGCAACCTCTTTGCGACCCGCTATAGGCTGCTGACAGCATTGCAGCGGGCAGACCGGCCGTAGGGGGCAATTGATGGATCGCTGGCAGGCCATGCGCATCTTCGTGAAGGTAGCGGAGACCGCGAGCTTTTCGGAAAGCGCGCGCCAATTGCATATGAGCGCGCCTGCCGTGACGCGCGCCGTGGCTGCCCTGGAAGACGCCATCGGCGCGCGCTTGTTCGTGCGCACGACCCGATCCGTAAAGCTCACCGAAGCCGGCGACCGCTACTTCGACGATTGCCGCCGAATCCTCTCGGACATCCTGGAGGCGGAAGCTGCGGCTGCAGGGTCCTATGCGACGCCCTCAGGAACGCTCGCGGTCACCGCGTCGCTCCTGTTCGGCCAGATGTACGTCCTGCCGATCGTCACGGATTATCTTGACGCCTATCCGACCATGGCGGCAAGGACCCTGTTCCTGGACCGCCAGGTCAATATCGTCGAGGAAGGTATCGATGTCGCGGTCCGGATAGGGCATCTCGCAGATTCCGGCTTCACCGCAGTGAAGGTCGGCTCGGTTCGGCGGGTTGTCTGCGGCGCCCCGTCCTATTTCGAGAAGCATGGTGTCCCAACGACCCCCCAGCAGCTCAAGGACCATCGGATCGCGGCCTCGACGAGTGCCTGGGCTTCGCCGGAGTGGCGGTTCGCTCGCGACCAGCGGGTCACCGTCCATCCCTCGCTTCAGTGTAATACCAACGACGCGGTCATTGCGGCCGCCATTGCTGGGTGGGGGTTGACCCGCGTCCTGCATTATCAAATCGGTCCGGCATTGTTGGATGGACGCCTCCAGGTCGTGCTCAGCGACGACGAAGAACCGCCCTTGCCGATCCACGTCGTGTATACGGAAGGTCGCCAAGCCCCGGCCAAGGTACGCACATTTGTGGACGCCGCCGTGACGGCGCTCCGCGCCAACCGTCTCCTGAACTGATCCCCTGCCAGGAAGGCCAGTTCGGCCCGTTCATTGCCGTCCGGGCCCCGTGCGCCAACCCTCACCCCAAAATGGAGCGCGGTTCCAGGAATGCCTCCAGTCCGAATGAGCCGTACTCGCGTCCGATACCCGACTGCTTGAAGCCGCCGAAGGGCGCGTGCGGTTCGTGTTTCGCTCCATTGATGACGACGCGGCCCGAATGCAGCTGCGACGCAATGCGCCGGCAACGCTCTGGGTCGGTACCGATGACATAATTCTGAAGGCCGTAGTCCGTGTCGTTTGCGATGCTAATCGCGTGGTCCTCGTCACGATAGGGCAGAACGCAAAGCACCGGTCCGAATATCTCCTCCCGTGCGATCCGCATGCTGTTATCGACCTCGCCAAAAAGCGTCGGTTTGACGAACCAACCGCTATTCAGGCCGTCGGGCCTGCCTTCGCCACCCGCGAGAACGCGAGCCCCCTCTTGTGGGCCGAGCGCGATGTAAGACTGGACGCGCTCCCACTGCCTGGCGCTGACCATCGGGCCTATGCGCGAAGCCGGATCATTGCCGGGTCCGACCGACCAGTTCGCCAAGCCTGCCACCAAGCGCTCTTGCATCGTCGTCAGCTTGTGTTCCGGGACCAGAATGCGCGTTCCTGCGATACAGGCCTGCCCGCTATTGATGAAGCCGTTGGCGAGCACTTGAGCCGCGGCAGCGTCTGGATCGGCATCGTCGAGAACGATCTGCGCGCCTTTTCCGCCTAGTTCGAGCGTGACCCGCTTCATTGTATCCGATGCTGCGCGAAGGATCGCCCGCCCGGTCTCAGTCGACCCGGTGAATGTAATTTTGGCGATGTCGCGATGACGGGTCAGAGCGTCCCCGGCCAATGCTCCAGTCCCGTTGATGATGTTGTAGACGCCGTTCGGCAGTTCGGCCTCATCGAGCGCCTCCGCGAGCACCTGCGTCTGCCAGGCGCTCATCTCCGAAGGCTTGATCACGATCGAGGTGCCCGCCGCGATGGCTGTGGCGAGCTTCGAGCAGATGAAGCCGAGATTGCTGTTCCAGGGCGTGACAGCGGCGGCCACGCCAACCGGGCGCATCTCGACCAGTGCCGATCCGATTTGGCGCTGCCAAGGATAGGCCTCGACCGTTCGTGCCATGTCGAGGAAGACCTGTCCTGCCCGGCTGGCGCTGGCCTCCACGAATGGCGCGGGTGCGCCGTATTCTTCGCTCATGGCCTCGGCGAGATACGCGCTGCGTCGCGAGACGACATCCGATAGCCGATGCAGCATCGCGACGCGCTTGCTGTTCGACATCGTCGAAATCTCCGCATAAGCGGCCACAGCCGCTCGAACCGCTGCATCAACATCCGCGGCATTCGACAAATGGACCGTGCCGATCTGCTCCTCCGTCGCGGGGTTGAACAGCGGCCCTAGGTCAGTGCCTTGCACCGGCACGAAGCGGCCATCGATATAGTTCTGATTGATTGTTCGCATCGAAAGCTCCTGTGTCTGGCTTTCGATATGCAGGGCGACGTGCGATGAAAGAAGCCACGTCAATCTCATCGGATCAATGAGAAGAATCGAGCAATGAAGCTGAGCTTTGCGGAGGCCGAGGCGGTTATCGCCGTGGCGCGCCATGGAGGATTCCGCGCGGCCGGGCGCTCGCTCGGGCAGACCTCGTCTGCGCTGAGCCATGCCGTCGCTGGTTTGGAGAACCGGCTGGCGGTCAAGCTGTTCAATCGCACGACCCGGAGCGTCTCGCTGACGGCAGCCGGTGAGCAATTCGTCAACGGCATCGGTCCGGCCCTCCAGTCGATCGGTCAAACGATTGACGAACTCGGCGCGGAGGCGAGCGAGCCGTCGGGGACGTTGCGCATCACCACATCCTTGGGCGCAGCGCGCATGATGCTGGAGCCGATCCTGCTCGCCTATTCGACACGCTACCCCAAGGTGACGCTGGAGATCGCGACCGATGCGGCCTTTGTCGATCTTGCGGACGGATCGTTCGATGCCGGTGCACGGCTGGCCGACGCAGTGCCCCCTGATATGGTCGCCGTGCCGATCTTTCCCTGGCTCAGGATGATCGTCGTCGGTGCGCCCAACTATTTTGCAGAGCGCCAAAGGCCTTCATCCCCGCTCGACGTGGCGAAGCATCAGTGCATCCATCATCGGATGGCCAACGGTCGCCTTTATCGGTGGGAGTTCGAGCGCCGTGGCGAAGCAATGACTGTCGATGTACCAGGCGTGCTCATCTTCGACGCCACAGAACTCGCTCTATCCGCTGCTCTGGCAGGCGTCGGTCTCGCCTACGTCGAGGAGACTTCGGCCCGCCCGCATGTCGAAGCTGGCCGGCTCATCGAGGTGCTTAGCGAGTGGACGCCGCCTTTTCCGGGCTTGTCGCTGTATTTCTCTGGGCGCCGGAACATCCCGCTGAAGCTTCGCGCGCTCATTGATCTGATCAGAGAGGGAGGCCGATAGCTTACGGCACATTAACAGAGTGGGATGAACGAGAAGCGCCAGAAGCAGAACTTTGGTGTCCGCCCGAAAGCGGACGTTCCGGTTTCGACCCTTGTCGAACGCTCGACTTCCAGCTGACACAGTCCGGTCCCAACAGTGAAGCGGACCAGATGACAACTTGACTTCGGCGTCGCGCCCGTTTCGGTCGTGTCGAGGAGCGGCGATTAATCCTCAAAGCTGCCTTTTGCTCCCCCGTTCACGGGTGGCGCTGGGACCATATCGACGCAGAAGTGCCGCAGACGGATCGACGATCTATCGAGCGCTTAACGGCTCCCTCATTGATGGTGAGCCAATATAACAGCGTCGACCTGCCCGCGCTGAAGCAGCTCCGACTGGGACGACTACCCCCGCGTAGTCAATCTCTCTCATATTCCTAACTCGGCATCATACTCGTCGTCAGCCAAGCCCTCGGCCTCGTTCCCGAGCAGGATCGCGCGCTGGCGGCGGGAAGGCTTTTCGAAGGTCTCGAACCGCGGAAGTGCGTGAAGCCCATCGACATCCGAATGGAACAGTCGCGTGAAAGCGCGACGGCCGCCGAAACCGTCGCTGTGAAGTTTGCCGAAGACGCTTTTCTCCCCCGCCACCGCCCATATGGCGGTCAACTCCTCGCGCGCGAGCATCCCAAGGAACGCGGCGCGATCGACCAAGGCCGCGCTTCGTCCGACGCGGTGCACCGAGGGATCCATGAACACCACTTCGCCTCCCGCGTTGCGGTATTCGATCGACCGGCCATCGGAGAGGTGCAGGCCGAGCGCGTCGATCAGCCAGCCGGCGGGCAGGTTGAGGGCGATGTTCTGCGTGATCGAATAGTCGTAGCCGTTGCTCTCCGCAGTATATTCGGCGGTGGGCGGTCGCACGGCCAAGGCGGGCGCCTGCCAGTCGCCGCCATTGGGCCGCCACTCGATCCAGCCATGGTCGCTGCGGTCGGACCAGGCCCAGGGATGCTCGCCCAGATGCATATGATAGCCGTCGGCACCGCCGACCGGCATGTCGTGATGCCCGGTCATATGGATGCCCTTGAGGCGGGTGAGCAGTTGCCCAAGATCGGCAGCGCGGACGATCGTGCAGCCGATCCTGCGCCAGGATTCCGAGCGTACCTGGTTGCGATCCTCCTCCCATATCTCGAACCCGGTGAGCACGAGCCATTGGCGGCCGTCCTGGTCGATGACCTCGATATTCTCTGGGCCATCAAGCATCGCTGCGCCCGAATTGAGCCAGGCTAGCGCTTCACCGGGCGTCGCTGCCTCGATGGTCGGACGATAGGGCGCCCAGAAGCTCGCGTCGCGCGGCCGGCGCCAACCGTCGTCCTCGGTGCGCTCGCGCAGCATAGACGGGTCGATGTCGCGCAGCCGGCTCGGTCCATCCTCCTCTTCACGGGGCAGCACCGCAAGATTGTCCTCCATCCGCGCCGCGAGCTCATAGGTCGCGAGCCATTGATACTTCTTGCCGATCCGCTCGACCTCGTGGCTGTTGCGGCCGGTGCCGATTCGCCGGTCGAATTCATGGTGCAACGCCTCGGACCAGCCGAGGTCGTGCGCGCGCCACGCCACCCAGCGGCGTGCCCAGGCCAAGTTGAACTCGGCCGGTCCGCGTGCCGCGAACCCCTGGTACATGCCTTCGTCGCGCCAGGTCTCGGCGCGCGCACGCCAGTCCTCGAACCGCTCGGGGCCGATGGTGTCGCGAAAGGCGCGCTTCGCCGCGCGCAGATCGTCGCGGCGGTCCGCATGAACCGGGCCGTTCCGATCCCCCTTGATCGCGGCGGTGGCGGCCTGGAGGGTGGCATGGGCGGCAAGCTCCTCCTCGCCAGCGCCGGCGGCGAACTCGGCAAGCCACTGGCTCCTCAAGTCCCCGGCGGTGGGCAGCGGGTCGGTGCCGCGCAGCGCCGGGCTGAAGCGGCGAGCGATCGGATCGAGGACATACCGCGCAAAGTCGCCGTCCTTGAGCGAGCTGACGATTGCATCGCGATGGCGCTCGCCGTCCTCGCCATAGGCGACCTTGAACGCCGCCATCTGCTCCTCGGAGATCTTCTCGATCGGCCAAGCGCTCGAAAAGGCCGGTTTGGTCGATGCCAGGTCGAATTCGGCCGGCAGCGCGCCCTGTGCCGCGGCATAGCCGATCATGCCCGAGGCGTGGTCGCGAAGCAGCTTGTTGGCGGGCGGCCTGCCGCCGGCGAACAGACCGTCGTTCAGCATTCCGGCGACGGTGCGCAGCTCCTCCATGCTCCAGCGCCCCTGCATCGCCGCGCCGAACAGCGCGGCGGCGAGCCGCTCAACGACATAGAGATCGTCGAGCCCGGCGAAGGCTCGCCAGATCCGCATCGCCAGCGCGGCAAGGTCGGCGAACAGCACGACCAGCGCCTTGGTCGCCTTGTCGCGCAACGCCCGGCGCGTTGCAGTGAGAAACCAGGTGAGCTGAATAGCAGTGAGCTCCGCGCGTTCGGGCGCGATGCCGGCGGGATCGGCCGCGCGGACCCAGTCGATCAGGTGAAATGCCGCGTCGGGTGATCGGGCGAGGTGGATCGTCCAGCGCGCATCACGCGCGCCCATCGGTATCGCGCGAAGTTCGGCGTCGAGATGGCGCGCATTGTCGGGATGGCCGGGCTCGGTGGCGAGTGCGATCAGCGTATTGTAGCGCAGGGAATCACTGCCGACCGCATCGACCAGCTCCCAGGTCCGCGCGGTGAACGCCTCGAGTCGGCGCGCCTGGAGGCTCTGCGCGAATGCATGGTCGGGTGCGAATGCAGCCGGCAGGCCGGGGAGGTCGGGCAGCTCGATACCGAAATGCTCGGGCAGTTGCACCGCCAGCGCTTCGAGCAGGCCGGGGACGATCCAGCTTTCGTCGTCGTCAAGCGCGTCGCGCAGGGGCGTTCCGACGGCGCAGAGTGTAGCCGCGCCGCTGCCGTCACTGCGCGCGAGCAGGTCCGCCGCGACCGCATGGTCGCCCATCCGCTCGAAGGTGAACCGGACCGCCTGGACCGTTTTGCCCGAAGCGGTGAGCATCGGATCGACCGCGAGCATCCCTTCATTCTCGAGCTGGAAGAGCAGGTCTTCGTCGGCCGACCGGCCTGGATGGACGGCGCGGACGATCGCCTCGGCGCGGTCAAGCTGGAGGTCCGCGCGGCCGATAGCGGCCATCTCGCGCGCCAACCCGGCGAGCGCCGCCGCGGCCGGACTGCGGCCGGGCGGCACCTTCAGTTGGCGCTGCACGCGGCGTACCACCGCATCGGTATAAGCGCGGAAGATGTCGGTCACGCCGCCCAGCCCGCGTGCCAGCAGCGTCTCGCCTTCGAACTCGAGCGCATCGCAATAAAGCCGGAGGAACAAGGGAGTCCGGAACTCGGCGACCTGATGCGGGGTCTCGGGCAACGTCATCCCGCGCTGCCGCAGATAAGCGCGCACTTCCCCGACCGAAAAGCCGCGATGCTCGACCCGAGGCAGTTTCGCTGCGTCGAGCGTGTCGGGGATCACCAGCTCGAGATAAGTGGTACGGCACGAAAGGACGACGGCGATCCAGGGAAATTGCCTAATGTCGTGGAGCAGGCCCGGCAGCCGCTCCGGCCAAATCGCCTGTCCGTTCTTCTCGTTGAGCGCGTCAATTGCGATCAGCGTGCGCACCCCCGCCGCCTCGCCCGCGGCATTGAGCGCGCCCAGGAATTGGCTGACCTCGAGATGACGGGGAAGGTCGAGCCCCTTGAGAATCTGGCTCCAGGGCTCGTCGTCGGCGAGTGTGCCGCCTAGGATCATCAATGCCGGACGACCTGCGGCCAGTTGATGCGCGCAGGCGTCGGCCAGGAGATGCGACTTGCCGCTACCGGCGGCGCCGTTGACCAGCAGCGACCGCCGGTCCAGCAGCGCCCAGTGCGGCCGGCGAATCTCGGTCAGAATGTCGCGAAGCCGTGCCGCCAGGTCCGACACGGCAACCATCGCCGCACTGGGGTCGCTGTCGCCATTGGCGGCATCCAGCGCGTCATGCAGCGCAAACGCCGCATCGGCCGCGGCGCGCACCGCGTCGCATAGCGCCGGGGCCGGAACGAGCCCGGACCGGGCGGCGGCATGGAGCGCAGTCACGGCGGCGGCGCTCGCGTCCGCGGCCGGCGTCCCGGTTATCGGGAACGCGTCTTCCGCGGCGCGGCGAACCGCATCACCGAGCTGCTCGAGTTCCGCATAGAAAGCGGGGTCGCCGGTGACGGCGCGGATCGCACGGCCGATCGGCAGATCGACATGGCCTTCGGAATCGTAACGCTCGCCGAGTCCGGCCCTGGCGCGCGCGAACTTCCCGTCGAACCAGTCGCCGGTGAAAAGCTGCTGATCAAACCAGAAGGCGACGCGCCCCGCCGCGCGCGGATTACTGCCGGTCAGCCGCTGCCGCAGGGCATGGGCATCCCAGCGCTCGATCTCAATGGCTTGGCCCGCTTTGCAGGCCTGCTTAATCCGATCGGCGCGCCAAGCATCCCACTTTTCCAACGCAGTCGTCGTGCCGTCCTTGCGGGCATCGGCGAGATCGAAGGGGAAGCAGGCGATGAACTTGCACATCTTGGGATGCTTGACCAGCGCCGTATCGAGCGACTTGCCAAGCGAGCGTAGCATCGAGTCGATGTCCCAGTAGAACTTGACCTGCCAGCCGATTTCGGAGTCGTCGGCGAGCGTCTCGAAGCATTCGACGCCGGCATCGCCGCCGCGGCCCTTCCGGTCAAACCGTACTCGGTCGGGCGATGTCTCGTCCGAGGCGAGGTGGCAGCACAGCTCCTCGAACGCGTCGGCCTGGTTACCGTGCAGACGGATCTCGTTGAAATCAATATCGGGCAGGGACATGTCGGCTCCTCGGCAAGCCTATCATCAAGGGATTCGGTGACCTGCCACAACGGTGACGAGCGCTAAGCATTAGGTCGCTATCGAAAGGTTGCTCTACATTGCCGAACGCAGGCCTTCTGATTGTCCGCCTATGCTGCCGCGCACCTGCAATGCGGTATGGCTGAGAACGGCCAGATTGCGTGATCAGAACAAGGTCGGAGCACTCGCATCCGCGTCCGCTGTCAGGGCTGGAGCGGACACTCATCGTCCGCGCCTCCTACGGCCGCTTTCCACCCACCTCGGTCATCGCTGCTTTTGCGCCAAAGCGGGCTTCAGCGTCCTACCCGACATACGACATTCGCGGATCAGGTCGACGGCCGGTTGGCCTCTGGCGATGGACCGCTCTGGGCACGACATCGGCGGCGCTCACTACACGCAACAGTAACGCCCAGCATGCAAACCGTCGCAATGGTGCCCCCTTGGCGGTCTGCACTGCACTAACACAGGACCGTATAATGAACCGACTACAGTCGCAGAGCGCGCTCTTCGAGGACATCGCCGTGAAGGCACTGGCCGCCGCGGGCTACGACGTCAAGCGCCAGGTTCAAACCAATGTCGACGGTCGCATGTTTGCCATCGATGCCGTCCTTCTCGGGACGGATGGTGCTAGATATCTCGCTGAGATTAAATGGACGCGGCGAAATCCGGTACCGCTGCAAATGCTTCGTGACTGGGCCGCTCGTCTTGCCGCTTACAAGGTGTCGACTCCTGAGGCCCAGCTCGTGCTCGTCGTGTCGGGGGTTGCTGACGCGTCCCATCGCGATTGGATTCAGCAGCAATTCGATGTCAAAATCTGGGATGGAGAGCGTCTGAAGATCTTCGCGCGCGACGACAGCAAGCTGCTCGCCGAGCTCCTGGCATCTGATGATGCAACGAAGGAACTCGAAGCAGATAGGGTGGGCAGTCGCGCTTCGGGGAGCGACGAGACCGCGCCTCCCGCGCAATTCGAGAGCGAAGAGAGGCCACCATCCAAGACACCCGGTGAAGCTCTGATCGCCCGGCTCGCCGCCATCCCGCCGGGCAATTCAGGCGCAAAAGCCTACGAGCGGGTCTGCATCGAGATCATCGATTATCTCTTCGGTGAGCATCTGGTTGACGCCCGTCCGCAATCGAGGACGGAAGATGGCCTGAACATCTTCGATGTCGTCTACCGCGTCCGACCGAGCCATAGTTTTTGGAACACGCTTACTCGCGACTTCAGAGCTCGAGTCATCATGTTCGAGTTCAAGAACTATACGGACCCGGTTGGACCGCAGCAGGTCTATACGACTGAACGCTACATGAGCGGCTCCGCCATGCGGCCGATATGCTTCCTGGTCTCCAGGCAAAAGCCGCACGATCACGCTGAACTTGCCGCCTTCGGCGCAATGCGGGAGAGCGGAAAGCTGCTCATCTTCCTAAGTGATGCGGATTTTGAGACGATGCTGCGCTTTCGCGACGCGGAGATCGCTGCGTTCTACGCAGGCAAGACGGTAGAAGATGACCCGTCGCTCGTTCTTGACCAAAAGATATATCGCTTTCTTGCGACGATGGGGCGTTAGAGGCAAGTTCTTTCGATCTATTCAGCGGCTGGATGCAGTGCGCTCGAAGCGGGCCATACTTTCGGGCGTTAGCGTGTTGATCGAAAGCAGACCTTGCCGTGTGGCGCCTCTCGGTCGAAATCGACTTCAGCGTGTTGTTCGGACCGATAGTGGCTCGTAGCCGGGTAAGGCGCCGGCATTTCACACAGCGAAATCGCAAAGAGGGCACTTCGGCGGCCTACGATCACAGCTGCGTGGCCGCAGATCAGGCAGCTTGCAGGCTCTGCGTGCATGGCCATTACTTTACGTTGTATTCCATCTTTGCCTACGGCAGATTAGGCCCAATGGCCTGGGGGAAACGATGGCAAAGCCACCTGCAAAAGCAGAAGAACCATTCGCGCTGTCGAAATCGAAGCTTAAGAGACTGATCGTCAAGAATTTCAGGTGCATCGGGCCGAATCCCGTCAGCATCGATCTGGATGACATCGTTGTGCTCGTCGGCCCCAACAATGCGGGCAAGAGCACCATTTTGCGCGCCTATGAAGTGGTGATGTCGCACGGCAGCACCGACGGCCGCCTCAAGATCGAAGATTTTCCTCGCGAGATGGTCGATCCGGACAATCTGCCGGAGATCGAGCTGCAGACCTATGTCTGGGACGATCTTCCGGCAGCACAATGGCTCCATAAAGAGGAGAATACGGACCATATTTACATCCGTGAGCGCTGGCGCTGGGAGACGCAGGACAAGGATCCGAAGCGCCAGGGGCGCCGTGCTGCTGCCGAGGACTGGGATGAGCAGGTACCATGGGGCGCACCAAACATAGCGAATGCCCATAGGCCGTATCCGCACCGTGTCGATGCATTTGCGAGCCCGGACGAGCAAGGTGAGAAGATCTCCAAGATCATGCAGGAGATCCTCACCGAACGGGCAACCCGCACAGCAGGTGAAGAGGCGTCGACGATCGAAACCCTGTCCAACGAGATCCGCCGCATCCAGCGCGAGATCGTCGAGCAGAGCAGGGAAGACATTACTGGGCTCGAGGCGTCCTTGAGCTCCTATATCGGCGAGATCTTCGGTGGATTCAAAGTCCAGCTCGACACACGGCCCGACCAGTTGGCGAGCAACCCGGTCAGCCTGTTCTCAGCGAAGCCAGTCATCCGGATGGGGCCGGACGGTGGCCATATGGCGCCGCTCGACAAGCAGGGAAGTGGTGCGCGCCGCACCTTGCTGTGGTCGGCGCTGAAGCTGGCCGCTGAGCGCCAGCCTGCGCCTGCCAAGAGGGGCAAGAAGGCAGCCGTCGTGGAGGAGGCAGCCGAGGGTGAGGTGCTTCGGCGGCCGCATGTCCTCCTGCTCGATGAGCCTGAGATCTGCCTGCATCCTTCGGCCGTGCGTGATGCCTGCCGGGTGCTCTACGACCTGGCTGCGGCGGGCACGGGGTGGCAGGTCATGGTCACCACCCATTCGCCGCCCTTCATCGACGTCTCACGCGACAACACAACGATCGTCCGCGTCGAACGCGGTCAGGACGGCGCGATCGCCGGCACGACGGTGTTCCGGCCGGATAAGGTGAAGCTCACACCGGACGAGAAGGAGCTTCTCAAGCTCCTGAACCAGTGGGACCCGTATGTCGGTGAGCTGTTCTTCGGTGGCCGCACGATCGTCGTCGAAGGGGATACGGAGTTCTCGGCGTTCCGAGAGCTCGTCAACGCCGACCCACAACGCTACCGCAACGTCCATGTGGTCCGCGCCCGGGGCAAGTACATCATTCCGATCATTATTAAGATCATGAACCATTTCGGCACCCGCTATGCGGTGCTGCATGACACGGACCGGCCGCTGACTAAGAAGGGCAAGGCCAATTCGGCGTGGGCTGCGAATGAGCGTATCCGGGATGCGGTAGCGGCCGCGCCCGACCCGGACCGTGTGCGCCTGGCGGCGAGCACGATCGATTTCGAGCATGCGATGTTCGGCACGTCGGCAACGAGCGACAAGCCTTTCCAGACGGTGATGACGATGCGTGCGGAGGCTGTCGCCCGCGAACGCGTGCAGTGGGCCTTCGACTACCTGTTGTTCGAACGCGAGGACGCACCTGCAGGCGTGCTGGCGTGGAAAACGGTCGAAGAGCTCGAGCTGGCGGTCGCCGCAGAGCCCGCGATCGAAGAGCAGCCCGCGGCCGCGCCGGCGCAGCCGATCATCGAAGGCGAACCCAGGTAGGGCGGTGCACGACCGGCTGACGCTTCCCTATGTGTGGGGCCAGAAAGCGATTCCTGTCGTGCTGCGGCGCACGGGCAAAGGCGAGCAGCTGCGTGTGCGCCTGCCTTTCGCCGAGAACAATCGGCAATGGCTGCAGAATGGCCGCCGCAGCAAGCCGGAATGGGTATCGGACGAAGCCTACTGGCAGATCCCGAAGGCCTGGTTCAACGACACCGTCGACCGGGCTCTCGCGCGCTTCGGCAAGGTCTATATCGTGCAGCCGTATCGCGAACAGGAGATCTGCTCCTCTTCCTGCCAGAACGCCACGGGCCATATCTGCCAGTGCTCCTGCATGGGCGAGCATCACGGGTCCGGCAATGATTGCAGCTGGTTTGAAGTGTCGGACGCGTTCTCCACGCGTTGGGGCGAGCGCTATCTGGCGTGCCGGCTGCTGAGGAAGAGGTAGCGCCTCATGGACATCGACGTTCGACGCCATCGCCGCGCCGAGATCGCAATGCACGGTCTCAATCACGCCGACGACGAGTACACGCTTTATTACGACGAGACGAACAATCACCGTCTGGTGCGCATCACCGATACGGGTCTCAACAACGAAGCAAAATGCTTTGTACTCGGCGGGATCGGGCACCGTGGGCCTCCGCGGGAACTCAATTTTCCGGCACTGCGCGCGGCGCTCTACCTGCAGCCCACCAACCGCGACCTGAAGCTCCGTCATCTTGGCTCGGGCGACTTCCTGAGGCTGTTAGGAAGCGTGAAGGTCGGCACGTATCTGCAATGGCTCGAGGACGAGGGTTTTTACCTGCATCTCCAAGCGATCGATCCCATCTTCTGGTCGATCGTCGACATCATCGACTCCATCTTGGCTGAGGCGCAAGACGATCGCCTGAACGAGATGATCTGGCCACTCAAGGACACGCTCAACACGTTGGTTCGCGCGGACCTGCACGCGATTATCGACGTCTTTAGGCGGTTCGATTATCCCAATGTAGGCGCAACGCGACGGTGCCAGTTCCTCGAAATGCTGCTGGAAACAATGGAGCCTGGGCGCTCGCTTTGTCCGCCCTTCGCGTTCCAGATGCTGAAAGGTGTATTGCAACTCGGCAAACAGCTCGACCGTTTGCCATTCCTTGAAGACGAGACACCCGGGGAACTGGTGGCCCAGTATCGCGACTTCTACATGGCGCGCTTGAGCATGATGATCAACGCGCACCATGTGCTTGATGCCGAGGACCAAGTCAGCCGCGAAGTTTCGACGTGGCGCTTCATGGATGGCGATCGCCGGCTCGACCATTTCCGGTTTGCCGTATCGCATGAGGAGGTCGGCATTCAGATGTCGGACCCGGTGGTCGGCCTGATTGGAAAACTATGCGACTTCATCATCGTGCACAGTGAGGCTGAACTGGTCGAAGCACGCGCGGAACTCAACGATCGCCAGCGATCCTCGCTTGCGACGCTATCGCGATTACTTGACCGGTCGCTCGATGAAAGCGACATATTTGCTAACTTCGTCATGGCGCCTTCACATCAGCGCAGGCTCTGGGCGTTCCTGGACGAGTAAGGGGCTAACAGGGCCGCCCGAAGCTGGTGCGACACCCGATGGGCTATTTCGGTCAATACTGAACGTTTTGCTGCACCTTGTATTGCTCCCGCATGTCGTAGGTCAGCGGTTGATGCCGTTATTATAAACGAGGGACAGCGACGTGATGAGCGATGCGCCCGGAGGTGCATTGGCAACCTTGCCGAGGACATAGCTGGTCGCGTGATAGCATGCGTCAGTTCCATCCGGTTTCTAGAGCTGATCCCCAGGAACCGCCCCGGGGGGAACGCTCCAAATCAGGGGCCTAAGGCCCCGGTTTGAATTGCTCTAACCTAATGATGGATGCTCGCCGGCATTAGACGGCGATCGCCGATAGGGTCTATCGGCCGGGCAAAACAATCCCGGCCAGAGCTCAGCCCGTACCCTGGTTCCTGAAAATCCAGTTCATAGCGGTGCGGGCGTCGTTAGCCGGATTGCGTGAACGAAGGTTAGATCGCTACCGTTACGCACCGTTCGTTGCGCAGCAGATCCATGTGAATCATGTCCAGACTTCAGAACCTGTCGCATATTGATTTCGAGGATCTCAGCCGGGACATTGCGTATGCTGAGACAAACATGCGGTTCAGCGCATTTCGCACGGGGCCGGATCAGGGTGTCGACGGCCGGCATGCCAGAGCTGGCTTGAACGTCATACTGCAGAGCAAACACTACGCGGGCTCAAGCTTCTCCGATCTGAAAAAAGCAGTCCGTCGCGAGTTGGCGAAATTGCCGTCGTTACAGGCTAGCCGCTATCTCCTGTTCACCTCGCAGTCCCTTACCAAGGCAAAGGCAGATCAGATCGTTGATCTGCTGGGCGGGCACCTAAACGAGCCCGGTGACCTTTGGAGCCAGAAGGATATTGAGGCCGCCCTCGATCGGCATCCCGAGATAGTGAAACGGCATTTGAAGCTTTGGCTTTCGAGCACAGCTGTCCTGGAGCGCATCCTTCAGTCCGGCCTGGAAGCTTTCACGCAGGCGACGAAGGAAGAAATTCAGGCAGAACTGAAAGTGTATGTTCGTAATCTAAGTTTCGACGAGGCAATCGAGAAGTTGAACACGCAGAGAATCATTGTCATATCGGGCCCGCCGGGTGTTGGTAAGACGACGTTGGCAAAGATGCTTTCTTATTCTTATTTGGACGATGGCTGGGAGTTCGTGGCGATACGCGACCTTGATGATGCATTCGAGAGGATAGACGACGAGAAACCCCGCCTGTTTTTTTTCGATGATTTCCTCGGCCGCATCGAGCTGGACAAACAGTCGCTGCTAAAGCGGGAGACGGCGCTCGCGACATTCGTTCGCCGCGTTCGGCAATCAAAGAACGCGCGGTTCATTCTTACGACCCGAGCGCATATTTTCGAAGAAGCGAGACTTCTGTCAGACCATATCGACGACCGTCGTTTTCAACTAGCAAAGTACCTTTTAGATGTTGGCGCATACACGCGGAAAATAAAAGCGCACATCCTATTCAATCACCTGTCATGCTCAAGCTTGAGTAATGACCATATCGCCGCTCTACTGCAGGGCAAATGGATATCGCGCATTATTGACCACAAGAATTATAATCCACGGGTCATTGCATCCTGCTCCAGCGACTGCATTGATGATATAGCGGCGGGTGAATATCCTCAGTATATTTTTAGTTCTCTTGAGAATCCTGATACTATTTGGAGCAAACCGTTCCGCTCACTTGACATGAAGTGCAGTAATCTGCTCGTCGCGTTGTTCTTCTCTAGCCAATACGGGGTCAGCATCGAGCATCTTCGCGAGAATTTTTCCGATATGCACCGGGCTGTGAGCAGCCATTACGCGCGCAGCACCTCGCCGTCCGACTTCGAGACAGCTCTCAGGATGCTTGAGTCTGGGTTCCTATCCATATCCGGCCAAAACGTATCGTTCGTGAACCCTTCTCTGCGGGACTTTATGAAGGCGTATCTGATTGAGCCAGAATTCCTTCTGCTGCTTCCCGCGGCGGCACGACGAGCCGATTGGGCGTCGAAAATATGGAAACATGCAAAGGAGATCTTCAAGGCGCACCCTGAACGGATCAGGCAGTTTGCCTTTGCCTTTCAGCAATACGCCTCTCGGATACAGGACCATCCTACGCAGGACCCGGAGGGGACTGACGATCCGTGGGAGTCGCACAATGATCTCGCAGTTTCCGAACGCGCTGACCTCCTCATCGAATGGTTCGAAGCATCTAAGATTGACGATTATGTCCGTTTGGCGATTGCAGTTCTAGACAATGCCGATCTCAAGACGCGGTCCTATCGCGATAGCGTAGAGCTGGCCCAATTTTACTGGAGCGCCGACTACATCTTGCCGGCCGACCACGATCTCAGGGAAGAACTGTTCGACGCAATTAAGCAACGTTTCTGCCTAGCCGTAAAATCGGGGCTGTCCCTGGACGATATCGTCACTGTCGTGAAGAGCGTTAAGGAATATATGGGTGACCCCACTCCTGATACCGTAGAAGAGGCTTTATCGGAGGTCCTCGACTACGAGTTCCACGATACGAGTGCAGCGATCAATGACCTGGATACACCAGATAGTTTACAGGAACATCTTGAACATCTGGAAGAGCTTTCGAAAATTACGGGCTACAGCATAACAAAAGCCAGGGCGGCGATTGAGGGCAAACTATCTATGCTGGAAGAGCCCGAGACGCCTGACTTTAGCTCCAGCGTGTCGAAACGGGCGTCGGAAACCGACGAGGAATTCACGGACGCGGACCTGCGAAGCCTGTTCGGGAATCTTCGATATTGAACCAAGCCTCCGCGAGGGAGGTCTCGCCTCAGAACATAAGAAGTCGCGGCAGACCATCGTAAATTGGGAATGCTCCCATAGCGAACTGCCAAAAATGCTGCAGATCGAAATCAGAGGGCTCAACGTTTCCGGCAGAGGGGTAGCTCTCGACGAAGCCGGGGCAAGCGCGCTTCGTAGCAGACCTCATGAGCTTGGGTCGGGAGCCGCTCGGCTCCCCTCTTTTCAGTTTGGGGGTAAGGCCGAGCGGCCCTCAAAGCGTTAGCTCGACAGCAGATCATTCTGGAATTCACCCGCCGAGGATGCTTCATCGTAAGCGGTGTTCCGACCGCACCTTCTTCGCCGCGGGTTGAGCGCCCACTCTGACGGTCCTGATTTGGAGGGATCGTTTTGTGTCGAGGCTTGACCATAGACTTGAGCCTGAGGGCGAGGTGCGCCGCTTCGAGGTGATCACCGGGGCGATAGGCCGACGGCGGTGGACTGCCGATGACCGGGCGCAGATTCTTGAAAAGACGCTGGTTCATGGAGCGGTCGTCTCCGAGGTGGCGCGCCGGCATGGCCGGACGCCGCAGCAGTTGTTCACCTGGTGCCGCGAGGCGCGCAAGGCGCGCAGGCGCTGCCGGCCTTCGTGCCGGCTGTCGTCATCGCCCGCATCGTCGCCGGTCATCCCCAAAGCCAGATCGGCGACCTGCTGCCTTGGGCCTACGCCCCCCAGCAGCTCAAGGCCGTGGCCTGAAAACAGCGGTTACGCTTCATCCTCGCGTGCAAAAATTAGACTGCCGCAAAGCGGGCGTTGCCAGAGTCCGAAAAGGGCCAGGATCTGCCGATTACAGCAGCCTACCGTATTCCTCAAATTTGCATGCGACGATGGCTGGGAAACCCTGGCTCAGAATGAACGGCAGTCCGGTGGGTAAAATACGACTGTTTCCCCGGAAGCGCCGTGGCGGGCTGACTGATCGGCCCTTATTGTGAGCGGATTGGCGCGCCAAAAGGCGCCGGGATAGATATCAGCCGAATGAAGACGAGCTCTGCTCAGATCGACCTGTTTGATGACGCGCCCGGCTACCGCGAGGCGCCACGGCCGGCGCCGAGAAAGCGTCAGGCGGTAGCGCCCCAGCATGCCGGCTGGGACGACGAAGAAGCCGCGCAACGACTGGAGCAGACTGGCCGTTTCAGGATTCTGCGGAAGCTTGTTCCGCGCACCGTCATCCCGCGGGTTGAAAGCGCCTATCCGAACCTTGCGGTCCTGGTGGATACGGAGACGACGGGTCTGAACCACGCCAAGGACGAGGTCATCGAAATCGGCGCGGTCGCATTCACCTATCATGATGAAGGCGTCATCGGCGATGTCGTCGGCGTCTACAGCGGGTTGCGTCAGCCATCGGAACCGATCCCAGCCGAAATCACGCGGCTGACGGGGATCACTGACCAGATGGTCGCTGGCCTGGAAATCGACTTCGCCGCACTTGATGCTCTGATAGAGCCTGCGGATCTGGTGATCGCGCACAACGCCGCGTTCGATCGACCGTTTTGCGAGAACCTCTCACGGACTTTCACTGCGAAGGCGTGGGCATGTTCCGTCAAGGAGATTCCATGGGCCGACCTTGGTTTCGAGGGAAACAAGCTCGGCTACCTCGTCGGACAGTCCGGTCTGTTTCATGAGGGGCATCGAGCGACCGATGATTGCCACGCGCTGCTAGAGGTGCTGGCGCGTCCGGTGGGACAGGATGGAACTCCGCCCTTCGCTGCGCTTTTACGATCCAGCCAACAAAGTCGAATCCGGATTTATGCAGAGAACGCACCCTTCGACATGAAGGACCACCTTAAAGGCCGAGGCTATCGCTGGTCAGATGGCAGTGACGGAAGGCCCCGAGCCTGGTGGATTGAGATTGATGAAGAGCTCTGGGACGAGGAGCTGCGGTATCTTCGGACCGACATCTACGGCTGGGAAGACGCAGAGCCACTGACGGTGCACCTGACCGCGCTTGAGCGATATCGCGTGTAGCTCCTGTTCTAAAGCCGGCGCCGCTAGGGGCCGCTTCCAAGCTTGACTCCGCGAACACGATCGTTCTCATAATGTTCTCATTCTTGAGGACGTATCCCATGCCGCCAGTCGTGCCCCGACACGCGCCTGCTCCGACCCTTATGGAGCGCCAGATCGATTCATTCTTGGCGGCGTTCGATGGCAATGCGCGGGCTGCCATCGGCGCCTTACTTCATAATCGCGATGAGATTCTGAAGGATGCGGACCGGGTCGCCTCGCTGAGCCTCTTGCGCCGTCGGTTCTCAAAGGGAGCACGGGAGTTGGAGACATGAATGCCGTCGCCCCGATCAGCTATCTAGATGCGCTCAACCCGGCCCAGCGGCGTGCGGTCACGCACGGCGTTGGCGCGACGGCCGGATCGCCCTTGCTTGTCATAGCGGGCGCTGGCTCTGGAAAGACCAACACGCTGGCCCATCGTGTCGCCCACCTCATGGTCAGCGGCGCCGATCCGCGGCGGATCCTGCTGATGACGTTCTCGCGCCGGGCCGCGTCCGAGATGGCGAAGCGTGTCGAGCGCATCGCGCGCAAGGTGCTGGGAGATGGTGCCGGTGTACTCGCCGATGCCTTGACCTGGGCTGGGACCTTTCACGGCATCGGCGCGCGGCTGTTGCGCGATTATGCTGAGCAGCTTGGCCTCGATCCCGCTTTCTCGATCCATGATCGCGAGGACTCGGCCGACCAGATGAATTTGGTCCGGCACGAGCTCGGTTTCTCGAAGACGGAGTCGCGCTTTCCGACGAAGGGTACCTGCCTGTCGATCTATTCGCGATGCGTGAACGCCGAGCTGCCGATCGAGGACGTTTTACGCCTGTCCTATCCCTGGTGCGCCACTTGGGCGGCCGAGCTGAAAGAGCTCTTCGCCGCCTATGTCGAGGCGAAGCAGAGCCAGAACGTGCTCGATTACGACGATCTGCTGCTCTACTGGGCGCAGGCCGTGACCGATCCCGATATCGCAGCAGACATAGGTGGTCGCTTCGATCACGTCATGGTCGACGAGTACCAGGACACGAACCGTCTCCAGTCGTCCATCCTGCTCGCACTTAAACCCGATGGCTTCGGTCTGACGGTCGTGGGCGACGATGCCCAATCGATCTATTCGTTCCGAGCAGCCACGGTCCGCAACATCCTCGATTTCCCGGCAGCGTTCGTGCCGCCGGCCGAAATCATCACACTCGATCAGAACTACCGCTCGACCAGCGCCATCCTGTCGGCCGCGAATGCCGTGATCGATCTGGCAGCCGAGCGCTTCACCAAGAACCTTTGGACCGACCGCGCGACCGGCTCGCCGCCGCAGCTGGTCCATGTTCGGGACGAGGCGGATCAGGCTCGTTTCATAGCAGAGAAGGTGCTGGAGAACCGGGAAGGCGGTTCGACGTTGAAGCAGCAGGCGGTGCTTTTTCGCGCCTCTCATCATAGCGGTCCGCTCGAAATTGAGCTCACGCGCCGAAACATCCCATTCGTCAAATTCGGCGGCCTCAAGTTCCTCGACAGCGCGCATATCAAGGACCTGCTTGCGCTGCTGCGCTTCGTCGAGAACCCGCGAGACAAGGTATCCGGCTTCCGTGTCCTACAGCTCCTGCCGGGCGTTGGACCGACCTCCGCACAGCGTGTCCTTGAGCATGTTGCTCAGGCTTCGCTTCCCCTCGAGGCTCTGGAGAACGCTCCGGCTCCGCCGCGTGCTGGCGAAGATTGGGCGTCATTCGTCTCCGCGATCAGCGAGCTGCGCTCCGGCACAGCCGGTTGGCCGGCCGAGATCGAGCGCGCCCGCCGCTGGTATGAGCCGCACCTGGAGCGCATTCACGAGGACGCCAGTACCAGGCAAGCCGATCTCGTACAGCTCGAACAGATCGCAAGTGGTTATCCGTCGCGCGAGCGCTTCCTGACCGAACTAACTCTCGATCCGCCAGACGCGACCAGCGACCAAGCCGGCGTGCCGCATCTCGATGAGGACTATCTCATCCTGTCGACGATCCATTCGGCCAAGGGCCAGGAATGGAAGTCGGTCTTTGTCATGAACACCGTCGACGGCTGCATTCCGATCGATCTCGGGGCCGGCGCGCGGGACGAGATCGAAGAAGAGCGGCGCCTGCTCTATGTCGCAATGACCCGCGCCAAGGACGATCTGCATCTGGTCGTGCCACAGCGGTTCTTCACACACGGGCAATCGGCGACCGGTGACCGCCACGTCTACGCCAACCGGACGCGCTTCATCCCCAACGCGCTACTCAGCCAGTTTGAGCTTGTGGCTTGGCCCATCGCGGCAGCGGAAGCCTCTCGGGCGCCATTCAGCGGACCGAAAGTCGATGTTCGGGCCAAGATGCGTGGTATGTGGCGATGACCGATCCTTGGCCTCACCAGGTCGAACTCAAGCTGGACAAGATGTCCGCAGCAGAACGGCTTCGCCGGATCGATGCATGGTGCACCGATTGGCAGATCGCCTTCCACGTTCTCGGCACGATGACCGACGGCGTTATCCGCGTGGCTTTTGAAGAGGCGCGCTTCGCGAGCGCCTTCCACGCTCATTTCGGCGGCGTCATCGCTCCGACCGACGAGTTTGAAACCGCTCTCGCAGCCGGCGCCGCCGAAGGCGACTTGTATGACCGGCTTGCTGGCGAATACCCTGACTAGGGAGGGCCAGCGCCATGGCGGTTATGGTCACGATCGGCTCGGGAGTGCCACGCATTCCGATCCGCAAAGCTGACGATCTGGTTGAGCGGATCGAAGCTCTAAAAAACGAAGCGACCAACCGCGGGTTCGGCACGCTGGCCTATTTTCTTAATACCGCGCTGATCGAAGCCAAGCTCCAAGAGCAGCACATCATCGACGACACGGCTATCGCACGAGCCAAACCTGAGGAGGTGTGGCGCCCTGCTGAGGATCGAGATTGATGGCGAAGCAGAAGGAGCTGCCGGAAATCGATCTCGACGTGTCCGACGTAAAGCGGATCGCGCTCACGACCGATCCCCAGGGCGAGACCATCATCAGTTTCGAGATGGCCGGCGGTCAGGTGATGAACCTGGTGTTTTCCCCGGAGGCGTTTGGGAAGCTTGAGGCCATGATGGCTAAAGCCAATGAGGCGCAAGCTCAGGTTTCGCCCATTCAGTAGCTCGTCCAATGATGCCCGATGAGAACGCGCCCCCATATCAGGTAGAGAAACTTCCGCATGGTTGGATTGCTGAACATCTGCCAAATGTTTAGCAGGATCGCGGCGCGAACTAGCTAGCTCGCAACCAACTGACCAGCCGATCGAGCTGGTCGACGGAGGCCAGGGCAAGCATCGCTGTGACAACATGGAGCAAGCCGAACAATGCGGTCGGCCAAAGCCTTGTCAAAATGACCGCCGCGGCTGAACGCAACAGGCATCGAACCAACCGTTGCGATTGCAACTAGTCCTGCTCCATACGCATAACAAGTCCGTAATTTTCTATATTTGCCCCTGTTTCATGCGTTTTATGCATATCAGAGCTACCTTAGGTCACCTAAATGTGGCACCTCATTCGGTCTATATGCAGCGCACAACGAGATTGTCGCTGTGGGCACCGCCCCGGTCCGGAATAGCCGCTTAGGGAGATCACCATGTTCGTCACCATGATCGCTGCCAAGATCCGCGCCTACCTTCGCTATCGCGAAACCGTCAGCGAGCTGTCGCGCCTGACCAACCGCGAACTCGCCGATCTTGGCGTGTCGCGCTCGGAGATCCCGTTCATCGCTCGCGTCCACGCGGCCTGAACCGCTTGATGGGCTCGCGATGGGCGCGCTCAACACAGAAAGTTTCTCCCGAGGCTCGAATCTCCCTCCCTTGAGCCTCGGTCGCAGAGCGAATGCCCGCCTTACGGCGGGCATTTTGCTTTTCAGGCTCTCGTCGAACGGTCGCGAGAACGGGGTGTCAGGACACGACTTTGATAAGGTCACGTTCGGGAGGCCCCTGTGTCATCTGCTGCCGCGGTCGCTCCTACCAGATAAGCGGGTGCAGGCGCTGCTCCGTCAGCGCAAGGCGTGGGTCACCAAATTCGACCAGCGCTCGCCGCGTTACACGACGCGATTGCATGACGTACCTGTTGTCGGCTCACGCGCGCACTAACGATGCAAACTTTGAGGCCTGAGCTCCAGATCATCTCTTAATCACAATCGTTGGAAATGCCGGTTGTCGACAACCCGCGTTGAATGGCGCGGCCGCGCAAACCATATTCGATGAAGCTAACGCGGGAGCGCACTTTGCGATATTCGGCCCGGATCAAGGCTATAAGCTATCTGAAGGCCAATGCTGCCGATGTCCTTCGCAACGTCGCAGAGACGCGCGAGCCCCTGGTGATCACACATAACGGCGAGGCAAAGGCGGTACTTCAGGACATTGCATCCTTCGAGGAGACGCAACGAATGCTGGGGCTGCTGAAGATGCTTGCCATCGGCAACCAGGAGGTTGAGGCAGGTAAAATGAAGCCGGCCCGCAATGTCGTCGAGCGACTGCGCCGGAAGCGTTTTGATAGATTGCTGTAGTCTGCTGAGGAGAGCCGCTGATGGCGCGCCCGCTCGCGGAATGGCATCTTCCATCATCCGTCACCCTGGGATCGTCGGTACGCGCCAGGGGGATCGAACGGGAAATCAGGCGCAGGCTGCCTTGGTCAACGAGGAAGAGTCTGACGGTCGAAACCGGGAAGGTGGTTCTCCATATGCCAGATGCCGAGGCCGCTGAGTTTGACGCGCTGTCGGCGATCGTTGGCGACGTGTTGCCCGAATTCGCCACGCTGCCCATTCTCCCAAGCGAGGCGGAGGACATCCTTTCCATCTCCTCCCGCGAGCGCCACAAGTGGCTCGACGATGGCTGCCTTCAGAGTGCAGGGACCAAGACGGTCAAGCTGCGCGGCCGTGCGAAGGCCGTGACGTTCCACGTTTTCACACCGGGTTTCATCGAACATGTCCTCGATACCGGGCTGCCGGAAATCTGGCGGGAAGAGGATATCGTGACCGCGGCCGAGAACCGGCGGCGAGCTGCAGGGAAAGCGGCTTTGACGCGCGCGGGAAAGCGTTCGGCCAAATCCCGTAAGGCAGCGCCCGATCCGGACGAGCAGGAAACCGGCCTCGACGGCTGGGAAGAGTTTGAGGCTGAAGGTCTGCTTCGGTGAGGATGCCGCCCGAACGAACGGGGGAGAAGTTATTACTATCGCCTCAACCTGTCGGCAGCAGCGATGCCCAGTCCGTTCGAGGCTTCCAAACCGACGTTCTCATCACCAGCCACTGACGCCTCCGTGGGCAAAACGGTGGCCGATCCCGCGAACGGGCGCGCATCGTGATGCTTCCGCGGGGCTCAACGCTTGGAACAGAGGCACCCTCGGCCCTGTTCATTCTCCAGCGGATACAGCTTGGAGAAGACTGGTGCGCATTTCCAACCAAGATGAATATCAAGCGGCCGTCCAACGCGCGGCCGCTGTTAGCGACGCTCCCTCGGATTCCGAAGAGGGTCGTGAATTTCAGAGGCTGACCTCGGCAATTCGCGACTGGGATGAGGCCCACAAGGGGGAAAATGCGAGCGGCCCCGAGCCGGATCAGAGCTTGTTACGGCCCGACGATCTCCCGTTCTCAGGGCTTCCTGGCAATCTCGGGAAGCTTCACAAAGATTGACGATGAGCCGCCCAGCTGGCCACCAGAGCTATTGGCTCGGGTTTGGGAATGGCTTGCTCACAAAGCGCGAGCCGGCAAGGCCATATCGCCAAGGTTGCTCAGCGGCTTTCGAAATCCCAATTCGGGTGCTGCAGGATATTTCAGGCGCACTTGATCGATCGATGATCGAGAACGGAAGCCATTCCAAACTCAGTCCATTATGGGCGCTCGTTATCCCAAGCGCCTGGGCCAAGCGCCCTGGCCCATTGCAGAGGGCGACCGGGCTGCGGCGACGTGCCCGCATTTCGTCCAATCCTTCGGTAGGTTCGATGGCTCTTATCAAGACCGCACCGGCGCCTTTAGAGACGATATTCATGCACCAGTGACGCCCGTAAGATCGATAGACGTAGGCATGCCAGCAAGGCCCGAACATGGCGGCATTTCGCGGTGTCGGGCCTCGGAAGCTGTGCGAAGCGGGATCATCGGCGAGGTAGGCCTCGGTTTCGACGATTGTTCCTCCGACGCCCTCGACGAACAGCTTCATACCAATCAGTCGCGGAGCAAGCTGCAGAGCGTCCAAAGCCTTTAGCTCGGTCAAATTCAAAGGCATTCAGTCAACGCGAGCTTCTCGATGGCGCGGGCTTCGAACCGCGGCTGCAGTCTGGACTTTTAGCGTATCAGTGGGAGCACGGTGGCCGCAGCAATCGCCACGACGATGGCGCCGCGAATGAGTATGCCGTTGATCCGAGCCATAGAGGCTTCTGAGCTGTCAGGCGTACGCATAACTTCGCCTCCCTCGAAACTCAGCTTCGGACCCAACGCGCCCCGATGCAATCGCTTTGAAAGGCGATCCGCCACACTGTCGTCTCGTGTGACCAGTCTGCCACCGCGTCGCGGCGCAGCCCGCTAGGCCCGTATTGCGTCTTGCGACTCTGTCCGGCCTCTATGAGCCGGTACTGCACGGTCATCAAAGCGGGCTCGCGCGCGGATTATCAACCGTCGTTCGAAGAGTTGAGTTCCTCCGGCCTCAGCCCCTCATCGAGGGATGCTGGCATCGCCTTTCTGAGGGTGTCGTTGATCCGGTCCTGCCAGCCGGGGCCGCCATCCTGAAAGTGTGCCAGCACCTCGCTGTCGATGCGAAGTGTGACCATCTCCTTGGCGCCTGGCAGAACGGTACGCTTCTCGATTGGCGCGGGTGGCGCCACCTTCGGCGCGGCGAAAAGGGCTTCCGCCTTGTCGCGAGCGCTGGTTGGGCGGCGCATTCGATCGTTGCTCATTACGTCCTCATACCCGCCACCCGATACTCAATCATAGCAGGATTGGATGGAGAATGGGCGCCATTCGCTGGGTGATCACTTTCGGAAACGGCGCGCGCCTATCACGTAGGTTTCCTGCGGTGCGTTCTCGGAATCAACGCCTGCTATGAGGAACGGCCACGCGGCGGCGGCGTTCAACGGTCGTCCTTTGGAGATGTCCGTTTATGCAGACCACCGTGACCGCCTGCCTTCAGCGAGTTCTGGTTGTCACTGACCGGGACACCGTGATTGGTGGTGATCCGGGCATCGGGCGCAGAGGCTGCCTGGTGCAACTCGCCGCCCTCTCCCACGGTGGCCTTGGCATTTGGTGGGACATCGCGGGGGGAGCGGGCCATGAGTCATCATCCTTGCTTTTTGATGCGAGCAGCAGTTGCGTGGCGCTGGAGGCTCACCTGGATCGGTTGGGAGATGTGAAAACTTCCGGTTCCGCGCCCTCGGTCGCTTACTGAACGAAATGGAACCGTTCTAAGTTCCGGCGCCGCTCGCTCGGTATGGTCAAGGAACAGGGGCCGACGTATATATTCGGTTGTTCCCGTTTGGTTCCGGTAAGCTATGACAAAGCGATCAGGCAGTGCCGATCTTCCCCTGCACTATGGGCGCGTGCCACCATGGCTGGGCGAGCGCATGGCCCGGCTGGGGAGCGTCATCTGCGAAGCCATCATCCAGCAATATGGGCGTGACGAGCTGCTGCGGCGGCTGGCGCATCCTTTTTGGTTCCAGTCGTTCGGCGCAATCATGGGGATGGATTGGCACTCGTCCGGCATTACGACGAGCGTCATCGGGGCGTTAAAACGAGGTCTGAAGCCGCTGGCCAGTGAGTTAGGGCTGCATGTCTGCGGAGGGCGAGGCAATCATTCCCGCCGAACACCCGCCGAGCTGGATGAGATCGGCGCGAAGGTAGGGTTCGACGGGAAAGCCTTGGCGCGGGCAAGCAGGCTCGTCGCCAAGGTCGACAGCGCGGCGGTGCAGGACGGATTCGACCTCTATCTACACGGCTTCTTTGTAACCGATGACGGCCATTGGACGGTCGTGCAACAGGGCATGAACGGCGACGGCGGCCTGGCACGGCGCTATCATTGGCATTCCGAGGGGCTTGGCAGTTTCGTCGAAGCACCCCACGCCGCAATCGAGGGGCGTAATGCCGGCAGCATCGTCAATCTGACCGATGCGCGCGCCGACCGCGCCCGCGAAGCTCAGGTCGCGATGCTGCGCGATCAGGGACCGGACAGGATCGTCAGAGAGTTGGCGGCGTTACAGCCGGCGCGCCCCATCTCTGATCAAAACAAACCGCAACTGGTCCTCCCGCACCTTGTGATGCCCGCGCATCACGATGTCCGGCCCGAGGACGTCGTAACGCGACGACTGCATGGGGCATTGGCTGCAGCAGCCGATCGAGGACCCCAGGACTTTTCCGAGCTGCTGCTTGTTCCCGGCATCGGCGCGCGCACCGTGCGATCACTCGCGATGGTCGCGGAAGTACTGCATGGCGCGCCCTGCCGTTTCAGTGATCCAGCGCGTTTCTCTCTCGCCAATGGCGGCAAAGACCGACAGCCCTTCGCAGTRCCAACCAAGGTCTACGACCAGACCATCGCTGTCCTGCGGTCGGCCGTCGATCGGGCTAAGATCGGCCAGGGCGACCGCCTTGCCGCCATTGCGCGGCTGGACAGTGAGAGCCGTCGGTTAGAGCGGAGCACGACCGGTCCGACACTTATCGAGTATGTCGCCGAGGAGCGCCGTCGATCCGCGGAATACGGCGGCCGAAGTGTCTTCGGCTGGGAGGAGTCAGAGACTGCACATGTTGAGAGCGTCAGCGCAGCGCGTCGACGCGTGTAACAATGGTACTGCACTGCCCGTTCTCCATTCTCCTGCTTCAACCCTTTCGTGGTCGGGATTAGGGAACACGTACCGCTAAACCCCGTTGCGCCTGGGCGGGGAGCTAGATGGCTGCACATTCGGGATCACGGAAAGTCATCTATGCGGCGCTAGCAGGGAATCTGCTGATCGCGACGACAAAATTCATCGCGGCGGCCTGGACCGGAAGCTCCGCGATGATGTCCGAGGGCGTTCACTCCCTGGTCGACACCGGCAATGGCGCGCTTTTGCTCTATGGCCTCAACCGGGCCGCGCGGCCACCGGATCTCACGCATCCTTTCGGCCACGGCCGCGAGCTCTATTTTTGGAGCTTCGTTGTCGCGCTCCTGGTCTTCGCGGTCGGCGCGGGTGTGTCTCTCTACGAAGGCATTTCCCACGTCATTGCCCCGCACGCGGCAACGAATTTGACCACGAACTACATCGTCCTAGGCCTTTCGGCCTTGTTCGAAGGTTACTCCTGGCGGATCGCGCTGAAGGAGTTCAGGGCAGCGAAAGGCTCGTTGAGCTACTTCGACGCGGTCCGGCAAAGTAAGGATCCGAGCGTCTTTACGGTCCTGTTCGAAGATACCGCAGCCTTGCTCGGCTTGTTCATCGCCTTCATCGGGATCACGGCAGCAGCCTACTTCGAGCGCCCTGAGCTCGATGGCGTGTCGTCGATCTTCATCGGCCTCATTCTTGCGATGACGGCTACGCTTCTGGCGCGCGAAAGTAAGGCGTTGCTGATCGGTGAAGCGGCTTTGCCCCACGTGCAGGAAGAGATCATGGCGGCGGTTGATGGAGATCCAGACATCGAGCGTGTCAACGGCATGACGACAGTCCATCTGGGTCCGGATCAAATCGTCGTGGCGCTGAGCCTTGAATTCAAGGACGATCGGTCAACCGAGGACATCGAAGATTGCGTGGAGCGCATTGAAGCGAGGCTCAAACAGCACCGCTCGGACATTGCCTCGGTTTTCGTGAAGCCGCAGACCTCTGCCACCTGGCGAAAGCGGCGGGCCAAGCTGGTCGAGTGAAAATTCAGATCGGCAACGGGGGCGCTATATATCAGCGTGGCTTTGCGCTAGCCGCAAGCCGCGAAAACAGTTCAAAGACCGGYCGCGCGAGCGAAGAAGAGTCGAGAAGCGCGGAAAGCGCGCCTTGTTGCACACGGTGGGGCTCAACTCGATCGCGGGGGACCGCCGTGCTCGCTGCTGATGCGGATGACTAGGGACACCGAATCGATCGGGGAGATCGCCTGCTTATCACGCGCAGCGTTCTCCCGGTCCTGCGATATGATTACCGAGGCCGTAGAGAAGGCACCCGCATTGATAAAAGCATGCCCAAGTAGGCGCTGATACTCCGCCAGCGGGTCGCCGCGCCCATAGCCCCAAAGCACGCTGACGATAAGAACGTCGACGCTCGGTCGCAGATTTGCGATCGCCTCGCGGAGGCGATCGAGGTGGCTGGAAGGCCGGTGATCGTCCTGCGTAGCGGCCAAACCCAGAAGAAGGAAAGCCTTCGCCGGAGGCGGTCGCGCCCTACTGCAAGGTTGGCCATCGTGCAGGCCCGCCGATAGTTGCGGGCCTGCACAAATTCTGACCTTAGCCTTCTATCAGATCACTGGACGCTGATAGGGATCCGCCGTCTCGTCGAACCGGCTCCAGCCGCTGGCTCGATACTCGGCGAGACGCTCATCGCGATTGATCGGTGTGGCACCATCCAAAATGGCCTCGATCGCAGGCACCTGTTCATCGGCGGCGCGAACCGAAACAACTGTGCCACCTCGGCGAACCGTCTCGGCATAGTAGTTTGCATCTTCTTCGCTGTGCCCTGCGCTGGTCAGGGCTCCCACGATGCCGCCCGCGGCGCCCCCGACAGCCGCACCCGCTGCGGTCGACGCCAGCCAGCCGGCCGCAACCACGGGGCCGATGCCCGGAATGGCGAGCATCCCAATACCTGCCAGCAAGCCAGCGGCGCCACCAACGGCGGCGCCAATGCCCGCGCCTTCGCCGGCATTGCTATCGTCGGCCTTTCCATTGCGGCCGACGATGCTGATGTCCGAAGAGCTTACGCCGGCCGCCTCGAGCTGGCCGACGACGGCATGGGCGGTTTCATAGTTGTCATAGGAACGGGTTCGGGTCTGGGTCATGATTATCGCTCCTCTGATCAGTTACGGGTGATGTTGCCGCGATAGTCGACCGAGACGGTGAGCTTCGCGCCGCCATGCGTCGCGCTGCCCTTCCAGACGCCATTGTCGTCCTTCTTGAGTTCACCGATGTTGGTATAGCCATTGGCCTCGAGGCGGCTCTTAGCCTGGCCTTCGGTGAAGCTGTTGGCGCCCGGCAGCGGCGCATTCTTATCGGCATCCGCCTTCGGCGCCGGCATTGGCGAGGTGGTCGAGGTTTGGGCGTGCGCGCCGAACGACGCGGTCGCCGCCAAGATGGTGAGAACGATCAGCTGTTTTCTCATGGGAAAGGCCCCCTCATGGACGCGGCCTAAGCCGCCGGAAACCCTTCGAACCACTTGGGCGATGGTTCTGTTCCCGTGGACCTTGTGCGACGGAACGAAGCTAGGGGCGGACTGTCGTTGATGTGAATGATCCGGCGGGTCCGGACGCATGCCGCTGTCGGCTCGCGCTTAAACCGATCCGTGTGTTTCCTCGCAGATACCTGTCGCAGAAGCGGGGAGGTGTCCAAGATTCAGGCGGTATTCGACCCATCTTCGGCTTTGCGCCGCGCCTTGGACGCGCGCTTGCAGAAGTCACGCCTGATCACCACGAGGTCTTCTTCGTCCAGCTCCTCCAGATCAAGGAGCTCCTCCCGCGCTCCTTCCAATCGGATGATGAGCTCGTCGAGCTTAATTTGCATCGCGGCGGTGTCGCGGTTTTGGCTGTTCTGGATGATGAACACCATCAGGAAGGTGATGATCGTCGTCGAGGTGTTGATGACGAGCTGCCATGTGTCGTTGAAGCCAAAGATCGGGCCGGAGAGGGCCCAGATAAGGATCAAGCCGACCGCCACGAAGAACGTGATCGGCTTGCCTGTCCAACTGGCGACCGCCTGAGCAACCCGCGTGAACAAGGACACCTTGTTGTCCTTGTGAATGATGTGATCATAGCTCGACATGCTGCACCTCGATCCCCGGTTGCGAAGCCTTCGTCCGCAGAGCAATTGAACCGGCAGCGCACCCGGCGAGTTCCGGATCGTCCGCAATCGGAGGGCGACATGAAGTGGTTCGACGCATTCTCGACGGGGTGCGCCCGTTTCGCCGGGCGGCCTGCGATGCTGCTGGTGGCTCTGGCTCTGTCCCTAACCGGAGTCCTAGCGTTCGCTTCAGGGGACGATCACTTCCTGGGAGGAGCTAGCCTGGCGATCAGCACAGTCACTCTTTTGCTCCTACCGATCCTCCAAGCCACGCAGAACCGCGACGGGGCCGCCTTGCAGGCGAAAATCGATGAGCTCATTCGGGTTCAGGAGGGTGCCCGCAATTCGTTGATCGGGGTCGAGGACCGCAGTGACGAAGAGATCGAAAAGGCGCGCCGCTCCGAGGAACATCATCCTGAACCGTAGCGGGAGTATAGACCTCGGAACTCGCCCGCAGGCAAACCGTTGGATCGGTCTCACCCCTAAGGAGGAAGCCGATCATGGCCAGCGAGCCCAAGACCCTCAACGACCTCTTTATCGACACCCTCAAGGACATCTACTACGCGGAAAAGCAGATCCTGAAGACGCTGCCGAAAATGGCGAAGGCGGCATCGTCGCTTGACCTGAAGGCTGCCTTCGAAAAGCACCGGGACGAGACTGAGACCCATGTCGAGCGTCTCAGCCAAGTGTTCGAGATTGCCGGCAAGGCTCCCCGCGGCAAGACCTGCGACGCCATCCTCGGCATCATTGAGGAAGGCAAGGAGATCATGGAGGAGTACTCCGACAGCCCCGCGCTGGACGCCGGACTAGTCGCTGCGGCGCAGGCCGTCGAGCACTACGAGATGACGCGCTACGGGACCTTGAAGACCTGGGCGACCCAGCTCGGCCTCAAGGATGCAGCCGCGTTGCTCGAACAGACGCTCCGGGAGGAAGAGACGACGGACCAACTCCTGACGAAGCTCGGCGTCACCGCGGTCAACAAGAGCGCGCAGGGCGAGGCTGCCTGAGCCTGAATTGCGCGCCGGCTTCGGGAGCCGGCGCGCCTTCCAGGGAGGAAGGCATGGGCGAGCGACTCCCGCTGCTGACCGACCGCACCGTCCACATCTGCGTGGACATGCAAAGAATATTTGCTCCGGAAGGTCCATGGGCCACTCCATGGATGACGCGTGTGCTTCCTCGGTGCGTGGCCCTGGCGGAAGCCCGCCCGCTGGCCACCGTCTTTACGCGTTTCGTCACCCCATCGTCGCCAGAGGCGGCGTTCGGGGCTTGGCGCGATTTCTATCGCCGGTGGCCCGAGACGACCCGTGATCGGCTGGACCCCGCGCTGATCGATCTCGTACCGGACCTCGCCCGATTTACGCCTCCGGCACCGATATTCGACAAGCCCGTCTACTCCGCCTTCGCGAGCGGCAAACTGCTCGCATATCTAAGAGAGCGGTCGGTCGATACGGTCGTCCTGTCCGGGGCCGAGACTGATGTGTGCGTACTCTCGACCGCACTTGGCGCAGTCGATCACGGCTACCGCGTCGTGATCGCCACCGACGCGGTGTGCAGCTTCTCCGACACGGGGCACGACAGCCTGCTGATGCTTTTCCGGGAGCGCTTCAGTCAGCAGATCTCGGCCGCCACCGTTGAGGAGGTCGTCGATCGCTGGAGCGGATAAGCGGTCGGCCCTCAAACGATGCTTTTTGCGACACCGCCTCCGCGTAGGCAGCAATCGCCTTCCAACGACCCGAAGCGGCGCAGGTGTTGCAGACGCAGAGCCAATTGCCGAACTTCAGAACTCTTCGAACATATTCGATCCGGGGACGTTGCACGCAGACCATCGCGGAGGTCTGCCATGAATGCAAAACGCGAACGAAGCCGTTCGGTTTGGATGGATGTCGAAGTAGCGCCCGAGGCCAAGCCCCTGAGGTCGGACCATGCCGCGGATGTTGCCATCGTCGGCTCCGGGATCGCGGGCCTGTCCATCGCCTACGAGCTGGCGGAGCGCGGCTTGTCCGTCGTCGTTCTCGATCGAGGCGAGATCGCCGGAGGCATGACAGCACGCACCACGGCTCACCTCGCTCCCATCTGCGACGATTCCCTCGCCGAGTTGCTGTCGATGCGCGGCCAAGAGTTGGCGCGGGGCTTCCAGGCCAGCCAGAGCGCGGCCGTCGATCGCATCGAGGCCATCCAGGAGGAGCTTGGGATAGACTGCGAATTCAGGCGTCTCGACGGAATCCTGTTTCTCGATCCCGAAAGCGAGGAGAGCGTCCTCGACGATGAGGTTTCAGCGGCAGGGGAAATCGGCGTCACCGTCGAGCGCGGCAAGGGCTTGCCCCTGCGCACGCTGGAGGATCGACCATTCCTGCGGTATCCGGACCAGGCGACCTTCCACCCGTTGAAGTATCTACGGGGCGTGGCCAAGGAGTTGAGTGCGAAGGGCGCGCGTCTCCATCCCGACACCGCCGTCGTTGAGGTGAACGAGAAGGACGACAGGGTCGAGCTAAAGCTGGAGTCGGGCCACATCGTCACGGCCGGCCATGCCGTGATCGCGACGAATTCCCCGATCCACGATCTCGTCGCCCTGCACACGAAGCAGGCGCCCTATCGAACCTATGCTATGGGATTCGAGATCGAGGCCGGGAAGCTCGACGACGCCCTCTACTGGGACACCCAGGACCCCTATCACTATGTCCGCCTCACATCCGGTGAGGATGGCAAGGACATCGTCATCGTCGGTGGCGAGGATCACAAGACGGGCGAAGCCGATGACGCCGACGCGCGTTTCGCCGCCCTCACCTCCTGGGCCAAGACCCTCATCCCGGATCTCGGTCCCGAGCGCTATCGCTGGTCGGGCCAGGTCATGGATACGCTCGACTATTGCGGCTTCATCGGACGGGAGGCTGGCAGCACTCGCGTCCTCGTCTCGACGGGCGACTCCGGGCAGGGCATCACCCCCGGCGTCGTCGCCAGTCTGCTTATCCCGGACCTCATTCTGGGTCGCGAAAACGAGTTCGCCGCAGTTTACGACCCCGACCGCAAACCCATCAAGGCAGCTTCGACCTACGTCAGTGAGAACATCACGGCGGTGAAGAACTTCGCCGAGTATCTCGCACCGGGAGAGTTGTCCTCCATCGACGAGCTTCAGCCTGGGCAAGGGGCGATCGTCAGGCGGGGACTGAACAAGATCGCGGCTTACCGGACCGAGAAGGGCGATGTCATCGAGAAATCGGCGGCCTGCACGCATCTGGGCTGCCACCTTCACTGGAACTCGTTCGAGGAATGTTGGGACTGCCCCTGTCACGGATCGCATTTCGCGCCGGACGGCAGCGTCCTGAACGCGCCGGCTATCGGTCCCCTTGCGGATGTCGAGGCTTCGTCATGATCCATCACGTCTCGCTCGGCACCAGTGACGTTGCCCGGAGCAGGAAGTTCTATGACGCCGTGCTTGGGGTGCTCGGACTGAGCCTTCTCAAGGCTTCGGAGGACTCCGCGGATTACGGCGTCTCCACGGTGCTCTTCAGCCTGGAAACACCGGTCAACGGCAAACCCGCATCCGCGGGGAACGGCGTCCATATCGCGTTCGAAGCCGGCGGCCGAAGCAAGGTCGACGAGTTTCATCGGGTCGCTCTGTTGCACGGCGGGTCGGACGCGGGCCCACCGGGCCTGCGACCGGAATACGACCCCAACTATTACGGCGCCTTCGTCCTCGACCCGGACGGAAACAAGATCGAGGCGGTCACGCATCACGGGAAATGAAAAAGGGAAGGCGCAGACGCTTGAGACGGCAGTTCAGATGAGTAGGCAGCGGCAGATGCGGCAACGACTTCGCGATAACGGCCTGACGCTGGCGCTCTCAGCAATGTTCCTTATTTCTCTGATCGGGATGGCCCTGACCGGGCATGCAACCCGCAATCAAGAACTGGCCGAACACGGTCAAGCTGCACTCGGATTGGGGGCTTACCTTTCCGGAGGCACGTTCCTGTCGGCCCTGTTCGAGAACTGGGAGAGCGAGTTCCTGCAGATGGCGGTTTACGTCGTCCTGACCGCTATGCTCTTCCAGCGCGGCTCCGCGGAGTCACGCGATCCCGACGACCCTCACCGCGACGGAGACGAAGTTCCTTGGCGCGACCGCCATCCGATCCTCGCCTGGTTGTACGAACGTTCGCTCGGCATCGCCTTGGCGGTCCTCTTCGGGGTTTCTTTCGTACTGCACTGGTGGTTCAGCATGGTCGCAGCCAATCATGAGGCGGCGCTTCATGGCCGGGCGCCGCAGTCGGCGCTCGAATACATCGGCGATTCCCAGCTCTGGTTCGAATCGTTCCAGAACTGGCAGTCGGAGTTCCTCTCGACGGCCATGCTGGTTATATTGTCGATATTCCTACGGCACCGCGGCTCTCCCGAGTCCAAACCGGCGGCCGCCGGCAATGACGAGACCGGCGCCTGAGGGTGCACCGGCGAACAGGAACGTGACTGAGTGAATGGCGAGCGATGTCAGAAGCCCGTGACTGCTTGATCATCGGAGGCGGACCTGCGGGACTGACCGCGGCGATCTATCTGGCGCGGTTTCATCTGTCCGTGACGGTGGCCGACAACGGCAACAGCCGGGCGCGGCAAATCACTCGCACCAACAACCACGCTGGGTTCCCGGAAGGCATTGCCGGGGCTGACCTTCTGGACCGCATGCGTGACCAGGCCGGCAAATATGGCGCCTGCTACCTTGAAAGCCACGTCGCTGAACTGGTGAAAGGCCCCGATGGGTACATGGCTCGCGGCGGTGGGATGATCGGTCCTGCGCGAACGGTCCTTCTCGCGACCGGAGTGTCCAACCGACCGCCCGATATTCCAAAGCCCCTCCACGCCGAGGCCCTGCGCTCTGGCAGGCTGCGCTATTGCCCGGTTTGCGATGGCTATGAAGTGACTGACCAGAACGTTTGTGTCATCGGTCGCGACGCGCGCGCTGTGACCGAGGCGGTATTCCTAAGGTCCTTCACCGATCGGGTGACGCTGATCCTCGATCAGCGGGCCGAATTGACCGAGCAGGATCTTAGCCGGATCGGCGCGGTCGGCATTGAGTTGGTCCGGGGTCGACCGAGCGAGTTTTCCCTCGACCAGACCGGGATAACGGTCAGCTTAGGGCAGCGACGGATGTCTTTCGATACAGTCTATCCTGCCCTTGGCTCCAAGATTCATTCGGACTTGGCGGCGTCGCTCGGCGCCACTTTGACGGACGAGGGCTGCATCAAGGTCGATGCCCACCAGCGCACGAATGTCCCGGGGTTGTATGCCGCCGGCGATGTCGTTGTCGGGCTGGACCAGATCAGCCACGCGATGGGCGAGGCCGGCGTCGCCGCGACAACGATCCGCAATGACCTGGCTACGGCCAAGCCGATCCTGCGCTAAACGAACCGATCGCCGTCGCGCCAGTCCGCACGGACGGCTTGGACGGACAGCCTGCCCCTTCTCAAGAAATAAGCCATCGTACCGACGGCCACAGCGCCTGCGATTGCACCGGCTGCGGCCGGCGCAATCGTCCGCTTCGGCCGCGTCAGCAACTTCGCCGTTCGCGAGAGATCGGGAGAGGTTTGAAGGCGCTGGTATAGCGAAGGCGCAGGGGTCCGCGAGAGAATGTATCCGGCGATGATGAGCCCTATTGCGCAGAGCAACAGCCCACCAGCCACGACGAGGCTCGCCGTTATCGAGCCCCAGCGGAACATGAGCGCCGCATGGAGTGCACTAAGCGCGTATCCGGCCGCGAAGACGAAGAAAAGCCCGCTGGCAACCCAGAGGCCATATATGATCAAATGGCGTTTGAGCGCTCCCGTCGCCACAGACACGAGTTGGGCGACAAGGCGGCCCATGGCCTACTTCGCCGCCCAGAAACCGAAGATGATGCCGGCGGCCGCGGCCCAGGCGAGGGCACGTAGCGGCTGCGCTCTCACTTCGTCGATCAGCACGCGCTGCAACTCGCTGACCCGTTCACCTGCCGCTTCGGTCATACGGTCCGTGTCGATGCCGACCGATTTGAGGTTCTCGGAAACTTCGCTAGCTGCGGCTCGGGCTGCGTCCATTTGCGAGCGCTGGCCATCGCCGCCTGTCTGGCCGAGTTCGTTCTCATCTGCCATCGTGCGCTCCTAAAGCTTGCAGCTTATGATGAGCTTTCAACGGGCACCCGCGCCAACGGTTCCTGGGTTTTCGCGTTCGCCGTATTATCGTTGAGCGGACTGGTTTTTAACCGGCTTGTGGCCGTCACCAGACTTATTGTCAGCAGCGTCTGCGCCGCGCAGTCCGATCGGTCGCGGTGCGCCTTCGGTGGTGTCGCGAAGCGTCTGACGCTCAGTTTCGGAATTCAGTTCGGCACCGACCAAAATGATCGTGGATGACAACCACATCCACATTAGGAGAGCGATCACGGCGCCGAGCGCGCCGTACGTTTTATTGTAATCCTCAAAGCTGGCGACATACCAAGAGAACAGAACCGATCCGAGCAACCACGCGACGCTTGCGAACATTGCTCACAGGCTGACCCATTTCCATTGGGCATCGTCACGGCTCGGCCCGAAGCGGTAGAGCGCCGCGAGCCCGATCATCATGATGGCGACCAAGACGGGCCACCGACCGAGCCATATCAGCCATTCCGCGACGTCTCCGAGGTAGAGGTAATCAAGGACGACCGGGATGGCGGCCACCGCGCCAATTGCCAGCGCGGCAAACACGAGAATGCCGAGCGTGAAGACGAGCGAGGTCAGGTTGAGCCGGATAAAGCTGCGCTTCTCCTCTTCGCCATAGGCGACGTTGAGCGCGTCGAAGACAGCTTTCACTCCTGCATTGGCGCTCCACGCCGATATCCCAAGACCGAGGACGAAAGCGAAGCCGAGCTTGGTCTCGTTTCCCGTTGAGATGCGCACGATCTGATCGCGTATGACCTCGATCGCGCCACCAGGCAGCATGCCCTCCGCTGCCGAGAGTTGCTCAGCGACTGTTCCCGGATCGGCTAACAGACCGTACAGCGATACGAAGGCCGTAATCGCCGGGAATATCGCAAGCAAGCCGTAGAAGGTCACGCCTGCAGCTACCGCGAGCACCCTATCCCTGCTCACTTCGCCATATGTCCGCCTGAGAATATCGCGCCACCCTCTCGGCGGGATTTCAGTCGGTGCGTCGGCATCGGAACCGTCAGTACCGGAGCTACCGCGGCCAGTACCGCTGCGAGTACCGGCCGCGAGGAACGAGTACAGCTGCACCGCCGTCAAGGATGCCGTTAGACCGGCCAGGGCCGCGAGCGATGCCTGCTTAACGAAAGATGGAATGCGCACGAGTCTCGCCCCAAAAATCTGCAACTTGGGGCGAGCGGGAAGGTTGCAGCAAGGAATGTGAAGAGCGTCCGCGCAGTTCCGACCGCGACGACCAGCGCAGCAGCCGCTCCAATTTACTTCTGCATCGGGCGACGTCTCATCTTGCTCGGGCGAGTTCGCTTGCTCCCCGCGTGGCGAGACCGTTTGATGGCAATGCAGCAGGTGTACGCCCACGGCGTCCGACATCGCGATCGACTATTCGGGTGCCTTCGTCGGCGCCGCCTTCAGGACTGGTCTAATCGCCAAGCTCATCGCGATGCTCCCAGCGATAAGTCAAATGGTCGCGCAGCCACGTCCAAACGGCGCGCAAAGCGCGAATTTTCATCCATCATCGGTTCCGGCCAACACTTTGAACATCATTCGCCAGCCCCTGAGCTTTGAATCCGCCGGCCGATCAGCAGCACGAGTTCCCGGATGGTTCGGCATTGCTGCATCGCTTCGTCCGGCATCATGTCGCAATCAAACTCGCGTTCGACCGCATTGCCGATCAATGTCAGGTCGTCGATTGTGAACCCAATCTCGTCGACCTTCGCATGGGAATCCAAAAGCTCGGGTTTGATCAAACCTTCCGCTGCGATGATCTCAAGCAAGCGGACAACCAGACCCTCGGGGTTGCCGCCCGATCTCGTCTCTTCACTATTGTCTGACATCAGGTTGCTCGGGATGACCGCAGGCGCATTCAAGGCGTGGCCAATACGGGCTTCTGGCGCTCGATTGCGCCAGCCCGCTACCGCATGAAGAACCACAGCAAGATAATGATCGGGATCGGCACTCCGACGAGCCACAGAAGGATGGAACGCATTGTCAGCCCCTTTTTTATGAACCGTGCTGCGGCAACGCTCAGAACTTCACGAAGGTTCCTGGCGCCATATCATTAGCAAGCTTCGACCTCGCTGAACTTCCATCACTGCAGCTACGCCGTATGCATTCCGTCACGCAGGTTTGCTGCGGCGCCGCGGAGCTTTGTCCGGACGTTTCTGCTCACTCAATGCGGGGGCGGCCGCTTGCCCTTCCATCGACAATGCGGGCTCGCCAGCCGCAGGCCGGGCGTAAGTTTCAGACTCAGGTGCAGCTGCTGAGCTAGGCATAAGCGTCGGGTCTTCGCCCAAAGCTGTCAATTCACGCTTAGCGAGGATTTCCCGTGCAGCATCCCAATGGCGAAGTTCCGCGCCTACAGGCCGACCGTCACCTTCCCATAGCTCGTAAGCAATAGTGCGCACTTGAGCTTCTCGATCGAGCTCGTCAGTCATTTTTGCTCCAAATCTGTCCTACGCTGTTACTGCCAGCCGGTTGCCCGAGCCTGTCGTTTGCTGGCGGGGGACTTCCAGCATGGCAGGGGCAAGAATGTCATTCTGGTCGCACCACGAAGCGAAGAGCGCGCGAGCCAGGTCGAGATCTCCGTCGCTACGGATGGACGCCAAGCAGGTCTCCATGATGAACCGATGGCAAGCGTCCTGTTTGCAAACAGGCCAATCGGCCAGAAACATATAGGCTTCCATGCTGGACGAGACGGTCGTGGGATGGCCGAGGCCTGTCAGAATGATGACGGGCTGCTCGAAAAGCTCCGAAATTGCCATTGCCAGTTCCTCCAACTTACAGGGCGGCCGCGCTGCTAACGAGCATCAACGGCTGGAGTTCCGAGCAGCGGAAATTGGCAATGGACGGTGCGGAAGCGCACGAAGGCAAAATAACTTGAACTGCGCTTCTCCACGCCTGTTCAGTCAATGAGCCCTCGGGTTCATTCCTGAAATCAAGTGAATGGAGGTTTGCGATGACAAACAACAGCGACAAGCGCGGCTTCGGCTCCATGGACGATGATAAGCAGCGCGGTATCGGGTCGAAGGGCGGCCAGAGCGTGCCAGCGGAAAAGCGCAGCTTCTCGCAGGACCATGATCTCGCTTCAGAGGCAGGACGCAAGGGAGGTGAGAACAGCCACGGCGGCAACAATCAGCAGCAGGCCAGCGGCGGTGATCGAGGCCAACAGGGCGGCGAGCGCGGCGGATCCGGCAACTTTGCAAATGACCGTGGGCGCGCCTCCGAAGCTGGCAAGAAAGGCGGCCAGAAGTAATCTGCGACGGCCGCCCTGCGGGGGTGGCCTGTCCGCGGCGCGACCGCAGGGTACGCGCAACACGAGCTTCCTGGGGAACGTCATGTCCAAGCGACTGGGAATTGAAGAGCGATCCGTGGCTGCCGCGGCCCTTGCCGGACGCGATAGCGGCGTTTCACTCGGCGGCAAGGCTCGCGAGCTTGCGGAGAAACACTCTTCCGAAGAGCTGCGCCAAATGTCCACCTCGGAGGCCGCCGCCGAAGCGAGACGGAAAAAGCGCGGCCGGAAGCCCTCGGAGTGAAACCTGATTTGCTGCTACGGGATCAGCCTGTGGCCGGCTGCCCCGAACCGGGGCTTACTCGGTCAATCAACTATTTCGCTGCCGGAACCCCGCGCTTTCGGGGCTCGTTTCGATGTCACAAGGCAAAGGAGGATCCGATGACGACGAGGAAGACAGACTTCTTGCATGGCTGCGGGATGCTCACGCCATGGAAAAGCAGGCGGAAACGATGCTCACCGCTCAGGCCAGCCGCATCGAGAGCTCTCCTGATCTGAAGGCAAAGATCGAGGAGCATCTGGCGGAAACCCGCCGTCAGAGCGACATGCTGCAATCCTGCATCGAGCGGCGGGGCGGTGACACCTCCACACTCAAGGATCTGATGGGCAAGTTTGCTGCGATGGGTCAGGGGCTCGGCGGCGCCGTCATGGATGACGAGGTCATCAAGGGGTCGATGGCCAGCTACACCTTCGAGCACATGGAGATTGCCGCATACCAGGTTCTCATCGCGACGGCGGAAGCCTGTGGCGACCAGGAGACCGCCGCAGTTTGCCAGCGCATTCTTGCTGAGGAAATGGCGATGGCTACTTGGCTGGGCGACAACCTGCCTTCTGTCACCTCCAAGTTTTTGAGCTTGGAAGAGAAGGGTGCTTCCGCGAAACGGTAGCTTTCCGGCAGGAAAAAGGGCGAGCCCGAAGGACTCGCCCCACCCAAATTCGCACGCTCGACAGAGCGAGGTTAGTTGCTACGACTGCCCGCCCTTTCGACCGGCTTCAGAAGCGCGCTCACGGTCATTGGCGAAGTTTCCGGAGCCGCCGCGTTGGTTGTCGTGCGACCCCGACTGCGAGCGATCAGAGGACTGCTGTGACTGCTGGCCACGGTGGCTGTTCTCGCCGCCCTTCTTGCCCGCTTCAGAGGCCTTCTTCGGGTCGTCGGCAAAATTGTTGCTAGCCATATCTCTCTCCATAGGTTGCTCCCCGGCGACACCGGGGAATCTCGGGTTTGAGGTTTGGGAGACCGGCCTAACCCGGTCAGGAGATCAACTGGCGACCGGTGGACCAGTTCCTCCACATAACGCGTATTGACCGGCCGCGTACCCTACGTTGTTCTCGGGAACTCTGTCGGCGCAAGCATCGTTTGTGCGGCGCGTGGCCCCTCAGTGTCGCGCCTGAAACCACGCGGAAGGGGACTGGCGAATGCTGGTCCCCTTTTCATGGCATGACCTAGTTCCCAGATGTCCATGCCGCGCGCTGCTGCGCCAGGGCTGCTTCTAAGCGTTCCTCAGACCACTGCTCGCGATACCGAGGCCATAGCTCTTTGAAGCGAGCCTTCGCCTCGTCGAGGTTATCGACATAGCCATGAAAGTCAGCGCGCCTTGGCAGGTTGCCCGGCCCGACGAAGAACAGCCATCGGCCCTGCGATGTGGCAACCTCTCTGTAGATCCTGCCTATGATGTTCGCCTGCGGATCGAGAACGAGATAATCATTCTCGTCTTCGCTCGGCCATGTCAGCCGCAGCCGATACGGCTCGTCAGTCATTAGACCGCCCGCACCCTTCGGAGGCTTTCGCGGCCTTCATCAGCTTTCGAAGCTGCTCGAAAAGTACCGGACCATTGATTTGCTTGGCCGTGTAACCTTCGTCCGCGAGGACGCGCTGCAATGCTCTGATCGTTTCAACCCGCCCGGAGCGCGCCAGTTCGAAAGCTCGCTCTAATGTCGTCTTCATCGACGGATAAAAGCACCTTAGTCGTCGCACCGCGTTAGCATTTGACGGGTGGGCTCGATGAGGAAATAGCACTCGTCCTCGTAGTGAACCGGCGTACCGTCTTCCAACGAGTAGGAGGTCAGGCTTGTGTCAGGCGTCTCGCGCCAGACGATGACCGTGTAGCGGTTCCCGTCGCCATCCTTGCATCGCTCACGATATAGCTCGCGCCTGACAGGGCTCTGACGACGGGCCGCTAGTTCGACCGGCTTTCTCAGGGCAACCATGGGAACACCTTACGCAACAGGGAGGCTAGACGCCGAACGAGTCGCATGGGTGCAGAGTTCCCCGTCGCGTTGCGTGCCAAAACTAGGAACCCGGCCGGCCAATTCTGCATTTCTCCGAAAATGCGAGGACGCCCATGCCGAAATTTCGTTTCACCACCGAAGATGGGAACCGGGTCGACCGCGACGAGAAGCCCTTGGATTTTCCCGATGAGAAAGCCGCCAAGGAGGATGCCCAGCGAGCCCTGGCCGATATGGCCAAAGATAAGCTGCCGGATGGCAATCGCTTCGATCTGAGGGCGCGGGTCGAGAATGAGGCCGGCCAGGAAGTTTACCGCGCTTCACTGAAGTTCAAAAAGGAGAGCGACTAGGCGCGTGGGTTTCCTTCAGACGCCGTGCTCGCTCCTGATGTCGCGATGCCTGCCAGAGCGCCGCAGCCCCCTCGCGCTTTTTCTTCCACGTATTTCAGTCGCGTCGCCGCGGTATTTGGAAGTTCACGAACCCGAAGCCAGTCTAGGAATTCGTCTGGGCGGATCGTGACAATCTGGAGTGCTCGCCCGCGTGCAAGCCACGTGTTCATCACCTCCAGGGCTGACGCATACCAAACATCGTAGTTGCTTGGCATCTCGTCCCGATCGTGGGCAAGCTCCCACAAACGCTGAAAATCAGCGCGCTCGTACCACGGCAAAACTGCCGTGTACGTCTCAACTGTCGGTTTCACAGAAGTGCCGATCGTCCGCGTGCGACGCGGGAACGGAGGAATGGCAACCGTCGCAACTCGACAGATCGCTTGCGCATCGGGCGCTTAATGACGGACCAAGTCAACCCGCCGCTTACTCATTAACCGTCGGTGGAGTGGCCTTCGCTACCGAGTCGGCGCGAGGACAGCCTCATCGCCAAACGTCTCCAAAATCCATTAGGTTTCGCGGGTTCGGTCTGCGTTTCATTGCGCGGTCCGATGATGGCTCGATAATGGCTCTCGGCCTCAGGTGTGAATTTGACGTGCGCGCCTATCCGCTGAGCCATGCTTTGCGCTGTTTCAAGGACTATCCTAATGTCAGGGGAGTGGCCGTAAGCGGACCCCGTCACGTCGCGGAAGGCCCAATCGGTATCGATCCGGCACAGCGTTAGAACCTGCATGATGGAATTTTTCCAGCTCAAGGCCGCAAAACGATACAGACGTTCTATCTGTTCCGCCGTCTAGTAGTTTGTGCGTTGACGCACCGATTTAGTTCACGTCCATCGCGGCAAACGAAAAGAGCCCACGAAAAATCACGCGCCCGCCTTCATCCACGGTCATCGTCATTTCGATCTGATCGGAATCCACGAGAGCGTCGTGTGCGGCTTCGGCAAAGGCCTTCCTGGCCTCGATCCGCGCCGCCTTATCGTTCGGGCATTCGATTTCGACGGCATGGTCTCCGCCATTGCGGGTGATAAAGCGATAGCGCGGCATGGGCGGGGCTCTCTACTGCCATGAAGTCGCGTCGTCGTGAGCATTGTCCCACTGCATTATGGCCTGTACGAGTCCAGCAAGTTCTTCCGCCTGCGGCGTGCCTTCTGGATAGTCGGCCAGTTCTCGAACTCGCTCGGTCGCGGCCTCGTATTCATCTAGTGAAGTGATGCCATGTCCGCCGACATCGTTGGCAGGTGCCGAGTTCATCGGGGCGGTGACGTGCTCAAATGGCATGACTGGATCTCCCTTTGATCCGCCAACCACGCTGCACCCCTACGGTTCCTCGGAACGATTCATTCCGCTGACTGTTGGCGACTCGTTTCGTTGCGTGGGTTGTGTCCAATGTGTGCGCGTCGGGTTCTTCGGGCCGGGCTGGGCGTCGATGCCGTCAAGGGGCCGGCGCGCCGAAAGCGACTTGAGCGCGACCTCTTCGTCGATCCGATGCCCGACCGGATCGAGCCTTGCCTGGCATTGCTGGCTGCCAAGGCGCCTGCTGGAGAAGATTGGGCCTTCGAGGTGAAGTGGGACGGATATCGTCTCGCCATCCATGTCGCCGGTAAGCAGGTCCGGATCATCACAAGAGGCGGCCATGATTGGACGCCCCGCTTTCCGACGATTGCTCATGACGCGCTGGAACTCGGCGTGGATAGCGCGATCCTCGATGGCGAGGCCGTCGTGCTCGACAAGCGCGGCGCATCGGACTTCGGCGCGCTGCAGAAGGCGCTGGGCGGTCGTGGGGGCAAGCGCTTCGCGGCTGAAGCCAGGCTCTATGCCTTTGATCTGCTCTATCTCAATGGCCATGACCTGCGCGATCAGCCACTGACAGAGCGGCGTGAGATGCTCGCCGATGTACTGGCTGCTCAACCGCATGCGTCGATCAGCCTGAGCGAGGAGATCGATGCCGAGGGCTCCGCATTCTTGAAGCGTGCCTGCGAGCTGGGCCTTGAGGGCATCATCGCGAAGCGGCGCTCCGCGCCCTACCGATCCGGTCGCGGCGGCGACTGGCTGAAGATCAAATGCATCCAGTCAGAGAGCTTCGCCATCATCGGCTATGAGCCTTCGACGATTGCGCTCGGCGGCATCGGCCGGCTGTTGCTGGCGGCGCGGAGAGACGGGGAACTGGTTTATGTCGGCGGCGTCGGCACGGGGTTTACACAAACCAGCGGAACCGCGCTTCGGAAGCTGATGGATAAGCTTGTAATCCCGCACGCGCCGATCAGGATGCCGGATCGCAAAAAGCGCTATCGCTGGGCCAAGCCCGAGCTGATCGCGGAAATCGCGCTGCGCGGCTGGACCGACGACGGGAAGCTGCGGCATGCCTCGTTCAAAGGCTTGCGCGACGATGCGGATGAGGCCGCCGTGTTCAAGATTGGCGAATAGTCCGGAATCTTTGGAGCGCCTGCGGAACTCGCGCAGCACCGGTCCGTTCTTGAGCCGCTACCGTTGTTGCACCCCATCGACGATAGCGGTCGAGCCTCTGCCAAGATGCCCACCAGGAGCGAGCCGGTGTTTAATTCCCCCCAGCCAGCCGGCTCGCTTCTTCCGCCTTCGATCGGAGAGCGAGCCGCGGATGTACCGGCAGCTCCCGATTGAGGCATTGCCGCTTCGGATGGAGAGCGACATGTGGCTTCGAACTGGTCTTTTCTTTCTTGGCCTCTGCTGTGCGGCACAAGCCCAGATCGCACCCACCGGGCCGCCGCAAAACGCTCCGCCCGCCGAGACAATGCTACCCGCTCCGGCAAAGACCGAGGCAGAGGCAAGGCAGAAGCTGTCGTCTAGCGGCTATCCGAATGTGGGGGAGCTTTTACGCAGCTCAGATGGCGGATGGACCGGGACGGCGACGGTGAACGGGCGCAGCTTCACAGTCCACGTCAATAGCCGTGGAGAGATTGAGCGCCGTGACTAGCGTTCAGTAATCTCGGGGCTTGCTCTTGAGCATCGCATAGCGATCGACCTCGGAGCGAAGGTGCGCGACCGCAGTATCGCCGCGAATGCTTTTCATGCTGCGGATGCCGTCCTTTTCCCCGTCGAGCGCGCGGTTCCGATCACGAGCGGCAGGCCCGCCAGGAATCGCACCTCGCATTCGTGCTTCCACTCTCCTGACCAGGTCGAAACTTCGCGACCGGCAAGGACGGAGAAGACATGAGGCGGGTTGTCCGGTTGATAGGGCATAGCGCGTAGGTGTCAGATTCGCCGCTTTCGGGAAACCTCGCTATCCAACGATACATCTGTTCCGGGGGCCAGCTTCTTCCCTGAAGCCCAGTCTTCCACGAAGCGCTCGACCAGGCCTTCAGCGGGCTTGGTGATCTGGATGCGTGCCGATCCGCCCTCGATGACCCAGTTATCGCCGTCGCGGCGAATGTCGATGGTGGCGCTCACTGCTTGGAATCTCCGCCCAACGTGCTCCGGCGCAGTTCTTTTCCACGGCTTCCGCGGAGGAGCCGGCGGCGCGGACTGCCTCTTCAAGCTGAGCTTTCGATACGCCGAACTTCTCGGTCCAGTACCTGACCTCATAGTCTTCGCTGAGGTTGATCCGGGAGCGGTCCTGAGGGCCGCGGTTGTTTTTGTCGTCTGCCATGTGAGCCTCCTGCGACTTACAAATCGCCCCAGCTCACAAAGGGTTCCGCGCTGTGCTTTGCCCGCCATATTTCGACATCCAAGACGATCTGGATGAAAGCCTTTCCTCCGGCGTGCCCTCGAGCGCGCCGGTTAATTCCTCGATGCGAGCTAAGGCAGCCTCATACTCCGACTGGCTGTTGATCGTCGTTTTCATGGCGACCTCACTGGCCGACGAACTGGACGTAACTCAAGGCCCGCGTAATGGCTCAGAGCTCGTGACGAGGTGCGCAGCGGGGCTATTGCGCTAACAGCGCGACCGTTCGTGGGTCGGCCTCCCCTTGGCAGTAACGGTCCAGGGCGATGTTAAATAAATGGAGCCTGCTGCCCGCAGCCATCGCGAACAGGGTCATACAAGATCGGAATTTCATGTCATCGGGCGTTCCAAATATTTCGTGGAGTGTCCGCCCCTGCACGGTGAGAACAGCCTTTGTGCAAGCGACAAGACGACTGCCTAGCAGCGGATGTGCGAGATAGGCCTGAGCCTCTGATATATCCGCGAGGCCGTAGTGCTCAGAGGTTGCCGAAACTCCGAGGCCTCGGAGTTGCGGAAAGATGAACCACATCCAATGGCTCCGCTTCTGGCCGGCCTCCAGTTCAGCCAAGGCATGGTCGATGACCGCTGCCTGAGCCGTGATGAAGCGATCTGGATTAAAGGTTTTGGCCATGCCGTCCCTTCCGTGCCGGTTTGCCCGCCTCAGATAGCGTTGCCGTTAACGCCACCATCGCTGGTGAACCTCCGCTTCGTCGCAGGATCGGCGGAGGAGCTACTGTTTTGTCACGCAGCGGAACTGAATGCCCTCAGGCGCTGTTGCTCCAGCACATTTCATTCAGCGGAGGTCGCAATGAACGGCGTTATCTACATCGTAGGACTTATCGTTGTGGTCCTGGCCATCCTGTCGTTCCTCGGCTTGCGGTAGGAGTCTGCCATGTCCCTGTCCGGCACGGATGTCGTCGTCGCTCCGGTGAGCGTCAACAAGGAAAGCCGCTCCTATGTACAATGGGGGCCGATTATCGGCGGCGCGGTGATAGCAACCGCGATCTCGACCATTATGACTGTTTTCGGTTCGGCGATTGGCCTGTCGATGGTCTCTGCCGATTTCGAGAGGAGTTCGAGCGCGACCGCCCTTGCAATCGCTGGCGGGCTTTGGGCGCTCTGGGTGATGGCTTCGGCGACGATGGCCGGCGGCTATCTCGCTGGACGCATGCGCCATCCAAGCTTCGATGCGAATGCCGAGGAGCGCAAGGTGCGCGATGCGACCCATGGCCTGCTCGTTTGGGCGACCGGAGCTCTTCTGATCACTATCGTCGCGACGTCGTCGCTTTTCGGTGCCGCGAAGACGGCAGCCAGCGGCGTCGCCAATGCCGGTTCAGGCGTGGCATCGCTGGTTTCCCAGAATGTCGATCCGCTGGCGATGTCGCTCGATAACATCATGCGCGCCAACGGCCAGCAGCCGCCGACCGCCCAGGAGCGCGACGAAGCCTCGCGGATTTTCGTCAACGCGCTCAAGAACGGCAAGATCGAGCAGGGCGATCGCGATTATCTTGCTTCCAGGCTGGCGGCACGGTCGGGCATCAGTGAACAGGACGCGCAGAAGCGTATTGACGATGCCTATGCGAAGCTCTCGCAGGCGAAAGAAACAGCCAAACAGGCTGCGGAGCGCGCGCGCAAGATTGCGATCCTGACCGCCTTCCTCTCTGCCGCCGCCCTGCTCGTTGGCGCGGCTGCCGCGTCGTGGGCCGCCGCGCTCGGCGGGGAGCATCGCGACGATAACCTTCGCGTTCAGGCAGCGCTTTAGCGATCGGGCAGCGGTTCTCCTAAATGGCCCGCCGGCGATGACGGTGGGCCTTTTTCCTGCGATGCAGCAGCTTGGTGCTGCAGGTGTTTTGAGGCCTGAGCATTTCCTTATCTCTGCGGGTCCATCCTAGCGATTTTGCGGCATGTAACTTCCAGAGGTGCGCTTAGTTCGCCCAAGAGCGAATAACCCGACCGGTGCTTAGACTTGTCTCGATTGACGCGAAGGATCGTTGAGCCTCAGTTGATAGGACGGGGGATCGACGCTTTCCTTCGCAGCAGGCCTCATGCCGATTGCCCGCGCTTCCAGACCGAACTCAGCGGCGGACTTTTCGCGCCTGGACGCCCAGCAGCGTGCGCGGGGCTTTCGACTGCTGCGGTTCGAGCCGCTCTTGGAGGCTGAATTTCTCGACCAGATGCGTCGGGAGCAGAAGCCAAGCGCTACGATCTGCACTGCAACCGCGTTGCTTATCTGGATCGGGTTTGGCGCCTTCGACCTCGTCCGCCTTGATTACCCTGCTGAGATTGCAGCCTGGCGGCCGGACTTCGTCGCGGGGACAGGCTTGCGTCTGCTGACACTCGTCGTGCTCTCGACCTCGTTCGGCCTACTGGTGGCCTCTGACGCTAGGCGCATCTATCCTTGGATGTCACTCTTCGCCTTGATCCTCGTGGCGGCGGGCGCAGCCGTGAACGCAAACGTCTACAAGGTGAGGGGAATCCCCCACGCTGAATTGGCGTGCTTCGCAATCGTCATGGCCGTTTTCCTGCCGCTCGGGATGACATTCAGGCAAAGCCTGTTCACAGCAGTCTCGACCGCCCTGAGCGTGGCCATAGCCGGGCTCCTCATGCTCGATGTTGTCTATGCTCGCGAGACAATCACCCTGGCGGCTATGTTGGCATTCGCCGCATTTGTTGGGGCTGTAGGCGCGTACCTGCGGGAGTATGCCCAGCGTGACAAATTCTTGCTCCGGCGCATGCTGCAACAACTCGCGATGCTCGACCCACTCACAGGCCTCGCCAACCGACGCCACTTCGGAGATCACGCGGTAGCCGCGCTCCAGTCTGCCTATAGCGATAACTCGCCGGCAGCGCTCATCGTGCTGGACGTCGACTATTTCAAGCGCTTTAACGACACTTACGGGCACCAGCGTGGGGATTTCGCGCTGAAGCTTGTTGCCCAGCGCCTGTCCACGTTCACTCGCCACCCGCAGGACCTTGTCGGAAGATTGGGCGGCGAGGAGTTCGCGATCCTGATCATCGGACTAGATGCCAGTAGGACTGCGCATCTGGTCGGTGAGATCGTCCGAAGCATCTTGGAGCTCCGGATTTCACATGGTTCATCCGATGCTGCGGCGTTCTTGAGCGTGAGCGCCGGGATTGCGAGCTTCGACGGCGGAGAAAGCCTTGAGAGCCTGTATCGGCGCGCTGACACCGCGCTGTACGAGGCAAAGCGCTGCGGACGAAACTGCTATCGAGTTGCCGTAAACTACTCACGCGGTGGCCGGGCTGAGCCAGCCGGGTCCCAACTTCGTCTCGTAGTGTCAGACGAGCGTTAACGGAGATCGTGTTTCGGAATTGGACGCCCTTTGCCAGGTTCTGGGGTGGGTATCCAAAGGTCCCTAGCTCGGGTCGCGCGTGTCTCCGCCTATGGGCGCTCGGCCGAGTTGAGCCAGGACTGTTTCCCGAATGGCGTGGATCGTCGGCTGCTTGTGCAAAAGCACTCTTTGACAACCTACCGAAAGCGCGTTTCGATTGCCCGCGCGATGTTGGGTGTGCACCCGGAGACCTTCATAACGATCAGGCTTATAGTGGCTGGCGCGGCTGGGTGGATGCTCGCAACTCGCCCTGAACTCCGTGAACGCGTATTGGGGGTAGCCAGGGATATCTTTCAGCGACTAACCGCCCGTTCAGCAAATTGGCCAGAATCCGTGCCCTTTAACCCCTCATCCTCGCTCACGAAGCTTTTGAACGCACAGGTGAGATCGGGACAGGTTGTTTGGCTTGGTGTCCGCCCCGGCCGCCGAGAGCCCATGCTGGCAATCGAGACCGCAAACCTCGATGTTGAGAGAGGGGTCGTCGGCGATCGTTACATTCGCCCCGCCGGCAGCCGGCAGGTCACTTTGATCCAGGCTGAGCACTTGGCGGCTATCGCCAGTCATTTGGGCCGCGATCAGATACTGCCCGCAGATTTGCGGCGCAATATCGTTACTAGGGGTATCAACCTGGTCGCTCTCAAGGAGAAGCGCTTCAAGCTGGGCTCCGCCATCTTGGAGACGACGGGCGAATGTCATCCGTGCTCTCGAATGGAAGAGATACTCGGCGTTGGCGGATACAATGCCGTGCGGGGTCTCGGCGGTATCACAGCGCGGATCATTCAAGGTGGAAGCGCCGATATCGGCGACGATCTCGTCGCGCTACCCTCGGACACATAGGCCGCTTTCTGCACCGACTTGGCGCGGCCGATCTCGCCTCAGCCGATTGTCCGACATCAGGACCGTGGATCGACAGTGTCGGCCACCGCCTCCTTCTTAGCATGGGGCAACAGCGTCATCATGAGGATGAAGGCAGACAGCACGAAGCAGATGCTGTTCGTGACGATCAGCGGCCACTCGCCCAAGCCGATTCCATAGGCCGTCCACAGAGCGAAGCCGGTCACGGTCAAACTGTAGGTCAACGGAGAGATCGCGTCGGTATTGCGTGTCCTGACGATCCGCCACGCCTGGGGAACGAAGCTGATAGTCGAGCATAGCGCAGCGAGAGTGCCGGCCAGGGCGATCCAGCTCACGGCGGATTCCTTGGACAAGCGCCTGACTTGGCTCGGACCTTGCGTCGATAGCCCCGGGCAATACTGGCGGGCCCCGTTCCGATGGCGGCCTGCAGGACAGCAGTCTGAGCGGCGGAGACCTTCTCGGTCACCATCAATCTTGGCTCACGATGTGCAGCGCGACCGCCGGGGGCATTTTCATGCTTCGGAGCCAGATGGCCTGCTGCGCCTCGAATGCTAACATCGACATCTCCCGCCAGACCTTAAACATCGGCAGCCCCCTCAGGTGAGGGCTTTCGAGACCGCGGCGTGCTCTTTCGCGCTGGGCCTGAGCGGGCCCGCCGTTCAGGCTGCTCACCCTCCGTTGTCGCCGTCGCTCGCGTCTCCTGGCTCATGCGGTACCAGGCGTAGCGGATGGCGCCAGCGAGGATGAGTGGCGTTGGAAGCCGTGTCGCCAGAAGCGTCAGAGGAACCGCAAGCCGCTCGGGGATTTCGCCCCGACCCACTTTCCCGGCGACCCAGGCGCCGGCCAGGCTAAAGACTGCGGCGCGGATCATTTCTGTTCCTCCGCGGCGCCCGGCGTAATCGGAACCTGCTGGGCAACCGGATCGCTCGCGGGAAAGGTATCCTTGAGTGCCCTTTCGAGCTTCTGATCGGAGGTCAGCTCCCGCTCTGCTTGCTCCTGAGACTTTTGCTCCCTGCGGAGGCTTTCGACTGCTGGGCTCTGGTCATTCGCCATGGGTGCCTCCATCAGGTGTTTGCGCGGAGGATGAACGCTGCCCAGCCCGCTCCCGTTCCTCAGCGGACGAAGATCGCAGCCCGTAGTCTTGCGGGAACCAAAGCAGCGCCTATCTCGTTGTCCGCGCGGTGCACTAGTGGCACCTGCCTGCTCTCCGGTTGGATGCGTTGCCGCGGATGTACCGGCCGCAACCGACAGGAGGGCAAAGCCAGTTTCCCGGTGATGACCGGAACCGCCAAGTCCTGACAGATGTCAGAGGCCCGCCGTTCCCCAACGGCGGGCTTATTTTCTCATATTAGCGGCAACGATCACGACAAGTTCACGCTCGATTGCGGCCTGACCGCCGGATGGTATAGCCTCGGGGGGACAACAGGTCGGTTCGATGCTGCTTGAAATCCCTCGCACGGCTTCCAATCCTCAAATTCCGCAAATCACGGCTGAGGAGGCTTCCGCAGCGGCGCGGGCTGTCATCGAGCTGTTCGCGAAATGGGACCTCAGCGACGCCATGGCCAGCGAAATTCTTGGCGGCATTTCGCAACAAACGTATGCCCGCTGGAGAGCGGGGCGTCGTCCACGGCTCACCAGGGATCTTGCGACGCGCCTATCGCTACTGATGGGGATACACAAAGCTCTACGTATTCTGTTCAGCGACGCTCAACGCGCCTACGGCTGGGTGAGCAAGCCGAATGAAAATTTCAACGGCCGCTCGCCTGCCGAGATGATGGCGGAGGGTAGCATTTTCGCGCTCGCCAGGATGCGATCATATCTCGACGCAGAGCGCGGCGCCTGGTGAGCGTCGTGAGGGAGTGAGCGTCGGTAACGGGTAACGCGGCCTGATACCTGTTACCCAGCGCTGCGATAGCCAAGCAGTAGTGCGAACGTGCCGCCCTTGTCGAAGCGCGGTAAGCGTGGGGGATCGCCTCAACGAACGCTGAGAACGGCTGTTGATGATGTAGCCGGGGCTCGAAGGACTGATATTGCAATCCTGGGATCGATAGAAGAATCTTGCCCAGTGCCAAGGATCAGCCGGGCTGAAGTTGGCGAAGTGGCGGTTGCCCGCAGGTGTTGATGTCTAATCCGATAGCATCAAAGGGCGTTCAGAAACGGGCTCGCCGCATGGCTCCGCCCGCGCAGAATCTTGATCAGGATCTTTGTGCCAACGATTGGAATTACAGCAGCGGTATCAGAATCTTTCATTTTGGCGATGGGCAGCCGCCGCCATTGACCGCGACCGGCTTTCTCCCAATGCCCCAGGAACGCCAACTTGCAGGCTGCGTATGCCAAGCGGCACGAGCCCTCCTGGATGTCACTCAAGCTTGGCTTTGGCAGAATGCAAAAGTATCGCGTAAGACCATAAATGACTTTGAAAACGGGTACGCTCGTCCCAAGGCGGCTCTCAATTTGAGACTGAGGCGAGCGCTGGAGCGCGCGGGTGCGCAGTTCGTCTACGGAGAGAACGTTGTCGGTGTGATCGTCTACAAAGCGAAGCCGGGCTCGGGCGCGCCATCCGATCAGCCGGCAAAAAGCGGCGCCGTTAACCATAATTGAGTCAATTTGTAGCGAATTTTTTATATCCCAGATATATTAGTTAACGTTCAGCCTGGGCAATGGCGACCCGAGTTGATCGCGACCAGCGGCAGAGAGTGCCGAGGATCGTAGGCGGCCTCCCATATGCTGGCCGGTTTCGCGCCTCTTCCAATTAGATGCAGAACTGCCCGTGCGCCCTCCTGTGGAGCTTGGCGCCTATCGTTGTCGTCATTCATGGAGCCGCAAATGGCAATCCAGAGACACTTCGGCTTGGCCTATCGAGGATCATACATGTCAGCCGCCGGCATATGCGGCATGGCAGACGTCCATACGAGGGCACGCCCTATGGCAGAGCGCTCGCACATGTGCCCTTTCGGAGATGATCCGGCCTCCGCCTTGCTGGACGAGGAATTCGACGACCTCTCCTGCGAGCCTGGCGTTCTCCTGCAGCTAGCGAATCAGGCCTGAATACCTTCTGCCGCGATACTCGAACCGCCCCGACCAGCACGACGCCGACTCCTATCCTTGATGGCGCTCCGTCGCGATGTCGTCCGATTCCTTGGGAGCTTTCATGCCGCAGAGAAAGCCGATCTTCGGCGCGAAGAAACTCGCCCAGATGCCGCCCGACCTGCTGGCGCGCGCCTATCTCGATATCCTCGCACGGGAGGCAGGAGCGAAGACCAAGCCGATGCTCCCTGGAGCGTACTCAGACGCCGCGCTGGAGCGTCTGATCGACGACCTCAAGGGCTACGCAGGAGATACGGCCAGCGCCCGTCTCCGGCCGGATCTGGCAGCTGTCGCGATCTTGATGGCTCGGGCGATTGAAGCAGAGCCGGGTCTCGCAGGTCAGCTCCGTCGTGACGCTCCTGTCGTCGTTATGACGATACACAGCCCCAACCTGGCCGAGACCGCAAAGGAAGTCGCGCAGGAATGCGTGCTCCCCCAGCACTCACGCGTCTTGGACGTTGAGAGCTCGACTCTCGTGAGTCCTCAGACGCGCGGGATCCTGATTGTTCGCGATGGCTCCGCCAAGCCAGATCGTCGCGATAAGGGGAGTCGCGAGGTCGCCTCAGCGCTGCAGTATCGAATTCCCATCATGGGGATCGCGCCCGACCCTTCGAGGCATTTGCCCCAAGCACTGACCCGCACAGCCGTGTTCAAGCTGACGCTGCCCTCACTCGATCAGGCGGGCGTTGCCCTAGTCGTCGAAGCAGTGACCGGCCTAGCGCCGACGCGCGTTATGGATGCGGACCTCGTTCGCATGCTGGAGATCGATGATCTCCCACTTGCGTTCAGGTTCGGCCTGCAGGGAAACGAATGCCTCGCCGCAATCGAAGATGTGGTGAGGAAGCGCGGCGATTATCTCTTCGAAGGCCCGTCGCTTGAAGAGCTCACCGGCTATGGCGCAGCCAAGGATTGGGGGCTTCAGCTGGCCGACGACCTGACCGAGTACCGTGCTGGCCGCCTGAGCTGGGTTGACGTCGATCACAAGGGTCTGTTGCTTTCGGGCCCTCCCGGAACGGGAAAGACGCAGTTCGCGCGAGCTCTGGCCAAGACAGCGAGGGTGCCACTCGTTTCCACCTCGGTCGCGGAATGGAACTCGGCATCATACCTTTCGGGCACCCTGCAGGCGATCCGGGACGCGTTCTCACGGGCTCGCCGGCAGGCTCCATGCATCCTGTTCATCGATGAGGTGGACGGAATCTCGGATCGCGCGAAGCTTGGCGGGGACTACATCGAATATTGGACCCAGATCGTGAACCTGCTTCTGGAGCAGCTGGCCGCGATCGAAGAGCGAGCTGGGGTCGTTGTCGTAGCCGCGACCAACCACCCGGACCGCATTGACGCGGCGGTAAAGCGTGCCGGCCGACTTGATCGGGAAATCCAGATCGAGAAGCCGGACACGCACGAGCTGGTTGAGATATTCCGCTTCTATCTAGGCTCGCAGATTTTGAAGGATGCGGACCTCAAGTGATCCGTGAGGCCATAGCCTTGGCCGAAGAGCACCTCAGCTCCGCGGGAAAGCTGCCGCCTCCCGCAGCGGCGCTGATCAACAGGGCCGCCGACGAGGCACTGCCAGAAGAAGCCAAGGACTACGACGACCTCTCGCACTTCGAGATGTCCGACGACTGAGGGAAACTCCGATGAACGTTGCGGTCAAAATCAACCCGGACGACGCCTATTCGAAGGCGCCGGACTTTGAGCAGCGAGCCAAAAAAAACGGCCGACACGCTCAAATAGCGGCGACGATGAAAAGCAGGCATCACTCCGCCGGACGCGAGAAAGCGGCGGAGTGGTTTCGGCGGATGCGTATGATCGAGGTCCCGACGGGGACTTGGGTGCAATCGCGCGATCTATTCGATCAGATCATCGCCGGCTTGGGCGAAGAGGAAGAGGGCAAGGCGTTCGCAGTCGATGGTCCCACGGGTGCGGGCAAGACGCACATTCTGCGGCGCCTCAGCCGTCACAAATGTCTTGAGATTATCGAAACTGAGGAGGGGCCTTTGCGGCCTCTGCTCAAGGTGGAGATTCCGGCTGCCTGCGACCTACGCAAGCTCGGCGTGCGTGTGCTTCGCCGCATGGGTGTTGGGGTGGCGCTGGCTGAGGAAACTGGTGACGGTGAGTCCAAAATCACCAAGGGAATCCGGCTCGACGCCGAAGATATCTGGGACGTGATCCGTATTCAGCTCGCGGCTCAGGGCGTCATGGTCGTCATCATCGACGAGATCAACAACGTCTTCTCAAACCCCAAGAGCCATGAGCGCGCTCAGATCGCCATGAAGCTCAAAGAAATGCTGGTCGACAAAGAATGGCCGGTCTCCATCGTTCTGGCGGGGGTCAAGGCGGCGAAGTTTGTCGAGGAATACCCCGAGCTTCGTCGTAGGACGCCGATCATAGAGGTTCGACGCCTCGACAATAAGCGGCGAGACCATATGGCCCTGCTGCTGCAAAATTTCGAGAAAAGGCTGGGTTTCGAGCAAAAGCTCGATCTCCACCTCCATGATTACCCCGAGCGCATGATCCATGCGACGGATGGAGAAGTTGGCCGCGTTGCAGACCTCTTCAAGCTCGCCGGTGTCGGCCCTTGGATGGCAGGCCGCTCGATGACAAAGTCGGATCTTGCTGCTGCAGCGGAAGCAATCGGCCTCTGCGACATGAGAGCTAACCCATTCCGAGTTGCCGATCTGTCGAAGCTGAAAAAGAAGAAGAAGTCCCTCGAGGACTATGATCGCACGCTCCTGCGAGGCAACCAGCGCCCCTCGATCGAGGACGAAGTGTGAGGGCCGCCACTCTGCCGGTTCGCCCGATTCGACATTCGGGCGAACCAGCCTACGCTTACTGCGCGAGAATAGGCGCGACGAACGGCCTGAAGACGCTGACCGACTGTGGTCGTGTTTTTGGCTTCCGGTCGTTCGAGATCATCCAGGGCAAAGCCTTGGAGATCGTCGCTGAGCGTGCGGGCCAGGATATCGCTGCCTTGTCTTTCGATACGGCTAGAACGGCCCCCGAAAGCGTCGAGCTGCGCGGCGAACGACTGTTTCGAAAGCAGTGGACCATCGCTTCACAGTGCAAGGTTTGCCCATTGTGCATTCGTCAGGACCTGGCAACGCCTGAGCAATTCCGGCGCCGTTTCCCAAGGGCATGGCGGCGCACCCATTGGGACATCCGTGCCCTCGATGTGTGCCTGGAGCATTCGGCGCGTCTCATCGACGCCTGTGAAGCCTGTGGCGACAAGCTTTCCTACGAGAATGCTGCGGTCGGCCGATGCCCAGCTGGGCACGACATTGCGCAGTTCATTTGCGACGCTGTTCCTGAAGGCGAAACGATCGGCGCTCGATACATCCTCGGGCGGCTCGGCTTCGCGAACCGCATGGCCTCAGCATTCCTTGACGACCTGGAACTCGGTCGCGCGATTGCGACGATGGAGGCCATCGGTCGAGCTGCGATGGGAATAGAGCGATATGTCGAAGAGCCTTCGAGAGCTTCATCCGGCGCGATCATTTCTGCGGGCTTGAACGTCATTCAGGAACTGCCCGAGCAGTTGCCGGCGGTTCTAGACGGACTCGTCGGTATGTCTGCCCAGCGCCCTTGGCGGTGGGGCCTTCTGAAGGCTTACGGCGAATTTTACGAGTGGCTGATGGATGAACCGGCTTCCGCGATCACCGACGCATTGCGGGCTGGCGTCGTGGCTCACGCGCAGGATTCGGATCTGGTCACCTTCAAAGCCAACACCAGTATCGCTGGCGTTGTGATAGCGATTTCCAAGCACATCCCCATGGCTGAGGCCGCTGCGGAATGCGGCATGGGGGCAGAGCGCTTTCGGCGATTCTGCGAGGCGCAGGGCATCTTGCCGACCGCTAGGCTCCGACAGGGCGAAAGCGCAAAGATTTCCCGTGCCTTCGTAGATCAGCTCAAGGAAATGATTGCCGAGTGCTTCAACGCGACAGAGCTTGAAGTCGCTCTGGGTGTGTCGTCAGCTGCCGCCCGCGCGATCGCCGATGCTGGACTGGTCGATCCCATCGTGTCGGCCGAGCAGCGCCGCGAGCTCAGATTCAACGTCGCCCTGTTCTCGGTGCAGTCGGTCCGCAGGCTCCTCGACGACCTGGCTGCCAGGATCCAACTCGGCGGTGAGGATCTCACCCCGATCCCGAGGGCCGCTGCAACCTTGCGGTTCGCTACCAGCAAGGCCGTCCAGCTCGTGCTGTCTGGAAGACTAGCGATCAGGGGCTACGACGGCAGCGCGCCAGGCCTTCAGGCATTCTTGATTGACCGATGCGACCTCTTGAAAGCCATTGGCCAGCACCTATCCGACGAATTTGTGCCGATCTCGGTCGCTGCCGACCAAATCGGCATCAAGGGCGAAACCGCCAAGGCGTTGCGGGATCATAAGCTCCTCGACGCAACCCGTCATCGAAACAGTCTGCTGGTTCGGCGGGATGACTTGCAGAAGTTCGTCGACGACCACGTCACGTCGCAGGGTCTCGCCTCCAAGGGCGGCTTTGGCTCGGCCAGCGCGGCGACCAAGCAGCTCAGGAAGGTCGGTCTGACTCCCATTTTACCGGTCGAGCTAGCTCGGCAGGCAATCTATCGCCGATCTGATGCCGAAGCGGCTTTGGAACGGTGGCACGAACTCGAATCCGGCGCACTGCGCGCTACCGAACACTGACTGTCCGATGGGATTATCAGAATGAGGATCAACTACGTTACTGTTCGTCCCGCTCGTCAGGATGGAGAGCCGGCCTACGCCCATTTCACGCGGGTCGCCCAAGCCAACGGCGTGGAACGTGTCGCCACGCTGGCCGCGAGCGTCGATCTGGAATCTCATCGCCTTCACATGCGATCGTCTTTGGAGACGATTGCGAAGGTGGGCCGCTCGGACACGAGCCGCCTTGCTCATGACACCGCTACGGATGATCGAGACATCGTCACCCTGCGCGGTGAGACGCTTAGGCGTGGCACACAGTGGGCCTCCGCTAGCGTTCGTCGAGCGTGCCCAGCATGTTTCTCCGAAGACAAAAAGGTTGTTGAAGTCCATAAGCGTCGACTGCCGCGCGCATGGCATCGCACCTGGTGGGATGTAACGGCGGTGACCGCGTGTCCCGACCACCACTGCCGCCTAATCTCACGCTGCCCGCAATGCTCAGAGCCGTTCGACCCAGGCCGCGGTACAATTGATCGCTGCCCCAACGACCATGAGATCAGCCGATTCGAATGTGTTCCCGCCGACGCGCAGGAGGTTCGGGYATCTGCCTACGTGGTAGGACGGCTGGGAGGCAGACCGCGCATCAACGTTCCTGCACTGGACGACATGCCTTTGCACTGGGCGATCGAGACCATGGAGGTGCTGGGATACGCCGAAACCGAACGCAGCTTCGTCAAACAGCACGGCGATAGCCGCGGGGCATCCAGCCACGCGTGCGGCATCGGCTTATCTGTCGTCGAGGACTTAGGTATTGCCGCTCCCAAGCTCGTCGCTCGCCTGAGGGAGGGAGCTCATAACGTTCGAGGGACGGGAAAGGAAAAGGCATATGGCGGCTTCGACAAATGGGCGTTCGGGCTTCCCGATGGCGCTCTCAAGGACCACCTGAAAAAGACGATCGAGCGGGACATGGCGTCCGCCGGTGTCGGCAGAGCGATCCGCTTCGCGCCGGTCGACGGCTCGGGGATCAGTCTGTCAAAAGCTGCGCAGTCCATCGGCACCAGCGTCGAGTGGGTCCGACGGGTGGCGATCGAAAAAAGCTTCATTGAGCCGCGGAAGCGGTGGAAGGGAGCTCCGATTACGCTTTCTGAGCAAGCCGTCGAAATTATCCGCGAGCAGAAGGAAAAATGGCTCAACCTCGAGGAGACCGCGTCTCGTCTCGGCGTCGAGGTGACCAGCATGAAGCGATTGTTGGAGGCGGGCCACCTGGACGGCATCACATCGGACAATCCGAGGGTAGAGGGGAGCGCCGGGTTTGCGCAGTGGCGTATTTCGCCGGAGACCGTAGATGGCTTCATCGAGAAGCTGGCACGGACCCTCGTGCCGATTCAGAGTCCGTCTTTGTCGTTAATCGAGGCAAGCTTCGGCGCGTCCAAGAGTCTGTCTTCTGTGGTGGGTCTGATCCTTCGGGGTCATCTTTCTGTCTGCGCCCTCGACGAAGCAGCCAATGGCCTTGCCCGGCTGAAGGTCCGCATCGTCGACATAAAAACGGCGCTGCAGAAGGATCGTGGAGATATGCGAACCTTCCTCGAGGCCAGCGCGGAGATCGGCCTTACGCCGGCGGCGGCGAAGGAGGTTCGCGACGCGGGCTACCTACCTTTCGCGAAAACCGGGCGTCGATATGCCGTGTCGAAGCAGGAAATCGACAAGTTCAACGACCTCTACACGACCTCCAGCAAGCTCGCAGAGACCTTCGGGTTGCCAGGCTGGCAATCAGCCGATCAGCTGCTCAGAACGATAGGTATCAAACCTGTCGGTGGTCGGGATTTCGATAAGCGATACATCTACAACCGCTCGGAATCCGAGGAAGCGATCCGAGGTTGGTCCGGGTCTGAGACGAAGGCTGAGTCGTATTCCGCCGGCGGATGGCTGACGGCCAAACACGCACTCAACAAGCTGCAGCTCCCCTACGGCTTTGGAATGGAGCTGATAGCGTCCGGCATTCTGCCCAGTGAGGACAACAGCCGCGGGCGGCGTCTCAACGAGGAAGCTGTCAACGAATTCAAGTCGCGTTACATCACCACCCTGGAGGCGGGAGAGCTGCTCGGGTGCAGCGCGCAGAAGGCAATTCAGGCGCTTCGCGAGGAAAAGGTCGTCGCCGCGCCGCCGGACTATTCGAGTTATCTCTACGACCGAATATCCGCGTTGGCGGTTATAGAACGCCTAAACTCCGTCGTGATTGAGGAGGCGCCACGTTTCCAGTTCGATCCTAATGAACACCTCACCGCCTCGCAGATCACCGAGCTCGTGGGCATCAACCGCGACACAATCACCTTCCTAGAAAAGAAGGGCATCCTCACCTCGAAGCGGGACGGCCTTCAGTATTATTTCTCGGCGAGCCAGCTTGTGGCCTTCCGTGAGCGGTACCTCTCTGGAAAGGACTTGGTTGGGGCGCTCGAAGCCAATACGAAAGACCCGGGGATGAACCCGGTTTGGTTTTCTAAGCGTCTCGGGCTGAAGCCGGCCTTCGGGCCTCCGGATATCAAGGCCTACGTTTTCGATCGCGCCCAGTTGGTCGCAGCGGTCCGGCAGTTCGAATCCGAGCGGCAAGCGGAGGAGGAGAGGCAGGCGAAGATCGCGGAAATTCCTGTTCTCTTAAGCCGGGAAGCGTCAGCCAGGCTCAGAATCGTTTCCAAGATGATGGCCAACTTGGTCCGCGCTGGCATCCTCCACGGGGAGAAACGCGGCCTTTCCGTCGTCTTCACCCTCGAGGAGGTCGAGCGGTTCGAGAAAACCTACATCCTCGCTACCGAAGCCTCGGAGTACATCGGCAAAAAAGGCTCGATGACAGCGGTTGCCGCCCTGCAGCGGCTGGGTGTGGCTCCGATCGCTCCGTACTCGGAGCTGGGGGGCTATATCTACAATCGCGAGCAGGCTCTGGGTGCATTGGACGGCCTCACCCAAAAGCGATGGTCCGCGGCCTGAGATCCGCTATGGCCAAGTTGGAAGGGCTATGCTCGTGCCCCAGTTCTCGGTCCGTGAAGCACAAATCCAACTGTCCGAACTGAATTCAAAGGCGCTGGCGGGTGAAGACGTGGTCATCACTCGCCGCAGCGTGACGGTGGTGCGTGGAGCACCCATGGCGCCACGGGGCCAACGACGCTTTGGTGCGCTCAAGGGCAAGATCGCCATCGACGAGCAGTTCCAGGAACCGCTGCCCGAGCATTAGCGCGGTAGTTGGGACCTCGCCAGAAACTCCCAGGATCGCATCGAGGCTGACTATACCGGCTCAGTCACGGCGCCATTTTTTGACGCGCTTCTGCTTACGCATCAGCGCTCTTAGCTCGTCGACTCGTTGTTTGCTGGCATCGACAAGCTGGGCCTGATTGCGTTCACCTTCTTGGGTGAGTGCAACCGATACGAGCCTTCCTGCGCGAAGCTTCAGCTTGTCGTCCAGCGGTGGAGAACTGCGGTCGGTCAACTACACCTACCAATCTAGCGAAATATGCCGACCAGCCGATTAGCGCGGCGATGTGTCAGGTCAATCAAAAGTCCGCTTTACTAGGCGGCCCAGCCCAAGAATTCCGCTCCATGCAGGCGGGGTCGGAAAATGCGTCAATGAACGACTGATCTTCGCTCGCAAGAACGGACTTTGTGACAGCGAGGGACTGGCGACGAGCGTCGGCCTTGAACCGCGACGTTCGAATGCTCGCGCCCGGAACTAGGTCAGGAAGCGGAGCATCCGAATGCCGTCTAACGACTCCCACTGCTGAGGATTTCGCCTCTGTGCCGGATGCCATCGCAACCTCCCAGTAGTCCGCCGGCCTCACCACGTCATGAGTCGATCTAATACGACAATTGAGTCCGACTACCCGGCCTAGGAGTCAACCTTTAGGGTGCCCCTACATTCGGAGCCGGAATTAGATATCGACCGTCGCGTTGAGCGCGTTCGTCTGGATGAACTCGCGCCGCGGCTCGACGACGTCGCCCATCAGCTTGACGAAGAGATCGTCGGCCTCGTCGTTCTGGTCGTTCTTGACGCGCAGGAGGGTCCGGACGTCGCGGTCGAGCGTCGTCTCCCAGAGCTGGTCGGGGTTCATCTCGCCCAACCCTTTGTAGCGCTGTAGCGCAACGCCCTTCTTGCCGATGGTCGAGACCGCGTCGAACAGGTCGGTCGGGCCGTTGATCGTGAAGGAATCGCCCTTGCGGCCGAGCACCGCCGGCTTGGAATAGGCCTCCTGCAGGGAAACCGCCGCCGCATCGAGTTTCCGGGCCTCGGCGCTGGCGAGCAGGCCGGCGTCGATCGTCGCCGCCTGCTTCACGCCGCGGACCATGCGGGAGAAGATGAAGCCGCCCTCGCTGACCTTGCCTTCCCAGCCGCGCTCCAGCTCGTCCGAGATCGCATCGAGCCGTTGCGCGACACGGGCCGCCGCCTCGTTCGCCTGGGCCTCGTTGTCCTCGCCGATCGGATGCAGAACGCCGGCGATCGCCATCTGCTCGACGACGCGCCGGTCATAGCGCGAATGCAGCTGCGACAGCGCGTTGCGGACGTTGCGGGCCTCCTCGATCAGGACCCGCAGATCGGCGCCGCCGCGCTCGACGCCCTCGCTGGTGCGGAAGGTCGCCCCGTCCAGCGTCGAGTCGATCAGGTACTGTTCCAGCGCCCGCTCATCCTTGAGATAGACATGGCTCTTGCCGCGCGCCGCCTTGTAGAGCGGCGGTTGGGCGATGAAGAGATGGCCGGCATCTATCAGCTCCGGCATCTGCCGGTAGAAGAAGGTCAGCAGCAGCGTGCGGATATGGGCGCCGTCGACGTCGGCGTCGGTCATGATGATGATCTTGTGGTAGCGCAGCTTCGCCAGGTTGAAGCCGCCCTGATCGGCCTCGGCCCGGCCGATGCCGGCGCCGAGCGCCGTGATCAGCGTGCCGACCTGGTCGGAGGAGAGCATCTTGTCGAAGCGCGCCCGCTCGACGTTCAGGATCTTGCCGCGCAGCGGCAGCACGGCCTGGTATTCGCGGGCGCGGCCCTGCTTGGCCGAGCCGCCGGCCGAGTCGCCCTCGACGATGAAGAGTTCGGACTTGGCCGGATCGCGCTCCTGGCAATCAGCCAGTTTGCCGGGGAGCGAGGCGATATCGAGCGCGCCTTTGCGGCGGGTGAGGTCGCGCGCCTTGCGGGCGGCCTCGCGCGCGGCAGCGGCTTCCGCCACCTTGCCGACGATGGTCTTGGCCTCGTTCGGATGCTCCTCCAGCCACTCGGACAGCGCCTGGTTGACGACGTTCTCGACAACCGGACGGACTTCCGAGGAGACCAGCTTGTCCTTGGTCTGCGAGGAGAACTTCGGATCGGGCACCTTGACCGAGACGATCGCGGTCAGGCCCTCGCGGCAGTCGTCGCCGGTGAGCGAGACCTTCTCCTTCTTCGAGATGCCCGAGCTTTCGGCGTAGCCAGTGATCTGGCGGGTCAGCGCGGCGCGGAAGCCGGCGAGGTGCGTGCCGCCGTCGCGCTGCGGGATGTTGTTGGTGAAGCAGAGCACGTTCTCGTGGTAGCTGTCGTTCCACCACAACGCGACGTCGACGGTGATGCCGTCCTTCTCCGAGGTCAGCATGATCGGCTTCTCGATCACCGGGGTCTTGGCGCGGTCGAGATAGCGCACGAAGGCCTCGACGCCGCCATCGTACATCAGCTCTTCGCGGATGACCTCGGCATGGCGGGCATCGGTGAGGACGATGCGCACGCCCGAGTTCAGGAAGGCGAGCTCCCGCAGCCGGTGCTCCAGCGTCTTGTAGTCGAACTCCACCATGGTGAAGGTTTCCTGCGACGGCAGGAAGGTGACCTCGGTGCCGCGCCGGTCACCCTGCGGGCCGACCACAGCGAGCGGGGCAACCGCGTCGCCATGGCGGAATTCCATGAAATGCTCGTGCCCGCCGCGCCAGATGCGCAACTTGAGCGAAACCGAGAGCGCGTTGACGACGGAGACGCCGACGCCGTGCAGGCCGCCCGAGACCTTGTAGGAATTCTGGTCGAACTTACCGCCGGCGTGGAGCTGGGTCATGATGACCTCGGCCGCCGAGATGCCTTCCTCGCTGTGGATATCGGTGGGGATCCCGCGGCCGTTGTCGCTGACCGTGACCGATCCGTCGGCGTTCAGCGTCACCGTGACGAGGTCGGCATGGCCTGCCAGCGCCTCGTCGATCGCGTTGTCGACGACCTCGTAGACCATGTGATGCAGGCCGGAGCCGTCGTCGGTGTCGCCGATATACATGCCCGGCCGCTTGCGGACGGCATCCAGACCCTTGAGAACCTTGATGGAATCGGCGCCGTAATCATCGGGCTGGGCGCTGAGCGCAGCGTCGGTCATGAAGTCGTCCTTGCACGGGCGAGCGAGCGCCCGCGATGATCCTGATTCGAAACGACAATATAGGGGCAGACGATGGCTTTTTCACGCGCATAGGCGCGCGTGTGCGAGTCGGCGCGTTGATGCCGGTGTCTTCGGCGTCGGAACAGAGCGTCATGCTCGGGCTTGACCCGAGCATCTCATGCCGATGGAGGCTCCGGCGTTACCGCATGCCGGAGATTCTCGGGTCTACGCTTCGCTCCGCCCGAGAATGACGGCTGCCCAGGCCGGAGCGCCTACCCCGGAAACTCCGCGATCGCCTCGACAAAGGCCTCGCCATACTGCGTGAGCTTGCGCTCACCGACGCCTTCGATCGCGCGCATCTCGTCGAGGCCGAGCGGACGCTCGCGCGCCATCGCGATCAGGGTGCGGTCGGTGAAGATGATGTAGGCCGCGACACCCTCTTCCCGGGCGAGTTGCAGCCTGAGCTTGCGCAGGTGCTCGAACAGGGCGGCCGTGCCTTCGTCCAGGCCGTCGGCGCGTGCCGCCTCGCGTTCGCCGCGGCGGGAACGCCGCTCGGCGAAGGGGTCGGCCCTGAGCGCGATCGCCTCGCGACCGAACAGGATGTCCTCACCCTTCGGCGTGAGGCGGAAACCGCCATGTTCGGCGCTGGCTTCGGCCAGAGCCCCGGCGGCGAAAAGCTTGCGCGTCAGCCCCATCCAGGCCGCCTTGGGCCTGTCGGCACCGACGCCGAAGGTCTTCAGCCCGTCATGGTTCTGGCGACGGATCGCCTCGGTGGTCGTCCCCGTGAGGATATCGGCGAGATGGCCGGCACCGAAGCGCTCGCCGGAACGGATCACCGCCGAGAGCAGCTTGCGCGCGTCGAGCGTGGCGTCCTGCAGGGCCGGGGCTTCAGCGCTACAGAGATCGCAGCGGAACGGCGCGCTGCCATGCCGGCACGGTGGCGTCTCCTCGCCGAAATAGGCGAGGAGCGCGCTGCGCCGGCACAGGGCGTTCTCGCAGAGATCGATCATCGCATTCAGGCGCTTGTGCTCGATGCGCTTGCGCTCGTCGTCGACGGGCTTCTCGTCGATCTGGCGCCGTCTCAAGGACATGTCGTCGACGCCGTAGAGGGTCAGCGTATCCGCGGGCAGCCCGTCGCGCCCCGCGCGGCCGATCTCCTGGTAATAGCCCTCGATCGAGCCGGGCATATCGGCATGGACGACGAAGCGCACATCCGGCTTGTTGATGCCCATGCCGAAGGCGATGGTGGCGCAGACGACCACCCCGTCCTCCTGCAGGAAGATGTCCTGGTTGCGGTTGCGTTCCGCCTGCTCCAGCCCGGCGTGATAGGCGAGCGCATTCCAGCCCTTTTCCCGCAGCCCTTCGGCAAGCCTTTCGGTCTTGCTCCGGGAAGAGCAATAGATGATGCCCGAGCCGTTGCGGTGGCGGCGCAGGAAATCGTCGATCTGCCGGCGCGGCTGCTCCTTCGGTGCGAAGGCGAGCTTCAGATTCGGCCGGTCGAAGGAATGCACCACCATCTGCGGCGGCTGCCGGAAGAGCTGACTCGCGATATCGGCCTGGGTCTGCCGATCGGCGGTGGCGGTCAGCGCCGTCACCGGCACGCCGCCCAGCGCCTCGCGCGTTTTGGCGAGAAGCCGGTATTCCGGGCGGAAGTCGTGGCCCCATTGCGAGACGCAATGCGCCTCGTCGATGGCGAGCCGCGTCACCCCAAGACGCTTCAGGCGGCCGACCAATCCTTCGCCGGCCAATCGCTCCGGCGAGACGAAGAGCAGCCTCAGATCGCCGGCATTGAGCCTGTCCCAGGCCTGAGCCGCCTCCTCCTCGCTGTTCATCGAGTTCAGCGAGGCCGCGGAAACGCCGGCCCGGACGAGCTGTCCGACCTGGTCGCGCATCAGCGCGATCAATGGCGAAACGACGAGGGTGAGGCCGCCCGTGACCAGCGCCGGGAGCTGGTAGCACATCGACTTGCCCGAGCCGGTCGGCATCACCGCGAAGACGTCGCGTCCGGTGAGCGCGGCTTCGATCACCTCCCACTGGCCGGGGCGGAAGTCGTCATAGCCCCACACCGATTTCAGGATCGCGCGGGCTTCTGATTCGCGGGATGGCGACATGGGAAGGGGTGTGCCGCAGCCGGGCGCGCTTGGCCAGCCTTTCGCGGGATATCCTGTGCCTAGACCCGTCCGGCCAGCAGATGAACCACCGTGGTCAGCGCGAAAATCGCGGTGATCAGTTTCGAGGGCCAGGGCTTGAGATCGAACCAGATGAATTGCAGCATGAGCGGCAGGCCCCAGAAGGCAGCGCCCGCAAGTGGCAGCGCGGGATGGACGTTTCCTTGCCCGGCCAGCCAGATCAAGGTCGCGCCATAGGCGAGGAAGACGAAGATCAGCATCGCGTTGAGCGTCTGCGTGATCGCGGTGTTCAGACTGCCGGAGGGGACGAGCCGCTCCGGCCAGCCGAACAGGCGCCGGAACGCGGCGTGGAACAGCGCGAAGCCGAGATCGATGAGGCCCGCCGCCAGAACCAAGGCCGCTCAGCTCCGCGCGGCGATCGCGGCAGCCGCGCCCGCCATCACGCCGCCGGTCGTCCGGTTGATCCAGCGCATGGCGCGCGGGCTGGCGACAAGGCGACGCGCCCGGTCGGCCGCATAGGCATAGGCCAGCAAGGTTCCGCTGATGATCGGCGCGATCAGGGCCATGACTTCCAGATAGGCGAGCGGGGTCAGCGCGTTGAGATCGATGACGAGCGGCAGGATGGACAGGAAGAACACCATCACCTTCGGATTGCCGAGCGTCAGTGCCAGGCCCCCGAGGAACAGGCGGGCACCCTCTCCGCGCGCGGCGGCGGAAGGCTTCGGCGCTTCGGCGGGCGCCGTCCAGGCCTTGTAGGCGAGATAGAGCAGATAGGCGCAGCCGGCATATTTGATCGCGACGAAGACGCCGTGGAAGCTCTGCATGAGGACGCTGAGACCCAGCGCCGAGAGCGTGAACCAGACGAGGTCACCTGCGACGATGCCGGCGAGGAAGGGTAGCGATCGCCGAAAGCCGGTGGAGAGGGAGCGTGCGACCAGAGCCGCGATCGCCGGCCCGGGCGAGGCGACGGCGAGGAAATAGACGCCGGCGAACAGGGCGAGGCTGGCGACTTCCATTGGGAGGCTCCGATTTTTCGCGATGCTAGCAGCAACGCGCCGGTTCCGTCCCATCGCAAGACGTGGTCCGACCGATCAATCGATCGGATCGGCCCGGCCAGGCGTGATCGCGAAACGCTGCGCGCCGCCCGGCAGATCGCCGAACAAGGCGGCATCGGCGCCGGTCATCCAAACCTGACAGCCGAGATCGGTGAGGCCCTCGTAAAGCGCCGCGCGCCGGCGCGGGTCGAGATGGGCGGCGATCTCGTCGAGCAGGACGAGCGGGGCGATGCCGCTCATCGCCGCGACCAGCCTTGCATGGGCCAGCACGAGTCCGATCAGCAGCGCTTTCTGCTCGCCGGTGGAGCCCTGGCCGGCCGGGATGTCCTTCGGCCCGTGCCGGACCTCCAGATCCGAAGCCTGGGGGCCGGCGAGCGTCCGCCCGGCGGCGCGGTCTCGGTTGCGGCCCTGGCGCAGCAGGTCGCGATAGGTGTCCTCCGCATCCACGGCCGGCAGGCGCGCGACGAGTTCGTCGATCTCGCCCGAAAGCGCGATATCGGCATCGGGGAAGGGCGAGGCTTCATCGCGCGTGTCTGCGATGATCGCGGACAGCCGCGCCACCGTCTCGGCACGCGCGGCAGCGACCGCGACGCCGAGCTCGGCGACCTCACGCTCGACCGCGTCGAGCCACTGCGTCTGTCCCGGGCTTTCCTCGAGGATGCGGTTGCGCGAGCGCAGCGCCCGCTCCAGCGCATTCGAGCGCGTGGCGTGGCCCGGGTCGATCGCCAGCACCAGCCGGTCGAGGAAGCGGCGGCGGTCGCCGGCGGCGCCCCGGAACAGCCCGTCGAGATCGGGCGTGAGCCAGACCACGCGCAGATAGTCGCTGAAGGCGAGGGCCGAACCGACCGCGGCGCCATCGATGCGGGCGAGCCGCGGACGGCGGCCCTCAGGGTCGAGGGGACCGAGGCCGATGCCGAGCCGGCCCGCCTCGTCGGCGAGCGTCACCGAGGCGGCGAAGGAGCCGTCGCCGCCCTGCCGCGCCATGACCGAAAGCTCGGTGCGGCGTAAGCCTCGTCCCGGTGTGAACAGCGAGAGCGCTTCGAGGATATTGGTCTTGCCGGCTCCGTTCTCGCCGATCAGCGCAACGATTTGACCCTCGACCGGGAGATCGAGGGCCTCGTAGGAACGGAAATCCTGGAGGATCAGGCGCGCGACGGCGGCCATGGCCGCGCCCGATCACGCCGCGTTCGGACGCGAGCGTCCGAACGCGGACGAGAGCGATCGGCTCGCAATGCTCGCGCATTGCTCTAGCGCAAAACCGGTGTCCACTTTTTCGCGCAATACTTCACACGCGCATCGGCATCAGCACATAGAGGGCGGAGGCCCCTTCGCGATCCTGGATCACGGTCGGCGAACCCGGGTCGGCGAGCTTGAGCACGGCGGTGTCGCCATCGAGCTGCGCCGCGATGTCCATCAGGTAGCGGGCGTTGAAGCCGATATCGAGCGGGCTCGCCTCGTAATCGACCTCGATCTCCTCGGTCGCGGAGCCCGAATCCGGATTGGTCACGGAGAGCGTCATGCGCCCGTCGGCCATCGACAGCTTCACGGCGCGGCCGCGCTCCGACGAGATCGTCGAGACGCGATCGACGGAAGCGGCGAAATCGCCCTTGTCGACGGTGAGAAGCTTGTCGTTGCCGGCGGGAATGACGCGCTGATAGTCGGGGAAGGTGCCGTCGATCAGCTTGGAGGTCAGCACGACATTGGCGGTGGCGACGCGGATCTTCGAGCCGGAAAGCTCGACCGCGACCTCGCTCTCGCCATCCTCCAGCAGCTTCTGGATCTCGGCGACGGCCTTGCGCGGCACGATGACGCCGGGCATGCCGACCGAGCCCTGCGGGGCTGCGGTGTCGACGCGGGCGAGCCGGTGCCCGTCGGTCGCGACCGCGCGCAGCACGGGGCGGCCCTCGACATCGATGGTGTGGAGATAGATGCCGTTGAGATAGTAGCGCGTCTCCTCGGTCGAGATCGCGAACTGGGTCTTGTCGATCAGGCGCTTCAACTCACCGGCCGGCAGCACGAAGCGATGCGCCATCTCGCCGGCGGTGATGTCCGGGAAGTCGCTCTCCGGAAGCGTCTGGAGCTGGAAGCGCGAGCGGCCCGAGCGCAGCACGAGGCCGCTGTCGCCGGTCGTCTCGAGCGAAACCTGCGCGCCGTCGGGCAGCTTGCGGACGATGTCGTAGAGGGTGTGGGCGGGAACGGTCGTGGCGCCGGGCTCGGCCGCGTCAGCCGGAATCGTCTCCACCACCTCGATGTCGAGATCGGTCGCCTTGAGCCGCAGGCCGTTCTCGGAGGCGCTGAGCAGCAGGTTCGACAGGATCGGGATCGTATTGCGGCGCTCCACCACCCGATGAACGTGGCCTAGCGACTTGAGCAGCGTGGAACGTTCGACCGTGACCTTCATGATTGTCTAGTCTTCTGACGCTTGCTGCCCTCGCACGGATGCAAGGGCCGAATGAATGGCCAGCGACATTGCAGGACGGCAGCGACGCGCGCAAGGGCCGCGCGCGCCGGGAACCACAACCATTTGGCAGAGCAGGTGCGAGCGATCGCGCCGGGCTCACTCCTGCAGCATGCGCTTCAGGAGATCGACCTCGTCATGCAGCGAGCGGTCCTCGCTGATCGCCTTCTCGATCTTGCGCACCGCGTGCAGCACGGTGGTGTGATCGCGCCCGCCGAAACGGCGGCCGATCTCGGGCAGCGAGCGCGGCGTCAGCGCCTTCGACAGATACATCGCGATCTGGCGCGGCTTCACCACCGCCGCGGTGCGGCGCTCCGAAAGGATATCCGCGCGGCTGACATTGTAGCGTGTCGCGACGAGCTTCTGGATGTCCTCGATCTTGACGCGGCGCGGCTCGCGCGTCCGCACGAGGTCGCGGATCGCGGACTCGGCCGTCTCCAGCGTCACGAGCTGGCCCGACAGCGTCGCATGAGCGAGCAGCCGGTTGGCCGCGCCGTCGAGGTCACGGCCATTGGTCGCGACGACGCGGGCGACATAGGCGACGACGTCCGGGCCGACCTGGAAGTTCGGATGGGCGCCCTGCAGCGCGTCCATGCGGGTCGCCAGGATCTTGACGCGCAGCGCCTCGTCGAGCTCGCCGACCTCGACGACGAGGCCGCCGCCGAGCCGGGAGCGGATGCGCTCGTCGAGCGCCTCCAGCTCGCCGGCGAGCCGGTCGCCGGCGACGACGATCTGCTTGCCGGCGTCGAGCAGCGCGTTGATCGTGTGGCCGAACTCCTGCTGGATCGACTTGCCCTGGATGAACTGCACGTCGTCGACGATGAGCAGATCGATGCCGCGCAGCTTCTCCTTGAAGGCGAGAGCGGTCTGCGACTTCAGCGCCGCGACGAAGCCGTACATGAAGCGGTCGGCGGTGAAATAGGCGACGCGCTTGCCCTGGCGGCGCGCTTCCTGAGCGACTGCCTGCAGCAGATGCGTCTTGCCGAGGCCGACGCCGGCATGGAGATACAGCGGGTTATAGGGGCTCTGGCCCGCCGGCGCTCCGGCGATGCGCTCCGCCGCCGCGAAGGCGAGCTGGTTCGACTTGCCGACAACGAAGCTCTGGAAGCTCATGCGCTTGTCGAGCGCCGTGCCGCAGGCGTCGACCAGATCGGATTCGCAAGGCTGGGCGCCGCCTGCGACAGCCGGCCGGGCGGCTTCAGTCGCGACGGGGGCGGGCGTCGCGGCAGGCCGGGCGCGCAGGGCGGCCTCGACGCGCGGTGCAACCGTGGTTTCGCGCGAGACGGTGCGGACCGAGAGCAGCACGCCGGCCGGTGCCGGCAGCTCCGCCATGCAGTTCACCCGCAGGCGCTCGGCATAATGCGCCTCGAGCCAGCTCTTCAGGAAGCGGGTCGGGACCGTGAGATAGGCCACGCCCTCGACAATGCCGGCGAGCTCGAGCCGGCCGAACCAGCTGGAGAAGACGTCTTCGCCAAGTTCGGCGCGCAGGCGCCTGCGGACGCGCTCCCAGGCCTCCTGGACCGAAACCTCTTCCAGCTGAACCCCAGCGGTGTCCTCAGCCGCGATCACCACCACAGACGCTGTATCGACCGTATCACCGAGTTCCTGTCGCTCGAACATCAATGGCCCCAATCTTTAAAATGCACGCGCCTTCGGAACGGCGGCCGCAGGGCGGCCGCGTTCTTGGCACTGTTGTCCGGGTTAAAAAAGGATCCCGTCCTGTCGGGCGCTTTGTCGCCCGCAGGTTCCGATCCATGCTTTGTCGATTACGCTTGGAAGGCTCGTCGAGGGACGATGCCGCCCTTTATCTCAACACTAAAAGACAAAGGAGCTACATCCTCCAACCTCCGTGGTCGCGAGCCAAAACGCTTATCATCTCTGGAAAGCGCCTGGCGGTCATTGCTGTCCGCCGGGCGATGAAGGGACCTTACAAGGCGCTCTCGACGGGCTGCAACATCCCTTTCAGCCGGCTTCGAAGACTTGGCCTGCGAGGTGGCCCCGCCAAAGCGAGGCTGCGCCCTGCAATTGGTTGGGGAACTTAAGATTTTCTTGATGCCCGGCCCCCCTGCGCGCCGCGAATCTTTTTTTCACGGCTTTCGAAAAGGCTGCCGCAGAGTCGCCGTGATTCCGCTCGCCAAAATCCTTTGCCCACTAAGATGATGATAATGCAGGTCTTTTTGTGAGCGACGGAGTCAGCTGCGAGGGTCGGTTTTTCGCCCTGAAGCGCGCTTCAGAGTCAAGTCTGCAAACCCGTGGAAAGCCTGCGGAAATGCCTTGCGGGCAGGCTTTTTTTGTTCCGTTGGAGCCTGTGGCCGAGTCGCCACAGGAGGGGCCTTAGCCAACGAAAAAGCCCGGCCGCGAGGCCGGGCTTTTCGCCGTCGAAACGGACGGATCTTCAGGCTCAGGAAGCCAGCGCGCCGATGCGGTGAGCGAGGCGGGAAACCTTGCGCGAGGCGGTGTTCTTGTGAACCACGCCCTTCTGCGCAGCGCGCATGATCTCGGGCTGGGCGGCCTTCAGGGCCTCGGCCGCGGCAGACTTGTCGCCAGAGGCGATCGCCTCCTCGACCTTGCGCAGGAAGGTGCGCATCCGCGAGCGGCGAGTCTTGTTGACCTCGGTGCGCCGCGCGATCTTGCGCGTAGCCTTCTTGGCCGACGTCGTATTGGCCATCGAAACGTCCTCGTCTTCATCGCGGTCAGGCGCCTGGCATTATTGCCGGCGGGTCTGGCCGCACCCTTGGTGGAAAAACGTGAGCGGCGGCCGAGCATGCGCGGGCCGCCGCGAGTGGTGGGGCTATAATCGCTTGCGACCCCGCCGTCAACGCCGGAATCGATTTCGCGCCGCTATCCTCACGCGGACGGGGCGATGAAGCGGGCGAAGCTCGCCAGATCGACGTTGCCGCCGCTGATGATGACGCCGACGCGCTGGCCCTCGACCGGTATCTTGCCGGTCAGCGCCGCCGCTGCGGCGAGACAGCCGGTCGGCTCGACCACGAGCTTCATCCGCTCGGCGAAGAAGCGCATGGTCTCGATGAGCTCGGCGTCGCCGACGGTGACTATGTCCTCGACCAGCGCCTGGATGATCGGGAAGGTGAGATCGCCCAGGAATGCGGTCTGCGCGCCGTCGGCGATGGTCTTCGGCACACCGATCTTGACGATCTTGCCGGAGCGCAGCGACTGCTGGCCGTCATTGCCGGCCTCGGGCTCGACGCCGAAGATGCGGCAATTGGGATTGAGCGCCTTGGCCGCCAGGGCTGCCCCGGCGAGAAGCCCGCCGCCGCCGAGTGGCACGATCAGGATGTCGAACGGGCCGGCATCCTCGATCAGCTCCTTGGTCGCCGTGCCCTGGCCGGCGATGACATCGGCATGGTCATAAGGCGGGATCAGCGTCAGCCCGCGCTCGGTGGCGATGCGGTTGCCGATCTCCAGCCGGTCCTGGGTGTAGCGGTCGTAGCGGACGACCTCGCCGCCATAGCCCTGCGTCGCCTCGACCTTAGCCTTCGGCGCGTCTTCCGGCATGATGATGGTGGTCGGGACGCCCAGCAACTTGCCTGCATAGGCGATGGCCTGGGCGTGGTTGCCTGAGGAGAAGGTGAGCACGCCCGCCTTCTTCTGCTCGGGGGAGAGCGCGGAAATGGCGTTGTAGCCGCCGCGGAACTTGAAGGCGCCCATGCGCTGCAGGTTCTCCGGCTTGAAGACGAGGCTCGCCCCGGTGCGCCGATTGGCCGTCGCCGAGCTCATCGCGGGCGTATGATGCGCGACACCTTTCAGGCGCTCGGCGGCGCGCTCGACATCGGCATAGGTCGGAAGCGTCAGACCCTCGGGGGCGGCGATGCGGGCTGTGGCGTTCATGGTCTTCGTCCTGCTGATGATGGCGCATCGTGTCAGCAGGGCGGGGCCGGGTTCAAGTCAAAGATCGACGTCCCGGCCATGCGCGGGAGTGATCGGTCGCATCGCCGCAAGCCTTCCGCCTTGTCCGAGCCCTCATCCCGAGGCGCCATTTCATCGGAAATGGCGCCTCGGGATGTCTCATATGGTTCCGGAAGGCGCGACGAGCATGCTTCGAGACGCCGCTCACGCGGCTCCTCAGGATGAGGACCCGCGCGGTCGAGGCGCCGGCGTCAGGCGTTCTTGAAGTCCGGCTTGCGCTTCTCGGCGAAGGCGGACATGCCTTCCTGCTGGTCGGCGGTGGCGAAGAGCGAGGAGAAGACGCGGCGCTCGAAGCGCAGTCCTTCCTGAAGCGTCACCTCGAAGGCGCGATTGACCGATTCCTTCGCCATCAGCACGGACGGCAGCGACTTCGCCGCGATCGCCTCTGCCGCCTTCAGCGCCTCCGCCTGCAGATCGGCGAGCGGCACGATGCGGGCGACGAGGCCGGAGCGCTCTGCCTCCTGCGCGTCCATCATCCGGCCGGTGAGGATCAGGTCCATGGCCTTTGCCTTGCCGACTGCCTTGGTCAGGCGCTGCGTGCCGCCCGCACCCGGGATGACGCCGAGATTGATTTCGGGCTGGCCGAATTTCGCGTTGTCGGCTGCGATGATGAAGTCGCACATCATGGCGAGCTCGCAGCCGCCGCCGAGCGCGAAGCCTGCCACCGCGGCGATGATCGGCTTGCGGCGCTGGCCGATCCGGTCCCAATCCTCGAATTTGTCGTCGAGATAGGTGGCGGGGAAGGTGCGGCTCTGCATTTCCTTGATGTCGGCGCCGGCCGCAAAAGCCTTCTCCGAACCGGTGATGACGATGCAGCCGATGCCGGCGTCCTTCTCGAAGCCGTCGAGCGCTTGATTGATCTCGCCGATGAGCTGGCCGTTGAGGGCGTTCAGAGCCTGCGGCCGGTTGAGGGTGATCTGCCCGACCTTGCCCTTCGTCTCGACGAGAATGGTCTCATAAGCCATGGCGGCCTCCCCGATGATGCTGTCGGTGCAGCTTTAGCGGGCCGGGAAGGTTCAAGTCCATGCGCGTTGCGCGCATCCGCGCCTGGGACCAAAGGCACGTCATGCTCAGGCCTGACCCGAGCATCTCATGCAGGAGAGGCTCCGGTGTCACCTCCGTCTAGAGATTCTCGGGTCCAGCCCGAGAATGACGCGTGTCCCTACCGCCGTGGCTGGCAGCTCTCGCAATAGAAGGTCGAGCGGCCCGACTGGACCAGCCGCTTCACCAGCCCGCCGCAGCCCGGTGTGACGCAGACGTCGCCCTCGCGGTCGTAGACGCGGAAACGATGCTGGAAATAGCCGAGCGAGCCGTCGGCATGGGCGAAGTCGCGCAAGGTCGAGCCGCCGGCCGCGACCGCCTCCTCCAGCACCTCGCGGATGATGCGCGCCAGTTCATGCGCTGTCTGCCGTGGCCGGCCGGTCGGCGTCGCGATCGTGCCTGCCTCGGCTTCCGGATGTAGCCCGGCACGGAACAGCGCCTCGCAGACATAGATATTGCCGAGACCCGCCACGAGCCGCTGGTCGAGCAGTGCAGCCTTGAGCGGGGCGATCTTGCCCGTGAACAGCTTCGCCAGCGTCTCGCCGGAGAGTTCGTTGCCGAGCGGTTCGATGCCCATCCCGGCGAAATGCCTGGAGGCGGCGAGCTCGGCGCGCGGCACGAGGTCCATGAAGCCGAAGCGGCGCACGTCGTTATAGGTGACGCGCGCGCCCGACCCCATCTCGAACACGACATGGTCGTGGATCAGATGCCGGCCGATCTCATTATAGTAGGCGCCGGGCTCGGTCGGCGGTGTGCCGGGAGCCTCGACGATGAAGCGCCCGCTCATGCCCAGATGCATGATCAGGGCCTCGCCATCGTCGAGATCGGCGATCAGATATTTTGCCCGGCGCGACAGCGCCTCGATGCGTCGGCCGGTCAGCCGCTCGGAAAAGCCGTCAGGCAACGGAAAGCGCAGATCGGGCCGGCGCTGCTCGACGCGCGCGAAGCGTTCGCCCAGCATGGCGGGCTCCAGCCCGCGCCGGACGGTTTCGACCTCGGGTAGCTCGGGCATGGATCAAGACCTTCGTAAAGCCTGCGTCGAGACGGGCCGCGACAAGCCCGCTGCCTTTGGCTATTCATCGCCTCAGCCGAATACAAGGTCCGCCCGCAAAAGGTCCGCCCGAACGTGACAGCAGCCTCCGACACCACCCATTTCGGCTTCGAGACGGTGAAGCTCACCGAGAAGCAGGCGAAAGTCGACGACGTCTTCCACAAGGTCGCCAATCGCTACGACCTGATGAACGACCTGATGTCGGGCGGGTTGCACCGGGCCTGGAAAAGCGCCCTGCTGACCGCGATCAATCCGGCCAAGGACCGGCCTTTCCACCATCTCGACGTGGCGGGCGGGACGGGCGACGTCGCCTTTTCCGTGCTGGAGGCCGGCGGCCCGCAGACCGACGTCACCGTGCTCGACATCAATGCCGACATGCTGCGTGTCGGGCGCGAGCGGGCCGACAAGCGCTTCCCGGATGACGACCGCATTCGCTTCGTCCAGGGCAATGCCGAGGAGCTCGGTCTGCCGGACAACCATTTCGACTGCTACACCATCGCCTTCGGCATCCGTAACGTGCCGCGCATCGACAAGGCACTGGCCGAGGCCTATCGCGTGCTGAAGCGCGGCGGGCGCTTCCTCTGCCTCGAATTCAGCCATGTCGACGTGCCGCTGCTCGACAAGATCTACGAGACCTATTCCTTCAAGGTCATTCCGCCGATGGGCCGTATGGTCACCGGCGAAGCCGAGCCCTACCAGTATCTCGTCGAATCCATCCGCAAGTTCCCGAAGCCGCAGGCCTTCGCGAACATGATCGAGGACGCCGGCTTCCGTCGGGCGAAGTTCACGCCGATGACGGGCGGGGTCGTGGCGCTGCATTCCGGCTGGAAGCTGTGATGGATTGTTTTGCGTCATGCCCGGGCTTGACCCGGGCATCTCGTGCCGGAAAAGGCACCCTTCCTGAGATGCTCGGGTCAGGCCCGAGCATGACGGCTGGAACCGCATGATCTCTTCCTCCTTCCACCTCCTGCGCGGCGCGCGCGTCGGCTTCGTGCTGGCCCGCGAGGGCGCGCTCGCGCTGGTCGACCCCTCGGTGCTGCCGCCGCTGGCGCGGGGTCTGATCCGCGTCGGTCGGCTGATCGAGCGACGCGGTGCCGGGTCCTCGGCGACGAGGCTCGCGGCGGCTCTGACCCGGCTCGGCCCGTCCTATGTCAAGTTCGGCCAGTTCCTGGCGACGCGGCCTGATGTCGTCGGCATGAAGATCGCGGAGGATCTTTCGGCCCTGCAGGATCGCATGCCGGCCTTCCCGATGGCGGAGGCGCGCGCCATCGTCGAAGCCGCGCATGACGAGAAGCTGGAAGAGATCTTCGTCGAGTTCAGCGAGCCGGTCGCCGCCGCCTCGATCGCACAGGTCCACCGCGCCCGGCTGAAGGACGGGCGCGAGGTCGCGGTCAAGATCCTGCGCCCCGGTATCCGTGATCGCTTCAACCGCGACCTCGCGGCGATGCGCTTCGGCGCCGAACAGGCCGAGGCGCGTTCGGCCGAGGCGCGCCGCCTGCGCTTCACCGGCGTGGTCGAGACGCTGGCGCGCTCGGTCACGATGGAGATGGATTTGCGGCTGGAAGCGGCCGCCCTGTCCGAATTCGCCGAGAATACCAAGGAGGACGCCGATTTCCGCGTGCCGGAGCCGGACTGGCAGCTGACGGCGCGCGAGATGCTGGTCGACGAATGGATCGACGGCGTGCGCCTCTCCGATGTCGACGGCCTGCGCGCTGCCGGCCACGACCTGCCGGAGCTCGCGCGCAACATCATCCAGTCCTTCCTGAAGCATGCGATCCGTGACGGCTTCTTCCATGCCGACATGCATCCCGGAAACCTCTTCGTCGATGTCGAGGGGCGGCTCGTCGCGGTCGATGGCGGCATCATGGGCCGGCTGGGCTTGAAGGAGCGGCGCTTTCTGGCCGAGATCCTGCTCGGCTTCATCACGCGCGACTATCGCCGCGTGGCGGAGGTTCATTTCGAAGCCGGCTACGTTCCCTCCCATCACGACGTCGAGGATTTCGCCCAGGCGATCCGTGCCGTCGGCGAGCCGATCCACGACAAGCGTGCCGACCAGATCTCGATGGCCAAGGTGCTGACGCTGCTTTTCGAGATCACCGGCATGTTCGACATGGCGACCCGCACCGAGCTCGTCATGCTGCAGAAGACCATGGTGGTGGTCGAGGGCGTGGCGCGCTCGCTCGATCCGCATCTCGACATGTGGGGCACGGCCGATCCGGTCGTCCGCAGCTGGATCACGCATAATCTCGGGCCGATCGGCAAGCTGGAGGAGGCCGGGCGCGGTGCCCGCTCGCTGCTCGGTTCGCTGGCCGCGCTCCCGGACACGGTCGTCCGCGCCGAGCGTGTGCTCGGCCAGCTGGAGGACGCCTCGCGCAACGGCTTCGTCCTCGACGAGCGCAGCATCGAGGCGATCGGGCGCGCCGAGGCGCAGCGCAATCGCTGGGGCACCGCCGCACTCTGGGTGATCGCGGCGCTGATCGCCTATGGCGTGTTCGGCTGAGGCCGGCCCGTCATTCTCGGGCGCCGCGCAGCGGCGACCCGGGAATCTTGCCGGACAGGGCGTCTTTGCCGGATGGGGGCCTTCTGGTCCAGAGATGCTCGGGTCAAGCCCGAGCATGACGCCCTTTCCGGGCCGACGCCTTACCGGAACGGAGGCTCGTCGAAGCTGCGCAGCTTGCGCGAATGGATCGCCGAGCCCGCCTCCTTCAGCTTCTCCAGCGCGGCGAGCCCGATCCGCAGATGCTCGCCGACGGCGCGTTCATAGAAGGCGTTGGCGGCGCCCGGCAGCTTGATCTCGCCATGGAGCGGCTTGTCGGAGACGCAGAGCAGCGTGCCATAGGGCACGCGCAGCCGGTAGCCCTGCGCGGCGATGGTGCCGGATTCCATGTCGACCGCGATGGCGCGCGAGAGATTGATGCGCCGCCGTTCCTTGGTCCATTGCAGTTCCCAGTTGCGGTCGTCCTGGGTCACGACCGTGCCGGTGCGCAGCCTTTGCTTCAGCCGGTCGCCCTTCTCGCCGGTGATCTCGGCGGCGGCCTGCTGCAGCGCGACCTGGACCTCGGCCAGCGCCGGGATCGGAATCTCCGGCGGTACCAGCTCGTCGAGGATATGGTCCTGCCTGAGATAGGCATGCGCGAGGACGTAGTCGCCGATGATCTGGGTCTGGCGCAGGCCGCCGCAATGGCCGACCATCAGCCAGCAATTCGGCCTCAGCACTGCCAGATGGTCGGTGATGTTCTTCGCATTGGAAGGGCCGACGCCGATATTGACCAGCGTCACGCCCTCGCCGGTCTTCCGGATCAGGTGATAGGCCGGCATCTGGAAGCGGTGCCAGGGCGCGGACATCACGCGTTCCGCCGCCGAGACGTCGATGCCGTCGCGGCCGATGCGGATGCCGCCCGGCGCGACCAGTGCCTCGGCCGTGCCGGCCTCGATCTCGGCGAGCCCAAGCCGGACGAACTGGTCGACATAGCGGTGATAGTTCGTCAGCAGCACCCAGGGCTGCACGGCCCGCCAATCGGTGCCGGTGTAGTGGACCAGGCGCCGCAGCGAATAGTCGACCCTGACCGCGTCGAACAATGAGAGCGGGCGCGGCTCGCCCTCGATCAGGTCATAGGTGCCATCGGCAATCTCATCGCCGACCAGCGCGAGCAGTGGCGTTGGGAAATGCCGTGCGAGTTCGGCGGGCGTGATCTTGCCGCGTCCGAGCTCGTCGCCGCCTTCCAGCGCATAGGGGTAGGGGATTTCCTGCGTGCTGACCCCGGTCTCGATCGTCGCGCCGTATTCGGCGACGAGCGGCCGGAGCTGGTCGAGCAGATAGGCCCGGAATTCGGCCGGCTGCGTCACCGTGGTCGAATAGATGCCCGGCGCCGCGAATTTGGCATAGCCGCGCCGCGTGGCGGCCGGGAGCTTCGACGGTTCGTAGGTCACGCGCAGCATGGGGTAGCGGTAGCGCTCCCGATCCTCCGGGGTCGGTGCCTTTCCGGTATCGAAGAAGTGCTGCAGGTCGCCGCGCAGCGCCGAGCGGGCTTCGTCATAGAGCTGCTCGAGCCGGTCGATGGCGGCTTCGGGTGTCGCTGCGGTCTCGAAGCTCATGAGCGGGTGCGTCCTCCTCGTCTATCGGTTCTAGAGCATTTTCGAGCGAAGTGGACACCGGTTCGCGTGAAGAAATTGCCTCGAAGCAAAGAGGGCTATCCGCGTGTCCTTGCTCCTGACAACAACCGGCGGTGGTTCACGACAATCTGCTCGGAACGCGGTTGACAAGGTAGGGGGATGACGATACCAAACCTACTAGTTAATTAACTGATCGGTTTCATTCGATGTCGACGGACCCGCTCAGCCTGACTTTCGCCGCCCTCGCCGATCCGACGCGCCGCGCCATTCTGGCCCGGCTGTCGCAAGGCGAGACCTCCGTGAAGGAGTTGGCTGAGCCCTTCGCGATGAGCCTCCCCGCGGTCTCGAAGCACCTGAAGGTGCTGGAGCGCGCGGGGCTGATCACGCGGGGGCGGGAAGCCCAGTGGCGACCCTGCCGGCTCGACCCCGGCCCCTTGCAGGACGTCTCGGAATGGCTGGAGCATTACAGCCGCTTCTGGGACCAGAGCCTGGGCCGGCTGGACGAGATGCTGCGCCAGATCAAGGTGAAACCCCCCGATGAATCGGGCGTTTGAGACGCCAATATTCCCTTCAGCTTTTCCGCAGGTGATGACCCATGCTCAAGACTGTTCTCCTCAGCCTGCTCGGCGTTGTCGTGCTCGGGATCGCCATCGTGCTGATCCTCGCGGCCCGCAAGCCGGACACCTTCCAGGTCACGCGCACCGCCACGATCAAGGCGCCGCCGGAGCGTGTCTATGCCCTGATCGCCGATTTCAAGGCCTGGAGCGCCTGGTCGCCCTGGGAGAAGAAGGATCCGGCGATGAAGCGGACCTATGGCGGCACTGACACCGGCGTGGGTTCGACCTATGCCTGGGCCGGCGACAAGAATGTCGGCGAAGGCAGCATGCGCATCATGGAAGCCAACGCGCCGAGCCGGGTCGCGCTCAAGCTCGATTTCGTCAAGCCGTTCGAGGCCCATAATGACGTCGCCTTCGCGCTGACGCCGCAGGGCCCTGCGACGGTCGTGACCTGGACCATGACCGGCCCGACGCCATTCATCGGCAAGATCATGCATGTCTTCATGGATATGGACCGCATGGTCGGCGGCGATTTCGAATCCGGCCTGACGGCGATGAAGGCAGCGGCCGAGCGCCCCGCCTGAGCCGCCCTCCGCACCCGCCATCACCCCAGCGAGGAGGAAACACAATGAAACTGTCGACTTACCTGATGTTCGGAGGCAACTGTCGCGAGGCCTTCACCCATTACGAGAAGGTGCTGGGCGGCAAGATGCTGGCCATGATGGACCACAAGGGCACGCCGGCCGAGGAGCATGTCGCCCCCGAATGGCGCGACAAGATCCTGCATGCCTGCCTCGAGGTCGACGGGCAGATGCTGATGGCCTCCGACGCGCCGCCGGATCGCTCGGACGGGCCGATGCGTTCGGTCTCTGTCAGCGTCGGCGTGAAGACTCCCGAGGAGGCCGAGCGCATCTTCGCGGGTCTCTCCGAAGGCGGCGCCAAGATCACCATGCCGATGGCCGAGACCTTCTGGTCGCCGCGCTTCGGCATGCTTGTCGATCGCTTCGGCACCAACTGGATGGTCGGCGCCGACCAGCCGGCCGACAAGATGAACTGCGGCTGACGCCACAAACGCTCGTCATGCTCGGGCTCGACCCGAGCATCTCACGCAGAACAAGGCGCTGGAGCCTCCTTCGGGACGAGATGCTCGGGTCAAGCCCGAGCATGACGGCGCGCTCCAGCCGCCTCTATGACCGTCCGCCATCCACCGAGAGCACCTGCCCGCTGATCCAGCCTGCCTGTTCGCTCAGGAAGAACAGCGTGGCGTTGGCGATATCCTCGGGCGTGCCGAGGCGGCGGGTGTGGATGCTCTCGACGAGGCGCTTCTGCCCTTCCGGCCCATAGCTCTGCCACTGTCGCTCGGTTGCGGGGTTTGAGCGCACGAAGCCCGGCGCCACCGAGTTCACCGTGATGCCATGCGGGCCGAATTCCCAGGCGAGCTGCTTCGTCAGCCCGACGAGTGCGTGCTTGGCGCTGGCATAGGCCTGGATGCCGGTGAGGCTAGGCCGTAATCCTGCGCCAGACGAGATCGTGACGATCCGGCCGTAGGCGCCTTGCTTCATCGCGGGCGCTGCCGCCTGCGCGAGGAAGAAGGCGGCATCGACATTGGCCGCGAAGATCACCCGCCAGTCTTCTTCTGAAATTGCCTCGATCGGTCTGCCGACCTGTCCGCGCACGCCGCCGGCGGCATGGACGAGGAGTTCGAGCCGACCTTCCATCGCGACGATGTCGCGCACCAGCGTCTGCGCTGCCTCGGGCGTACCGAGATCGACGCCATGCCCCGTCGCGCCGATTTCCCGCGCCGCCGCCTGCACGCCGCCGGTATCGATGTCGGCAAGGTGGACGCGTGCGCCTGCCTCGGCCAGGGCGGCGGCGATTGCGCGCCCGATGCCCTGGGCTGCGCCGGTGACGAGGGCTACGCGGCCGTCGAAGCGGATCTGCATCGGTCGATCAATACTTTCAGCGTCTCGAAGGCCATCGGGCGGCGGCCGTCCTCGATGTCGTGGATGAGCGAAACCAGCGTCTCGATCGCGGTCGTCGCGATGCCGACCTCGCGGCCGAGTGTCGCGATGACGCCGATCTGCGGGTCGACCTCGGTCTTGCGCTTGCGCACCGCGAGATCGCGCCAGATGCCCGAATGGGTCTTGGCCGTCTGCGCGGTGTAGCGGGCGAGCCAGCGAATGGTCTCGATCTGCGGACCTTCCGGCCGGCCGGGCGCGAAGACCATCGGGTCAAAATCGCCGAAACCGAGGGAGGTCACGCCGCGCTTGGCCGCGACCGCGCCGACTTCCCGGCCGAGCGCCAGCCAGACCGGAAGCCGTTCCGGGTCCGCAAAATTCGCCGACATCGAATCGTCGGTCAGCGCCGTCCCGAACAGCATCGCGCCATAGGCGAGCTTGCCCCAGAGATAGCCGAAGATGTTGTCGGTCAGGATCGCGTCGGGCTCGAACAGCTTCATCAGCCGATGCATCTCGGACGCGCGTTCGCTGATCGACCCGTCGAGCTCGCCGACGACCGTCGCGCCGCGGTTGCCGTAGAGAATCTCGCCCGGCCCGAGCCAATCGGCGCCGAAATTGACGAAGCAGCCCATGGTGCGCCGTTCGCCGACTGCCTTGGCGATGGCGAGCTCGTTGAGCCCGTTCTGCGCGGAGAGCACGAAGCCGTCCTCGGCCAGATGCGGCTTGAGCGCGTCGAGCGCAGCCTCCGTCGCGCCGGCCTTCACGGCAAGGACGATGCGGCTGTAGCGGCCGGTCAATTCGGCTGGCGTCGCGGCCGGCACGACTTGCGTGAATTCCTCGACCGGCCCGGAAATGGCGAGCCCCTTGGTCCGGCAGGCTTCGACATGCTCGGGGACGATGTCGACGAGCAGAACCGGCACGCCGGCCCGCGCCCAATAGGCGCCGAGCGTGCCGCCGATGGCGCCGGCGCCCCAGATCAGGATGGGTTCAGCGGTCACGATAGAAGCCTTTGCATCACGCAGCCCTCATCCTGAGGAGCAAGCCCAAAGGCTTGCGTCTCGAAGGATGTTCCAGATGTCTCCCGCGCCTCCTGAAACATCCTTCGAGACGCCGCTGCGCGGCTCCTCAGGATGAGGGCTGTGGAAGACGAAACTGGCATCACGCCTGCCCCACCAACTCGACATGGTCGTGCGTGGCGACATGGACGAGTCCATCCGCCGTCACCCAGCCCCGATACATGCCTTCGGTGTTGTAGGGCGCGACGATCGCGCCATCGGCCCCGACCGCCACCAGCCCGGCTCCGATCTTGTGCTCGGAGAGTTCCGCAAGAACCGCGTCCGTCGCGGCCTGCAGCGAGAGGCCCTTATAGGCGATCAGCGATGCGATCTCGTGGCCGACGCAGTAGCGGATGAAATACTCGCCCTTGCCGGTGCCGGAGACGGCGCAGCGCCCGTCGCGGGCATAGGTGCCGGCGCCGATGATCGGGGAATCGCCGACGCGCCCGACCGGCTTGTTGGTGTAGCCGCCGGTCGAGGTCGCGGCGGCGAGATGGCCCTGCGCGTCACAGGCGACGGCGCCGACCGTGCCGTGCTTCTCGGCCTCGCTCGCCTCGGCGGCGGTGCCGACGATCTCGCGCAGCTTCATCGAGGCGAGGTTCTTGCGCCGGCGCTCGGTCGAGAAATACTCGTTCGCGACGGTATCGACGCCCTCATGCTCGGCGAAATCATCGGCCGCGGGGCCGGCGAGCAGCAGCGGGTCGCCGCGCAGCATCAAGGCCTTGGCGGCCGTGATCGGGTTGCGGATGCGCTTGGCGCCGCAGACAGCGCCGGCCGCAAGCGTCGATCCGTCCATGATCGAGGCGTCGAGCTCATGCTCGCCATCGGTGTTGAAGGCGGCGCCATGGCCGGCGTTGAAATGCGGGGAGTCCTCCATCACCCGCACCGCGGCCTCGACCGCATCGACGGCGGGGCCGCCCTTGCTCAGGATCCTCCAGCCGGCCCTGAGCGCAGCGGCGAGGTCGGCGCGGGCCTGCGCCCATTCGGCTTCGGTCATCTCGGCCTTGGGCAACGTGCCGCAGCCGCCATGAATGGCAAGCGCGAGGGTCATGTTCGTATTCCGATCAGTCGTCGTTTCGAGGAGTCGCCCGTCATGCTCGCCCTTGTGGCGAGCATCCACGTCTTGAACACGACCCTCGCCCAGCGAAGACGTGGATGGTCGGGACAAGCCCGACCATGACGCGAAGGTGGTCGCGTTACTTCTTGGCGGGCTTGATGTCCATCGCCAGCGTGTCCTCGTCGACGCGCGGGCTGATCGTCACCTTGTCCTTCTGCATCGCCCAGGCCGAGCCGACGGCGGTGATCGGCAGGCGCGGCCGGTCCTTGGCGACGATGGCCGAGACATCGGCCAGCATCTGGTTGCGCTTGGCCTCGTCCATCTCGACAGCAGCGTCCTCGATCAGCTTGTCGACCTGAGGATTCGCGTAGTTCTGGACATTGAAGGCGCCGAGCTTCTTGGCCGGGTCGTTCGAATGCACCAGTGAGGACAGCGTGTAGTTGGCCTCGCCCGTCAGCGTGCCCCAGCCTGACATCGACATCGAGAAGTCGCCGCGCAGGCGGGCTGGGAAGAACACGGCGCCCGGCTGGGCGTTGGCGTTCACCTCGACGCCGATGCGCGCCAGCATCTGGGCGATCGAGGTGCCGACCTGCCGGTCGCCGGGCAGGCGGTCATTGGTGAAGGAGAAGGTGATCTTGAAGCCGCTGGGATAGCCGGCCTCCTCCATCAGCTTCTTGGCCTTGGCGATGTCGGGCTTGAGCGCCGGCAGGCTCTTGTTGAAGCCGGCGATGGTCGGCGTCACCAATTGGTTGGCCGGCGAACCGAGGCCTTCCATCGCGATCTCGGCCAGCGCCGGCCGGTCGATGGCAAGGTCGATCGCCTCGCGCACCCTGACGTCCTGCAGCGGGTTCTTCGGCAGCGGCGAGCCGTCCTTGGCGCTGATCTGCGGGGACTTGTCCCGCATGTCGAGCTCCATGTTGAAGAGGTAGACGCTTTCGACCGTCGCGACGTTGAGCTTGGCATCGCGCTTCAGCGTCGGCACGTCGGAGGCCGGGGCACGCACGATAATGTCGACCTGCCCGGCCTTGAGCTGCGCGACGCGAGCGGCGTCGTTCGGCAATTCCTTGCGCACGACCTTGGCCCAGGGCTCCTTGGGGCCCCAGTAGCCGTCGAAGCGATCCAGCACCATCTGGTCCTTCGGCGTCCAGGAGACGAACTTGTAGGGGCCGGTGCCAACAGCCGCCTTGCCGGAGTTGAAGGCCTCGTTGGCATTGTCCTTGGTCAGGCCCGCGGCGGCCTTGTGCGAGACGATGAACAGCCGGATGAAGTCGTTCGGCAGGTTCGGAGCCGGCCCGTCCGTGACGATGTGAACCGTCAGCGGGTCGACGATCTTCACCTCCTTGACCCGCCGGACGTAGATCGTCGTCGGGTTCGGTCCGGCCACGACCGGGATGCGCTCGATCGAGAACTTCACATCCTCGGCGGTGAAGTCGGAACCGTCATGGAACTTGACGCCGGGGCGCAGCTTGAACTCCCAGACGGTCGGCTCGAGCGTCTTCCAGCTCAGGGCGAGCCGCGGCTCGATCTGCAGCTTGTCGCCGGACCAGGTCAGCGTGTCGAAGACATGCTTCAGCGCCTCGGCATGCGTGCCGGTGGCGGTGAAGTGCGGATCGATCGACTCAGGGCCGGCACGCACGCCGATCGTCAGGGTCTGGGCCAGTGCGCCGGTCGAGACGGTGGTGGCGAGTAGCGCGGCGAAGGCCGCGAGGCGGAAGGTCCGGGCCGGTTTCATGATTAGTTCCCCTCGTGTTCGAGTTCGTTGGGCCAGGTGGGCGAGGCAATGACGAGCTTGTCGAGCAGCGCGCAGAGCTGCTGCTGCTCGTCTTCGCTGAGGCGAGAGAGCATCATGCTCTGGTGCTGCACCATCTGCGGCATGGTCTCGTTGAAGATCTTGCGGCCGGCCGCCGTCAGGTGCAGCACGTAGCTCCGCAGATCGTCGGGGTCGGTCTCGCGCTTGAGCAGGCGCCTCTGCAGCAGCTTCTGCACTGCGCGCGACAGCGTGTTCTTCGGCAGCCCCGACGAGGCGACGATGTTCTTGGCAGCGACGCCCTCGCGCAGCCCCACGGCATACAGCGCAACGAATTCCGGGCGCACCAGGCCGTATCGGGTCTCGATCCAGCGATAGACCGGATCGTTGAAGCGGAAGGCAAGGAAGTTCAGCCGGAAGGACAGCCAGCAGGGATTGTCCCAGAGTTTGGTGACGGTCAGCGGATCGAGCGCGCCAAACGCGGCCTCGCGTTCCGGGTCAACGCGCGAAAGAGAGGTAGGCGAGCGCCGCATGGCAGTGTCTCCCTGCCGTTTAGTTCCAAATGGAACTTGACGCTCCGGAATGCCAGAGTCAAGGATGGTTTGGGCAGGGACTGACCGAACTGTCTACCGCCTGTGAAAGCAAAGCAAGGATTGCGCCGTGCTGGTCGCCGAGATGAACTGGATGCAGATCGAAGCCCAGGCGAAGCGGGACGACCGCTGCGTCCTGCCGCTCGGCAGCGTCGAGCAGCACGCCTATCTCAGCCTGGCGACCGACGTGATCCTGTCCGAACGGGTGGCGAAGGAGGCGGCCGAGCCGCTCGGCATCCCCGTTTTCCCCGTGCTGGCCTATGGCATGACCCCGGGCTTCCTCGATTTTCCGGGCAGCATCTCGCTGAAGCTCAGCACCTATGCGGCGCTGCTGGGAGACATCTTCGACGGCTTCTATCGCTCTGGCTTCCGGCGGATCGTGCTGGTCAACGGCCATGGCGGCAATTCGCCCGCGCTGAACTTCGCCACCGAATGGCTCGATCGCCACCCGGATGCGAGCATCAGGTTGCACAATTGGTGGGCGGCGCCGCAATTCCAGGCGGCGGTGAAGGCTATCGACCCGGCGGCGTCGCACGCCTCCTGGATGGAGAACTTCCCCTGGACGCGGCTCGCGGGCGTCTCGATGCCCGACACGCTGAAGCCGCCCTTCATTGCCGCCCAATACCAGGCCGCGAGTCCCGCGAGGCGACGCGAGATCATCGGCGACGGCAACTTCCACGGCCTTTATCAGCGGCCGGACGAGGACATGCTGAAGGTCTGGCGGGTGGGCGTCGAGGAGACGCGTGCGGCGATGGTGGAGAACTGGCCGTGAGGCCGACTTCCCTCAGCCCTCATCCTGAGGAGCCGCGGAGCGGCGTCACTGTCGCGAGCCGGACAAAGCCTGCGGCGCTCCGCAGGATGAGGGCTGGACAGAGCGGCAGGGACCGCCGAGACGCATGCTAGGCCACGTCGCCGTCCGGCTGGCGCAGGCGCTCGTCGTCATGCTCGTGATGTCGGTGCTGGTCTTCGTCGGCGTCTATGCGATCGGCAATCCGATCGACGTGCTGATCGGTCCCGATGTCAGCCAGGAGCTCAGGCTCCAGACCATCGCCCATTACGGGCTTGACCGGCCGCTCTGGGAGCAATACCTCACCTTTCTCGGGCGCGTGCTGCACGGCGATTTCGGCCGTTCCTTCGTCTTCGGCATGCCGGTGATGCAGCTCATCCTGTCGCGCCTGCCGGCGACGCTGGAACTGACGCTGGCCGCGGTCTGCGGCGCGGCGCTGATCGGCATCCCCGCGGGAATCTACGCCGGCTACAAGCCCGATGGCTTCGCCTCGAAGCTGATCATGACGGTCTCGATCCTCGGTTTCTCCGTGCCGACCTTCTGGATCGGCCTCGTGCTGATCATGGCCTTCGCCGTCGAACTCCAATGGCTGCCGGCGGGCGGGCGCGGCGAGACGGTCTCGATCTTCGGCGTCGAGTGGAGCTTCCTGACGCTGAACGGGCTCAGCCACTTGCTGCTCCCGGCGCTCAACCTCGCCTTCTTCAAGCTCGCGCTGATGACGCGCCTTGCCCGCGCCGGCACGCGCGAGGCCATGCTGTCGGACACGGTGAAGTTCGCCCGCGCCGCCGGCCTCTCCGAATGGACCGTGCTGCGCCGGCATGTGCTGAGGCTGATCGCGATTCCGCTGGTGACCGTCTTCGGCCTGGAATTCGGCTCGACGCTCGCCTTCGCCGTCGTCACCGAGACGATCTTCTCCTGGCCCGGCATCGGCAAGCTGATCATCGACTCCATCCAGTCGCTCGATCGGCCGGTGATGGTCGCCTATCTCATGCTCGTCGCCTTCGTCTTCATCACCATCAACTTCCTCGTCGACCTCGCTTATGTCGGGCTCGATCCCAGGCTGAGGAAAGGAGGCGCCAGATGAAGGACGCCTCTCCCGCCGCCCGCTTCTGGGCCGAATTCCGCGAGAGCAAGACAGCGGTCGCGGCGCTCGTCGTGGTCGTGCTGATGATCGGCATCGCGCTGCTGGCGCCGCTCGTCGCCCCTCAGGACCCCTACGACCTCGCCAATCTGTCGCTGTCGGATGCGCGCCGTCCGCCGGGCTATGTCGGTGAAGGTGGCTATACCCATTGGCTCGGCACCGACGCGCAGGGCCGCGATCTGCTGTCGGCCATCCTCTACGGTTTGCGCATCTCGCTGCAGATGGGGCTCGTCGCCGGTGCGCTGGCCTTCGTCCTCGGCGTTTCGCTCGGCATAGGCGCCGCCTATGTCGGCGGCCGCTGGGAAGCCTTCATCATGCGCGTCATCGATCTCCAGCTCGCCTTCCCGGCGATCCTGCTGGCGCTCGTGCTCTCGGCGTTGCTGGGCCAGGGCAAGATGCAGCTCATCGCCGCGCTCGCTGCCGCGCAATACGCCTATTTCGCACGCACCGCCCATGGCGCTGCCTCGGCCGAGCGCGGCAAGGACTATGTCGAGGCGGTGCTGTCGACGCCGCTGCCCGGCTGGCGTGTGGTCTTGCGCCACATCTTCCCGAACTGCCTGCCGCCGCTGATCGTGGTCGCGACGGTGCAGGTGGCGAATGCCATTGCGCTGGAAGCGACGCTCTCCTTCCTCGGCGTCGGCCTGCCGGTCACCGAGCCCTCGCTCGGCATGCTCATAGCGAACGGCTTCCAGTACATGCTCTCGGGCCGCTACTGGATCTCGATCTATCCGGGCATCGCGTTGATCGTGCTGATCGTCGCGATCAACCTCGTCGGCGACCGCATCCGCGATCAGGTCAATCCGAGGCTGAAGCGATGAGCGGCCCTCCTGGATATGCGAGCCCTCATCCTGAGGAGCCGCGCAGCGGCGTCTCGAAGGATGCTTCAGGGGGCGCTTTCGCCGCGAGCTGGACCATCCTTGGAGACGCGCCTGCGGCGTGCTTCAGGATGAGGGCTGAGGGATACCGGTGGAGGGGGCAGTCATGACCGAAGTCCCGCTCCTTCAGGTCGCGAATCTCGCAACGCATTTTCACGCCCGCAGCGGCGTGGTGAAGGCGGTCGACGGCGTCTCCTTCGCGCTGAAGCGCGGCGAGGTGATGGGGCTCGTCGGCGAGTCCGGGTCGGGCAAGAGCATCACCGGCTTCTCGATCATCGGGTTGATCGACCCGCCCGGCCGCGTCGAAAGCGGTTCCTCGGTGAAGCTGGAGGGCCGCGAACTCGTCGGTTTGGCTCCCTCCGACTTGCGCAAGATCCGCGGCAAGCAGATCTCGATGGTCTTCCAGGACCCGATGATGACGCTGAACCCGATGCTGACCATCGGGACGCAAATCCGATTGGCTCTGGAAGCGCATGAGACGGTCTCGGGCGCCGAGGCGCGCCGCCGCGCCGTCGCGGCATTGGCGCAGGTCCGCATTCCCGATCCCGAGGGCAAGGTCGATTTCTACCCGCACCAGTTCTCCGGCGGCATGCGCCAACGCGTCGCCATCGCGATCGCCCTGCTGCACCGGCCGAAGCTGATCATCTGCGACGAGCCGACGACCGCGCTCGACGTCTCCGTGCAGGCCGAGATCCTCGCGGAGATGAAGGAGCTGGTCGCCGAACTCGGCACGGCGCTGATCTGGATCAGCCACGACCTCGCCGTCGTCGCCGAGCTTGCCGACCATGTCTGCGTCATGCGCCACGGCAAGATCGTCGAGGCCGGGCCGACGCTCGATGTTCTGACCCATCCGCAGCACCCTTATACGCGGGGGCTGCTCGACGCGCTGCCGTCCCGCTCCGAGCCTGGCCAATTGCTGGCCGGAGGCGCCGGCTCCGATGTCGCGCCGCCGCCGCGCGCCGCGAAGGTGGCTGCGCCTGCCGTCGCCGATGCCCTGCATTACGTCCGCATCGAGCATGTCGCCAAGCGCTTCGCCGGGACGCCCGGGCTTTTCCGCAAGCTCGCCCAGAAGGCCGGCCTGTCGAAGGCTGCGGCAGTGGTGCAAGCGGTCGACGACGTCACGCTGGTGCTGAAGCGCGGCGAGGCGCTCGGCCTTGTCGGCGAATCCGGCTCCGGCAAGTCGACGCTCGGGCGCGTCGCGGCCGGCATCTATGCGCCCGATAGCGGTTCCGTCCGCATCGACGGCGCGCCGGTGATGAGTGCGGGAGACAACCCGCACAAGGTCACAACGCGCGTCCAGACCATCTTCCAGGACCCTTTCGCCTCGCTCAACCCGCGCATGACCGTGGGCGACAGCATCGCCGAGGGGCCATTGGCGCATGGGCTCGTCAAGAGCGGCGAAGCGAAGGACTACGTCCGGCAATGGCTGGCGGCCGTCGGGCTCGATCCGAACGTCGCCGGCCGCTACCCGCATCAGTTCTCGGGCGGCCAGCGCCAGCGTGTCGCCATCGCGCGGGCGCTCGCGATGCAGCCGGACGTCGTCGTCTGCGACGAGCCGGTCGCCTCGCTCGACGTTTCCATTCAGGCTCAGATCATCAATCTGCTGATCCGCCTGCGGCAGGAACTGGACCTGACGCTGATCTTCATCTCGCACGACCTTTCGGTCGTCCGCCATCTCTGCGACCGCGTCGCGATCATGTATCGCGGCAAGATCGTCGAGAGCGGCCCGGCCGGCGCGGTCTACGACCATCCGCAGCACGACTATACCAAGCGCCTGCTCGCCGCCGTGCCGGTGCTGCCGGTGGCTTGAGGATGATTACCCCGTCATTGCGAGGAGCGAAGCGACGAGGCAATCCAGGGCCGGCAGGGCTGAACCGTTCAACCCAGTCCTCCTGGAATGCTTCGCCGTGCTCGCAATGACCGGGCGCGTTTCGACAGAGAGGAAAAGGCAATGACCGAATCCGAACTCCTGCCCTGGCAATGGCCGGAAGAGGTCTGGCGCGGCAAGGTCGAGCGCGTCCGCGCCGGCCGCAATCTCAAGCCTGCCAGGTGGAAGAGCGGCGCCCGTTGCGCGATCGCGTTCTCCTTCGACGTCGATCATGAGACCAACGAGCTACGCGACGGCGGCAAGTCGGTCGGCCGCCTGTCCTGGGGGCAATACGGCAACCGCGTCGGCGTGCCGCGCATCCTGGAGCTTTTGAAGAAGCAGGACATCCCGGCGAGCTTTTTCGTGCCGGCCGTTACGGCGCTGCTCTATCCCGACGAACAGCGCCGCATCGTCGGCGAGGGTCACGAGATCGGCCTTCACGGCTGGATCCACGAGGTCAACACGGCCGTTCCCCCGGCCGACGAGCGTGAACTGCATCTGCGCTCGGCGGATACGCTGGAGAAGATCACCGGCGTCCGGCCGGTCGGCATGCGCACCCCGTCCTGGGATTTCTCGGAGGTGACGCTCTCGGTCGAACGCGAACTCGGCCTTCTCTACGATTCCTCGCTGTTCGCCGATGACGACCCCTATGAGATCGTCGAGAAGGGCGAGGCGACCGGCATGGTCGAGCTGCCGGTCGAATGGATTCGCGACGACGCGGTCTATTTCAACATGAACCGTTTCCAGGCGCTCCGGCCCTATACGCCGCCGGAGGCGGTCTTCGACATCTTCCGCCGCGAATTCGAGGGCGCCTATGCCGATGGCGGGCTCTTCCTGCTGACGATGCATCCGCATGTCATCACCTATCGCTCGCGCCTCTGGATACTCGAGGAGCTGATCCGGCTCGCCAAGGCGAAGGGCGATTGCTGGTTTGCGACCCATGCCGAGATCGCGGCCTATGTGAAGGCCGAAGCCGGGCTCTGACCCGTCCGATCGGAACCGCTGCCCGATTCTCGCCGTTTTCGCTTCATCGCGGGTTCAGGCCCTGGCCGGCCTGATACCCACGCGTTGAAACGAACAACGGGAATTGCAATGCGCACGAAACGCTGGTTGCTGGTCGGGACCGTCCTGCCCGCCCTCGTCATTTCGCAGGCCGGGCAAGCCTTTGCCGAAGCCGGATACCGGCTGGCCCAGGCCCCCGCAGCCGGCGACGAGGAACCGGGACGGGGACCACGTCAGCGGCCGCAGGAGCAGCATCGTCCGCCCGGCGGGCAGCCGGGCCAGCGCGGCCCGGAGCGGCCCGCGGCTCCGGGCGCTCCCCAGGCCCCGCGCCCGCCGCAAATGCAGCCCGCCCCGGCTGTTCCCCGGCCGCAGCCGCCCGCCATGCCGGCCCCGCAACCGCGCGCCGAACCGCCTGCTGCGCGTCCGCAGCCGGAGCGTCCGCCGGTGCCGCGCGAGGCGCCTCCCGCTATGCGCCCCGCCCCGAACATGGCGCCGGCACCAGCACAGCCGCCCGCGGCCCGGCCGACACCGCCGCGTCCGCCGGCGGAG
>NZ_JBFRDZ010000008.1:0-243977 GCF_052114025.1 Allobosea sp. RAF48
ACGACGCGGCCTTGGCGGCGGCCACGGCGCTGTTGAGGTCCTCGACCGAGCCCTGGACGTATTCGCCGACCACGTCGTTGGTGTTGGAGGGATTGATGTTGCGCGAGGCATTGGCCCCGCCGGCCCACTCGCCGGCGATCAGGTTCTTGAAGGGCGCGTTCATCTCGTTCTCCCACGAACAGGTCCGTGGGAGGGTGTTAGCGCCTTTGGGGCGGGAAGGCCAATGCCCGACGGTCGGGGAGCCATCCGCTGACCGCATCGCCGGAGAGGCGGCGGCAGCAACCTCACTTCTCCTTGATCGACAGCCCGTTCTTGCCGACCGAGATTTCGACGCCGTCCGGCTGCTTCTTCTCCTGGTAGAGCGAATAGCCGGTGACAGCGAGGGCAGCGACCAGCACCACGACCAGAACGACCAGAAGATTGCGCGAAGCGAGCATGAGACATCCTTGGAGAAGCGGCCGGAACCGCGGCGCGCTGCCAACGCCCGACGCCCGGTCAAAGTTCCGCGAGGACGGAACGTTCCGCCGCCGACTGCGTTCTCATCGGGCGCGAGCCATGAGATGATCGTGCGAGCTGGAGCAAGTGATGCGCGAGACCGAAGTGCAGGAGCGAATTTGGACCGCGCTGGCCGCGCACCCCGTCTATATGGTCTCGCTGTTAGCCGAAAACACCATCAAGACCCGGCCGATGTCGGGGCATCTCGACCGCGACCATCATCGGCTGCTCTTCATCAGCCATCGCCATACCGGCATTATCGGCGCGGCCCTGCGCTCCCCTTCCGTCTCCCTCGCGATCAGCCTTGAGGACCGGAACTTCTACGCCGCCATCTCCTGCTCGGCCTCGGAAGTGCCGGGCCGGGAGGAGCTGCGCGAGATCTGGACCCCGCTGGCGAGCGCCTGGTTCCCCAATGGACCGGACGATCCCGACGCGACGCTGCTGGAGCTGACACCGATCTCTGCCGAAATCTGGGACGGCCCATCGAGCAGCGTCGTCGTCGCCTTCAAGCTGGCGACGGCGAAGATCCTCGGGCGCACGCCCGATCTCGGCGTCAACGCCACTATCGACATGCGCTGAGCCGGCTCTGAGGCCGGACGCCGACCGAGCCAGCCGGCCTCAGGCCGTGTCGGAGGCCGCCATCCTCCGCCCGAGCCAAGCGATCGCGGTGCTCGACCAGGCAACGCCGAGACACCAGCCGCCGATGACGTCGGTCGGCCAGTGAACGCCGAGATAGACCCGGCTGAGACCGATCAGCACGATCATCACCCAGGCCAGCGAAACGCACAGCCGCTTGATGTCGTCACGCCGCGAGGCGAGGCCGACGAAGCCCGCGATGCTCAGCAGCGTCACCGCCGAGAGGAAGGCATGCCCGCTCGGAAAGCTGGCAGTGAAGGTCAGCGCCGCATGGGCGACGATGTCGGGCCGTGGGCGCCCGATCGCGATCTTCAGCCCATTGCTGACCAGCAGGGCCGCGAGCAGGCTGACGACGAGGCCCACAGCCAGGTGCCGATAACCACAGAACCAGAGCGCCAGCGTCGCGGTCGTCGCCATGAAGAACAGGCCGACAAAACTGCCGAGCGCAGTCATGTCCCGCACCGCCTCCTGAAACCAGGTCGGCCCGACCGGAGCGGCGGGATTGGCAGGGTCGCGGAACAGCTGGACCAGCGTGGTATCGAAGGCGAAGCTGTGACCCGAGGCGATGAAGGCAGCAAGCGTCACAAAGACCAGCGCGGCGGCAACCGGCACGAGAATGCGCGGCTGCCACCAGGGGGCAGACACCTGGCTCAGAGCGTGCCCAGGCTGAGACATGGCGACTTTCAACTCCGGAAGCGGGGCGGGCGAGCGGCGATAACCGTCAAGGCCCTGGGCAGCAAACCATATGCCAACGGCCCGACCTTGCGCTCGACCTCGCCATCGAAAGTGATGTGCCCGCGCCGCTTGTCGCGCCGGGAAAGCGTCACGGCATTGCCTGTGAAGGAACTGAGATTTCGCGACGAGCGCCAGAGGCCGGAAGCGACGGACAGGGCCGCCTTGCTGCGCGAATAGAGGCCGCCCGCATTCAGGACATGGACCTCGAAGACACCGCCATCGAGACAATCGCGCCGCCATTCCGCACCGTTGAAACGATTGACGGTGACCAGCACGGCATCCGCCTCGACGACGCGGCTTTGATTGCCGACGGCAATCTCGACGGTGATCGGGCGCGTGAACAGGATCGAGCGCGTCGCGGCGACACCGAAGGCAGCAACCCGGCTGAAGGGGAAGCGGCGGCGGGCATATTCGCGCTCGCGCGCCATCAGGCTGAAGAACCCCATGCCGGAGATGGAGTGGAACAGCCGATCGTTGACGCGGCCGACATCCATCGCGACGGGCTCGCCATGACAGAGCGCCTCGACCTGCTGTTCGAGCGGGCCGAACAGGCCGAGGTCACGCCCCAGCACGTTCACGGTTCCCATCGGCAGGATGCCGACCGGGCGGTCCGACTGAATCAGGACTGGCAAGGCGCCGTTGATGGTGCCGTCGCCGCCGGCCAGGACCGGTATCGTCCTATCTTTTTCGATCGCCAGCGACAAGGCGCTGCCGATCTCGCGCGGCGGGACCAGCTTGACTTCCGCGTGGCAGCTATGGGCCTTGAAAGCAGCCTCGATGCGCGTTGCAAAAGCATCGGCACCGGCTTCCAGCACAGCTCCCGCGCGAGCGTTGACGACAACGGTATGGCGCATGTGGAGCCCAAGATAGGTGCACCCCGCAGCGGTGCAAGACCGGCCTCACGCCGCCGCCGGGCGCGCGTCGAACTGCGCAGGCTGCGGCGGGGCCAGCGGCATGGGCGTCTCCGCGACTTCTTCGGTGATCACCTCGAAGCGCTGCAGCGTATGCATGCCGAAGGAACACATCATCGCGGTATCGGTCGCGTCACGTCCGCGGGCGATGACGATGCGGCCGATGCGCGGCTCGTTGTGGCGGGCATCGAAGGTGTACCAGCGGCCGCCCAGGAAAACCTCGAACCAGGCATTGAAGTCCATCGGCGCCGGGTCAGGCGGCACGCCGATGTCGCCGAGATAGCCATTGCAATAGCGTGCCGGGATGTTCATGCAGCGGCACAGGGCGATGGCGAGATGCGCGAAATCGCGGCAGACGCCGATCCGCTCCTCGAAGGCCTCTGCGGCCGTGCGCGTGCTGCGAGCGAAATGATAGCCGAAGGTCAGGTGATTGTGGACGAAGTCGACAATCGCCTGGACGCGCGGCCAGCCCGGCGCCACCTGCCCGAACAGCGACCAGGCCTGATCGAAGAGCTTGTCGGTTTCGCAATAGCGGCTGCCGAGCAGATAGACGAGCGCCTCGTCGGGCAGGCGCGAGGGAGCAACCTCGCGCGCCGTCGGATGGACACGGTCGGGCTCGCCCGAATCGTGCACGACCCCTTCCGATTCAAGGCGGATGCCGCCGGGAGGCGCCACCATGCGCCGGCAGATATTGCCGAAGGCGTCGAGATGCTGTGCGACAGCGATCGGGAGCGACGGATCGGCCAAAGCGCTAACCCGCATCTCGTCGGGCATCGTCAGGTCATGGCGGCGTGAGGGATGGACGTCGAGCAATGTGAAGAGGGGCATGTCACGCGCGCAAACCAACTCGATCCGATAGCCGTAACGGATACGCATCTCGCTTTCTCCTGATGTGAGGGACGGCTGCCTCGCGGCTATGCCGCGGTAGCTCATCGAGTGTCGAATTCCCTCTCGGAGCAGACGCGCGAAGGCGCCCTCCGGTTCCCAAGCGCTGGAGAAAAAGCCCCGCGCTCTTCAGGCCTTCGCCGCCTGCGAGAACACGCAAGCCAGGCTCAAAAAGAAGATGCGGGCCTTTCGGCCCGCATCCCGCCGCCACGGCGGTTCGGCTGGGGGGATAGCAACCGCCGCGACCTGCGTCTGGCAGCCGCTACATCATCCAGTAGGGCATCGTGCCGTAATAGTCGTGGACACGCTTGCCGTAAGCCTTGTCCTCCCAGTCGGGTTCGCCCTCGCTGTCGTACATCGGCGCAGCTTCGAGCTTCTCCTTCGTCAGAGGCACGACGTAGCCGCCGCGTTGCGGGTCGTAATCGAGAACGCTCCACGGAATCGGATGGTACTTCTCGCCGAGGCCGAGGAAGCCGCCGAAGGACATGATGGCGTAGGCGACCTTGCCGGTCTGCTTGTCGAGCATCACGTCGTAGATCTCGCCGAGATGCTCACCAGCTGCGTTGTAGACGTCCGTTCCGGCAACGCGGGCCCCTGCAATCAAGGGATTGGCAGTGCTGGTGGTGGGCGTGGTGGACATCGCCATGTCGGTTCCTCCATGTGTCAGCGGCGCATCGCTGCAGCGCCAGAAACTCGTCTCCTCAACGTCCTGCGGAAGCCAAAGGTTCCAGCTTTTTCAGAGCCTTTTTGTGCAATCTTCCGGCACCACATTTCCGGCCCATCGTCATGTAAATGGAGGTTGCGCTTCGCATCGGAACCTTTGCCGGCACGGCGGGTTTCGGAGTGCGAGCGACATCGCCGTTTTGTGAAGAGGAGAACAGTCGGCATGAAGAAGTTCATGGTCATCGTGGGTCTTGCAGCCGCCTTGGGCGCCTGCACCGCGCGTGAACAGAATGCAGGTACTGGCGCTCTTATCGGCGCGGGCGCGGGTGCGCTTATCGGCGGCGCCGCGACGGGCCGGGCCGGCGGTGCCTTGGCCGGTGCAGCCATCGGCGGTGCCAGCGGCGCCATCATCGGTTCCGCCGCCACGCCGGATCAAGTTTGCTACGGCCGCGACGAGTGGGGCCGGCGCGTGCGTTACGCCTGCTGACGGAAGCTCCAGCGAATTCTTGGGAGGCTCGCCGATCCGGCGGGCCTTTTTTTTTGCAGCCTGGCTTGCCGCGTCAGACCTGGCCGTAGGGGCCGAAACGCCCGACGAAGCGATGGCGAAAGCCGGGATAGAGCAGCCGCACGGCGGTGACCGGCTTCGACTGGTTCCAGGTCCGGCGCTCGACCAGGAGGCAGGGCTCGCCAACCGCGATGTCGAGCAGGCCAGCCTCTTCCTCTCCCGCCCCGACGGCGCTGATCGCGTGCTCGGCCTGCGACCAGAGACTGTGCCTGAGCAGCCAGTCGCCGGGCGGTGTCAGCGCGAAATCCTCCTCGGCGAGACCGGACACGGCGGCAGCGTGGATGACGCGCTCTTCCAGCACATGCGGCTTGCCGTCGGCGCGATGCAGCACGACGAGATGAGCCACCTTGTCCGAACGCTTCAGGCCGAAGCGCTCGGCGACTTCCGGAGCAGGCCGGCCGTCGCTGCGTGAAAGAACGTCATATGCATACGCTTGGCCGAGTTGCTCCACCTCCTCCGGGATCGAGAGAATGTCGAGCATGGCGTGACTGGCCGGAGGGCTCGCGACGATGGTGCCCGAGCGGCGGCGGCGGACGATGAGCCCCTCACGGGCGAGTTGCACGAGCGCGCGATGCACCGTCATCCGCGAGGCGCCGAGCTGTTCCATCAAGGCGTGTTCCGGCGGCACGCCGGTGCCCGGCGGCCATTCCCCGCTGACCACCAGATCGCGGATCGCGCGCCGGATCTGCTCATAGACCGGCCCGGCGCCGTCCAGCTTCACCGCGTCGAGCCGGGTCTCCGTCATCCTGTTCCCTACGCTGCAGCAAGCAGGCGCCGCATCACGCCGGCAAAGCGCGCGCGCACCGAATCGCGGGCGACATGCTGCCCTTCGGCCACCACCCTCCTGCCACCGACGACGACGTCGCGCAAAGGCAGAGCGTTGGCGGCGAAGATCGCGCTGTCGACCGCCTCGGCACCGGCCTTGCCGACGATGGCCGGGTGATCGGCGTCGAGCGTGATGAAATCGGCACGGTGGCCCGGCGCGATCGCGCCGATGGCGCGGCCGCAGGCCTGCGCACCGCCGGCACAAGCTGCCTGCCAGAGCGCCAGGCCAGTCGAGGCCTGCTCCTCGGCGAAGAGGGCGCGGCGGCGATCGCGCAGGCGCTGCGAATATTCGAGCTGGCGCAGTTCGGCACCGGCATCGATCTGGATGTTGGAATCGCTGCCGACACCGAAGGCGCCGCCGGCATCGCGGTAGCGGATGCCGTCGAAGATTCCGTCGCCGAGGTTGGACTCGGTGATCGGGCACAGGCCGGCGACCGCGCCGCTGCGCGCAATGCCGTCGCGCTCTGCATCGCTCAGATGCGTCGCATGGATCAGGCACCAGCGCCGGTCGAGCGGGATCGTGTCCATCAGCAGTTCGACCGGGCGCTTGCCGGTGATCTTCAGACTGGCCTCGACCTCCGGCACCTGCTCGGCGACATGGATATGGACCGGGTTGCCCGGACGCAGGGAGGCCACCCACCCGAGATCGTCGAGCGCGACGGCACGCAGCGAATGTGGGGCCACGCCAAGCCGCGCATCCGGCAGATCGCGGATCGCCACCGCACTGTTCTCCAGCAGACGCTGATAAGCGTCGCGGTCATTGACGAAGCGGCGCTGGCCATGGACCGACGGCGCCTGCCCGAAATTGCCGAAGCGATAGAGCACCGGCAGCAAGGTGAGGCCGAGCCCGGTTTCTCCTGCCGCCGCGGCTATCGCCTGCCCCATGGCCGCGATGTTCGCATAGGGGCGGCCGTCCTTATCGTGATGCAGGTAGTGAAATTCTGCGAGCGCGGTGAAGCCGCCTTCCAGCATCTCGACGAAAGCCTGGGCAGCGATGGCCTGCACATCCTCCGGGTCGAGCCGGTCGAGAAAGCGATACATCACCTCGCGCCAGGTCCAGAAGGAATCCTCCGGCGCGCCGCGCCGCTCGGACAGGCCGGCCATGCCGCGCTGGAAGGCATGGCTGTGCAGGTTCGGCATGCCTGGCAGCGCAATCCCGCCGAAACTCCGGGCTTCCCCCGCCGGCTTCCGCCCTGCTTCGACGGACATGATCACGCCGTCGGCGACGGTCAGTTTCACATCACCGGCAAAGCCCTCGGGCAGAAGAGCCTCGGCCAGATGCAGGGTCTCGGTCACCGTTTCGCTCCCTCGGTCGTTGGCGCCTAATTGCATATGCAAATAGCGCTTGCCATTTGCATATGCAATTAGATATCATGTTCGGAGATCAAAGAGTAGCGGGAGGATGCGCGGTGGCCATAGCGCCAGGTGAAACGCTGGCTTGCGACAAGCTCTGGACGAATGCGCGGCTGGCGACGATGTCACCCATCGTCAACGCAGCTTATGGCGCCATCGAGGACGGCGTCGTCGCATCCCGCGACGGACGCATCATCTTCGCCGGCCAGCGCGCGGAAGCTCCGGCCTTCGCGGCGGCCGAGACCATCGATTGCCAGGGACGCTGGATCACGCCCGGCCTGGTCGATTGCCACACCCATCTCGTCTACGGCGGCGACCGCGCGCATGAGTTCGAACTGCGCCTCCAGGGCGCGACCTATGAGGAGATCGCACGCGCCGGCGGCGGCATCCTCTCCACCGTCAAGGCGACGCGCGAGGCGAGCGAGGACGACCTCCTCGCCTCGGCCGATCGGCGCCTCGCCGCACTGATGGCCGAAGGCGTCACCACCGTCGAGATCAAGTCCGGCTACGGGCTGGAGCAGCAGGCCGAGCTGAAGCAGCTCCGCGTCGCGCGCCGGATCGGCCGTGAGCGACCCGTGACGGTGCGCACCACCTTCCTCGGCGCCCACGCCGTGCCGCCGGAATATAAGGGCCGCTCGGGCGACTACACCGCGCTCGTCGCGGGACCGATCCTCGACGCGGTTGCGGCCGAAGGACTTGCAGATGCCGTTGACGTCTTCTGCGAGGGCATCGCCTTTTCCCCCGAGGAGACGAAGGCTGTCTTCAGCGCCGCCAAGGCGAAGGGCCTCGCGATCAAGGTCCATGCCGAGCAGCTTTCCAACCTGCATGGCGCCAAGCTTGCAGCCGAGATGGGCGCGCTGTCCGCCGACCATCTCGAATATCTCGATGAGATCGGCGTCGAAGCCATGGCCAAGGCTGGCAGCGTCGCGGTCGTGCTGCCCGGCGCTTTCTATTTCCTGCGCGAGACGCAGAAGCCGCCGATCGAGCTGATGCGCAAGCACGGCGTCGCCATCGCACTGGCGACCGACGCCAATCCCGGCTCGTCGCCGCTGACCTCGCCGCTGCTCGTGCTCAACATGGCCTGCACGCTCTTCCGCATGACGCCGGAGGAGGCGCTCGCCGGCCTCACCCGCCACGCCGCCACCGCGCTCGGCCTCCAGGACGAGGTCGGCACGCTCGAAGCCGGAAAGCGCTGCGACCTCGCGATCTGGGACATCGAACGCCCGGCCGAGCTCGCCTATCGCATCGGCTTCAACCCGCTTCACACCCGCATCTGGAACGGACAATGACGACGGTTTCGCTTAACCCGGGCGCAGCCCGCCTCACCGACTGGCGCGCCATCCTCGACGGCGCCGTGGCCTCCCTCGCCGGCGACAGCGCCACCTCCATCGCCTCCGGGCAGAAGATCGTCGAGGAGATCGTCGCCGCCGGCACCGTGACCTATGGCGTCAACACCGGCTTCGGCAAGCTCGCCAGCGTGCGCATCGCCGATGCCGATCTCGCCACGCTCCAGCGCAACCTCATCCTCTCGCATGCCGTCGGCACCGGCCCTGCCCTGCCAGACGGCGTGGTGCGCCTGCTGCTCGCGATGAAGGCGGCGAGCCTGGCGCGCGGCGCCTCCGGCGTGCGGCCGGTGGTGATCGAAGCGCTGACCGGTGCGCTCAAGGCCGATGCCCTGCCGGTCATCCCCGCCAAGGGCTCGGTCGGCGCCTCCGGCGATCTCGCGCCGCTGGCCCATATGACCGCAGCCCTGATGGGCTTCGGCGAGATCCGCCTGAAGGGCGAGACTCTGCCCGCAGCCGAGGCGCTGAAGCGCGCCGGCCTCAGCCCGCTCGCGCTCGGTGCCAAGGAGGGCCTCGCGCTGATCAACGGCACGCAGGTCTCGACCACGCTGGCGCTCACCGGTCTTGCCGCTATCGCCCGCGTCTTCGACGCCGCGCTGGTCGCCGGTGCGCTCTCGGTCGATGCACTGAAGGGTTCCGACACGCCCTTCGACCCGCGTATCCAGACCCTGCGCGGCCAGCCCGGCCAGATCAAGGTCGCCAAGATCCTGCTCGACCTGATCGCCGGCAGCGCCATCCGCGAGAGCCATCGCCATGGCGATACCAAGGTGCAGGACCCCTACTCCCTGCGCTGCCAGCCGCAGGTGATGGGCGCGGTGCGTGACCTCATCGGCAACGTGGCCGCCACGCTTGGCATCGAGGCCAACGCGGTCACCGACAACCCGCTGGTGCTCGGGCCGGGCGAGATCGTCTCGGGCGGCAACTTCCATGCCGAGCCGGTCGCCTTCGCCGCCGACATGCTGGCGATGGGCGTCTGCGAGATCGGCAATCTCTCCGAGCGGCGCATGGCGCTGCTGGTCGACCCCGTCATGAGCGGGCTGCCGCCCTTCCTCGCCCGCGACGCCGGCCTGAACTCCGGCTTCATGATCGCGCAGGTCACGGCCGCGGCGCTGGCTTCCGAGAACAAGCAGAAGGCTTACCCTGCTTCGGTCGACACCATCCCCACTTCAGCCAACCAGGAAGACCACGTCTCCATGGCGACGCATGGCGCCTTCCGCCTGATCGACATGGCGAAGAACGCCGCCAGCATCATCGGCGTCGAGCTGATGGCGGCGGCGGAAGCGATCGAGCATCATCGCCCGCTCAAGACCAGCGCGCGGCTGGAACCGGTGCTGGCGCTGCTGCGCGAGAAGATCGCGCCGCTGACCGAGGATCGCTATCTCGCTCCTGATCTCGCAGCCGCGACCGAGTTCGTGCTGTCCGGAGCGGTCGGCAAGGCAGCGGGCCTCGACAGCTTCGCGGAGTGCGGGGCGTGAGATCGCCTCGCGTCCCGCGAGCCCTCATCCTGAGGAGCGCCGAAGGCGCGTCTCGAAGGATGCTCGCCGAGGCTCCGCCGCACACTGGAACATCCTTCGAGACGGCGCTGACGCGCCTCCTCAGGATGAGGGCAGGAGGAAACGCGCTCAAATGACCATCATCAGCGTCACGCGGGGCTCCTCCCCGTTCATCCTCTCGATGCCGCATCCCGGCACGGGCCTGCCGCCGGAGGTTGCGGCGGCGCTGAGCGAGCGCGGCCGGCTGGTCGAGGACACCGACTGGCATATGCGCCGGCTCTACAGCTTCGCCGCGCCGTTCGAGCCGACGATCGTCGAGGCGCAGCTCTCGCGCTTCGTGATCGACCTCAACCGCGATCCGGCCGGCGTCTCGCTCTATCCGGGCCAGGCGACGACCGAACTCGTGCCGACTACGACCTTCGACGGTGCGCCGATCTGGCAGAACGCGCCGGACGCAGCTGAGATCGAGCGGCGCAAAGTTGCCTATTTCCAGCCCTATCATCAGGCGCTCGCGGCCGAGATCGCACGGGTGAAGGCCGAGCACGGCTATTGCGTGCTCTGGGACTGCCACTCGATCAAGTCGGAGATCCCGCGTCTTTTCGATGGGACGCTGCCGACGCTGAACCTCGGCACCAATTCCGGCGAAAGCTGCGCTGATAGCGTCGAGGCGGCAGCTGTCGCCGCCATGGCAGGCCAGCCCTTCACCCAGATCCTCAACGGCCGCTTCAAGGGTGGCTGGATCACGCGCCATTACGGGCGCCCCTTCGAGCGCGTCCATGCGCTCCAGATGGAAATAGCGCTCTCCGCCTATCTGGCTGAAGAATCAGCGCCCTGGGCCTTCGACGAGACTAAGGCCGCCAGCCTGCAGACCGCCTTGTCAGCCACAATCGAAGCCGCGCTTGCCGCAGCCGCAGCCATCGAACGGAGCCGTTCATGACCCGCCTCGACAACACCCGCACGATCCGCGCCGCGACCGGCACCGAGCTCACCGCCAAGAGCTGGCTGACCGAAGCGCCGCTGCGCATGCTGATGAACAATCTCGACCCGGACGTCGCCGAGAACCCGCATGAGCTCGTCGTCTATGGCGGCATCGGCCGGGCCGCGCGCTCCTGGGAGGATTTCGACCGCATCGTCGCGGCCCTGCGCCAGCTCGAGGCCGACGAGACGCTGCTCGTCCAGTCCGGCAAGCCGGTCGGCGTCTTCCGCACCCACAAGGATGCGCCGCGCGTGTTGATCGCCAACTCCAACCTCGTGCCGCACTGGGCGAACTGGGACCATTTCAACGAGCTCGATAAGAAGGGGCTCGCCATGTACGGCCAGATGACGGCCGGCTCCTGGATCTATATCGGCACCCAGGGCATCGTGCAGGGCACCTACGAGACCTTTGTCGAGGCCGGGCGCCAGCACTACAACGGCAGCCTCAAGGGCAAATGGGTGCTGACCGGCGGCTTAGGCGGCATGGGCGGCGCGCAGCCACTTGCAGCGGTGATGGCCGGCGCCTCCTGCCTCGCCGTCGAGTGCAATCCCGACTCGATCGATTTCCGCCTGCGCACCCGCTATCTCGACGAGAAGGCGCAAACCCTCGACGAGGCGCTCGAGATGATCGCCCGCTGGACCAAGAACGGCGAGGCGAAATCGGTCGGCCTGCTCGGCAACTGCGCCGAGATCCTGCCTGAGATGGTCCGTCGCGGCATCCGGCCCGACATGGTCACCGACCAGACCTCGGCCCATGACCCGGTCAACGGCTACCTGCCCAAGGGCTGGACCATGGGCGAGTGGAAACAGCGCCGCGAGGGCGATCCGAAGGCCGTCGAGAAGGCGGCGCGCGCCTCGATGCGCGAGCATGTCGAGGCGATGATCGCCTTCCAGGACATGGGCATCCCAACCTTCGACTACGGCAACAATATCCGCCAGGTCGCCAAGGAAGAGGGGCTGGAGAACGCCTTCGCCTTCCCCGGCTTCGTGCCGGCCTATATCCGCCCGCTGTTCTGCCGCGGCATCGGCCCGTTCCGCTGGGCCGCGCTCTCGGGCGATCCGGAGGATATCTACAAGACCGACGCCAAGGTGAAGGAGCTCACGCCCGGCAACACGCATCTGCACAACTGGCTCGACATGGCGCGCGAGCGCATCTCGTTCCAGGGCCTGCCGGCGCGCATCTGCTGGGTCGGCCTCGGTGATCGCCATCGGCTCGGTCTCGCCTTCAACGAGATGGTCAGGACCGGCGAGCTCAAGGCGCCGGTCGTGATCGGCCGCGACCATCTCGACTCCGGCTCCGTCGCCTCGCCGAACCGCGAGACCGAAGCGATGAAGGACGGCTCGGACGCGGTATCCGACTGGCCGCTGCTCAATGCCCTGCTCAACACTGCGGGCGGCGCGACCTGGGTCTCGCTGCATCATGGCGGCGGCGTCGGCATGGGCTTCTCGCAGCATTCGGGCGTCGTCATCTGCGCTGACGGCACCGATGACGCGGCTGCCCGCCTCTCGCGCGTGCTCTGGAACGACCCGGCGACCGGCGTAATGCGCCATGCCGATGCCGGCTACGACATCGCGCTGGACTGCGCCCGCGAGAAGGGGCTCAACCTGCCGGGGATTCTGGGCTGAACTCCCTGTCATTGCGAGCGAAGCGAAGCAATCCAGTGTCGTAGAGCTCTACGCCCCCTAGATTGCTTCGTCGCTACGCTCCTCGCAATGACGACGCCACCCCGTCCCCCCGTCGAGGACCCATCCCATGCGCATCATCCGCGCCGCCGACTGCAAGGTCATGCCGTGGAAGAACGGCGGCGGCACCACGACCGAGATCGCGGTTTTTCCCGAGGGAGCCCCCCTGAGCGATTTCGAATGGCGCATCTCGATGGCGCATGTCGGGCAGGACGGGCCGTTCTCGTCCTTCCCCGGCATCGACCGGACCCTGTCGGTGCTGACCGGCAACGGCATCCGCCTTGCCTTCGGCGGCGGGGAGACGGTGGCGCTCGCTCGCTCGACCGCCCCCTTCTTCTTCGCCGCCGACCGGGCAGTGGACGGCGTGCTGGTCGACGGGCCGATCGACGATCTCAACGTGATGAGCCGGTGCGGGGCATGGAGCCACGGCGTCGAGCGCCTGGGCGGCGGATGGCATGAGGTCGCGTCGGAGCGTGGATTGCTGGTTCTCGTGGCGTGCCATGGCAATTGGCAGGTGAACGGGACCGCGCTGGCCGCCGGGGACAGCGCCGTGCTCGAAGCTCCCGTCACGGCCGAACTCGCCGCCGGGCGCGACGGCGAGCTGTTTGTCGTGAGGCTGACTCCAGCGTCGTAAAGCACGCTGTGTTGTGACGGAACCACGCCGTCATTCCGGGGCTCGCACAGCGAAGAGCCCGGAACCCATGAACGCGCGGATTGCCGTCATGGTCGGGCTTGTACCGGCCATCCACGCCTTCATCGGTGCAGTGCGGTGTTCAAGACGTGGATGCTCGCCACGAGGGCGAGCATGACGGAACAGGAGCAGCCTCGTGTCCATAAGTTCCGGGCTCGGTCCTACGGCCGGCTCCGGAATGACGGCGCGCTAGGCCGCCTGCCGCGGCTGCGGGCCGACATAGACCGATTGCGGGCGGATCAGCCGGCCGCCGGCGATCTGCTCCTTGGCATGGGCGAGCCAGCCCGTCGTCCGCCCCAGCGCGAAGACGCAGGTGAAGGAATCCGGCGTGAAGCCGAGTGCCTCCAGCAGCAGCGCCGTGTAGAACTCGACATTCGTTTCCAGCGTGCGGTTGGGCTTGCGCTCGCGCAGGATGGCGAGCGCCGCCTGCTCGACCGCCTCGGCCAGCGCGAGACGCCCGCTATCGGCGCCGAGCCGGCGGATCGCGCCCTTCAGCGCATCGGCGCGCGGGTCGCGCACGCGGTAGATGCGGTGGCCGAAACCCATCAGCCGGTCGCCGCGATCGAGCGCGGATTCGAGCCAGCTGCGGGCATTCGCCGGGGTACCGATCGCATCGAGCATCTCGATCACCGGACCGGGAGCGCCGCCATGGAGCGGCCCCTTCAGCGCGCTGATGCCCGCGAGCGTGGCCGAGACCAACCCGGCCCGGGTCGAGGCGACGACGCGGGCGGCGAAGGTCGAGGCGTTGAGGCCGTGATCGGCGACGGTGACGAGATAGGTATCGAGGGCAGTCGCCTGCTGCCTGGTCGGCGCCTTGCCGTGCAGCATGCGCAGCGTATCGGCGGCCTGCGACAGCGCAGGGTCGGGCGCGATCGGTGCAAGTCCCTGCCGCAAGCGCAGGGACGCGGCGGTGAAGACGGCGGGCGCCGCCAGAAGCCGCAGGATCGTGCCGGCGTCCTCGCCGTCCGGGATCAGCGCAGTCATTGCCCTGATCATCTCGACCGGCTCGAGCGTCACCGGCACCGCAGCCCTGGCGACGACCGTCTCGAACAAATCCTGCCGCGCGGCGCCCAGCGCCGCCGGAAGATCCTTCATGGCGGGCAGATCCGGCACGAAGCCGTCCAGCATCAGCGCAGCCATCTCCTCGAAGGAGGTGTGCCCCGCCAGTTCATCGAGGCTATGGCCGCGCATCACCAGCCGGCCAGCCGCTCCATCGACTTCCGAAAGGACAGTGTGCGCGGCAACGACATCTTCAAGGCCATCGGACATGGCGATCTCTCCTCAACATCTGAGGACTTGAGGATCGGTAGCTTCATCGCTAGAATCAATCTTGAACAATATAATCAATGTATTTCGATGACCGACTGGCTGACGGCGCAACAGGTGATGGTGCGGCTCGGGCTGAAGCCGCAGACGCTCTATGCCTATGTCAGCCGCGGGCTGATCGAGGCGCGTGGCGATGCGGGCGATTCGCGCCGGAGGCTCTATCGGGCGGAGGATGTGGCGCGGCTGGAGCGCCGCAAGGCGCGGGGGCGGAAACCGGCGGCCATCGCCGAGGACGCGATCGCCTTCGGCGAGCCGATCCTGGCCTCGGGCATCGCTACGATCCAGCGCGGCAAGCTCTGGTATCGCGGGCAGGATGCCGAGCAGCTCGCCGAGACGGCGAAGCTGGAAGATGTCGCGCGGCTGCTGTGGGATTGCGGTTCGCAACGCTTTCCGCCGCTGTTCACGATCGTGCCGGAGGCGCCGGCCCGGCAGCGCATGTTCGCGGTGATCGCGGCGCGTGCCGCCAGCGATCCCGCCATGGCCGGCCGCACGAAGAAGGCGCTCTATCTCGAGGCGGCGTCCGTCATCGATGCGCTGGTCGATGCGATTGCCGGGCGGCCGGGCCAAGGCCCGATCCACCACCGGCTGGCGCTGGCCTGGGGTTGCGATGCTGATGGCGCCGACCTGATCCGCCGCGCGCTGGTGCTGCTCGCTGACCATGAGCTCAACGCCTCGACCTTCGCGGTGCGGGTCGCCGCCTCGACGCGCGCCTCGCTCGCGGCCTGTGTGCTGGCCGGGCTGGCCACACTCTCCGGCCCGCTGCATGGCGGGATGACACCGCGCGTGCTCGGGCTGATGCGGGAGATCGCGAGCGAGGGCGTGGAGATGGCTGTCTCCGCCCGCCTCGCCACAGGCATGCCCCTGCCCGGCTTCGGCCATCCGCTCTATCCGGATGGCGATGCACGGGCCCTCGCGCTGCTAACCGCGTTCACGCTGCCGCCGGCCTATGAGGAGACGCGCCGGGCCGTCACGGCGCTGACCGGTGAGGAGCCGAATATCGATTTCGTGCTGACGGCGATCGCGAGCGAACTCGGGCTTGCGCCGGATGTGCCGTTCCAACTCTTCGCCGCCGCGCGCTGCGCGGGCTGGATCGCCCACGCGCTGGAGCAGAGCGAGACGGGGCGGCTCATCCGGCCCCGTGCCCGCTATGTCGGCCCGGAGCCGGCCTAAACCGGCTCGGCGACATACATCGTCGATGGCTTTTGCCCGAGCGTGTCTTTGCGCTCCTCGATATAGCCACGCGTGATCGGCAAGCCGTCGAGCTTCTTGGCGAGCTGGAACTGGAACACCACCAGATCATCGTGCCGGAAGCTCGCCTCGGACGCAGCGAGGTAGAACTCCCACATCCGGGCGAAGCGCTCGTCATACATCGCCACCGCCTCGTCGCGCCGGGCGAGGAAGTTCTCGCGCCAGGCCTTCAGCGTCTCGGCATAGTGGATACGCAGCACCTCGACATCCGTGATGACCAGCCCCTCCAGTTCGATCGCGGCCGCCACCTCCGACATGGCGGGGATGTAGCCGCCCGGGAAGATATACTTGGCGATGAAGGGATTGGTCGCGCCCGGCGGCGTCGAGCGGCCGATGGTGTGGATCAGCGCCACGCCATCGTCGTTGAGCAGCTCGCCGACCTTGCGGAAGTAGTCGCGGTAGTAGCCAACGCCGACATGCTCGAACATTCCGATCGAGACGATACGGTCGAAGGGCTCCGTCAGGTGGCGATAATCCTGCAGCCGGAACTCGACCGGCAGGCCTGAATCCGCGCCGCGCTGCTTCGCGATGGCAAGCTGTTCCTCGGAAAGCGTGATGCCAGTGACGGAAGCGCCGGTCTCGCCGGCGATCGACAGGGCCATGCCGCCCCAGCCGCAGCCGATATCGAGCACGCGCAGGCCCGACCGCAGATCGAGCTTGCCCATGATGTGCCGCTTCTTGGCGAGTTGCGCCTCGGCGAGAGTCATGTGCGGCTGCGCGAAATAAGCGCAGGAGTACTGCATGTCCGGGTCGAGGAAGAGCCGGAAGAAATCGCTCTTCAGGTCGTAATGATGCGCGACGTTGCGCTTCGCCAGTGCCGGCGTGTTGTTCTGGTGGAAACGGCGCACCGCGGTGCGCAGACCCTCCAGCGTCTTGCCCCAGCCCTTCGGGCGGGCCTTGTGGACGGCGGCAACCAGCGCGTCGAGCAGATCATAGAGCGAGCCCTGCTCGACCACGACGCGCCCGTCCATGACGGCTTCACCCAGGGCGAGTTCAGGATTGAGCGCGAGTTTCAGTTCGGTCGGCGAATCCACGATACGCATGCGCAACCGCGGCGCAGAGCCCTGTCCGATGGATTGAAGCGTGCCATCGGGAAAAACAACATCGATACGTGGCTCGATCGCGAGCCGAGACAACATCCTGGCAATCAGCGAGTGCATTGGCCCCACCTTCGGCAGCGCCCCTTTCCATCAACATGGCAAGTCGGATCGCTGTCGTAACCGCCCCTCGGCGCAAGGCAGGCACTCGCCTGCGACATGACAACGCAGGCGGCGCGGCTTGGTTCCCCTACGGAAGCATGACTGGTTTTGCCTTTACGCCGCAGCCCCTTTCGTCATTGCGAGCGCAGCGAAGCAATCCAGGGAGACGTAGAGCTCCGCCGGCCCTGGATTGCTTTGTCGCTTCGCTCCTCGCAATGACGAGGATGGTCAATGATCGGCGGCGATCACCTCGGCACGGATCTCCTCAACCAGTCGCTCCTTCAGGGCGACGAATTCCGGGGTCGTCTTGATGGTGTAAGGACGCGGGTGTGGCAGATCCACGGCGATATCGGCCTTGATCCGCCCCGGGCGCGCGCTCATCACGACGACGCGGGAGCCGACGAAGATGGCCTCCTCGATATCATGGGTCACGAAGAGCACGGTCTTCTTCTCGCGCTCCCATATGCCGAGCAGCATCTCCTGCATCAGCGCGCGGGTCTGGTTGTCGAGCGCGCCGAAAGGCTCGTCGAGCAGCAGGATCTTGGGGTCGTTGGCGAGTGCGCGAGCGATCGCCGTGCGCTGCTGCATGCCGCCCGAGAGCTGCTTCGGAAAATGGTCGACGAAGCTGCCGAGCCCGACGCGCACCGCCCAGTCGCGGGCGATCCTCAGCCGCTCGGCCTCGGGCACCCCCTTTTCGCGCAGGCCGAACGCGATGTTCTGCTGCACCGTCAGCCAGGGGAAGAGCGTGTAGCTCTGGAAGACGAAACCCCGATCGGCTCCCGGCCCCGACACAGGCGTGCCGTCGAGCAGGATGCGCCCCTCGCTCGCCGTCTCCAGCCCGCCGATGATGCGCAGCAGGGTCGACTTGCCGCAACCGGACGGGCCGAGGATCGTAATGAAGTCGTTGTCGGCGACGTTGAGCGAGGTCGGCATCAGCGCCCGCGTCGGCTCAGCACCGCGCTGGCCTGCGAAGATCTTGCCGACATTCTCGATGACAAGCTTGCTCATGCGCGCGCCCACGGAAACAGGCGCTGGTTGATCGCCTTGAAGAGGAAATCCGAGACCAGCCCGATGAGGCCGATCACGATGATACCGAAGATGATCTGCCCGGTGTTCAGCAGCGCCTGGCTGTCGGTGATCATGTGGCCGATGCCGGAAGAAGAGCCGATCAGCTCGGCGACGATGACATAGGTCCAGGCCCAGCCGAGGACGAGGCGGAAGATCTCGGCTATCTCGGGCGCGGCGTTCGGCAACATGACGCGGCGCACCACCGACCGGTCGGTGGCGCCCAGCGTATAGGCGGCATCGACCAGATCGCGCCGGATCGAACCGACCGAGACCGCGATCATCAGGATGAGCTGGAAGACCGAGCCGATGAAGATGACGAGCAGCTTCTGCGTCTCGCCGATACCGGCCCAGAGGATCAGCAGCGGAATGAAGGCCGAGGCCGGCAGATAGCGCGCGAAGGAGACGAAGGGCTCCAGGAACGCCTCGATAGGCTTGTAGGCGCCCATCATGATGCCGAGCGGCAGAGCGACGATGACGGCGATGATGAAGCCGCCGACGACGCGCCAGATCGTCATCATGATGTCGAAGCTGAAGCCGTAGCGCACCATCAGATTGTAGCCCTCGCCGACCATGGTCAGCGGGTCGGCCAGGAAGAGACGCTGGACATAGCCGCCGAAGGTCGCGACCGACCAGAGCGCGACGAAGAGCGCGAAGAAGGCCAGGCCATAGCCGATGCGGGCCGTGGCCGAGACGGGTTGCAAGGGTCTCATCGCGATATCGTTCCGGTCACGGCCATGGCCAGTTGCTTCCAGGGTTCGATCGACCAGAAGCCGGCTGCGGCGCCTGAGGTCGAGGGGAGGACATAGATCTCGGCACCGGCCAGCTTCTCAGCCTGCCGCCCGTAGGAAAGCCGTCCCTCGCTGATCCCGAGGACGGCCTGTGCCGCGCGCTTGCCGTTGAAGGCGAGGATATCAGGCGCGCTTGCCGCGATCCGCGCCTCGAAGCCAGCCACATCGAAATGGCTGCCGCGCAGGGCGGAGTCCGGGCCGGAGGTCCGCTTGGCCACGTCGGTCAGGCCGATGCCGTAGCGCGGCAGGCTTCGGAAGTCCTCTGGCACGAGCCTTAGCGGTACGAGCCCGGTCTGATGGAGAACCGGCCAGAACTTGTTGCCCGGGCCGGCATAATAGGCTCCGCGCCGGGCCGAGGCGGCTCCGGCCTGCGTGCCGCAGAAGACGACGCGCAGGCCGGGTTCCAGAACATCCGGGAGGATGTCGCCCCTTGGGCATTCAAGGCCGGCCGTCACCCTCCAGCCCTCATCCTGAGGAGCCGCGCAGCGGCGTCCCGAAGGATGCTCCAGATAGTTCCCGAGCCTTCTGAAACATCCTTCGAGACGCCATCCCTTTCGGGATGGCTCCTCAGAATGAGGGCTCGCGCAGATCTCAAGCAGCCTCCCCGGCGTTCACTTGCCGGCGACGAACTTCGTGTCGACCAGCGCGGCGAGATCGGGCTTGGCCTTGATCAGGCCGATATCAAGCAGGAGATCGGCTGCCTTGGCGGAGAAGGCCTGCCAATCGCCCGCAAAGAACTTCTTGTTGCCGTCGGCATCCGACCAGCGCAGGAAGGCGGCCGACTTGCCGAATTGCTCGCCGGTCTGCTTCACATCCGCGCCCATGATCTCATAGGCCTTGGCCTGGTCCTTCTTGATCATCTCCAGCGCCTCGAAATAGCTCTGGGCGAGCGCGGCAGCCGCCTTCTCGTTGACAAGGAAGGCAGGCGTGCAGCCGAAGGTGTCCATCACCATCGGGTAGTCGAGGGTAGTGGCGATGATCTTGCCCGCATCCGGCTTGTCGCGGACGGTGGAGAGATAGGGCTCATAGGTCATGGCCGCGTCGTTCTGGCCGGCGATGAAAGCCTGCGCGGCCGGGCCGGGCTCCATGTTGACGACGGTCACGTCCTTCATGGACATGCCATTTTCCTTGAGCATCCAGGCGAGCGCGAAATAGGGCGAGGTGCCGGGCGCCGAGGCCGCGACCGTCTTGCCCTTCAGGTCCTTGATCGAGCCGACGGCGTTGCGCACGGCCATGCCGTCGGCGCCGTAGCTCTTGTCGAGCTGGAAGATCTGCTTGGTCTTGATGCCGGCCGCGTCCCAGACGATCCAGGTCTCGACCGTGGTCGCGGCGCACTGGATGTCGCCCGAGGCGATGGCGAGGTGGCGATCCTTCTGCGGAATCTTCTTGATCGTCACGTCCAGGCCGTTCTTGGCGAAGATGCCGGCCTCCTTGGCGAGCACCAGCGGCGCGAAGCCGGTCCAGCCGGAAATACCGATATTGACCTTGGTCTGCGCTTGGGCGCCACCCGCCGCCAGAAGCGCCGCGAGGCCAATGCCCACAGTCGCGCCGATGCGCTTGAAAACTGCCATGGTTGAAACCTTTCCCCTGCTTTTGCGGCTGATGCTCCGCTCAGACGCCTAAACGTCATCCGCGGCGAGATTCAACCTTCCTTCCGAAGCAGGTTGAATACATATGCAAATCCGTCAAGCGGCCGATCACTGTCGCTTGGGAAAGCGATGACATTCTCTTGTTTGACAGGGCGGGAGGAATTTCCTCCCCTGCGCCCGCCGGCGCAAGGGCGCCTTCTTTCGAGTCGAGGTTTTCCCAATGAACGGCGCCGACCGCCTTTGCGACACGCTTCTGATCAACGGCGTCGATACCTGCTTCGCCAATCCCGGCACCTCCGAAATGCATTTCGTCGCAGCCCTCGACCGCAAGCCACAGATGCGCTGCGTGCTCGGCCTGTTCGAGGGCGTGGTGACCGGTGCCGCCGACGGCTATGCCCGCATGGCCGACAAGCCGGCAGCGACGCTGCTGCATTGCGGGCCGGGCATGGCGAACGCGCTTGCCAACATGCACAACGCCCGGCGCGCCCGCACGCCGATGATCAACGTCGTCGGCGACCACGCCACCTACCACCTCGTCCATGACGCGCCGCTGACCAGCGATATCGAGAGCCTGGCGCATCCGATGTCGCATTTCGTCCGGCGCATCGCGACGGCGGAGGATGTCGGCCCGGCGATCGGGGAAGCCTATGTCGCCTCGCTGACCCTGCCCGGCGTCACCACCGTGATCCTGCCGGCTGACTGCGCCTGGGGGAGTGTCGAGCCCGCCATGCTGAAGCCGACCGAGCTGCCGGCGCTGAAGAGCGTCGAAGCCGCCACGATCCGCGCGGTCGCAGCCGGCCTGCGCAAGCATGGCGCGCGTGCGGCGATCATGCTGACCGGCCTGGCGCTGCGCGAGAAGTCGATGGAGATGGCGGCCCGCATCTGCGCAACGACCGGCGCCAAGATCTTCAGCCAGATGTCGAACGGGCGCATCCAGCGCGGCGCCGGCCGCGTCGCCATGCCCAAGGTGTTCTACCCGATCGACAAGGCGCTCGATCAGCTCAAGGACGTCGATTACCTCGTGCTCGTCGGGGCTCAGACCCCGGTCGGCTTCTTCGCCTATCCGGGCAAGCCCGGCCGCCTGATCCATGACGGCTGCGAGGTCGCGACGCTCGCCAGCCCCGGCGACGATCTGCCTGCATCGATCACCGCGCTCGCGGAGGAGATGGGCGCCACCAAGACCGCCCCCGCCTACATCGCCCCGCCGCGCAAGGAGCAGCCTGCTCTGCCGACCGGCAAGCTCGATGCCGACAAGGCCTGCGCCATCGTCTCGGCGCTGCTGCCGGAGAACTGCATCGTTTGCGATGAGTCGGTCTCGTCGGGCCGGAGCTTCTACTACGACTGCCACAGCGCGCCGCAGCACGACTACATCCAGCTCACCGGCGGCGCGATCGGCGAAGGCATCCCGCTGGCCATCGGCGCGGCCGTGGCCTGCCCCGACCGCAAGGTCATCGGCATGCAGGCCGACGGCTCGGGCATGTACACGGTGCAGGGGCTCTGGACGCAGGCGCGCGAAAACCTCGACATCGTCACCGTCATCTTCGCCAACCGGACCTATCAGATCCTGCATGGCGAGATGCGCGCCGTCGGCGTCAACGACTTCGGCCGCAACGCGACGCTGATGCTCAACATCGACGAGCCGGCGCTCGACTGGGTGTCGATGGCCAAGGGCATGGGCGTGGAGGCTGCGCGCGCCACGACGGCCGAGGAGTTCACCAGCCTGTTCAAGGCGGCGCTGGCCAAGAAGGGGCCGTTCCTGATCGAAGCGGCGATCTGAGAGCCCGTTCGAGACAAATCGCCCTCCGCCTGGGGAACATTTCTCAGGGTGGAGGGCAATCTTTGCGCGAGCGGTGAGGAGAAGCTTTCCTATTCGTCCGGTCACCATCAATCTGTCGCAGGACGCCTGCCAGAGTTGCGGCTGATTTCGAGAAGGAGCGACCAGCATGAACCGGGACGAGATCCTCAAGGCGCCGTCGATGCCCGTCTTCAGCCCCAGCTATCCGCATCCGCCGAACCGCTTCATCAAGCGGGAATATCTGATCATCACCTACGAGACGGACCCCGAAATCATCCGCGCCGCGCTGCCCGAGCCGCTCGAGCCGGCACCCGGCAACCTCGTCTTTTACGAGTGGATGAAGATGCCGGATTCGTCCGGTTTCGGTTCCTATGAGGAGAGCGGGACCGGCATCTACGCCAGCTACAAGGGAGAGCCCTGCAACTTCTCGGTGCAGATGTATCTCGACGACGAGCCGCCCATCACCGGTGGACGCGAGATCTGGGGCTTCCCCAAGAAGTACGGCGTGCCGCGCCTCAGCGTGATGAAGGACACCCTGACCGGCACGCTGCACTATGACGGCGAGCGCGTGGCAATGGGCACGATGACCTACAAGCATCGCAGCCTGCAGGATCAGCTCGACAAGGTGCGCGACGGCATCGCCGGCCTGAACATCAACCTGAAGCTGCTGCCCGATGTCGATGGCTCACCGAAGGTGGCTCAGCTCGTCGGCTACAATCTCACGGACATCACGGTCCATGGCGCCTGGGAGGGAGAGGCGCGGCTGCATCTCATCCCTCATGTCAACTGCCGGGTCGCCGACTTCCCCGTGCGGAGAATCGTGCGGGCGCGTCACCAGCTCGTCGATTTCACGCTGCCTTTCGGCCGGGTGCTGCACGACTACCTCGCCTAGCACCCGCGCGACACCGCCTTCAGACAAACCCGCCCAGGAACGCATCGAGGCAATCGCCGATCGCCTCGATCGCATAGCCGCCCTCCTGCACCACGAGCGTCGGCAGGCCGAACGCCTTCACCTGCCGGCCGATGGTGCCGAAATCGGACGCATCCAGCTTCAGCACGCCGATCGGGTCGTCCTTGTGGGCGTCGTATCCGAGCGCGACGACCAGCACCTCGGCGCCGAAATCGCGTATCGCCTTGCCGGCGCGATCGACCGCCGCCTGCATCTCGGCTCCGCCCGCGCCATGCGCCAAAGGCAGGTTGAGGTTGAAGCCCTCGCCCGGCCCGTTGCCGCGCTCATCGGCGTAGCCCGTGAAGAAGGGATAGTAGTTCGCCGGGTCGGCATGGACCGAAATCGTCAGCACGTCGTCGCGGCGATAGAAGATCTGCTGGGTGCCGTCGCCATGATGGGCATCGACATCGAGGATCGCGACCTTGCCGAACTTGCTGCGCAGACGCTGAGCGGCAATCGCTGTGTTGTTGAGGTAGCAGAAGCCGGTGGCACGGTCGGCACGGGCGTGGTGGCCCGAGGGGCGGCACAGCGAGTAGACGGCGCGCTCCCCTGCAAGGATCGCATCGGCACCGGAAACCGCGGTTTCCGATGAGCGCAGCGTCGAATGCCAGCAGTGCTCGCCGACCGGCACCGACAGGTCCCCGAGATACCAGCCGAGCTGGCCGATGAAGCCGGTCGGGCGGCAGGGCGGGCGGACATCCTCGTCCGGGCGGCCGCTCCAATAGGGGAAGGTATTGGGCCAGGCTTCCGGCCCGCGCTCGGCCGGCAACTCCTGCCAACGCGCCCAGGCGGTTTCGAGAAACGTGACGAATCCGGCATCGTGAATCGCGAGAACCGGGGCGGTGCCGTGAGCCGCGGGCCGCTCCGGCGCGATGCCATGCTTCGCCAGGGCACCGAGCAGGCGCTCCGTCCGTTCCGGCAGGTCCTTGGGCGCCACGACCTTGCCGAAGCGCATGTATTGCTGCGGGTCGTGGAGGGCTTGGTCGGAATGATAGAAGGCGCGCATCAGGCTCATCGTCCTCGTGGGGCAGCGAGGCGATCGCGGCCCCGCAGGCGGATGCTAGCAACGGCTGCGGCAGCGGTCAGCTACGCCGACGCCGTCCGCCCTTGCGCGGAGGGCGGAGCGACCGGCGCATCATGGCGAGAGAAGCGCCGCGAACTCGCGCGCCAGCGCATCGATCTCGAAGCGTTCGGGTCTGTACCAATCGGTCGAGCCATTGAGCGCGCCGAGCAGGAAGAGGCGCAGCACGTCCGGCGAGCGCTCCGCCGGCAGCGCGCCAGCCTGCTGCAGCTCCGCGATCAGCCGGCGCCAGACCTCCTCATAGGCGCGTCGCACGGCACGCACGCTTTCCGGCACCGGAGCCGCGCCAAAGTTGAAGACCTTGATGCTAGCAGAGGTGTAGTCGCCATGGCCGTGCAGCGCCGCGAGATGGCCCCGGATCGCCGCCTCCAGCCGCTCACGCGGCAGCGCCCCTTCCGTTGCGGCGAGCGCGGCAACGACGCCCTCATGCACGAAGCGGACGCCGTCGTTCACGACCGCCTCGACGATCTCCTCCTTCGAGGCGAAGTGGTAGTAGAGGCTCGCCTTGCGGATGCCGACGGCCTCGGCGATCTCGCGCAGCGTGGTCTGATGGTAGCCGCCGCTACGCAGCAGCCGCGCGGCATGGTCGAGGATCAGGCGGCGCGAGCTGTTCTCGGTGTCGCGCGGGCTGCGGTCGGCGGCGACAGTCATGCGCAGGAGCCCGCGTCATTCTCGGGCGAAGCGAGGCGCAGACCCGAGAATCTCTGGCATGAGATGCTCGGGTCAATCCCGAGCATGACGGCTGAAGGGGCGCGCAACAGCATCACAGCCGCTTCGCCACCTCTTCGAGCATCACCTCGGTGGCGCCGCCGCCGATGGACTGGACGCGAGCGTCGCGGGTCATGCGCTCGATCGCGCTTTCGCGCATGTAGCCCATGCCACCATGGAACTGCAGGCAGTCATACATGACTTCGTTGACCAGCTCGCCGCAGTAGGCCTTGACCATCGAGACCTCGCGGGTGGCGTCGAAGCCCTGCGCATCGAGCCAGGCAGCGTGATAGACGAGTTGGCGGCCGGCCTCGACCTTGCCCGCAAGCTCGGCAAGCCGCTGGCGGATCGCCTGCTTCTCCCAGAGCGGCGCGCCGAAGGCTTTTCGCGTCTTCACATAGTCCAGCGTCAGGTCGATGGCGGCCTGCGACTCCCCGATCGCCATCGCGCCGATCACGGTGCGCTCGTTCTGGAAATTGCTCATGATCGCGTAGAAGCCACGGCCCTCCTGCCCAAGCAGGTTTTCGGCCGGCACGCGACAATCGACGAAGGAAAGCTCGGCAGTATCGGACGAGCGCCAGCCATGCTTGTCGAGCGCGCGGGAGACCGAGAAGCCGGGCGTGCCCTTCTCGACGAGGAAGATCGAGACCGATTGCGAGGGCTTGGCCGCCGGATCGGTCTTGGCGGCAACGCAGTAGAGATCGGCGTAGACGCCGTTGGTGATGAACATCTTGGCGCCGTTGAGGACGTAATGGTCGCCCTCGCGCCGCGCCGTGGTACGGATGCCCTTCACGTCCGAGCCGGCATCGGGCTCGGTCACGGCGACCGCGACGATCTTCTCGCCGGCGATGATGGCCGGCAGATACCGGTCCTTCTGCGCCTTGCTGCCGGCATTGGCGATATGGACCGAGGCCATGTCGGTGTGGACCAGCGCGGTGATGGCAACACCCGAGAAGGTCGAGCGGCCGAGTTCCTCCGCCAGCACGACGGTCGCGAGCGTATCCATCTCCGAGCCGCCATATTCGGCCGGATAACGAATACCGAAGAAGCCGAGCTCGCCCATCCGGCGCAGCACCGCGCGCGGGACGAATCCGTCCTCCTCCCATTTCAGGGCGTGCGGCTTGATCTCGGTCTCGACGAAGCGGCGAACCTGATCGCGCAGCGCCTCATGCTCCTCGGTGAAATAGGGCGAGCGACGCGCGCCCTCGCCTGCAAGCGTCTCGACGGCCGACATGGCTTTCTCCCTGCTTGACCGCGGCGCCGCGATCTGACTACCTACCGGACGGTAGGTGAATGTTACGGCGAGATCAAGTTCCGTCATTTGCCTAAGGAGAACAGGTCATCCCGGACAAGCCGCGTCAGCGGCGCCGATCCGGGATCCATGCCGGAACCGTTCAGGCATGGATCCCGGGTCTCCGCGTCGCTCCGCCCGGGATGACGGCCAGCGGGAGTCGGCATGTCGGAAGCAACCTCTTCAGCGGTCACCGCCCCTCCCCCGCTCTCCGCCATGCTGGAGACGCTGCGCCAGCGCCACGGCCTCATCGCGCAAGGCGGCGGCGAGAAGCTGCGCGCCCGGCATGAATCGCGCGGCAAGATCATGGTGCGCGAGCGCATCGATCTCCTCCTCGATCCGCAGACGCCCTTCCTCGAACTGTCACCGCTTGCAGCCTGGGAACTCTACGGCAACGAGGTGCCGGGCGCCGGCATCGTCACCGGCATCGGCATCGTGCAGGGCCGCGCCTGCATGCTGATCGCCAACGACGCCACGGTGAAGGGCGGCTCCTTCTTCGCCGAAACCGTTCGCAAGCATCTGCGGGCACAGGAGATCGCCGAGGAGCACCGGCTGCCCTGCCTCTACCTCGTCGATTGCGGCGGCGCCTTCCTGCCGGAACAGGACCGCGTCTTCCCGGACCGCGACCATTTCGGCGGCTCCTTCTACAACCAGTGCCGGATGTCGGCCGCGGGCATTCCGCAGATCTCGATCGTCTTCGGCGGCGCGACGGCGGGCGGCGCCTATATCCCGGCGCTTTCCGACCAGGTGATCATGGTGAAGGGGACGGGGCGCATCCATCTCGGCGGCCCGCCGATCGTGAAGGCGGCGATCCACGAGATCGTCGATGGCGAGACGCTGGGCGGGGCGGAAATGCATACGCTGGTCTCCGGCGTCAGCGACCACCTCTTCGAAACCGAGATGGAGGGGCTCGCCAAGCTGCGCGAGATCGTCGGCGCGCTCGGCGAAATCGGCCGGGTCGCGCCGCCGCCGCAAGCACCCGCAGCGCCAAAGCTCGACCCGGCCGAACTCGTCGATATCGTCCCGACCGATCTGCGCCGACCTTATGACGTGCGGGAGGTCATCGCACGCGTGGCCGACGACAGCGCCTTCAGCGCCTTCAAGCCGGATTACGGCGCGACGCTCGTCACCGGCTTCGCCCATATCCACGGCTATCCCGTGGGGATTCTCGCCAATAACGGGGTGCTGTTCTCGGAAAGCGCCATCAAGGGCGCGCATTTCATCGAGCTCTGCGACCAGCGCCAGATTCCGCTGCTCTTCCTGCAGAATATCACCGGCTTCATGGTCGGCACGGAGGCCGAGCGCGGCGGCATCGCCAAGCATTCGGCCAAGCTCGTCTATGCCGTCTCGAATGCGCGCGTGCCGAAATACACCGTGCTGATCGGCGGATCGTATGGCGCGGGCAATTACGGCATGTGCGGGCGCGGCTTCCGGCCACGCTTCCTGTTCTCCTGGCCGAATGCCCGGATCGCGACGATGAGCCCGGAGGTCGCGGCTACCGTGGTGACGGAGCTGCGCCGGCAATCGCTCAGGGGTTCGGGCGACGAAGCGGCCATCGCCGAGCTCGACAAGCGCACCCGCGCCCAGTTCGAGGAGCAGAGCGACCCCTATTACGCCACGGCCCGGCTCTGGGACGACGGCATCATCGAGCCCCAGCAGACGCGCGACGTGCTGGGCCTTTGCCTCGCCCTTTCAGCGGGCGAGACGCGCGATACCGGCCCGCGGCCGGTCTACCGGATGTGAGCGGCGCCATGTTCGACACCCTCCTCATCGCCAATCGCGGCGAGATCGCCTGCCGCATCATCCGCACCTGCCGCAAGCTCGGCATCCGCACCGTCGCGGTCCATTCCGAGGCCGACAGAGACGCCCTGCATGTCCGGCTCGCCGACACGGCCGTGCATATTGGCCCCGCCCCGGCGCGCGATTCCTATCTGCGCGCCGACCGCATCATCGACGCCGCGCTCAAGACCGGCGCACAGGCGATCCATCCGGGTTATGGCTTCCTGTCGGAACGGCTGGATCTGATCGCCGCCTGCGAGGCGAACGGCATCACCTTCGTCGGTCCCTCCGCCCAAGCCATCGAGGCAATGGGCGACAAGATCCGCTCCAAGCAGATCGCGCGGGAGGCCGGGGTTCCCGGCGTGCCCGGCTATGACGGCGCCGATCAGGCACCCGCGACGCTGAAGCGCGCGGCGCTGCGCATCGGTCTGCCCGTCATGGTCAAGGCCTCGGCCGGCGGCGGCGGCAAGGGCATCCGCAAGGTTGAGATCGAAGCCGATCTCGACGCCGCCATCGCGACCGCCAGCCGCGAGGCCGAAGCCGCCTTCGGGGATGGGCGCTTGCTGATCGAGAAATTCGTGACGCGGCCGCGCCATGTCGAGGTGCAGGTCGCCGGCGACAGGCACGGCGACATCGTTCACCTCTTCGAGCGCGACTGCTCGGTGCAGCGCTCAAACCAGAAGTTGCTGGAAGAAGCCCCTGCCCCCAATCTCAAGCCGGAGGTCCGCGCCGCGCTGCATGCGCATGCGCTGAAGCTCGCCCGCGCCATCGCCTACGACAATCTCGGCACCGTCGAATTCCTTGTCGACGCAACGACGCAGGAAGTGTTCTTCCTCGAGATGAACACGCGCCTGCAGGTCGAGCATCCCGTGACGGAAGCGATCACGGGGCTCGATCTGGTCGAATGGCAGATCCGCATCGCCGCCGGCGAGACGCTGCCGCGCCGCCAGGAGGAGATCGCCTGCATCGGCCACGCCATCGAGGCACGGCTGACGGCGGAGCGGGCCGAAGAAGGCTTCCAGCCCGACACCGGCACGATCACGCTCTGGCGCGAGCCGGAGGGGCTGCGCGTAGACAGCGGCGTCGAAACCGGCAGCACCGTCTCGCCCTTCTACGATTCCATGCTCGCCAAGGTCATCGCCCATGGCCCCGACCGGGAGGCTGCGCGGCGGCGCCTCGCCGATGGCTTGGAGCGCATGACGGTATTCGGCCCGGCGACGATCCGGCCCTTCCTCGTCGATGCGCTGAGACAGCCGGTGTTCGCGCGTGGCGAGGCCACAACGTTGTTCATCGGCGAGACCTGGCCTGCCGGCTGGCGGCTGCCCGCCGGCACTGCGCGGGAGCGCGATGCTCTCGCGGCAGCGATCTGGCTCGCCGGGACCAAGCCGATCGCGGCGGGGCCCTGGGGGGCGCTGACCGATTTCCGGCTGCTGGGGACGGCGGGCAAGCCCGCGGAGAGCCATCTCACCCTCAGACATGCGGGCCAGACCAGCCGGATCAGGGTCGAAAGCCGAGGTGGCGCTTTCCACGTCATGGCCGAAGGCGAAGAAACCGAGGTCTCGGTCACAGCAGGAGCCGACCCGACGCGGTGGCGGGCGATGCTCGACGGCCGGCGCCTGACGGTCGATGCGGTGCGCGACAAGACCGGAGTCCATCTGCGCTGGGGCACGTTCGAGGGGCGGATCGAGATCGCGCTTGCGGTCGCAGCGGAGGCGGCGGCGCGCGAAGCCGCGGGCGGCTCCGGCGACGCAGTGCGGGCGGCTATGCCGGGCACCGTCGCCGCCATTCATGTCCAAGAAGGCGATAGCGTCGCTGCCGGACAGGTCGTCGCAGTGCTGGAATCGATGAAGCTTTTCATGGACCTGAAGAGCCCGGCGACCGGCATCGTGACGCGGGTTGCGGCCAAGCAGGGCGCGACGGCAGCGGCGGGCGAGCTCCTGATCGCGATCGAGCCGAACTGATGCCGTCGCCCGCGTGGTGCGTCAGGCGACGTCGTCCAAGGCAGCGATCATGCTGCGGCCCTTGCCTGCGCGTTTGGCGCCGTAGAGGGCCTGATCTGCCGCGCGCTTCAGGGTCTCGGCCGTCCAGCGCTCCGAATCAAGCGCCGGCTTGACCGAGACGCCGACGCTGGCACCCACCGACACGAGCTGCCCCAGCACGATGAACGGGGCCTGCAGAACGGCCAGGGCCCGGTCCGCCACATCAGAGAGCACCGCGATATCGTCGGTTTCCCGGACCACGATGGCGAACTCGTCGCCGCCGAGACGGGCCACAACATCGCCGGGGCGTATGACGCCCTGCAATCGCCCTGCCACCTGCTTGAGCAGATCGTCGCCGCCATGATGGCCGTGCCGGTCGTTGACCTGCTTGAAGCCGTCCAGATCGAGCAGGAGAAGGCCGAGGGCCTCCTCCTTCGCGCAGGCGTCATCGAGGGCTCGATCGAGACCTCGGCGATTGGCGAGGCCGGTGAGCGAATCATGGCTCGCGGCGAAATCGAGTTCCCGCCGCACCATCATCAGTTCCTCGAATTGGCCGATGATGTGATCCGAGCTCTCGAAGATCGAGTACAGATAGACCCCGAGCAGGACGCTGAGCGCCTGATACAGCGCATCGCCCGAGAGCAGGAAGGCAGCGATCTGCGCGCCGATGGCGAGTGAGGAAAGCCCGGCACAAATCCAGTAGCGCAGCGTCCGCAGATAGGAGCCGGCCGTCAGCGCCATGTTGAGGCCAAGGCTGAGCACGAAGCCGCCGGTATGGCCGAGATAGGCCGCGCCGACCGTCAAGGTCGCGATCACGCCGGTGAAGGCGAAGGCCGTATAGGCATACCCCTTCTCCCAGGCCCGCGCCTCTTCCAGAGTCAGCCTGCGGGCCGGATCGCGGCGCTTGAATCCGACGATGTTGATGACGCGTGCGATCGTCGTGATCACGCCCGCGCCGGTGATCCACCAGAAGATCGGCTCGCCGGTCTGTACGGCCATGATCGCGGAGCCGATGATCAGGCCAGCCGCGATGCACAGAATCTGCGGCAAGGCTGCGAAGAGACTCGAGATGATCTCGATCTCGATCTCGGCGGGCAACCGCCTTGCTCGCCTGCGGGGCCTCATCAACAGATGCATGGCATCATGCCCTACGCGCGCGGGCCTAAAATTCCCTCAGCCCGATGCAGGGCATTTTACCAATCGCGGCTTCGGAACCGCTGGCTCAGCTTTTGTTCATCGCGCTCCAGCTAAAATTGCCCAAGCTCGTCTCGCCGCCTCTCGGTCACGGCGAGATTGCGGAAAGGGAAGACCATGACTCGCCACAGGCTCGCTCTATCGGCTTTCGCCGGAGCTATGCTGCTGTCGGCCATTCCAGCAGGCGCGCAGTATTACGACCCCTACCGTCCTCCGCCGCCGCCTTACGGGTACGACCGGCCGCCTCCGCCGCCCTATGGCTATGGCTATGACCGGCCGCGCTATCGGCAGCGCTACAACAACATCTGCGTCACCAGCCGCGGCGATTGCCCCACGCCGCCACTGCCTTCGGGCACCGGCTGCAGCTGCTACATCCCCGGCTTCGGCAACAAGCGTGGCGCCGTGCCCTGATCGCGAGGCCCCCCGGCTTCAGGGCCGGCGGTGGCTCTCGCTGCCGAGATAGCAGATGCCCTCGCCGGGCTTGGCCTTGGGGTTGGGGAAGATGATGAAGCCGTCGCGCGGCATCGTGACGACGGTGCCGTCGGCGCGGCGGGCAATCGGCGTTCCCTTGGCGACGCGGTCGCCGGTCTTCCACGAGCCTTCGACGCGGTCGCCCTCGGCTTCGCAGATCACCAGATCGTCCATATGGACGACGACGCGCTCGGCCGGAGCCGGCGGCGCTTCTTCGGTCAAACCGACATGGGCGAGCGCATTGCGGATCGCCTTGTAGCCGACATCGACGGAAGCCGGGTCGTCGTGGCGACCGCATTCGAGCGTCACGCCATAGCCGCCGGCGAAGCGCATGAACTCGGTCGTGCCGAAGCCCTCGGTGACGGCGAGGCGCGGCAGGTTCAGCCGTTCCCGTGCCGCGATCAGCCGGACATAGATGTCGAGCCAGCCATGGATCATCAGGTCGACGCCGAGGCTGGCGGCGAAGGCGGCTTCGGCCGGGCCATGGCGGAAGGGCTCGAGCTCGCCGCGGTTGTCGTCCGGCCCGAAGAAGACGAAGGGCACGCCCTCCCCGGTGAAGGAATGGACGTCGAGCAGCATGTCGTGCTGGCGCAGGATCGCGGAGAGGCGGTTGCCGATCCGGTCCTCGTTGTCGCTCGGTTGCGGCCGCTCGCGCAGGTCGCGGTTGAGGTTGCGGTCTCCCTCTCGGGTGTTCTGCCGATAGGCCTTGGGATTGGCGACGGGCAGGAAGGTGACCTCGCCGCGCTGGATCGCGACGCGACCAGCCCGGCAATCCTCGATCACGCGGGCGATGGCATTGGGCCCGCAGGTCTCGTTGCCATGGACGGCGCCGAGGACGAGGAGCTTCGGCCCCGCCTTCAGCCCGTGGAAGCGGATGGTTTCGAGCGGAGGATCGATCAGGTGCTGGGTCGTCATCGGTCTACTGTCAGGCTTTGCGAAGCTGCGAATGCGGATCGAGGATATCGCGCAGCCCGTCACCTAGCAGGTTGAGGCCGAGCACGGTCAGGAAAATCGCGAGACCCGGAAAGATCGAGATCCAGGGCGCAGTCGAGATCTGGTCGCGCGCATCCGAGAGCATGCTGCCCCAGCTTGGGAAGGGCGGGCGGATTCCCAGGCCGAGGAAGGAGAGCGAGGCCTCCGCCAGCACGGCACCGCCCATGCCGAGTGTGCCGATGACGATGATCGGGCCGGCGATGTTGGGCAGGATCTGCGTCAGCATGATGCGGAAGGTGCCGTAGCCGAGCGAGCGGGCGGCCTCGACATAACCCAGCTGCCTCACCGAAAGCGTCGCGGCCCGGGTCAACCGGCAGGTGAAGGACCAATTGGTGAGGCCCAGCGCGATCAGCAGGCTGGTGAGGCCGGGGTTGAGGATCGCCATGATCGCCAGCGCGAATATCAGCGAGGGAATGGCGAGCATCATGTTGGTGAGGCCGTTGACAAAATCGTCCCACCAGCCGCCCCAATAGGCGGCGGAGAGGCCGAGCGCGACGCCGATCACCGTGTTGATGAGCTGCGAGACGATGCCGACCGTCAGCGAGATGCGGGCGCCGTAGAGCACGCGGCTGTAGATGTCGCGCCCCTGCGCATCGGTGCCGAACCAGAACTCCGATCCCGGCGGGATCTCGGCGTTCATCAGGTTGGCGTCCATGACGGGATCGGTGTGGGCAAACCAGGGCGCGAAGACACCGCCAGCCACGACGAGCGCGAAGCAGGCCCCCCCGATCCAGAGATTGGCACGAAATTTCATGGGAAGGCCTAGCTGTACTTGATGCGCGGATCGACGACGGCGCAGAGCACGTCGACGGCGATGTTCACGACGAGGAAGAAGAGCACGATCGTCAGGATGCAACCCTGCACGACGGGGATGTCGCGCCAGGTCACGCTGTCGACCAACAGCGAACCCAGGCCAGGCCAGGCGAAGAGCTTTTCGACGACGACCGCCTGGCCAAGCACCGAGCCGAACTGCAGGCCGAGCGTGGTCAGCACGATGACGAGCGCGTTGCGCGCGACATGCCAGCGCATGACGCGGTAGGAACCCGCGCCCTTGGCGCGGGCGGTGCGGACGAAATCGGCGTGCATGACTTCGAGCACCGCTGCGCGCGTCGTGCGCGCCAACAACGCAAGCGGCGAGACGCCGAGCGCGATCGCCGGCAGCACGATGTAGCGCGGATCGCCGTCGCCATAGCCGAAGCTCGGGAACCAGCCGAGCGTCAGCGCGAAGCCGTACATCAGCAGCAGGCCGAGCCAGAACATCGGCAGCGACAGGCCGGAGACGGCGAAGACCATCGAGAGCATGTCGACCCAGCTCCCCGGCTTCAGCGCCGCGAGGAAACCGAGCGGTACGCCGATGACGATGGCGAAGAGCATGGCCCCGAGCGCGAGCTGAAGGCTCGGCCAGAGCCGCTCGCCGATCTGGTTGATCACCGGCTGGCGCGTGCGAAAGGAATTGCCGAGATCGAAGGTGGCGAGGCCGCCGACATATTTCGCGAAGCGCAGCGGCAGCGGGTCGTTGAGACCGAACTGCTCGTTCATGCGCGCGATGGTTTCGGCGTCGATATTGCTGCGCCCGTCAGCCATCTGGCTGGTGGCGAAATTGCCTGGGATGACGCTGAACAGCACGAAGATCAGCGCCGCGACCGCAAGCAGGATCGGGATCGCCTGAAGCAGGCGACGCGCGATATATGGCAACATGGCGAACCCCTGATTGCGGCGATCAACGTGCCGCTATCGGAAAGATCATTCTCCGCCGTCATCCCGGGCGTAGCGACGCGGAGACCCGGGATCCATGCCGGAACGGTTCAGGCATGGATCCCGGATCAGCGCCGCTGACGCGGCTTGTCCGGGATGACCRGGGCGGTCCCTCCATCTGGGCTCCAGGCCCAGATGGAGAAGGCAGACACCGCTTACTTCGCCGCCGGCGAGGAAGCGTCGACCCAGAGGTCCTCGTAGCGCTGCAGTGCGAGCTCAGTCGCGTTCGGCTGGAGGCCGTGCAGCCAGGGCTGATAGGCCATGACCGCCTTGTTGTAGTTGAAGAACCAGACCGGGGCCTCATCCTGCAGCATGGCATTGGCCTTCTTCAGCAGCTCCAGCTGCTTGGCCGGATCGTTCTCGGCCGAGGCGTCGTCGATCAGCTTGTCATAGGCCGCGTTCTTGAAGGTGGTGTAGTTGCAGGACCAGCGCGGCGTCGCGGAGTGGAAGCACTTCAGCGCCGTCAGCGAGTCCGGGCCGGAGGTGTTCGACCAGATGAAGGCCTGGAAGTCGCCGCCCACGACGACACCGCCCAGGGCCGAGGTTTCGACCGGCTTGACCTTCACCTTGATGCCGACCTTGGCGAGCATCGGGATCGTTGCCTCGACGATCGGAATGCCCCAGCTCTCGTTCGGCGTCGCGGTCCATTCGAACTCGAAGCCGTCGGGATAGCCGGCCTCGGTCAGCAACTTCTTGGCCTTTTCGGGATCGTAGGCGTAGGGCTTGGCGTCCTTGTCGAAGACCGGCGAGGACAGCGGCAGCCAGCCCGCGGCGCGATAGGCCTTGTCACGGACCAGGCGCTTGATGATCAGGTCGCTGTCGATGGCGTGGTTGATCGCCTGGCGCACCCGCTTGTCGGAGAAGGGCCTGAAGCTCGGATTCATGCCCATGTTGCGGGTGAAGACCTCGGCGACCTCGAGAATGCCCTTCGAGAGGTTCGCATCGGCCTTGTAGGCGACGTACTGGGTCGAGCCGAGGATCGAGACGTCGATCTCCTTGTTGCGGAAGGCGACGTCGCGCGCAGCCGCCTCGCCCATCGGCGAGATGACGAGCTTGTCGGCATAGGGCTTGCCGGTCTGGTAGTATTTGTCCCAGCGCTCGAAGGCCATGCGCGAACCGGGCACGTGCTCGACGAACTTGAACGGGCCGAGGCCGATCGGCTTGTTGAAGAAGTCGGGAGCCTGCGCTTCCTTGGCCGGAAGGATCGCGGTCATCGCGCTGAACAGGAAATAGCCGGGATCGGCCTTGTCCGTCAGCGTCATTTCGAGCGTGTAATCGTCGATCTTCTTGAGGCCGGAGATCTCCTTGGCCTGGCCCTTCTGGACATCGCTGGCGCCGACGATGCGGGCGATGTAGCGCGCGCCCGGATAGTTCTTCGCCCCGTCCATGAGGCGGGTATAGGACCAGATGATGTCATCGGCCGTCATCTTGCGGCCGTTGTGGAAGAGCGCATCGTCGCGCAGCTTGAAAGTGTAGACCTTCCCGTCCGGCGAGACCGTCACGCTCTTGGCGAGGTCGAGCGCCGGCTTGCCGGCCTTCGCATCCCATTTGTAGAGCATGCTGTGCAGCGCATAGCCGTAGATCTCGTCCTGGATCTGGTTCGAGACATGGCTGTCATTGCTGACGAAGGATGCGCCATAGGGCGCCGTAAAGCGGATCGTCCCGCCACGGCGCGGCTCCTGGGCCTGCGCTTGCGCCTGCACTGCAAAAGCCGCCAGCGTCAGCGCGGTGGCAAAGGCAAATTTCTTCAACAACACGATTATTCCTCCCGTTTTTTTCTCATCGGCTCCGGCTGATCCGGAGTTGTTTGCTTCCAAGTGGAACCATAATGGCTTTGCCGCGCTTGTCTTCCCCTGCGCGGTCGAAGCCGGCCTCACGCCCGCTCGTAGACGACCTCGCCGCCCAGAATGGTGAGATCGCAGCGCGTGTCCTTGAGGATATCCGCCGGATCGGCCGCAAGCAGATTGCGCGAGAACACCGCAACGTCGGCGAGGAAGCCGGGGGCGAGCCGCCCCTTCACGGCTTCCTGCTTCTGAGAGAAGGCGCCGTATTCGGTGTAGGCCTGCAGGGCCTCCTCGATCGAGACGCGCTGGCCTTCGTCCATCACCGTGCCCTTCCAGGTCTGGCGGGTCAGCATGGTGTGGAAGTTCGGGAAGGGGTTGGGGTCGCAGACCGGCGCGTCGCTGCCCGTCGCCGGCTTCAGACCGAGGTCGAACCAGGTGCGGAAGGGGTAGCTCGGCAGCGCGCGCTCCGGGCCGAGCACCTTGACGTAGGCATCGCCGAAATCATGGATGAAGACCTGCTGCGGGCAGGGATAGATCCCGGCCTTGACCATGCGCTCGTGCTGGGCCGGGGTCGAGAAGCCGCAATGCTCGATGCGATGACGGCGATCCGGATCGGGATGGGCCGCGAGCGCCTTTTCATAGGCCGTGATGAGCTGTTCGATCGCAGCGTCGCCAATGGCGTGGCAGGCGAGCTGATAGCCCTTCTTGTGAGCGTCGAGCACCATGCGTTCGAGCTCGGCATCCTCCCACATCCAGACGCCGGTGGTCTTGTCCTCGCCGAGATAGGGCTCGGTCATCCAGGCGGTGCGCCCGCCGGCCGAACCGTCGAGGAAGAGCTTCACGGCACCGATCATCAGCATGTCATCGCCGGTGCCCGAGATCAGCCCCGCGTCGTAGCACTGCGGCACGATCGAGCGGCCGTCGTCGCCGAGCAAGGTCAGCCAGGTGCGCACCGGCAGGCGCCCGTCGCGCTTGGCGCGGTGATACGCGGCAATCTCGCCGAAGCCGCCCTTCTGGCCGACCGCAGCGTCCATGCAGCTGGTGATGCCGAGCGAGAGCAGGTAGCGGCCGCCGCGCTCGATGCCGGCGATGATATCCTCCTCGGTGGCAGCAGGGATCGCGGCCTGCACCGGGGCGCGGGCGTTCTCGGCAAGCAGGCCGGTCAGGCGGCCGTTCTGCTGCTCGATCAGGCCGCCCTGCGGCGTCGGCGACTTCTCGTCGATGCCGCCGAGACGAAGGGCCTCCGAGTTGCAGATCGCGATATGGCCGCAGGTGCGGACCAGCATCACCGGATTGTTCGGCGCGGCGCGATCGAGCTCCTCGCGATAGGGATGGCGGCCGGTGTCAAGCTTGGTCTGGTCGTAGCCGCGGGAGAGAACCCACTCGCCGGGCTTCAGCGTCGCAGCCCGGGCCGAGATCGCGGCGAGCAGCGCCTCCAGCGTCGGCGCGGCCTCGGGCTTGGAATCGACCCAGCCCATGGTCATGCCGAGCGAGACGAGATGCAGGTGCGAATCGTTGAGACCCGGTGTCGCCAGACGGCCCTTCAGATCGATTATCCGCGTCTTCGGCCCGACGAGCGGTGCGATCTCGCCATCGCTGCCGGCCGCGAGCACCCGGCCCTGCCAGATCGCCAGCGCCTCGACGACGCCGTCCTCGCGCCCGCACCAGATCGGCCCGTTGCGCAGCACGATATCGGCATGAACCGCCATGGTTTTCTCCTGCATTTACTGTCTTCGCCGGCGCTTTGCGGCCGGGCTTCAGATGTCGTCGAGGGGGAAGATCGGCCGGCGCACCTTGCGGTAGGGCCGCTCCTTGAAATTGCGCGTCGAGATCGCGCCGGTATCGACTTCCAGCACCTCGCGCGCGATCGGCTCGAAGGCGGCGCGGAAGTGCTGCATCGACTTGACGATCACTGTCGATTTCCGTGTCGGATCGACACCGAGCGAGGTGAACTGGGCGAGATCGGTCGCTTGGCCGTTATGGGTGATGACGATGATCTCGACATCGTCGACGCGCAGCAGGGCCGAGAGCCCGTAATTGCGCCAGACGCCGCCGGCCATAGGGCCGTAGCACATGAAGTATCCGTCGGTCAGCGCGACGACATGGGCGTCGAGATCGAGCGGGCCGCCGCCCATGCTGGGATCGACCTTGCCGCCGAGCTTCAGCCTGACGCGGTTGCCGACGCCGGCCGCCTGTGCCGCGAGCGCCGCTTCGGGGTCGCAGATCGCGTGGAAGCCGACATTCTTCAGCTTCGCGTCAAGGACCGCGCGCAGCAGGTTGGTGGCATCGCCATAGGCGCCGGAGCCGGGATTGTCGGAATAATCCGAGATCACCACAGGCTTGTAGCCGGGCTTTCCGGCGTCGGCCTCGCCAGCCTTGGCGCGGGCCATGGCCTCGGCCAGCGGCGTGAAATGGATCGAGGAGAAGCGGCGCTGCTCCCAGGCATAGTCCATCAGCTCTTCGGCGACGGCCTGCGCCTTGTCGCGATCGTCGGCCGTGACCGCGATCGACGGGCCGATGTCGTGGACGTCGGCCGAGGAGAAGCCAGCCTGAACGCTGACGACCAGCGCATCGCCGGAGGCTTCCAGCGCATCGCCCCTGCGCAGCAATTCCAGGAACGGCGGCGAGGTGGTGCGCCCGCCGTCGAGAGCATAGAGGATCGGGCGGCGGGCGAGCGCGACCTTGGGCCTGATCTCGCCCTTCATTGCGCGTTCGAGCAGTTCCGCCGCCTGCCAGGTCCGCTCATACTGATCGATATGCGGATAGGTGCGGTAGGAGATCAACGCGTTGGCGTTGTCGGCCATGAGCTGCGTAACCGTTGCGTGCAGGTCGAGCACCGCGACGACCGGCACATCCGGGCCGACGCGCTTGCGCAGCCGCGCCAGCAACTCGCCTTCGCCATCATCCGAGCTCTCGGTCGCCATCGCGCCGTGGAGGTGCAGCAGCACGCCGTCGACGCCATCGGCAGCATTGACGATGTGGCCGGCAAAGACGTCGAAGGCGGCATCGGTGACGCGGCCCGAGGGATTGGCACCGGTCACCAGCGGATGGGTCAGGCTCCAGCCGAACTTGTCGGCAGCCTCGAAGGCAGCCCCCATCGAGGTGCGGGTGCCGCGGAAGGCCTCGGGGATTTCATTGCCCAGAAAGGCGCCGTGCGCCCGGAAAGTGGCTTCGTCCGTGAGCTGAACACTGAAGGTGTTCGTCTCATGCATGAACTCGGCAATCAGCACGCGCCGCGTCATTCTCTCCCTCGTCGTCTTGTTCAAATTTTTTAACAGTTTTGGCGAGACGCCTTCGCAATGCCACTGATTTCCACGCATACACCCCCTCGAATGAGGGTGCTTGTCGAAATGTGGTGAGTATGCTGAACTCGGCGGAACCAAGTCGGTGCCGGCGCATTTCCGCAGCAGTGATCTGCGAGCCCACGCCATGCCGGTCTCCCCGCAAGCTAAACGACGCCCCGCCAGGATGCGACTGCGGCGCGTTTCGTCTGACGAACTCACGATCCGCCGCGTCCGTCACGGGCGCTTCTTCGGCTATCGCGATGCGGAGGGCGAGAGAATCACGGATGAGGACACGCTGGCGCGCATCCGCTCCCTCGCGATCCCCCCGGCCTATGAAGATGTCCGGATCGCCACCGATCCGCGGGCGCATCTTCAGGCGATCGGCCATGACGAGGCCGGCCGTCTGCAGCATCGCTACCATCCCGAATGGGAGAAGGTGCGCGAACGCCACAAGCTGAAGCGGCTTGGACGGCTGATCGCCGCTCTGCCGAAGCTGCGTGCCCGCATTGTCGCCGACATGAAGGCCCGCACGCTTTCCCACGACAAGGCCCTCGCCTGCGCCGCCGCCATCATCGACCGCTGCCACCTGCGCGTCGGCAACGAGAGCTATGCGAAGAGCAACGGCAGCCACGGCACGTCGACGCTGCTGAAGCGGCACGTCGCGCTCACGGGCACGCGGGTCGCGCTTCATTTCCGCGGCAAGGGCGGCAAGGAGATCGCCTGCGCGGTGGACGACGCTCCGCTGGCACGCGCGCTCACGCGCATTGCCGCGTTGCCAGGGCGCAGGCTGCTGCAATATCGCCGCGAAGACGGGTCCGTCGCAGCGATCCATGCGGCCGAGATCAACGCTTATCTGAAGCAGGCCTGCGGCCTGCCGGTCAGCAGCAAGGATCTGCGGATGCTCGCCGCCAACGCTGCGGCAGCGGAGTTGCTGCTGGCGGCAGAGGAGGTCGCGAGCGAGGCCGGACGCAAGCGCCAGCTCGCCGACATCATGCGCGCGGTCTCGGAGCGCCTCGTCAACACGCCGGCCGTGGTGCGCAAGAGCTATGTCCACGCCATCGTCATCGATGCCTATGCCAGCGGGCGGCTGCAGCGCAGCTACGCCAGGGCTCGCGCCCGGGCCGGCTGCTCGCGGATCGAGCGCGCGCTCGGGCTGCTGGCGGGCTGAAGCCACCGGGAACAATGCCGCGGCTCGCAGCTTGGTCCAGTATCTGACATGCACCCATGGAGGCCGAGATGCTCAACCGTGTCGGTTCACCAAAGCCGATCGAGACGCCGCAGCCGCCCGCTCAGTCGGTGGCCACCGGAAAGCGCCCCGGGCCGTCGCCGCACTCCGCCCATCCGACAGGCCCCGCCCCGCCCTTCGAGTATGAGGAGGAGCCGCCGCAGACGGATTTCCAGGCAGGCGCGAAGAAGCTACCGTCTGGCGAAGGCTCTGGACGGAATTGATGGAATGAACGGGGATTGGGGCTTCGTTGTGTGGATCGTCGTGATCGCGATTCCACTGGGTATCGCGCTGGCGGCGCGTTGGGCAGGCGCGCGGGGGCCCGGCGCCACCATGCTCGACAAGCCGAGCGCCGAGGATCCGCGAGATCCCATTTAAGATACTGATATCGTTATTTCATTTATTTTCCTGAGATTTTCGGGAACCTGCCTGTTTGCTTCCGCGTTTCGTCGCCGCTGAATCCTGGCGGCGGAGACAGACATGGACGAAGAGAGAATCAAGCGCATTGCCCGCGCGATGTGCAGGGCTGCGCGGCTCGACCCCGACAAGCCGGCCGGCAACAAGGGCCCCTATACGATGTCGATGCACGAACCGGGATACGAAAGCCCGCAGCCTGCCTGGATGCTGTTCTGGAAGGAGGCGGCGCAGTTCGCCGCACGGCATGGCGAGGTCGCCGTCCGGCTCTGACCTCATCCCGAAGCGGCCACTCGCCTGCATGCGACGGTGGCCATGACAAGGCCCGGCACCCCGACAAGGAGCCGGGCCTTGCTGTCTGGTTAGGGTTCTCGCTGAAGCTACAGCGTCTTGAACGTCGGATAGTAGCCGCGGTAGCTCTTCTCGAGGATCGCCCCGCCGCCGCGCGACTTCAGCTCCTCGGCGACGGCGAGGCCGAGTTCCCGCGCCTGCTCGGGCGCGGCGCTGTCGCTGGCTTCGACACGCTCCGCTCCCTCGACGGACGTGACCTGGGCATGCAGGGTCAGGCGGCCATCGGCCCAGCTGGCGCAGGCACCGACCGGCAAGCTGCAGCCGGCACCCAGCGCATGCATCATCTCGCGCTCGGCTTCGACCTCTGCACGAGCCTTGGGGCATTGGATCGCCTGCAGGATCTCGATCACGGCGGCATCGTCGGCGCGGGCTTCCAGGCCCAGCGCCCCCTGCCCGACGGCATAGGGGAAAAGCTCGGATGCCAGCACCTCGGACGATGCAACGTCCAGCCCGAGCCGGCGCAGCCCGGCTTGGGCGAGGATGACGGCATCGAGCGGATCGTCGCCGCCGATCTTGGCGAGGCGCGGGCCGACATTGCCGCGAATCGGCACGACGGTAACGTCGGGTCGCAGGTTGAGGATTTGCGCGCGGCGCCGCAGCGAGCCGGTCCCGATGCGAGCCCCCTCCCGGAGCGAAGCCATCGTCGCACCGCAGAGCGCGTCGCGCGGATCCTCGCGCGGCGGCACGGAGGCAAGGACGAGACCCTCATGCAGAGCGGTCGGCAGGTCCTTCAGGGAATGAACGACGAAATCGACCTCGCGGCGCACGAGCTGCTGCTCGTGCTCGACGGCGAAGACACCGACCATGCCGAACTGATGGAATTCGGAGACGCGGTCACGATCAGCGATGGTGGCGATCTGGCAGAGGGTGAATTCCGTCTCCGGAAACTTCTCCCGGATCAACCCCATGACCTGATTGGTCTGCGCCATCGCCAGCGGGCTGCGGCGCGTGCCGATCCTCAGATGCATGACTTCTTACTTTCGATCCTATCCGGCCGGGCCGGTTGCGGGGGTCTATAACAGGGGGGCAGCTGGCTGACGAGTGGCGCGCAGGCACGCGGGCGCTGCGCCTGATCAACCGCCCTGCCGTAGCTCCTCCATCCCCTGCTGCAATACCTCAAACACACGCGGATCGCGCGACTGGGCGACATTGAAGCGCATGAAGCCGCCCGCGCCCTGCGAGACGCTGAAGACGTTGCCGGGCGCCAGCACGACGTTCCGCGCCACAGCCAGCCGCGCAAGCCCGGCGGAATCGACGCCCTCAGGCAGGCGGCACCAGAGGTAGAAGCCGCCGCGCGGCATCAGCCATGGCACGATGCCGAGCATCTCCAGCCGGGTGGCGGCCTCGCGGCGAGCCTGGGCGAGGCGGCGGCGCACCTCCTCCATATGCTTGCGATAACCTCCCTCGGCGAGCACGCCTGCAACCAGATCGGCCGCGACCGGGCCGGGGCCGCCGAAGTTCGTCGCGACCTGAAGGTCGACCAACCCATCGATCCAATCCGCGCGCGCGGCGATGTAGCCGCAACGCAGGGAGGCCGAGAGCGTCTTCGAGAAGCTGCCGATGCGGATCACCCGGTCGAGCCCGTCGAGCAAAGCGAGGCGCGGCGACCGTTCCGGCTCGAAATCGGCGAAGATCTCGTCCTCGACGATGGTGAGATCCTGAGCGGCGGCGATTTGCAGGACACGGAAGGCCGTCTGCGGCGAGAGGCTGGCCCCGGTCGGGTTGTGCAGCCCGGAATTGGTAAGGTAGAGGCGCGGCCGCTCGGCAGAGACCAGCGCCTCGAAAGCGGAGACGTCCGGCCCCGATGGCGTATAGGGCACGCCGAGCACGCGCAGCTGATGTGCCCGCAGCAACGCCTGGAAGTTGAAATAGCAGGGATCGTCGACAAGGACGGTGTCGCCCGGCCGCAGCAGGAAGCGGCAGACCAGATCGAGCGCCTGCGTTCCCGACCCGGTCAGCAGGAGCTGTTCAGGACCCGCGGCGAGCCCCTCCTCGGCGAAACGCCCGAGCAGATAGCGCCGCAGCGTCGGCGAGCCGCGCGTCCCGCCATATTCGGAGAGAACCGGGTCCTGCGCCCGCGCCAAAGCGCGAAAGCCGCGGCGCAGCGCCTCGCCCGGCATCCAGTCGGCCGGGAGCCAGCCACAACCCGGCTTCAGAGCGGCCTCATCCGCATCGAGCGACTGGCGCGAGACCCAGAAGGGATCCACCGCGCGCTCGTGCGGCGATGCGGCCTGCGTCAATGCCAGGGGCGGCAGGCCATTGCCCGTGACATAGAAGCCGGAGCCCTGGCGGGCGCGGATCAAGCCTTCCGCGGCCAGCCGGTCATAAGCCTCGACAACGGTGGACGGCGAAACCCGCATCGTCGCGGCGAAACGGCGGATCGACGGCAGCCGGTCGCCAGGGGCCAGAGACCGAGCCGCGAGCTTGTCCCGAATGGCGGCCATCACCACCGCCGTCCGCCCCTGCCCGGCGTCGACTGCGCTCGGATCGACAACTGTCATGATGTCCATACCCATACAGTTCTACTCGAATGTATCGGATTGTCACTGTTCCGGCCAGCGCAGACTGCCTAGACCTGCGAGGATGCAGAACAAGGCGGCGACGATGCAGCAGGACGGGGCCGGCAAGGGATGGGGCAGCGGCCTCATCGGCGTGCTGATCTTCAGCGGCTCCCTGCCGGCCACGCGCGTCGCCGTCGCCGGCTTCTCGCCGCTCTTCCTCACTTCCGCCCGCGCAGTGATCGCGGCGCTTCTGGGCGCGTTCTTCCTCGTCCTGCTGCGCCAGAAGCGGCCGGAACGCTCCGATCTCGGCCCGCTCGCCATCGTCGCGCTCGGCGTCGTTCTCGGCTTTCCGCTGCTGACGGCGCTGGCGCTCCAGCACATCACGGCGGCCCGCTCGATCGTGTTCGTCGGGCTGCTGCCGCTGGCGACGGCACTGTTCGGCGTGATGCGCGCCGGCGAGCGGCCGAAGCCGGCCTTCTGGCTTTTCTCCGTGCTCGGCGCTGCGACCGTCGCGGGCTTCGCGCTCGCCCATAGCGAGGGCGGTTCGCTCACCGGCGACCTGCTGATGATCGCCGCCATCCTGCTCTGCGGCCTTGGCTATGCCGAAGGTGCGGCGCTCTCGCGCCGGCTCGGCGGCTGGCAGGTCATCTCCTGGGCGCTGCTGCTGTCACTGCCGGCGATGGCCGTGCTGACGCTGCTGTTCCTGCCGGCATCCTGGCAGGGCATCGGGACGCCCGCCTGGCTCGGCCTGGCCTATGTCTCGGTCTTCAGCATGCTGGTCGGCTTCGTGTTCTGGTACCGCGGGCTGGCTCTCGGCGGCATCGCCGGTGTCGGGCAGCTCCAGCTCCTGCAGCCCTTCTTCGGCCTGCTGCTTGCCGGCCTGCTGCTGCATGAGCCCATCGCCTGGACGATGGTCGCAGTGGCGGGCGTCGTTGTCCTCTGCGTTGCGGGTGCAAAGCGCTTCGCGTGAGCCTCGCAGGCTTCGCCGCGGCACCGAAGCATCAGAAGCGGGCCGCGGCGGAGCGGGTTACCTGGCCATCAGCGCGACCAGGATCGGCCCCCAGGCGGTCAGGAGAATGTTCCCGATCGCATAGGGCACTGTGTAGCCCAGAGCGGGGACGCTACTCTGGGCTTCGTCCTGGATCGCCCTGAGAGCAGCCGTGATCGTGCCCGCTCCGGCACAGGCGCCGAGCACGATGAGGGGATCCATCTTCAGGACATATCGGCCGAAGAGGATGCCCAGCGTGTGCGGAAGCAGCGCGGAGACGAGGCCGACGACCACCAGGCTGAGCCCGGTCGTCTTCAGCCCGGAGATGAAGCTCGGGCCCGCGCCGAGGCCGACGATGCCGATGAACACGCACAGGCCGACCGTATCGAAGATCCAGATCGCCGGTTCGGGTATGCGGCCGAAGTAGGGATAGGCCGACCGCAGCCAGCCGAAGGCCAGCCCCATGATGAGCGCTCCGCCGCTGGCGGTCAGCGTCAGCGGGATCCCGCCGACGACGACGCTCAGGAGCCCGACCAGACCGCCCAGGAAGATGCCGAGACCGACGAACACCATGTCGGTCGCAGAGGTCCGCCTATCGGGGTAGCCGAGTTTCTCCGCAGCGCGTTCGACGGCATGCATCGGTCCGATGATCGAGAGGACATCGCCGCGATTGACCTTGCTTTCCGCCTCGATCGGCATGGCCAAACCGGAGCGMATCAGCCGGGCGAGGAAGACGCCGCGGGCGAAATCCTGATTAGCGAGCTCCGCCAAGCGCTGCCCGTCGAGGGAACGGTTGGTCAGGACCACGTCGAGCGACTCGATGGGGATATCGAGAAGACCGGGATCGCTGACCTCCGGGCCGATGAGGTCGCCGTGATTTGCGTGGACCTCCTGCCGGGCCATGACGGCGACGATGTCGCCCGCGCGGATCACGAGATTGGGCTCGGGCTCGCGCAGGGTATCGCCTGAACGGATGCGCAGCAGGTAGGCACGCGCCACGCGTGGAAGCGCCTCGATCTCGGCGACAGTCCGACCGACGAACTGCTCATTGGTGACGCGATAGGTCCGCGTATCGAAAAGGCGCGCGGCCGAGACCACGCCGTCTGCCTCGCTGACCTGTCCCGATGATTGCGAGGCCATTGCGGCCGCGGTCTCCTTCAAATCGATGCCCATCAGCTTCGGGCCGATCTTCGGCAGGAACCAGACCAGCGAGGCGGTGCCGACGAGATAGGTGACGGCGTAGGCGACAGGGATGTTGTTGACCAGCGCCGTCCGTTCGGATTGGGGCAGATCGAGGCGCTGGATCGCCTCGCCCGCGGTTCCGATCACGGTCGACTCCGAAAAGGCGCCGGCGAGCAGGCCGGCAGCAGTCCCGATGTCGTAGCCGAGGAGCTTTGCGAACCCGAATGCCGAGAGGAGGCAGGTCACGCAGAGCACGACCGTCAGCGCGACCTGCGGAATGGCATCGCGCTTGAGGGCGCGAAAGAACTGGGGGCCGACCTTGTAGCCGGTCGTGAACAGGAACAGATCGAAGAAGACCGCCTTCACCGCGGCAGGCACCTTGATATCGAGCTGGCCGATCACGACGCCCGCCAACAGGCAGCCGACGACGATGCCGAGGCTGAAGCTGCCGAATTTCAGCCGGCCGACCAGAAAACCGAGGGCGATGGTCAGGAAGATCGCGAGCTCGGGATTGCCACGCAAGGCGTCAACGACGAAACTCATGCCCCCCTCCCCGCAAATGCGCTCTCGCATAGAGCGGAACGACCCGATGGCGCTGATCGGCCATCAGGCCTGCGCGACAGCGCCGCCCTCAGGATTTCTCGTTGAGGGCGAGTTTGTAGGCCTCGAAGGCCTGCCGATAGCCACGAGCGACCGCACGCGTCGCCCGGCCGATCTGGCTGTAGACCTCGTCGTCGAGATTGGCGAAGGAGACGCGCACCGACCAGTCCGGCGCATGGAAGCCGCCACCGTTCAGCAACACGATGCCGTGGTCCTCGGCCAGCCTGAACACGATGTCGAGCGGGTGGATGTGCTGCTTCATATAGGCCACCACCTCGGGGCCGACATATTTGTTGGCCCAGAACTCGAAATCGACCAGCCCGTAATAGCGGTCGTGAAGCGGATTGTCGGGCACCTCTATGCCCAACCCCTCGATCATCCTGTCGGCGCGAGACCTGACGATATCCATGCAGGTCTTCTGATAAAGCTTGGCCTCGTCCATCATCTCGGACAGCGAGAACAGCGACATCATCACCTGCTGCGGAAGCGACAAGCCGGCGGTGTGGTTGAGAGCGATGTCGCGGCTGTCCGCGACGATGCGGTCGATCAGCCTCATCTCGCGCGGCTTCAGCGTCAGCGGTCCGTATCGCTTGTCGAGTACTGTCAGGATCTTCTCGGGATGGTTCGCGATCGCCTTGTCGAAGATGTTGTCGCGATGGATGGCGATGACGCCGAGCCGCCAGCCGGTGCAGCCGAAATACTTGGAGTAGGAGTAGACCCCGATCGTATTGCGCGGGAGCGCTCCGAGCAGGCCGCGGAAGCCCTTCACGAAGGTTCCGTAGACATCGTCAGTCAGGAGCAGCAGATCGGGGCGCTTCGTCGTGACCAGCTTGACGATCTTGGCGATCGTCTCCTCGCTCAGCGCGACAGCGGAGGGATTGCCGGGGTTGACCACGAAGAAGGCCTTGACCTTCGGGTCCTCGAGTTTCTTCAGCTCCTCGTCGGTGAACTGGAAGCGGTTCTCCTGCGGCGCCGCCACGGTGACGATGTTGAGGCCGTAGTCCTCGAGATGCGGCATTTCGAGATAGGGGGTGAAGATCGGCGTCGCCAGGGCGATCGTGTCGCCGGGGTTCAGCAGCCGGTTGGCCTTCAGCGACTTGAAGATGTAGCACATCGCCGCCGTGCCGCCCTCGACGGCATAGAGGTCGAACTGGCCGGGGGGGCGCGGCTCGCCGCACATCGCCCACATCAGATACTCGTGCACGATGCGCTCGTTGTGCACCAGCATGCGGTCCGGCACCGGGTAGTTGTCGCCGATGATCGAGTCGACCAGCTCGTGCACGAAGGCATCAGGCTTGAAGTCGAACTTCTTGACGGCGAAGGCGACCATCTCGCGGAGAAAGGCGGCGCCGGGGGAATCTTTGTGCGCGGTCAGCCAATCCTCCAGCCGCGCGGCGATGCCGTCGGCCTTGGGCATGCCGCCGATGCCGGCGGGCTTGTTCATCACGCGGCGGCTTTCGGTGATCGCGAATTGGCCGAGCAGGAAGAAGCCTTCGCGCGGTGTCATCGCCACCCAGTTGGGGTTGCCGCGGCCGGCGTTGAGCATCGCGATCGACGAGTCCTGAGCCGTCAGCTTGGCAAGGCGGATGAGCTCGTCCTTGATCTCGAAGGGGCTGAGTTTCTCGAAGCTCCGCAGAGTGACAGGATCCATGGCAAACTCCTGATATGAGCCTGAAATCGAATGGTTTCGCCTGGTTTTGTCAGGTCAGCAGAATGATGATCACCATGCCCCAGATGGTCAGAAGCGTGTTCCCGACCGCGTAGGTCACGGTGTAACCGAGCGCCGGAACCTGACTGCCCGCGGTCTCGCAGATCATTCCGAGGGCGGCCGTCGTGGTGCGCGCGCCGGCGCAGGCGCCAAGCAGGATCGCCGGATCGAACCGGAACACATACTTGCCGGCGAACATCGCCAGGATCAGCGGGATGGCCGTCGCCAGAGCGCCCCAGAGGAAGAGGCCGACGCCCTGCGTCTGCAGCCCCTTGACGAAGCCGGGGCCGGCCGAGATGCCGACGACGGCGATGAACATGTTGAGGCCGACCGAATTCATGAACCAGACGGTCGAGCTCGGGATGCGGCCGAAGACCGGGCGCACCGACCGCAGCCAGCCGAAGACGAGACCGGAGATCAGCGCACCGCCTGCGGTCGACAGCGTCAGCGGGACACCGCCGACCTTGAACACGAGCGCGCCGATGAGCGCGCCGAGCGTGATGGCACCGCCGATGAAGGCGACATCGGCGACATCGCTCGGGCGATCCGCGTGGCCGACGGTCTTCGCGACCGCGGCGATGTCCTGGGTGCGGCCAACGACGGTCAGGATGTCGCCGCGATGAATGATCGTGTCCGGCAGGATCGGGATGCTGACGGCGGTCGCGCCGCGGACGATCTTGCGCAGGAAGACGCCGCGCGCCGCCGGCATCTGGGAGAGCTCGGTCAGCGTCTTGCCATCGGCGTCCTTGCTGGTGACGTAGATGTCGACGCCCTCGGCCTTCAGGTCGAGCAGTTCGGGGTCCTCGATCTCCTCGGCATTCTGACCGATCAGGTTGACCAGCGTCTCGCGCGGACCGGCGAGAGCGATGACGTCCCCCTCCCGCAGGATCGTGTCGGCGGTCGCGTCCTCGATGACGCCGTTGCGGCGGATGCGCTCGACGAAGACGCGGGCGTCCGGCACCAGGGCCTCGGCCTCTGCGGCGCGCATGCCGGCGACCTTGGCGCCGGTGCGGAGCCGGAAGGCGCGGAGCTCGAAGCGCCGCCAGACGGAGCCCGGACCTCCGATCTCCTTGCCGCCGCCGAGCCGGGCCTCGTAGTCCTTGCAGGCCTTGGCGAGATCGATCCCGAGCAGCTTCGGGCCGAGCTGGGCGAGAACGACGGCCGAACCGACGGTGCCGAAGATGTAGGTGACCGCATAGGCGACCGGCATGGCATCGAGATATTCCTTGGTTTGTTCGGCCGACAGCCCAAGGCGATTGATGGCGTCGGTCGCCAGACCCATCGAGGCCGAGATCGTCTGTGATCCGGCATAGAGGCCCGCCGCGTAGCCCGGATGGTAGCCGGCGATCTTCGCGATCGCGACGGGAACCGCCAGGCAGAAGACGGTGACGACGACCGCAAAGATCGCCTGCGGCGCGCCGTCCTTGGCAATGCCGCGAACGAACTGCGGGCCGACGCCGTAGCCGACGGCAAACAGGAAGAGCAGGAAGAAGGTCGATTTCACATTGGGGGAGATCGTGATGCCGAGCTGGCCGATGATGACGGCGGCAATCAGCGTCGAGGTCACCGCGCCGAGGCTGAAGCCCTTATAGGCGAAGCCGCCGACATAGTATCCGATCGCTAGCGAGAGGAAGAGCGAGATCTCCGGGTAGCTTCTCAGGGTGGCAGCGAACCAGTCGAACATTCCATTCCCCCAATTGCTGGCAGTCGGGATCGACGAACAGCTAAGCTGCTCGAGGCTTTTTCTGACTCTTCTCGGCACTCACACCTTTCCTGTCGGACAGCGCGTCCGGCCTCAGCAATTTGAGGCCCTTTGCTTTCTCGTAGCCGTGGATTTCCTTCACATCGAGCTTGCGCATGAAGGTGATGGTTTCATGCGTCACGACCTGGCCCGGCACCAGGATCGGGAAGCCCGGCGGGTAGGGAATGACGAAATTGGCCGAGACGAGCGCCGGGCCCTTGTCGATGCGGCGGTCGCATTCGGGGCTCTCGATCGGCAGGTATTCGCATTTTTCCTCCGAATAGGCGGAGAAGAACGCCGTGCGGATATCGCCTTCCGGCGTGTTCTTGCCGGCATCGCCGCGAAAGGCTTCGTGGAAGCGGCTGAAATCCGGGAGTTCGGGCACATCCTTCATCAGGCTGCGCACACGGGCCTCGAAGGCCCGTCGTTCGCCTTCGCCGCCCTGACGCAGGCGCGCCTCGATCTCATTGCTGATCTTGAGCAGGACGCCGATCAGCAGCGCCACATCGCTGCGCGTGTTGTTGATGTTGGACTGGAGGAGCACCGAGTTGCGCGACGTCTTGTTGACCTGGATGCCGTACTCGGAGGCCAGAAGTCCCTTGAACGAGGTGCCGTCGAAGCCCGCTGTGCCGCAGACCAGCGTCATGCGCGTCGGGTCGAGGCAGAATTCGTCCTCGCGCATGCTGCGCAACTGGTCGTCCCAGCGCGTCTCGGGCGCAAGGAAATCGATAAAGCCGCTGGTCCGGTACTGCGCTGGCACCATTCCATCGGCTCCGACGATCTTGAAGTACTTGGAGATCAGCGGGTGGATGGCGATCTCCCGCCGGATGTCGAGCGCTACTTCGATGGCGTTCATTACCAGGCCGTAGCCTTCGAGCTCCATCTGCCGGCGTGCGACCTCGAGGCTGGCGATGAGCTGCTGGTTCGGGCTCGTCGAGGCGTGGGTGAAGATCGCTTCGTGGAACTGCGCCTCGACTTTGTGGAAGTCGACATCCTTGACCAGCACCATCGACCCCTGCCGGAATGCCGACATCGATTTATGGGTCGAGTTCGTCTGATAGACGCGCAACCGGACGGCGCGCGGATCGGGGATCAGCCGCGTGTCCAGCAGGGTCTTGGCCGATGGGCTCGCGCCGAGTTCCTTGCGCTGCCGCTCATAGCTGTCGACGGTTTCCGGACCCTCCATCCAGGCTTCGATGTCGGCCGCCGCACCCATCGCCGTGCGCGGCCTCAGGAAGGGTGACCAGCGGGCAAAGCCGAACCATGCTTCGTCCCAGAGGAAGATCAGGTCCGGCTTGATGGCGAGGCATTCCTCCATCACGCGCCGGGTGTTGTAGATGTGGCCGTCGAAGGTGCAGTTGGTCAGGTCGACCATCTTGACGCGATCCAGGCGGCCTTCCGCCTTCAGATCGAGCAGCGCCTTCTTGATGGTGCGCAGCGGTACCGCCCCGTACATCGAGTATTCCGTCATCGGGAACGCCTCGACATAGACGGGCTGCGCGCCGCTCAGCACCAAGCCGTAATGATGCGACTTGTGGCAGTTGCGGTCGAGGATGACGATGTCGCCGGGCGCGACCAACGCCTGCAGAACCATCTTGTTCGAGGTGCTGGTGCCGTTGGTCACGAAGAAGACGTGGTCGGCGCCGAAGGCGCGCGCCGCCATTTCCTGGGCGCGCTTGATGTTGCCGGTGGGCTCCAGCAGGCTGTCCAGGCCGCCCGTGGTGGCGCTGCTCTCGGCAAGGAAGAGGTTGATGCCGTAGAACTGGCCCATGTCGCGGATCCAGGGCGAGTGGAAAACCGATTTGCCGCGAGCGATCGGAAGGGCATGGAAGGTGGCGATCGGCCTCTGCGCATAGAGCTTGAGATTGTCGAAGAAGGGCGTGTCGTAACGCGCCTTGATGCCCTCCAGCACCGACAGATGCAGCTCCAGCGGCTCCTCGACCTGGTACATCACGCGGCGGATCATCGCGGCGCGCGGATCGCCCGCCAGCTTTTCGACACGCCGATCGGAGAGCAGATAGATATCGAGCTCGGGCCGGATCGCCTTCAGCCCGGCGGCGAGGCGCAAGGCCATGTCGGCTTCATCAGCCTTGTCGAGGAGCGGCTGCTGCGCGGCGAGGACGCTGCGCAGGATCGGGGCATCGTGCCGGGACCTCAGCACAAAGCCCTCATAGATGGCGACCGCTGCGATGTTGGGATTCAGCACTGCCGCGCAGATCGCATCTTCCAGGCTGCCGACCAGCACCGCTTCGTAGACGAACGCGTCCTCGGGGCGTCTCAGCCGGCGAAACTCGGCCGCGACATGCGGCCAGCGATCGGGGGGAGCGGGCGTCACCAGCAGCGTTTCGAAATAGGGACGGTGCGATGAACCCTCTCCCAGTGACGAGGGCAGAATGTCCACCGGCTCCGCCAGCGACAGGTCGGCCGACTGCCATTCCTTCGGATCATGCTTGTAGTTGCTCGTGATGATGGCCAGCGAGATGCGCTTGGCGAGCGACAGGAAGCCGGTTGCGTCGTCGTTCTGCAGGAGGCCCCGCAGGGCCGCCAGAAGCTCGGCGCCCGGGAATGCATGAAACTCCTCGATGACGCCGAGTTCATTGAGCGCAACCTCGACCGCGCGGCGGCTCTTGCCACCCGTCGACCAGGAGCGCGCGGCGGCATGAAGATCCCGCCAGCGGTCGGCTCGGCCCGAAGGAGCCGAGAAGAAGTGATCGATGCTGCGCGATTCCTGAACAGGAGGGGCCATCGTGAATCCTTCCCTCGGGCTGCAAGATCCGTGTGGCGCCAGCCGGCCGTCGAATTCAGCACAACGAGAGAAGACGGTGTATTGTCCTTGGGGACAGGTTCCGGCCTCTCCAGACGGGAGTATTCCTTAGGCCCGTTGGTGTTTTCAGCGTCCGTGACGAAAAGTCATGGCGCGCATTCAAGCCGTGCGCGGTCACACGCCGACCTGACTGGCCTTAGACGTTTCTCAATGCCTCGGCGCGGAGCCCGTCACATGGATAGAAAAATGCTCATTCTTGCTGGGATAGCGGCGGCCGGTGCGGCAATTTACCTGTCGGTCGGCTCCCAGCCGGCAACGGCCTGCAATCGCACGGCCGGATGCGCCATGGATGTCCTGCAAGAGGGCCGCGACATGATGCAGGACGGGCGCGCAGCCGAGAACATGCGTGCGGGCCAGGAGAACATCGCCGCCTTCAAGCGCCAGCAGGCGGCCGATGAGGCAGCGATCAGAGCGCGTTCGGCGCGGAAATAAGCACCGGCTCAGTGCGATGGCCGGACGAACCGCCAGACGCAAAAAACCGGCCGCTTCGGCCGGTTTTCAACGTCTGCGGAATTGGCGAATATGAGGATGGTGCCGCAAGAGGGATTCGAACCCCCGACCCCCTCATTACGAATGAGGTGCTCTACCAGCTGAGCTATTGCGGCGACGGGTGGCGCTGTAACAGTCACTGCGGAGCTTGGCAAGCCAAACCCGACATCTTGCACAGGGTTGCGTAGCGCCTGCCGCCCCGCAACCGGTGGAGCCGCTACCCGATCAGGCGGCCCCGTGAAGCCACCCCGCTGGATCGCCACGCCTCCCATCGGGTGCGAAACGGCAATCCAGGCCTTTGTTTGCGCATGGGATTTCTCCGAAAAGTGGAAGTCACTTTTCGGTCCGATGCTTCAGTCCTTGCGCAGCTTCTCCGTCTCCGGTTTCTCCTGCCCGAGCGCGACGATGCCGCGGCGGATCGCCCGGGTGCGGGTGAAGTGCTTGTGCAGCGTCTCGCCGTCGCCGTAGCGGATGGCGCGGGTCAGCAGCGCGAGGTCCTCGTTGAAGCGGCCGAGCATCTCCAGCACCGCTTCCTTGTTGTGCAGGAAGACGTCGCGCCACATCGTCGGGTCCGACGCCGCGATGCGGGTGAAGTCGCGGAAACCACCGGCCGAGAACTTGATGACCTCCGACTGCGTCACCGCTTCGAGGTCCTCGGCCGTGCCGACGATGTTGTAGGCGATGAGATGCGGCAGGTGGCTGGTGACAGCGAGCACGAGATCATGATGCTGCGCGCTCATCACCTCGACCAGCGCCCCCATCCCCTCCCAGAACTGGCGGGTTTTCGCGATGGCCGCCGCGTCCGTGCCTTCCGGCGGGGTCAGGATGCACCAGCGGTTGAGGAAGAGGCTCGGGAAGCCGGCATCGGGGCCGGAATTCTCGGTGCCCGCGACCGGATGGGCCGGCACGAAGGCGACGCCCTCCGGCAGATGCGGCGAGACGGCGTCGACGACCGAGCCCTTGACCGAGCCGACATCGGAGACGATCGCGCCGGGCTTCAGCGAGGACGCAATCTCGGCCGCGACCGGCCCGCAGGCCCCGACCGGAACGCAGAGGATGATGTGGTCGGCATCAACAGCCGCTTCCGCTGCCGTCTCTGCCACGGCATGGCCGAGGCCGAGTTCGCGCGCCCGCTGGCGGACGGCTTCGTCGCGGTCCGCCAGCACGATCGTGCCGGCGAGATTCAGCTCCTTCGCCGCGCGCGCGATCGAGGAGCCGATCAGCCCGATGCCGATGATGGCGAGGCGGGCAAAGACCGGCGTGGGCCGGCGCGGCGCGAAGCTTTCCGCCATCTCGCTCATGCCTTGAGGAAATCGGCGAGCGCTGCGACGACGAGGCGGTTCGCCTCCTCGGAGCCGATGGTCATGCGCAGCGCGTCCGGCAGGCCATAGGAGGTGACGGCGCGCAGGATGAGGCCGCGCTGGGTCAGGAAGGCGTCGGCCTCCTTGGCCGTCTTGCCCGGTGTCTTCGGGAAATGAATCAGGATGAAGTTGCCGACCGAGGGCGTCACGGTGAGACCGAGCTTCTCCAGCTCGGCCGTCGTCCAGGCCAGCCACTTCTCGTTGTGCTCCAGCGCGGCGGCGACATGGGCCTCGTCTGCGACGGCGGCGGCGCCCGCCTCGATCGCGGCGCCGTTGACGTTGAAGGGGCCGCGGATACGTTCGAGCGCATCGATGATATGGGCCGGCGCATACATCCAGCCGATGCGCAGATTGGCGAGGCCGTAGATCTTCGAGAAGGTGCGGGTCATCACCACATTCTCGCTCTCGGCGACGAGTTCGAGGCCGGAGGCGTAGTCGTTGCGGCGGACATACTCGGCATAGGCCGCGTCCAGCACCAGCAGGATATGCGGCGGAAGGCCGGCCTGCAGGCGCTTCACCTCGTCGAAGGGCAGATAGGTGCCGGTCGGGTTGTTGGGGTTGGCGAGGAAGACGATCTTCGTCTTCGGTGTCACCGCGGCGAGGATGCCGTCGACATCGGCCGTGTAGTTTTTCTCGGCCACGACGACCGGCTTACCGCCGGCGGCGAGGATCGCGATGCGATAAACCAGGAAGCCGTACTGGCTGTAGATGCCCTCGTCGCCCGCGCCGAGATAGGCCTTGGTGACGAGCTCCAGCAGTTCATCCGAGCCGTTGCCGCAGATGATCCGCGCGGGATCGAGACCGTAGCGGCCGGCGATCGCCTGCTTGAGCTTGGTCGACGTGCCGTCGGGATAGAGCTCCAGCTTGGCGGCAAGGCCCTCGAAGGCCGCGACGGCCTTCGGGCTCGGGCCGAGCGGCGTCTCGTTGGAGGAGAGCTTGTGCAGCTTCACGCCGGCGGGGGCGGCGGACTTGCCGGGGACATAGGCCTCGATGTCGAGGACGCCGGGACGGGGAACGGGGCGGGAGGCGGTCATCTCTTGCTCTTTCGGTATCATATCCGCGCGGTCATCCCGGATGGAGCGAAGCGAAGATCCGGGATCCATGCCGGAGCGTTCACCGGCAGCGCTCAGGCATGGATCCCGGGTCTCCCTATGGTCGCCCGGGATGGCGGCGTTGAGGGGGCATTAGATCAAGTTCATCTATTCACGAACGGGCGGATTTGACGGCGAAGCGGGCGGCATGGCTGCCGACCTCGGAGAAGTCGCTGAGACCGGCGGGCGCGAGGGCGGCACGGATCACCGACTGATCGACCTCGCCGGAGGCCGCGACCAGCAGCGACAGATGCGAGCCATCGGCCGCCGAGGCCGAGACCTCGGCCAGATGCTCGGCGAGACCGTGACGGAGTGCTTCCGACCAGCGCTCGACGCGGGCGGCATAGAGCACGATCTCGCGCACGGCGGCGTCGGTCAGCGGCTTGGCGATGCAGTAGACCGGCGTTCCCGCTGGATGATCCGGCCGCTCGATGAAGGGCAGGCGCGCGATGATCTTGGGCTTGTCGGCCCCGATCAGGTCCCGCCACCAGATGCCGGCGCTGGCGCCCTGGTCCATGCGGAAGATGCCGAGGTCGCCGGCTGACTCGGCCACGGCGCGGATGACCGCGCGGGCATCCTCATGCGGGACGAAGGGAACGGTGAAGCCAAAATGGAAGCGAGCGGAATCGCGCATTGCCGGATCGCCGCCGGAGACATCGGCATGCACCGAATAATTGGCCTGCACATAGGTGAAGGTCGCGATGATGATGCGCCAGATGCTCTCGACCGTATCGAGCGGCAGAAGCCCCTTATGGCGCAGCGCGAGGCGCTTCATCATGTCGGCCTCGCGGCCGGGGCGGAAGGCAGAGCCGGAGGCCTGCGTCTTCTTGACCGAGATCAGCGTCTCGATGATCTGCGAGCGCTCCATCAGCAGCGCATGCATCTCGCTGTCGATGCGATCGATCCCTGCACGCAGGTCGGCGAGGGTCGTGGGGGCGGCTTCGGTCATGGCGGCAGGTTGCGCTTCTCGACGAGGACCCGTGAGCCCTCATCCTGAGCAGCAAGCGAAGCTTGCGTCCCGAAGGATGCTCCAGGAGGTTTCGGAACCCGCTGGATCATCCTTCGAGACGCCACGTTCCGCGGCTCCTCAGGATGAGGGCTTTAGGAGTTGCCACGCTCCTTAGCGCTCCCGCCGCGCCTTGGCAAAGCCGGCTGCGCAGTCCCGCGTTGACAGCGACGCGCCGGCACGGCATCGCTAGAGTTCGATTTTCCGAACGCCTGGACCGGCAAGACAAATCACACTGCCGAAGCGGACGATATGAGCGATCTCTCCCCCAGCCTGGCCGATCCGCAGAAGGAGGCGAACGAGCCTTCGAGCCCGGTTGCGCGTTTCGGCCCCGACACGCCGCTGTTGATGGATTGCGGCGTCGTGCTCGACCGGTGGCAGATCGCCTACCAGACTTACGGCACGCTCAACGCCGACAAAACGAACGCGATCCTGGTCTGCCATGCCCTGACCGGCGACCAATATGTCGCGAGCCGCAATCCCATCACCGGCAAGGGCGGCTGGTGGACCGCGATGATCGGACCGGGCAAGCCGATCGACACCGACCGCTTCTTCGTGATCTGCGCCAACGTGATCGGCGGCTGCACCGGCACGACCGGACCGGCCTCGACCAATCCGGCCACTGGCAAGCCCTGGGGCCTGTCTTTCCCGGTCGTCACCATCCGCGACATGGTGCGGGCGCAGGCAGCGCTGGTCGACTCGCTCGGCATCGAGACGCTGTTCTGCGTCGCGGGCGGCTCGATGGGCGGCATGCAGGTGCTGCAATGGGCGGCGAGCTATCCGGGTCGCGTCTTCTCTGCGCTGCCGCTGGCGACCGGCGCCAAGCACTCGGCCCAGAACATCGCCTTCCACGAAGTCGGCCGTCAGGCAGTGATGGCCGATCCCGACTGGCGGCAGGGGCGCTATCTCGAAGAGGGCACCCGCCCGGCCAAGGGGCTTTCGGTGGCGCGGATGGGCGCGCACATCACCTATCTCTCGGAGCAGGCGCTGCACCGCAAGTTCGGCCGCAAGCTGCAGGACCGGGAGGCGCCGACCTTCTCCTTCGACGCTGACTTCCAGGTGGAGAGCTACCTGCGCTATCAGGGCCTCTCCTTCGTCGAGCGCTTCGACGCCAACTCCTATCTCTATGTGACGCGCGCGATGGATTATTTCGACCTCGCAGCCGACCATGACGGCGTGCTCGCGCGCGCTTTCGTGGGCACAAAGACACGTTTCTGCGTGGCCTCCTTCACCTCGGACTGGCTGTTCCCCACCGCGGATTCCCGCGCGATCGTGCATGCGCTCAACGCCGCCGGCGCCTCGGTCTCCTTCGTCGAACTGGAGAGCGACAAGGGGCACGACGCCTTCCTGCTGGAAGAGCCCAATCTCTTCGCCACGACACGCGGCTTCATCGGCGCAGCGGCACGGGCACGCGGACTCTGAGCATGGCCTTCAGCGACAACCAGACCAACCGCATCGACCTGAAGCTCGTCGCCGAGATGGTGACGCCGGGCACGCGCGTGCTCGATGTCGGCTGCGGCGACGGAGTGCTGCTCGCGCTCCTCGCCGAAACCCGCCGGGTCGATGCGCGCGGCATCGAGCTTTCGCGCGAAGGCGTGGCCGATTGCGTGGCGCGAGGGCTCTCGGTGATCCAGGGTGACGCCGACGCCGATCTTGCCGGCTATCCCGACGATTCGTTCGACTACGTCATCCTGTCCCAGACGATCCAGGCGACGCGCAATCCGCGACTCGTGCTGGAGCACATGCTGCGCATCGGCCGGCACGCGATCGTCTCCTTCCCGAATTTCGGGCATTGGCGGATGCGCAGCCAGGTGTTCTTCCAGGGGCGGATGCCGGTGACCGACGCCCTGCCCTATTCATGGTGGGACACGCCCAACATCCATTTCTGCACGATTCGGGACTTCGTCGTGCTCTGCGACCAGATCGGCGCCAAGAAGGAGCGCGCGGTGGCGCTCGATGCCGCCGGCGGCCGGGTCGGCGTCAACGCGCCCTGGTGGTTCTGGAACCTGTTCGGCGCGCAGGCGGTGTTCCTGCTGAAGCGGGGATGAGCAGCGCTTCGCTACCGAGACAAGAAAGGGCCGCTCGCGCGGCCCTTTCGTTATCTGTCTACTCCGCAGACATCAGTTCAGCGCGACGCCCGCCGGCCGCTTTTCCTTTACGGCCGCGACATCGCCGAGCATCAGCGAGCCCGGCCCGACGGTGACGGGCACCGTCTCGCCGTCGACGATCTCGCCGGCGAGGATGGCTTCCGCCAGCGGGTCCTGCACCGACTTCTGGATCACGCGTTTGAGCGGACGTGCGCCATAGGCGGGGTCGTAACCCTTGTCCGCCAGCCACTCGCGCGCCTCCTTCGAGAGCTCGAGCGTGATCTTGCGGTCGGTCAGCAGCTTCTGCAGCCGGGCCATCTGGATGTCGACGATCGCGCCCATGTCCTCCCGCCGCAGTCGGTGGAACAGGATGATGTCGTCGATCCGGTTCAGGAACTCCGGCCGGAAGGCATGGCGGACCACGCCCATGACCTCGTCGCGGACGGCATCGCTGTCCTGCCCTTCCGGCTGGTTCACCAGGAACTCCGAACCGAGGTTCGAGGTCATGATGATCAGCACGTTGCGGAAGTCGACCGTGCGGCCCTGGCCGTCGGTCAGGCGCCCGTCGTCGAGAACCTGCAGCAGGACGTTGAAGACGTCCGGATGCGCCTTCTCGACTTCGTCGAAGAGCACGACCTGATAGGGCCGGCGACGAACCGCCTCCGTCAGGGCACCGCCCTCCTCATAGCCGACATAGCCGGGAGGCGCGCCGATCAGCCGGGCGACCGAGTGCTTCTCCATGTACTCGGACATGTCGATGCGCACGAGCGCGGTGTCGTCGTCGAACAGGAAGGCGGCGAGCGCCTTGGTCAGCTCCGTCTTGCCGACGCCGGTCGGGCCGAGGAACATGAAGGAACCGATCGGGCGGTTCGGGTCCTGCAGGCCGGCGCGGGCACGGCGGACCGCGGTCGAGACCGCTTCCACGGCCTCGCGCTGCCCGACGACGCGGGAGGCCAGAACCTCCTCCATGCGGAGCAGCTTCTCCTTCTCGCCTTCGAGCATCCGATCGACCGGCACGCCGGTCCAGCGGCTGACAACCTGCGCGACATGGTCCGGCGTCACCGCCTCCTCGACCATGCCGGCATCGTCACCTTTCGCCTCGACCTCGGCCAGCTTCTTCTCGAGCTGCGGGATCTCGCCATAGGCGAGCTCGCCCGCCCGCTGGTACTCACCCTTGCGCTGTGCCTGGGCGAGCTCGTTGCGGGCATTGTCGAGCTTGGTCTTGAGCTCCGCCGCCTGGCCGAGCTTGTCCTTCTCGGCCTTCCACTTGGTCGTGATCGCGTCGGAACGCGCCTCGAGCTCGGCCAGTTCGGATTCGAGCCGCTTCAGCCGCTCCTTCGAGCCAGCGTCGTTCTCCTTCTTGAGCGCCTCCTGTTCGATCTTGAGCCGCACGATCTCGCGGTCGATCGAATCCAGCTCCTCGGGCTTGGAGTCGACCTGCATGCGCAGCCGCGCCGAGGCTTCGTCGACAAGGTCAATCGCCTTGTCGGGCAGGAAGCGGTCAGTGATGTAGCGGTTCGAGAGCGTCGCGGCCGAGACCAGAGCCGAATCGGTGATGCGGACGCGGTGATGCTGCTCGTACTTCTCCTTCAGGCCGCGCAGGATCGAGATGGTGTCCTCGACCGTCGGCTCGTCGACGAAGACGGGCTGGAAGCGCCGCGCCAGCGCCGCGTCCTTCTCGACGTATTTGCGGTACTCATCGAGCGTGGTCGCGCCGATGCAGTGCAACTCGCCGCGCGCGAGCGCCGGCTTCAGCAGGTTCGAGGCATCCATCGCGCCATCTGTCTTGCCGGCGCCGACAAGGGTGTGCATCTCATCGATGAACAGGATGACGCCGCCGTCCGAGGACGAGACCTCGGTCAGCACGGCCTTCAGCCGCTCCTCGAACTCGCCGCGATACTTCGCTCCGGCGATCAGCGAGCCCATGTCTAGGGCGAGCAGCTCCTTGTCCTTCAGGCTCTCGGGCACATCGCCATTGACGATACGCAAAGCGAGGCCCTCGGCGATGGCGGTCTTGCCGACGCCGGGCTCGCCAATGAGGACGGGGTTGTTCTTGGTCCGGCGCGACAGCACCTGGATGGTGCGACGGATCTCCTCGTCACGCCCGATCACCGGGTCGAGCTTGCCCTCGCGCGCCGCTGCGGTGAGGTCGCGGGCGTATTTCTTCAGCGCGTCATAGGCCTGTTCGGCCGAGGCGGAATCGGCCGTACGGCCCTTGCGGATCGCCTCGATCGCGGCGTTGAGCGCCTGCGGCGTCACACCGGCCTTCGACAGAGCCTTGCCCGCCTCGGTGTCCTTCTCGATCGCGAGAGCGAGCAAGAGCCGCTCGACCGTGACGAACGAGTCGCCAGCCTTCTCGGCCGCCTTCTCGGCGGTGTCGAACACGCGCGCCAGGCCCGGCGTCAGGTTGAGACCGCCCGAACCGCCCGAAACCTTCGGAATCCTCGCCAGGGCCTGATCGACGAGTTGCAGCGCGACGCGCGACTGACCGCCGGCCCGGTCGATCAGACCGGCCGCCATGCCCTCATTGTCGTCAAGCAACGCCTTGAGCAGATGCTCCGGCGTGAACTGCTGATGTCCCTCGCGTAGCGCGATCGTCTGCGCCGCCTGAAGAAAGCCCTTCGCTCGATCCGTATATTTTTCAATGTTCATTCAAGTCACTCCGCCCGCAGAACGCGCCCCGTGGCGACGTGTTCCGCTGCCCTTTCATCAAGATGGGGCGCCGCTATGGGCCGCCCCTCGCTCTCCAAGATAGTGTGACATTGGCGCAACGGAAGAGGGGCGCCCCCACAATTGACCTGGCGCAAGCGGCAGGCGCAGATCGGGCATGGCCGGGACCAAGCGACAGCAGGCGATTCGTCGGGCGTTGAGGGCGCTGGCGCCCGGCATTCCGCTCTCCGACGCAGAGGCGGTGATCACGCTGGCGGAGCGGCGCCACATGAAGGACCTGCCGCCCTCGACGGCCCTCTGGCTCGCGCTCGGCAGCCATGTCCGCCATGTCCATACCGACTACGAACGCCTGCTGGCCGAGGGCTATGACCGCGACGCCGCCCGCTTCTTCGTCGCCGACGAGACCGATGCCGTGCTCGCCGGCTGGGGCTGCCAGCGCTCGGTCAGCGACGGCGAGGACGAGGCGGATTGATCGAAACGGATACAAGATTTGATCTGTCAGGATCCGCCGACAAGGCTATGGTCCGCCACCTTTTGCCTGCTCGGGTCGGACCATGCGCATCGAAACGCTCTATCGCTACCCTGTGAAAGGCCTCTCGCCGGAGCCGCTTCAGCGCGCCGATCTGCCGACTGAAGGCTACTTTCCCGGCGACCGGCTGTTCGCCGTCGAGAATGGCCCTTCCGGCTTCGACGCCGCCGAGCCGGTGCATCAGCCGAAGATCAAGTACCTGATGCTGATGCGCAACGAGTCGCTGGCCCGGCTGCACAGCCGCTACGACGATGCGAGCGGAGACCTCGTCATCCATGAGGGAAGCCGGGAGGTATTGCGCGCAGCAACCGCCAGTGACGACGGCAGAGCGGCGATCACGCGCTTCTTCGAAGGTTTCATGCCCGCCGAGTTGCGCGGCGAGCCGAAGCTGCTGACGGCACCCTCGACCTATCGCTTCACCGATTCCCGCTCAGGCTTCGTCTCGATCATCAATCTCGCGAGCGTCGCCGATCTCGAAGAACGGCTCGGAAGACCTGTCGATCCGCTGCGCTTCCGCGGCAACCTGATGGTGAGCGGGCTCGAACCCTGGGCGGAGAACGAGTTGGTCGGCCGCGATCTGGACGGGCCGAATGGCCTGCGGCTGCATGTGATCAAGCGGATCGAGCGCTGCGCGGCGACGAATGTCGACCCGGAGACCGGCGCGCGCGACATGCAGATCCCGAAGGCGCTGATGCAGAACTACGGCCATGTCGATTGCGGCATCTATTGCCGCATCGTCGCGGGCGGGCACCTGCAGGCAGGAGACCTGCTGACACCGGCGGAGGCACCAGCCGAACTCGGCATAGCCTGAGAGCGCAGATAAACAAAAAGGGCCCTCGCGGGCCCTTTTTCAAAGCTGTCGGCGGGTTTCGCGGCTTACTCGGCCGACCCATCCGTCTCGGAGCCGAGAGCGTCCATGACCTCGCGCGGCGAGCGGCGGCGGCGGGTGCGCTTGGGCGCCGGCTCCGCGGCAACGTCGGCAGCCGCCTCAACCGGCTCCGCCGGTGCCGCCTCGACCGGCTCCGGCGCCGATACGCGCACGGGGTTGGTCAGGAAGGACGGCAGAGCGGTGGCGACATCCTCGCCCGCATCCGCCTCGATCTCGCGCTCGCGGCGCGGACGACGCTCGCGCTGGGGACGCTCGCTGCGCTCGAAACGACGCTCGCTCTGAACCTGCTCGGGAGCAGCCTCGGTCGCGTTCTCGGTGCTAACCGGAATATCGGAACGCGGTGCATCGGGACGCGGCGCATAGCCGGGAGCCCCACTCTGGCCGCCTTCGGCATTACGATCAAAGCGACGCTCACCGCGATCCTGACGATCGAAGCGGCGATCGTTGTTGTTACGGTCGTTGTTGTTGAAACGCTCGCGACGGTTCTGGCGGTCGAAACGCTGGCCGCCCTGCGGCTGGCCCTCGCCCCCCTCGCCTTCGGCGCGCAGGCCGCCATGACCGTTGTAGCCATTCTGGCCGGCATGGCCGTTCGGCCCGCGAAAATCGGGCTGCGGCCCGGCGCCGGGCTGGAAAAGCTGCCCCTCCTCTTCGCCCTCCTCGTCACCCTCGTCCGCATCCTCGACGAAGGCGCGATTCGGCGGGAAGGAATGGCCGAACTGCTGGGCCATCTGCTCCTGCGCCGCGAGCAGGATGCGATAGTAGTGCTCCGCGTACTGGAAATAGCTCTCGGCCGCGACCGTATCGCCAGAAGACTGGGCGTCGCGCGCAAGCTGCAGATATTTCTCGGCGACATGCTGCGCCGTGCCCCGGACCTTTACGTCCGGACCGTTGGATTCGTAGCTACGTTGCAGCGGATTAGGAGATTTGCGATTGCCGTTGTTGTTGCCGTTATTGTTACGGCCGCGCATACGCCGGTTCTGACCTGGTCTCATTCGCGTCTGTCTCGCGCTTCTGTGCTCAAAGCAACCGTGGTGCCGTCATACGCGTTGCGACACACAGCGGGTTGCGACGCTGTGCCGGACTGAGTTGACCCGAAGGGGCGATACGCCGTTTCTGGTCTTCACGCGCTCTTTTCCAAAACGGGGCTCCAGCCCCAAAAGGGGGGCTCAACCCCATGAGCCGATCGGCGCCACGCGCCTTCGGGGCTCCACCCGGCTTGTCAGCTGCACCGCTTCAGGAACACGCCTGCAAACGATGCCGAACTCGAGCAAATCCTGTAAGATCGGAAACTGCCCAGAGGCCCGGCTCTGACGCCACCAGCTTCGGCTGAATGCTGCATAGCGGCTTTTGGCGGCTTCTCCAAGCGAAATCAACCAAAAGCCTGTGCATTTCAGGCGAGCGCGAAGATCAACGCCCGCTCGTGCCCCCCCAGATCGTTCCGGCTGCCCCGGAATTCAAGCCCGCCGGCCCGCATCAGCGCGATGACATCGGGTCCCTGCCCGGCACCGATCTCAAAGACGACAAGGCCGCCCGGCGCCAGCAAAGCGGGCAAGGTTCTGGCGAAGATTCGATAGGGCCCCAGCCCATCCTCTCCGCCATCGAGAGCCAGCACCGGGTCATGCTCCCGCACCTCGACGGACAGGCCCGCGATCTCCGCCGAGGGAATATAGGGCGGGTTGGACAGGATCAGGTCAAAGCCGCCCGTCAGTCCCTCGGTCCAGTTGCCTTGCCGGAAGCTCACGCGATCGGTCAACCCGTTCAGCGCAGCGTTGGCAGCGGCCGTCAGGCTGGCCTCCTCCGACAGGTCGATGCCGATGCCCGTCGCCTGCGGCAGCTCGCTCAGCAGCGCGATCAGCAGGCAGCCGGTTCCGGTTCCGAGATCGAGCAGCTTCAGGGCCTCGCCACGGCGATCAGCCAGTTCCTGCAAGGCGGCTTCGACAATGGTCTCGCTGTCCGGCCGTGGCTCCAGCGTCGCGGGCGAGAGCCGGAACGGGAGGCCCCAGAATTCGCGTTCGCCGAGGATGCGCCAGACCGGTTCGCCCGCGACGCGCCGTGCCGCGAAGCCGCGCAGCCTGGCAAGCGCCTCTGCCGGCAAAACCATGTCGGGGTCGGGATTTTCAGCTCCGACACTGCCTTCGATGAGGAGGCGAGCATCGAGCCCGGCGGTTTCCGAACCGGCTTGGATCAGGCGCTGCGCAAGAAGACGCCGCGCCTCCCTGACGGTCGGCACGGCGCCCTCCCCTGACCAATCGATGCCGGCGGGCAAAGCGCTCGCCGGACTTGCGTTCGCTATCAGCTGTTGCCCTGCATTTTCTGATCGATGCACAGCTTCATCTTGGTATTGATCGAGGCCTTGCTTTCGCGAGCGCCCTTCATCTCCATCTGGCAGGCCTTGCGCGCCTGCGCCTGGGTCATCGACCCCTGCAAGGCCGCCGGCGGACCGGATGTGATCTTGCGAAAGGTATTCTCCTGCGCCTGCGAGATTCCGCTCATCGCCAGCGCCATCAGGCCGGCCATTGCAACCGTGGAAACAGTCTTGATCATGGGAGGCTCCCCCCTTTGCTGGTGTCGATACGTCACCAACGTCGGTCGGGCGATTTGGTTTCATCGCCACGGGCTTACGCCGCTCCTTCTTCTGCCAGGAGCCTTGCCTGATGCTCGGCGGTCAGGGCATCGACGATCTCGTCCAGGACGAGCCCCTGCATCATCTCGTCGAGCTTATAGAGCGTCAGGTTGATACGATGGTCGGTCACCCGCCCCTGCGGGAAATTGTAGGTGCGGATACGTTCCGAGCGATCGCCCGAGCCGACCTGCGAACGCCGGTCCGCCGAGCGCTCGGCATCGATGCGCAGGCGCTCCATGTCGTAGAGCTTGGCGCGCAGCAGTTCATAGGCCCTGGCCTTGTTCTTGTGCTGAGAGCGCTCGTCCTGCACCAGCACGACGGTATTGGTCGGAATATGGGTGAGGCGCACAGCCGATTCGGTCTTGTTGACGTGCTGGCCACCTGCACCGCCCGAGCGCAGCGTATCGGTGCGGATGTCGGCATCGTTCAGCACGATGTCGACGTCGCTCGCGAGCGGCAGGGTCGCCACCGTTGCCGCCGAGGTGTGGATGCGCCCGCTCGCCTCCGTATCCGGCACACGCTGGACGCGGTGAACGCCGGATTCAAATTTGAGCCTGGCATAGACTCCGCGGCCGTTGATCTCGGCGATGGCTTCCTTGTAGCCGCCGACGGTCCCCTCGCTTTCCGAAAGCATGTCGACGCTCCAGCCCTTCTGGGCCGCATAGCGCTGATACATGCGCAGCAGATCACCGGCGAAGAGCGAGGCTTCATCGCCCCCCGTTCCCGCCCGGATTTCGATGATGACGCCGCGCTCGTCGGCGGCATCCTTCGGCAGCAGCGCGATCAGGATCTCGCGGCCGCGCAGCTCGATCTCGGCGCGGGCGGCCTCCCGCTCCTCATAGGCAAGATCGCGGAACTCCGGGTCGGTAGCAGGATCCGCGATCAGGCTCTCTGCCTCATCCAGCGAGACCTGCGCCTGGCGCCAGGAAGCGATCGCGGCAACGACCGGATCGAGCTCCGAGAGTTCCTTCGCCAATTCGACGGTCCGTGCCGGATCGCTCGCGTGGTTGATCTCGTCCATCGCGGCGGCATGACGCGCCACGATGCTGTCGAGACGGTCCTGGGGAAGCTGAAGGGACATGGGAGAACTCTGGCAAATGATGAGAGACCGGGCGCGACAATGAGCGTCGCTAGACCGGGACCTTGAATTCAGCCGCGAAAGCAGCGAGCTGCGGGCGCAGGCTGGCGGCGCCTTCCGGCGAGGCAAGCATCCAGTCCATGCGCTCGCGGAGCTTGCGAACGTCGAGCGCACGCAACATCGCCTTGACCGGGCCAACCGAGGCAGCCGACATCGAGAAGCCGCAATAGCCCAGGCCGATCAGGGCCATGGTCTCCAGCGGCTTGCCGCCCATCTCGCCGCAAACGGTCACCGGGCAGCCGGCTTCCGAGGCCGCGTCGACGATCCGGCGCAGCGCCCTCAAGGCACCGACGCCGAGCGGATCGAAACGGTCCGCCACACGCTTGTTCTCGCGGTCGGCCGCGAACAGGAATTGCATCAGGTCGTTCGTCCCGATCGAGAGGAAATCCGCCTCGCGCGAGATTTCCGGCAGCTCGAACAGGAGCGAAGGCACTTCCACCATCACGCCCACGCGCAGATCCCGCGGCGGGGCGACGCCCTGCTTCTCCAGCATCGCCTGCTCGCGGCGGATGATCATGCGGGCGCGACGGAACTCGTCCGTGGTCGCGACCATCGGCAGCATGATCTTGAGATCGCGCCCGGCCCCTGCACGCAGCATCGCGCGCAGCTGCGCCCGGAGCAGGCGCGGCTTGTCGAGCCCGATGCGGATCGCCCGCCAGCCGAGCGCAGGGTTCTCCTCCTCGACCCGCTCCATATAGGGCAACACCTTGTCGCCGCCGATATCTAGGGTGCGGAAGGTCACGGGCCGTTCGCCGGCCGCGTCCAGCACGGCCGCATAGAGCGCCTGCTGCTCGGAGGTGGTGGGCATGTGCTGCGCCACCATGAACTGCAGCTCGGTGCGGAAGAGCCCGATACCCGACGCCGCCGTCGCCTCGATGTTCGGCATGTCGACGATCAGGCCGGCATTGATCTGCAGGGTGATCGCGACACCATCCTTGGTCGCCGCCGGAAGCTCCTTCAGCTTCTCGTACTGCTTCTGCTTGCGGGCGCGCAGCCGAGCCTTGTCCTTGTAGGCGTTCTCGACGTCGGGCTGGGGGCGGATCTGCACCTCGCCGGCCTGGCCATCCACGATGATGGCGTCACCCGCCTGAATGAGCGCGGTCGCATTGGCAACCTCGCCGACTGCGGGAATGCCGAGGGCTCGCGCGACAATGGCGATGTGGCTCGTCGGACCGCCCTCCTCCAGAACGAGGCCGCGCAGATGCGCGCGCTCATAGTCGAGCAGAGCGGCCGGCCCCATGGAGCGAGCGACGAGGATCGCATTCTCGGGCAACTTCTCATGCGCGACGCCATTGGCTTTGCCGAGCAGGGTGCGCTGGAGCCGGTTGGCGAGATCGTCCAGATCGTGCAGCCGCTCCCGCAGATAGGGATCGGTCTGGCGCAGCATCTTCGCACGGGTGTCGGACTGGACGCGCTCGACAGCCGCCTCCGCGGTCAGGCCCGTGAGCACGACCTCGCGCATCCGGCGCAGCCAGCCCTGATCGTGAGCGAACATGCGGAAAGTCTCGAGCACGTCCCGGTGCTCGCCGGTATGGGCGACGTCGCCACGCTCGATCAGCTCGTCGATCGAGGCACGCATCTCGCCGATCGCAGCTTCGAGGCGACTGACCTCGGCAGCCGGGTTTTCAGCGATGAGGTTGCTGATCGCGACGCGCGGTTCGTGCAGCACGGCATGACCGAGACCGACGCCATCAGCCAAGATAACGCCGACGCCATGGATCGGGCGATCGAGACCGATGGATGCGCCGGGTGCCGCCAGCGACTTCAATCCGCCGGCCGCGATCATCTCCGCCATCAGCATGGCGGTGGTCTGGAGGCTCTCGATCTCCTCTTCGGAGTAGATGCGCGAGGCCCGGTTCTGGATGACGAGCACGCCCATCACGGCGCCGCCACGCAGGATCGGCACGCCGAGGAAGGAGCGATAGACCTCTTCGCCCGTCTCGGGCCGGTAGGAGAAGGAGGGATGCGCCTGCGCATCCGAAAGTGCCAGCGGCTCGGCCTCGCTCGCGATCAGGCCGACGAGGCCCTCCCCGGCACGCATGGTCGTGAGGTGAACCGCCTCGCGGTTGAGGCCCTCGGTGGCGTAGAGCTCGAGCGAGCCGTCCTCGCGCAGGACGTAGACGGAACAGACTTCCGCGACGAGATTGCCCGCGATCAGGACGACGAGCCGATCGAGCCGCTCCTGCGGGCTGATCGATGCGGCCATGACCTCGCGGAGGCGGCGCAACAGAACGCCCGGTCCTCCGAGAGCACCTCGCATCGATCTCAGCCCTCCGCCCGCCTCCTCAGCCATCGACGATACGATGCCTGTCCGACCCGAGTCGCCCGCCCCGGCCATGCTGCCTTCTAGCGACCAAAGACCTTATTCGGCAAGGGCTGTGAGCAGGCTGTGAAACATCCCCCCAAGATTTCGACCGTCTTCGTCGCGATTGTGACAAGGTCTCATGGCTGAACCACCGCCAAATGAGACACTGCGCGGGGCCCTTGCTTCCGCGGTGATTCTTTCGAGACCTTGCGGCTCTTCGCATCCTGCGACGGCCGCTTCGCGCTGGCGGCGGCCCGCGCGGGGCGCCGGGTCCCGGTTCTCGGTTTCATGTGCTCAGCTTCGGCGCCCGGCATGGCACCACTGCCCGCCAACGCGTCGAGATATCGCTGCGTCCACCAATCGATGTCCGTCGCGGTGATCGTGGCGTAAAGCGTCTCGAAACGGCGGATACGCTCAGCCTTGGGCATAGCGAGCGCGGTACGGATCGCATCCGCCACCTCATGGGCATCGTAGGGATTAACGATCAGGGCTTCGCGCATCTGCTGGGCAGCGCCAGCGAAGCGCGACAGGACAAGGACACCCGGATCTGCAGGATTCTGCGCCGCGACATATTCCTTGGCGACCAAATTCATCCCGTCCCGCATCGGGGTGACGAGCCCGACCTCCGCGCGGCGATAGAAGCCGGCGAGCGCACTGCGCGAGTATGCCTTTTTGACCACCCGGATCGGCGTCCAGTCGAACTCGCCGAGCTGAGCGTTCAGCCTGCCCGCAACCTCGTCGGAAAGACGGTCGAGCTCGGCATATTCGGGCACGTCGCTGCGCGAAGGCGGGGCGATCTGCAGGAGGCTCACATTGCCGCGGTGCTCGGGATGGCTGCGCAGGAACTCGCCGAAGGCTTCGAGGCGCTGCACGATGCCCTTAGAATAATCGAGCCGATCGACGCCGACGACCAGTTTGCGCTCACCGAGCGATTCCCGCGTGGCCCGCAGCGGTGTCGGCGCCTGACGCGTCGAGGCCGTGGCAAGGCGGCGGAAAGCCTCGACGTCGATGCCGATCGGGAAGGCTTGCACCTCGGTCTCGCGCGTACCGACACGCACGCGCCGCCCGTCGCTGCGGCCGCCGCACAGCGCCTCCAGCCCGCCGATCAGGTTGCGGACATCGAGCTCCGTCTGCATGCCGACCAGATCATAGGCGGCTATGGTGCGGATCAGTGTCCCGCTGAACGGCAAGGCCCCCATCACATCGGCCGAGGGCCACGGGATATGGTGGAAATAGCCGATGCGGTTGCTGACACCGCGCCGGCGCAGTTCCGCTGCCAGCGGGATCAGATGATAATCGTGAATCCAGATGACGTCGTCGGGCTGGATGAGGCTCGCCAGCGCCCGCGCGAAGCGGCGATTGACGCCGAGATAGCCCATATAGTCGCTGCGCTGGAAATCGGTCAGTCCCAGCCGGTAATGCATCAGCGGCCAGAGAGCCCGGTTCGAAAAGCCGAGATAATAGCTCTGCCGTTCGGCCTCGCTGAGGTCGGTCACGGCATAGGTCACGTTGCCGCGCTGGACCTGCCGGACGTCATGGACCGCCGCATCACTGACGCCGCCGCTCCAGCCGAACCAGAGGCCGCCATGCTGCTCGAGCGCCTCGCGCAGCGCCACCGCCAGCCCGCCCGCCGTTGCCTTTTCCTGACGATCGGGGATGGTGACGCGGTTCGAAACGACGATGAGGCGCATAGCGACGAATTTCTCCAGGACGGCCGCCCGATTTTTGCCACCGGCGGCAGGAACAGAACGCCCAGGCAGGCGTAATGTTTCCAGGGTGCAGCGCTGGCCGCATGGCGAAGCGGTGGCAGTGCTGCGGTGAAATCGTGATCGCCACTATCGGGCGAACAGTAGAATGAGACAACCCCGATGACGATTTTTCCGCGCCGATAGCGGCGTGCGGACGATGAGAAAGGATTGTCAGCGAGGACAGCCGTTCTTCTGCCGTCTTCCCTGCCCAAATAGAAAGCGATGACGACATTGATCGAACCGGAAACTGTCCCGAGCACCCGCGATATCGCTGCGGAGGCGGAGCAGATCGCGCTGTTCCTGGATTTCGACGGAACGCTGGTCGAGATCGCGCCCTCACCCGAGGATGTCCAGCTCGACCGGCGCGTCGCCCCGGCGCTGGAAAGCCTGCGCAGCCAGCTTGGCGGCGCGCTGGCCCTGGTGTCGGGACGCCCGATCGCCTTTCTCGACGAGATGCTGGCACCTTACATCTTCGACATCGCCGGTTTGCACGGCGCACAGATTCGGATGGGCGGCGAGCTCCGGTCCCAATCCGCCCCCCCCGAACACATGCGCGAGGCGGTGCGGGACCTCGTGCGCTTCGCCAACAGCCATGTCGGCATCATCGTCGAGGACAAGCGGATATCGACCGCACTGCACTGGCGGCTCGCGCCCGAACTCAAGGACGAGGCGCTGGATCTGATGCGCAAGGCGGCCGCGAAGCTCGGGCCGTCCGTGCGCCTGCAGGAGGGCAAGTCTGTCGCCGAGCTGGTGCCGGCCAACGCGAGCAAGGGCAGCGCCATCGCTATGCTGATGGCGACGCCGGCCTATGCCGGCCGCCGCCCCGTCTTCATCGGCGATGACATCACCGACGAGGACGGCTTCGAGACGGTCAACGCCATGGATGGGCTTTCGATCCGGATCGGCGCAGATCGGGAAAGCCTGGCGACGATCCGCCTCGCCTCGCCGACCGCCTTGCGGCATATCCTTCTCGCAGCCGCCGAGAATGGCGGCCTCGCCGCTTCCAGCTTCTCCCAGGACTAAGGGTCTGGCCATGACCGTAACGACCACGGCCGCGGGGCAACGCTCCGCCTCGCTCGATCTCGGCGTGATCGGCAATTGCTCGATCGCCGCGCTCATCGACCGGCGTGCCCGCATCGTCTGGGGCTGCTTCCCGCGTTTCGACCGCGATCCCGTGTTCTGCTCGCTGATCAACAACAAGGCCGATGACGGCAATGAGGAGCTCGACAAGGGCTTCTTCGCCATCGAGCTCGTCGGCATGACGCGCTGCGAGCAAGGCTATCTCGACAATACCGCCATCCTCTCCTCCGTGCTGTCGGACGATCAGGGCAACGCCATCGAGATCCTCGATTTCGCGCCACGCTTCGTGCGCTACGAGCGCTTCTTCCGGCCGCCGCAGCTCGTACGCCGCGTGCGCCGCATCTCGGGCAGGCCGCGTATCCGCGTCCTCGTCAAGCCCTGCCTCGGCATCGGAGAAGAGCCCGACGAGATCACGCGCGGCTCGAACCATGTGCGCTTCGTCGGCGCCGACCAGACGATCAGGCTGACCACGAACGCACCGATCTCCTATATCGTCGACGGCGTTCCCTTCGCCGTCGACCAGACCTACTCATTCTTCATCGGCACGGATGAGGCACTGCGCGCCGAGATCGAGACGACCTCCCGCGAGTTTCTCGACAAGACCACCGATTTCTGGCGCGACTGGGTGCGCTCCCTGTCGATCCCGTTCGAGTACCAGCGGGAGGTGATCCGCGCGGCGATCACGCTCAAGCTCTGCTCCTTCGAGGAAACCGGCGCGATCGTCGCGGCGCTGACAACCTCAATTCCGGAGGCGCCGGGCACCCAGCGCAACTGGGACTACCGCTATTGCTGGCTGCGCGACGCCTATTTCGTCGTCCATGCGCTCAACCGGCTCGGCACGACGCGGACGATGGAGGACTATCTCGGCTTCATCACCAACATCGTCGACACCTTCTCGGAAAGCGGCGCCGAGCACCTGCCGCCGCTCTATCCGATCACGCGCGGCGGCACGCTGATCGAATTCGAGGCCACGAACCTTTCAGGCTATCGCGGGCATCAGCCCGTGCGCTTCGGCAACGGCGCGGCGGTGCAGATCCAGAACGATGGCTATGGCGCGGTCGTGCTGGCGGCGACGCATTCCTTCTTCGACCGTCGACTGATCCAGCCCGGCAAGGATACGCTGTTCAGCCAGCTCGAGCGCATGGGCGAGCTGGCGATCTCGGTGTTCGACAAGCCCGACGCCGGCCCCTGGGAGTTGCGGGAGAAGGAAGCCGTGCACTCCTTCTCCAGCGTGATGTGCTGGGCGGCCTGCGACCGGCTCGCTCGCATCGCCGGCACGCTCGGGCGAGCAGATCGCAAGGAATATTGGAAGGGCGAGGCGAAGCGGCTCAAGACGACCATCACCGAGCGCATCTGGAACGGCGAGAAGGGCCATTTTGTCTCGACCTTCAACGGCCAGGATCTCGACGCGACGCTGCTGCTCCTCGCCGAGATCGGCTTCGTCACGCCGGATGACGCCCGCTTCATTGCCACCGTCGAGGCGATCGGCCGCGACCTGAGGCGCGGCGACCTGCTGYTGCGCTACGCGACGCAGGACGATTTCGGCTACATGCACACCGGCTTCCTGATCTGTGCCTTCTGGTATGTCGACGCGCTGAACACGATCGGGCGCAGCGAGGAGGCCAAGGAGCTGTTCGAGCGCATCCTGAAGCGGCGCAACAGCTTCGGCCTGCTTTCGGAGGATGCCGATCTCGAAACCGGCGAGCTCTGGGGCAATTTCCCGCAGACCTATTCGATGGTCGGGCTGATCAACTGCGCGATGCGCCTCAGCCGCGACTGGGAAGAGGCGTTCTGAGCGCGCCGCGCATCAGCGGGGCGAACCGAAACGGAACGCGATCGGGATCACCCCGTAGACCATCGCCAGCACCATCGGCGGCACGGCCAGGGCCGTGACGCCGAGCGTCGGCCATCCCTGCGTCAGCGGCGCGAGGAAAGCCAGCAGGAGATTGATGGCGCCATAGGCACCGACAGTCGCAACCGCCAGGAAGCCCAGGCGTGCCGCAAGGCGCGAGAGGGAAGAAGGCGTGCCCATGTGATGGCCTTATTCATAACGAAACGGACCGTTTCGATTGGTTGAACTAAACGGTCCGTTTCGTTATGTCAATGCGAGACCGCGAAGCGACAGGGACGGGAATGCAATGGAACCGCGCATGAAGCGCCGCGCCTCAATCGGCGCGCGGCGCAGCCCCGAGACGGAGGCGGCCGTGAAGGCGGCGGCGCGGGATCTGCTGGCGGAGAAGGGCTATGCCGGCTTCTCGATCGAGGAGGTCGCCCGCCGTGCCGGTGCCGGCAAGCCGACGATCTACCGCTGGTGGCCGAACAAGGCCGATCTGTTCATTGACGTCTACGGCGCGGAAAAGGACGCCGCGATCCCCGTGCCGGACGAGGGCTCATTGCGCGCCGACCTTCTGCGCTACACCAGAGACCTCTGGCGGTTCTGGCGCGAGGATACGGCGGGGCGCGTCTTCCGGGGATTGATCGCCGAGGCTCAGAGCAGCGAAAGCGCGCTCGCCGCGCTGCGCTTCAAGTTCATGCCGGAGAGGCTGGCGGCGCCACGGCAGATGTTCATGCGCGCCGCCGAGCGCGGCGAGTTCGCAGCCGGGGAGATCGACGACCGGCTCGAGCTCTGGGTCGGCTTCAACTGGCTGCATGTGCTGACCGACCGGCTGAGCGAGGACGAGCCCTCGCTCAGCCGCAAGATCGATCTGCTCTGCCGCTGAACCGCTCTCAGCCGACCTTCGCGGCGGCACGCATCACGGCAAGCGCCAGCACCTGCGCCGCCGGCACGAGGCTCTCGACCTCGAGGAACTCGTCCGGCGTATGCGCCATGCCACCGATCGGGCCGACGCTGCACAGCGTCGGCGTGCCCTGCGCGGCGGTGAAGCCGGAATCGGCGCAGCCGCCGGTGAACTCCGCCGTCACGCCGATGCCGAAGGCTGCCGCCGCCTCGCGATAGGTGTCGTACAACGCCGCCGATTCCGGCGAGCGCTCGAGCGGCAGGAACTCGCCCTTGATGGAGAGCACGGCGCTGGTGCCCTGCACTTCCGGCACCTCGACGATCGCCTTGATCCTGCCGACCATCTCGTCGCGCTGGGCGGCGGTGACATAGCGCAGGTCGATCTCGCACCAGGCACTCGGGGCGATGGTGTTGACCGTCTGGCCGCCGCCGATCAGCCCGACATTGACGGTGATGCCCTTCTCCAGATCGGTGAGACCCTGCAGCTTGGGGATCTTGTGGCCGAGATCGACGATGGCCGAGGCGCCCTTCTCGTAATTGGCGCCGGAATGGGCCGGTTTGCCGGTGAATTCGGCCCGCATGAAAACGCCGCCCTTGCGCCCGCTGGTGACCGACTGCTTGTGATCCCTGGCGAAATCGGTCCCGCCCGGCAGGCGGCTGGGCTCGGCATTGAAGACGCAGCGCGACTCACGCGCCGCCTCCTCGATCACCGGCCGGGAGGACGGCGAGCCGATCTCCTCGTCGCTGGTCGTGAGCATCAGCAACGGCGAGGCCAAGCCGCCGCATTCGGAGAAAGCCGCGGCGACGAAGGCCGAGATCACGATGCCGCCCTTCATGTCGGCGACGCCCGGCCCATAGGCGCGCGAGCCCTTGACCGTGAAAGGCCGCCGCGTGGGTTCGCCCTGCGGGAAGACGGTATCGCGATGGCCGAGCAGCAGCACGGGACGCTGGTCGTTGGCCGTCGGATTGCGCAGGCGCGCCTTGACCGCATCGCCGAAGCGGGTGTCGGGCACGATTTCGACATCGAGCCCGTTCGCCTTGTGGAAGCGCGCCACGACCTCCCCTGCCCGGTCGACGCCGGCCTTGTCGTAGGAGCCCGAGTCGGTGTCGACCAGTTCGCGGAGCAGCGCGACCATGCCCTCCTTGCGGCTCGCCAGCCACTCGGTGACCTTCTGTTCCTCGGGGGTCAAAGCGCTCATCGGCTCACTCGCATTCGTTCCGGATGGGACAATGCCGGGCAGCTTATAGGCTGGGCCTTTCGCGGCAACGGGAAACGGCGGCGGAGACCCCATTCACCGTGCGCATACCAGTCGGAGCGGCGCCGAGGCCGGGCTCAATCGGCCCATTCGGGATCCGTGGTGAAAACGATGGTGAGCCAGCGGTCGGGCGTATCGTCGCCGATCGCCTCGCCGATCTCGTCGCGAATGCGATCCCATTCCTCCAGCTTCTTCGCCGGCTCGTCCTTGGGCACGATGAAATATAGCTCGATCTGTCGTCCGCGGCCGACCCGCGCGACATAGGAGCGGTAGGTAGCAAAGCCGTAGCGACGGACGATGTCTTCCGCGACGTTGTCGGCATGGCGCTTCAGATCGGCAGGCGTCACGAGCAGGATGTCGGCCAGGGCCTGCTTGATCGTGCCGATCGGCATGGGGATCACGACGATGCAGACCAGCGCGAGCGCGACCGGATCGACATAGGGCAGCATCCAGGCGAACCGCGTCCCCTGGATCGCGTAACCGAAGACGAAGGCGACGAGCAGGGCACCGCTGAGGCCGCCCGACATCGCCCAGGCCTTGGCATCCAGCGCGACGAAGTTCGAATGGAGATCCCGGTTGGCCTGCTTGCCGTAGACCGCCATAGCGAAGGCGATCAGCATCGTCAGGACCGCATAGACAATCGCATAATCGAAGGCGAGGTGCCGGCCGCCGGCCATGATGCTGCCGATCGCGTTGATCAGCGCATAGACCGCGGCTCCGGTCAGAAGGACGCCGTTGAGCCCGAGGACCATGGGCTCCAGATGCCAGAAACCCATGGTGAAGTGCTTGACCAACCTGCCGCTGACGGCGCCTTCCGCGGTCGAGGACGTGATCAGATTCGCTACCAGCAGCGCGACGATCGTCATCGCCGCATCCGTCAAAGCGTAGACGCCATCGAAGACGATCGCGAAGGAGCCGGAGAGAAGGCCGAAGACGATGCCCGCTGCGGCGAGCAGGAAGGTGACGGCGATCGAGAGACGCAGGACGCTTTGCTCGGTCTGCACGAAAGGCCCCCTCGACCGCGGCCGGCGGCCGATCCTACACATCCGACGGGCGGAGCGCCAATTCGCGAAGGGTCCGCCCGGCTCGGGCCACCGGAGCGGTCAGACGAGGCCCGCGTACCAACCCGCGACATAGATGACCGTCCCGGCAGCCATYGGCACCAGCGGATTCAGCTTGGAGCGATAGGTCACCAAGGTGGTCGCCGCCGTGATCGCGAAGCCGAAAAGGCCGGCATCGGCTGCGAGCGTCGCGACGGCCCCGCTCGCGAGCATCAGGCCGAGCGCGATCGGCACCAGAGCGAGCGTCACAATCCGAACAATGCGGTTGTCGCTATAGCGCTGCAGTCCGCGGTTGCAGGCGAGCGCGAGCAGCGAGGACGGCAGCAGCATCGCCACCGTGGCGACCAGCAGACCGCTTATCCCGGCGACATGCCAGCCGACGATGCTGCCGAGCATGATATTGGGGCCGGGCGCCGTCTGCGCGATGGCGAAGAGCCGCGCGAAGGTCGGCGCATCCATCCAGCCGAGGATCTCGACGACCTGGCGGTGGATTTCCGGCACCACGGCATTGGCGCCGCCGATCGCCATCAGGGAGATCGTGCCGAAGGTGATGACCAGCTGGCCGAAGATGCCGCGCTCCATCAGACCCGCCGCGCGCCCAGAGAGGCAGCTGCCAGTCCAAGGGGGACGAGCACCAGCAGAGTCGGCAGCATCGGCAGCCGCAGAAGCCCGACCGCGATAAAGGCGGCGGCCGCCATCACCCAGGCCCAGCGGGCGAGGCCGGCTTTCGTGAGCAGCCGTGCGGCCGTGCCGAGGATCAGCCCGGCAGCGCTGGCGGCAGCGCCGGTCAGCGCGACCCGCGCCAGCGGATGATCGGAAACAGCGCCGTAGATGTTAGCGATTGCCACGAGCGAAAGCAGCGGCATCGCCATCAGAGCGAAGACGCAGGTCAAAGCGCCGGCCGCGCCGCGAAAGCGGTCGCCCAGCATAACGGCGGCGTTGACGGTGTTCGCGCCGGGCAATGCCTGGCAGATGCCCATCATCTCGGCATAGCCGCGATCGTCGAGCCAGCTGCGCTCGGCGACGATGATATGGCGCGCCACCGGTCCGACCCCGCCGAACCCCATCATCCCGATCTTGAGAAAGCCAGTGAAAAGGTTCGGCAGGCTCGGCCGGGGAGCGTCCGTCGCGGGTTCGAGAGCTGACATCGGGGACGGCTAGCGCCGCGCTTCCATAGCCATGCGCAGGGCGAAGCCGGCGAGCACGGTGCCCATCAGCCAGCGCTGCACCAGCGACCAGAACGGGCGCGTCTTCAGGAACAGCGCGATGCTGCCGGCAGCCGTCGCGATCAGGGCGTTGACGCTGCCGCTGATCGCGATCTGGATGAAGCCGAGCACGACCGACTGGGCCAGCACGTCGCCGGCGGCCGGGTCGATGAACTGCGGCAGCAGCGCAAGATAGAACATCGCGATCTTGGGATTGAGCAGGCTCGTCAGGAAGCCCATGGCGAAGAGCTTGCGCGGCCCGTCATGCGGCAGGTCACGGACATGGAAGGGCGAGCGTCCGCCAGGGCGCACCGCCTGCCAGGCGAGCCAGATCAGATAGGCCGCACCGCCCAGCCGCAGCGCGTCATAGGCATAGGGAACGGCGAAGAGCAGCGCCGTGATGCCGAAGGCGGCGCAGAACATGTAGACGAAGAAGCCGAGGATCACGCCGCCGAGCGAGATCAGGCCCGCGCCCCTGCCCTGCGCGATCGAGCGCGAGATCAGGTAGATCATGTTTGGGCCGGGCGTCAGCACCATGCCGAGCGCGATCAGGGCGAAGGTGATGAGGGTCGTCGTCTCGGGCATCGGCAAGCGCTCCGGCGGAACTTCGCGCTTGGAGCATGGAACGCGATAGCCGGCAATCGGCTCCGCCGCAGGAGCCGCCATGCATGCTGTCGATACATCGAGACAAGCGCCGCGGGGCGCCGTGACGGAACCCGCCGGTATGCGGGCGGTTGTCGCCAGCAATCGGATCGGGGGGAAGATATGACGCTGTTCAGCCGGCTGCTCTACACCATCATCGCCTTCGCGCTGCTGGGAGCCTCGATCATCCTGATCGGCGTCGCGGTCTGGCGCACTTCGCACGGTTTCTGGACCGGCGACGGCGCGCTCGACACGATGCTCGACGCGATTGGACTCGTCATCATCGCAGTCGCCGTGGCCGATGTCGGGAAGTTCCTGTTCGAGGAGGAGGTCATCGCCGATCGCGAGATGCGCCGGCCGGCCGAGGCGCGGGGATCGCTGACCAAGTTCATGTCGATCATGATCGTGGCGCTCTCGCTGGAATCGCTGGTGCTGATCGCCAAGACCTCGCGCGAGACGATGGGGGACGTCATCTATCCCGGCCTGTTGATGCTGCTCGCCGTGCTGGCGCTGGTCGGGCTGGGCCTGTTTCAGAAGCTCAGCCAGAATGCGACGGCGACGGTGCCGCCGGATCGCGATGAGGGTGAGGAAGGGGAGAGCTTTGAAACGAAGTCTTCGACACCAAGCTCCAAACGCGGGTCATCCCGGCCGAAGCGAAGCGCAGAGCCGGGATCCATGCCAGAGCCTATCCGATAAAGCGCTCAGGCATGGATCCCGGGTCTCCCTACGGTCGCCCGGGATGACCGCACTTGAATTGCCGGGCGCCCCTCACCGCACCTCGTCGACGAGGAAGAGGTCGGTATCATCCGGCTTTGCTCCCGCCGCCGTGAGCATGGCGTGGATCTGGCCGCGATGATGAGTCTGGTGGTTGAAGAAATGCGCGATCACGAAGCCCCGCTGCCTGCTCATCTCACGGCCGGCAGCGCCGGAATACCAGATCAGCGTGCCGCGCAGCCAATCGGCCTCGACGCTCTCCGCCCAGTCGAGAATGGCCTGGTCACGCTGGCGGCGGCGCGCGCAGAACTGCGCCCAGCCCTCGAAATAGACAGCAGAATCACGACCGCCGACGGACGGCTTCTCGCTGCCGATCAGGCGACTGAGCCAGACCTCGTCGGCCCAGAGGATGTGGTTGAAGGTGCCATGGATCGACTTGAAGAAGGCGCCGCAGTCGAGCTTGCGGGCCTCGTCGCTCAGCCCGTCGGCCGCCTCCATCAGGCTGCGGTTCTGCCAGGCATTGTAGCGCGCCATGGTCCGGACGAAAGCGGGATCGACCATGGCGGCGCCTCCTCGTCAGATGACGTTGGCCTCCTTGAGCGGCCTGCCCGCAACGATGCGCTCGTGGCCGAGATCGGCAAGGTCGAGCGAGCGATAGCCGCCATGCGCAATATGCTCGGCAAGTCCGCGCCCAACCGCCGGCGACTGCTGCAGGCCATGGCCGGAGAAGCCGTTGGCGAGATAGAGGTTGGGCAAGCCAACCGCAGGGCCGACGATGGCGTTGTGGTCCAGGCCGCACATGTCATAGGGCCCGGCCCAGGCGCGTCCGGGCTTGATCTGCTCGAAGGCCGGGATGCGGTTGGCGAGGGAGGGCCAGACCACCTCCTCGAAGAAGCCCCAGTCGACATCCTCGGCGGAGGGATCGGCCTCGATCCATTCCACGTCCTGCTCGGGCGTCAGAGGCGAGCAGCTGCCGATGAAGAGCTGGCCTTCCGCGGTGCGCTTGCCCTCCTGCCGGCACCAGGCGCCGGTGGTGTCGATCAACAGCGGGCAGCCGTCGACATCGCCCTTGCAGGTGAAGGTGAAGACATAGCGCTTCATCGACTTCACCGGGATGGAAATGCCCGCAGTAGCGGCGAGCTTCGCGCCATGGGTACCGCTGGCGTTGACTACGGCGCCGCAGGCGATGCGGCTGCCGTCTGCAAGCTCGACCGCAGTAACCCGGCCGCCCTCCGTGACGTAGCTGGCGATCTCGCCCTGCCTGTACTCGACGCCGAGGCTGCGCGCCTTCTTGCGGAAGGCCTGGAGCAGCGCCCAGCCGTCGAACCAGCCCTCGCCGCTGACGCCAAAGGTGCCGCAGGCGAGATCCTCGACATTGAGCCAGGGGAAGCGCTGCTTCAGCGCGGCGGGATCGTAGAGGGCGATGTCGGCACCCTCGGCCGCCTGCAGCTTCTGGTTGGCGTGAAGGACGGGCGCCCCTGCCTCGCTCGCGAGATAGAGATAGCCGCCCTCATGCAGGTCGATCGCCGGGACCTCGCCGTCGACGGCGAGGTGCTGGCCGATATTGCGCAGGAAATCGATGCCGAAGAGCGAGATGCGGATGTTCACCGCGCTGGAGAACTGCTGGCGGATCGAGGCGGCCGAGAGCGCAGAGGCGGAGAAGCGATAGGTCGGGTCCTTCTCGAGCACCACGACCTTGCCGGTGAAGCCGGGATCGGCGGCGAGATGATAGGCGACGGAGGAACCGATCGCGGCTCCACCGCAGATCACGACATCGGCGCTTTCGGAGACGGGCGGCATGGCAGGCCTCGCGCGGCCGGCTTCGGGCGGGAAGCCGGGTTGGTGAATTTCGCGCATGAATGACTGAGCACGCCGCGCTTGTCGAGAGGCGCCTCAACTCGTCGGCGCACATTCTCCGAGCAGCCAGTCTCGGAAGGCGACGACCGTCGGCAGATTGGCCTTCTCCTCGGGATAGACGAGGTAATAGCCGTCCTTGCCCGTCACCGGCCTGTCGATAGGGATGACGAGCGAGCCCGAACGCAACTCCTCCTCGACCAGAAAGCGTGGCACGATGGCGAGCCCGAGCCCCGCCACCGCCGCCTGTGCGATCATGGCGAACTGCTCGAAGCGCGGCCCCATCAGCGCGCGTTCAGGCGCCAGCCCCTGTTGTTCCAGCCAGTTGGCCCAGGCGCGCGGACGCGTCGATTGCTGGAGCAGCGGCACGCGCAGCATGTCGGCCGGGGCGGCGATACCGGCGCGCACAAGCAGGGACGGCGCGGCGACGGGCACAACCTCCTCGCCCATCAGCCGGTGCAGCCGCGCGCCCGGCCAGCTCTCGGCCCCGAAATGCACGGCAGCATCGACCTGCTCGCGGGCGAAATCGAACGGCACCAGCCGCGTGGTGAAGTTGATGGTGATGCCGGGATGCGCCTCGATGAAGCGCGGCAGGCGCGGGATCAGCCAGCGCGTGCCGAAGGTCGGCAGCGTCGCGAGGTTCAACACCCCTGCTGCCCCGCGAAAGGCCATGGCCGAGACGGTCGCGGCGGCAAGCCGCGAGAGTCCGTCCCGTATCTCGGCGGCATAGGCGGCGCCGGCCGCGGTCAGACTCACCCGCTTCTTGACGCGCTCGAACAGGCTGACGCCGAGCACCTTCTCCAGATGCGCGACCTGGCGGCTGACCGCGCCCTGCGTCAGGTTGAGCTCCTCTGCCGCACGGGTGAAGCTGCCATGCCGGGCCGCCGCCTCGAAGGCGGCGAGCGCGGAGAGCGAGGGCACCGAGAGGCGGCCGGGAACGAGCGCGTCATCCATGAGAATTTCTCACCAAGTGGTGAGAACATATCGGTTGCTGCCCCCCTATGAAAGAGGGCATTCTCCCGGCCCAAAGCGCGGCGGCTCCGGTTTCCGCGCCATTGCTTCATGCGCCTCGGGGTTATCAGCCCTTTGGCGTCCGCCCGCGACCGCTGGAAGACAACGATGGCCACACCTCTGCCGAAAGACACGCTCGCCCTGCTCAAGCGCCTCGGGGTTTCCGAGGCAGCCTATGCCGATGCCGGCCTGTCGGCGCGCTCGCCGATCACCGGCGAGACCGTCGTGACCCTGCGCGAGACGAACCCTGCCGAGGCCGAGGCCGCGATCGGCCGGGCGCAGTCCGCCTACCTCGCCTGGCGCAAGGTGCCGGCGCCGCGGCGCGGCGAGTTCGTTCGCCTGCTCGGCGAGGAACTGCGCGCCGCCAAGACCGATCTCGGTCTGCTGGTGACGCTCGAAGCCGGCAAGGTCGTCTCCGAGGGCCTCGGCGAGGTTCAGGAGATGATCGACATCTGTGATTTCGCTGTCGGTCTGTCGCGCCAGCTCTACGGCCTGACCATCGCCACCGAGCGCCCGAACCATCGCATGATGGAGACCTRGCATCCGATCGGCGTCGTCGGCGTGATCTCGGCCTTCAACTTCCCGGTCGCGGTCTGGTGCTGGAACGCGGCGCTCGCCTTCGTCTGCGGCGACAGCGTCGTCTGGAAGCCCTCCGAGAAGACCCCGCTGACCGCGCTCGCCGTGCAGGCCATCGTCGAGAAGACCATGAAGCGCTTCGGCCCCGAGGCTCCGGTCGGCCTTTCCGAGGTGCTGATCGGCGCTCGCGAGATCGGCGACATCCTGGTTTCCGACCACCGCGTCCCTGTCGTCTCGGCCACCGGCTCGACCCGCATGGGCAAGGAAGTCGGCCAGAAGCTGGCGTCGCGCTTCGCCCGTGCGATCCTCGAGCTCGGCGGCAACAACGCCGCGATCGTCGCTCCCTCCGCCGATCTCGACATCGCGCTGCGCGGCATCGCTTTCGCCGCGATGGGCACCGCCGGCCAGCGCTGCACCACGCTGCGCCGCCTGATCGTGCATGAAAGCGTCTATGACGCGCTCGTGCCGAAGCTCGCCAAGGTCTACGGCTCGGTGAAGATCGGCGATCCGCGCGAGGCCGGCGTGCTGGTCGGCCCGCTGGTCGACGAGGCCGCCTATCAGGGGATGCAGAAGGCGCTCTCCGAGGCCAAGGCCGAAGGCGGCAAGGTCCATGGCGGCGAGAAGGTCGATGTCGGCGCGGGCGGCTTCTACGTCCGTCCGGCGCTGGTCGAGATGCCCAAGCAGTGCGGCCCGGTCGAGCGCGAGACCTTCGCCCCGATCCTCTATGTGATGAAGTACAACTCCATCGACGAGGCGATCGCGATCCAGAACGCCGTCGGCGCCGGCCTGTCCTCCTCGATCTTCACGCTGAACATGCGCGAGGCCGAGCTCTTCGTCTCGGACGAGGGTTCGGACTGCGGCATCGCCAACGTCAATATCGGCCCCTCGGGCGCCGAGATCGGCGGGGCCTTCGGCGGCGAGAAGGAGACGGGCGGCGGTCGCGAGGCCGGCTCCGACGCCTGGAAGGCTTATATGCGCCGCGCCACCAACACGCTGAACTACGGCACCACGCTGCCGTTGGCGCAGGGCGTCAGCTTCGACGTGGATGCGTGACGGATTGAGCTGAACAGCACCCGTCATTGCGAGCGAAGCGAAGCAATCCAGGAGCGGCAGCGCTCTACGTCCCCCTGGATTGCTTCGTCGCTCCGCTCCTCGCAATGACGGTAAGTGGAAACAGGACGGGAGACGAAGAACATGGCCGGCAGCCACAAGCTCGCGAAGTTCACCTGGGACGACGCCTATCTGCTCGACGAGCAGCTCACGGAAGACGAGCGGCTGATCCGCGACACGGCCCGCGCCTATGCGCAGGAGAAGCTCGCTCCCCGCATCCATGACGCCTATCTCGACGAGAAGACCGATCGCTCGATCTTCAACGAAATGGGCGAGCTCGGCCTGCTCGGCGTCACCGTCCCCGAGGAATATGGCTGCGCCGGCGCGAACTACGTCTCCTACGGGCTGGTCGCCCGCGAGGTCGAGCGCGTCGATTCCGGCTACCGCTCAATGATGTCGGTGCAGTCCTCGCTCGTGATGTATCCCATCTATGCCTATGGCAGCGAGGAGCAGCGCAAGAAGTACCTGCCGAAGCTCGCCAGCGGCGAGTGGGTCGGCTGCTTCGGCCTGACCGAGCCGGATGCCGGCTCCGACCCAGGCGGCATGAAGACCCGCGCCGAGAAGGTCGCCGACGGCTACAAGCTGACGGGATCGAAGATGTGGATCTCGAACTCGCCGATCGCCGACGTCTTCGTCGTCTGGGCGAAATCATCAGCGCATGACAACCAGATCCGCGGGTTCATCCTCGACAAGGGCATGAAGGGCCTCTCCGCGCCGAAGATCGGCGGCAAGCTTTCGCTGCGCGCCTCGATCACCGGCGAAGTCGTCATGGACGGCGTCATCGTGCCGGAAGAGAACCTGCTGCCGAACGTCTCGGGCCTGTCGGGTCCGTTCGGCTGCCTGAACCGCGCGCGCTACGGCATCTCCTGGGGCGTGATGGGCGCCGCCGAGGATTGCTTCCACCGCGCCCGCCAGTATGGGCTCGACCGCAAGCAGTTCAACAAGCCGCTCGCCCAGACCCAGCTTTATCAGAAGAAGCTCGCGGACATGCTGACCGAGATCACACTCGGCCTGCAGGGTTCATTGCGCGTCGGGCGCCTGCTCGACGAGGGCAAGATGGCCCCGGAGATGATCTCGCTGGTCAAGCGCAACAACTGCGGCAAGGCGCTCGACATCGCCCGCCAGGCTCGCGACATGCACGGCGGCAACGGCATCCAGATCGAGTATCAGGTGATGCGCCATGCGGCGAACCTCGAGACGGTGAACACCTATGAGGGCACGCATGACGTCCACGCGCTGATCCTCGGCCGGGCGATTACCGGCCTGCAGGCGTTCTTCTGAGCGCAATCAGGCGTCATGCCCGGGCTTGACCCGGGCATCTCGTCCCACGCGAACCTCCCCGGAGATGGTCGGGCCAAGCCCGACCATGACGCCCGAGTCGAACCCGCCATGACGACCCCTCCCCTCGCCGGCCTGCGCGTCCTCGAACTGGCGCGCATCCTTGCAGGTCCCTGGATCGGCCAGCTCCTGGCCGATCTCGGCGCCGATGTCGTCAAGGTCGAGGCGCCCGAGGGCGACGACACCCGCAAATGGGGCCCGCCCTTCGTCGAGAGCACCGGCGAAGAGCACCTCTCGGCCGCCTATTTCCACGCCGCCAATCGTGGCAAGCGCTCGATCACCGCCGATTTCCGGACGGCCGAAGGCCAGGCGCTGGTCAGGCGACTGGCCGCCCATGCCGATGTCGTCATCGAGAACTTCAAGGTGGGCGGCCTCAGCAAATACGGGCTCGACTCCGCCTCGCTGCGCAAGGAATTCCCCCGCCTGATCTATTGCTCGGTCACCGGCTTCGGCCAGGACGGCCCGTATGCGCCGCGCGCCGGCTACGACTTCCTCGTCCAGGGCATGGGCGGGGCCATGTCGATCACCGGCGAGCCGGCGGGCGCGCCGATGAAGGCCGGCTATGCGGTCGCGGACATCTACACCGGGCTCTATGCCTCGGTCGGCATCCTCTCGGCGCTGCGCCACCGCGATGCGACCGGCGAAGGCGCCACGCTCGATCTCGCCCTGCTCGACTCGCAGGTCGCCGTGCTCGGCAATCAGGCGATGAACTATCTCGTCGGCGGCAACCCGCCGCCCCGGCTCGGCAACGCCCATCCGAACATCGTGCCCTATGACGTGTTCCCGGTCGCCGACGGCCATATCATCATCGCGACCGGCAATGACGGGCAGTGGCGCAAGCTCTGCGACGTGCTGGGCGAGCCGGCACTGGCCGACCATCCCGACTATCTCGACAACAAGTCGCGGGTGAAGAACCGCGTCGCGCTGACGGCGCGGCTGCACGAACTTTGCAAGCGCCAGACCAAGGCCGAGCTTCTGGCCGGGCTGGAGAAGGTCGGCGTACCCGCAGGGCCGATCAACGATATCGGCGAGGTTTTCGCCGATCCGCAGGTGGTAGCGCGCGGCGTCAAAGTCGACCTGCCGAGCGCTGCCGCGAAGGCGGGCAGCATTCCGACCGTCGCCTCGCCCATCGTCATGAACGGCGTACGGCAAGTGGCAAAGCGGCCGAGCCCCCGGCTCGGCGAACATGCAGACGACATTTTGAACGATCCGGCCTGGGGAGGGCCGGCACGATGACATCCGCCGTCATTGCGAGCGCAGCGAAGCAATCCAGGAGGGCTCGCTCGACGTCCCCCTGGATTGCTTCGTCGCTGCGCGCCTCGCAATGACGGCTAGGACAAGGGAACAAGAGCAATGGCTAATCGCACCGGCGGGCAGATCCTCGTCGACCAGCTTCTGATCCATGGCGCCACCGACGCCTTCTGCGTGCCGGGCGAGAGCTATCTCGCCGTGCTCGACGCACTGCACGATGCGTCGATGAAGGTCACCATCTGCCGGGCCGAGGGCGGCGCCTGCATGATGGCCGAGGCTGCCGGCAAGCTCACAGGCAAGCCCGGCATCTGCTTCGTGACTCGCGGCCCCGGCGCCACCAACGCCTCGCCCGGCATCCATATCGCCGACCAGGATTCGACGCCGCTCATCCTCTTCGTCGGTCAGATCGACGGCAGCATGCGCGAGCGCGAGGCCTTCCAGGAGCTCGATTACCGCGCCGTCTTCGGCACGATGACGAAATGGGCGACCGAGATCGACAATGCCGCGCGCATCCCGGAAATCATCAGCCGCGCCTTCCACGTCGCGACCTCGGGCCGGCCTGGCCCGGTCGTAATCGCGCTGCCCGAGGACGTGCTGACCGACCTCGCGGATGTCGCCGACGCCGAGCCCTATCAGGTCACCGAGCAGCATCCCTCGCCGGTGCAGATGCAGGATCTGGCCAAGCGCTTCGCTGCGGCCAAGTCGCCGATCGCAATCCTCGGCGGCTCGCGCTGGAGCCCTGAGACGATCGCGCAGTTCCAGGCCTTCGCCGAGCGTTTCGACCTGCCGGTCGCGGTCTCCTTCCGCCGGCAGATGCTGTTCCCGGCCGATCATCCGAATTTCGCCGGTGATCTCGGCATCGGCCCGAACCCGAAGCTGCTCGCCCGCATCAAGGAGAGCGATCTCGTCCTGCTCGTCGGCGGGCGGCTGTCGGAGATGCCGAGCCAGTCCTACACGCTGTTCGGCATTCCCAATCCGGGCCGGCCGCTGGTGCATGTCCATGCCGATCCGGAGGAGCTGGGTCGCGTCTACCGGCCGACGCTCGCGATCAATGCTTCGCCCGCCGGCTTCTGCGCCGCATTGGCCGCGATCGAGCCCCCCAAGGCTCCGGCCTGGAAAGGCGCCGGCGCCGCCGCGCACGAAGCCTATATCGCCTGGAGCGAGCAGCCGGCGCCCGTGCCCGGCGAGTTCCACCCCGGCGAGATGGTGCGCTGGCTGCGCAGCCAGCTGCCCGACGACGCCATCATGTGCAACGGCGCCGGCAATTACGCGACCTGGGTGCACCGCTTCCACCGCTTCAACAAGTTCGCGACGCAGCTCGCCCCGACCTGCGGCTCGATGGGCTATGGCGTGCCGGCCGCGATCGGCGCCAAGCGGCTCTTCCCGGAGCGCACCGTCATCGCCTTCGCCGGCGATGGCTGCTTCCTGATGAATGGCCAGGACTTCGCGACGGCCGTGCAGTACGACCTGCCGGTGATCGTCGTCGTCGTCGATAACGGCATGTACGGCACGATCCGCATGCATCAGGAGCGCGAATATCCCGGCCGCGTCTCGGCGACGACGCTGAAGAACCCCGATTTCGCCGCCTATGCCAAGGCGTTCGGCGGCCATGGCGAGCGTGTCGAGAAGACCGAAGAGTTCGCCCCGGCCTTCGAGCGCGCGGTGAAGAGCGGCAAGCCCGCGATCATTCACTGCCTGCTCGACCCAGAGGCGATCACCCCGGCGAAGTCGCTCTCGACGATCCGGGCCGAGGCTTTCGCGGCCAAGGGCAAGCACTGATCGCGCCGAAGCAAAAAACTCGCCGTTGCCCCTGAACCGGCGCCGCGCCTTCCGCGACCAAACGTCGTTGAGGACACGACGCTGCGGAGGGCTCGGCGATGAGGCACGGATTTGCGATCCGGTTCGGGATGGCGGCTCTGCTGTCCGCCGCGGCCGCGCCCGGTGCGGAGGCGGCCGGCTTCTTCGACAGTCTGGCGCGGGCGATCTTCGGCGCGCCCCGCCTGCGGGCCTCGCCGATCTATGAGTTCGACGATGACAGGCCCCGGGCGCGGCCACGCCCGCGGGCACCCGAAGCCTCCTCGAAGCCCAAGCTCCCGGTCGCCAAGCTGGACCCGCAGACCGACCGCCACTGGTATTTGAAGGACCCAACGCTGCGACGGGGCGATATTGTCGTCACCGCGAGCGGTGTGCTGGTCTATCAGGGGCGCGACAGCGATGCGGCGCACTCCAGCGATTTCGTCGCGCTCGGCGGCAGCGACCCCAAGGGCTGGAAGCAAAATCTGCAGACCGCAGCCGCGGGCGGCCGCACCATGTTCCAGAGCGCCCCAGGGAGGACGGACACCGCGGCGGCGGAGGCCGACCAAAGCGGCGAGGCGGCGAACGGTCGCTGAAGACGGTTACGACCAGCGCCGACCGAACCACATCCGGCCGAGCAGGCCATCGCGCCAGAGCAGCATATGGACGGCGACCGCCGCCACATGCGCGACGCCGAGCGCGATCAGGATGTTGCCGAGCTGATTGTGCAGCCACAGCATCCGCTGGTAGATGGCAGGGTTAGGACCGACCGGGTGCGGCACCGGGAACAGCCCGAAATAGAGCGTCGGGATCTGGATCGGCGCCGCCGCCGCCATCAGCAGCCCCGTGACCGGCAATGCCAGCAGGCAGAGATAGAGCCCGGCGTGAACGGTGCCGGCCGCGCCCCGCAGCCAGGGATTGCTCTCGAAAGGTCCCGGCTGCGGAATGGCAAGACGCAGCAAGAGCCGCAGCACCACGAAGAGCGCGATCGTCAACCCCACGGATTTATGGCGCTGATAGAGTTCGAAGCGGGAGATGAGGTCGCGGCTCTCGTCGCGCATCGGCCCTGCGATCCAGAACTGGAACAGCACGAGCAGCAGCGTCAGCCAGTGCAGCACGACGCTGGCCGGATGCCAGCGCGCCGGCCGCCCCGCCCCATCGCTCATCGCTTCAGGCGCCCCTTGATGACGATGTCCATCTGGTCGTCGACGATGTTCACGTCCCGGCCGATGCCATAGGCTGGCCGCAGGAAACTGCCGCTGGCCTGGAAGGGCAGCACGTCGCCGCGCCTAGCCCGCTCGATGTCTCCGTCCACGGTCGCCTTCACAGAGAAGGGCTGTGTCACGCCCTTGATCGTCAACCTGCCGCGGATGTCGAGGCTGTGCTCACCAGTGCGCGACACGTTTTCGGAAACGAAGCTCGCCACGGGATAGTGCGCTGCATCGAGCATGCTCTCACCAGCAATGAAGCCGTCGACCAGCGGTGAACCCGCTTTGATCGACGCCGTCTGCAGCGTCACACGGACACGACTTCGCTCCGGGTGGTCGAAATCGATGGCGAAGCTGCCTTCGTATCGCTCGAAGCGGCCGTTCGTGACCACGGCCCCGAAACGGTGCCCGATGAAGCTGATCTCGGTCGCACCCCGATCGAAGCTCCAGGCAGACTGGGCCTGCGCCTGCGATGCGGCCAGCAGGGCTGCGAGGCAGAAGCCAACGATCCTGATCATGATGGCACCCGGAAGCTGCCTGAGAAGCGGCAACCATCCGTCAACTTGAAGGAAATGCCATGGCCGCCAGAGCCGAAACACGAAAAGGTGATTCAAGGCCGACCTATCAAGGTTGACGGCGCCTTCCCGCGGACCCGGTCGATTGACCGGTCGTTAAGCGCGCCCGCGTCCTGTCGTTGAAACTTTGCATCGAGTCGTCAGTTGTTGTCCCGGCAGGGAGGCCGGCGAGATGGCGAGACGGTTGCGCGAGGTCGTATTTATCGCGGCGATGGCGAGCATCGCGGCAACCATGCCTGCGGGTGCCGCCGGCTTCCTCGACAATTTGGCCAATGCCCTGTTCGGACGGCCTCAACCGCGCCCGGTGATCGAGTTCGAGCCCTATGACCCGCTCAGCGTCACCGTTAAGCCTCACCGGAAACGCGCTTCGGCCGAGGCGGCCTCCAAGCCGAAGCCACCAGTGGTCAAGCTCGATCCCCAGCGGGACCCCGATTGGTATCTGAAGGATCCGACATTGCGACGCGGCGATGTGGTCGTCACAGCACGGGGCGTGCTGGTCTATCAGGGCCGCGACAGCGATCACATGATCGAGGGTGACTTTACCGCGCTAGGCGGCAAGCCCGGCGAGAAGAGCTGGAAGGGCCAACTGCAAGCAGCCGCGGCCGGCGGCCGCAGCTTCTTCCGCGATTTCCGCGACGCACCACCCAGCCCGGCCGACATCTCGCTGGCCCAGCCGGTGGCGCAACGCGAATCCGCCCAGCCCTAGCCTTCCTGCGTCAGCCCCCCGGCCGGACACCGTCAAAGGTCGAGCGGATGGCGCGCGCCAGCGCGATCGCCGCCCAGCCCTGGAAGATCAGCTCGATCGCCAGGAAAGTGCCGAGTACCCACAGGCTCGAGCCGGGCCATTGCGCCAGGATCATGCCGCCGAGCAGCAACGACAGCGCGCCGGAGAACGCGACCCAGCCCCAATAGGGCAGCTCCCGGTTCTGGAACGCCATGATGAGGCGCAGCACGCCCGTCGCGACCAGGGCCGCACCGACCAGAAGGGTCAGCGAGGCCGTGGCGACCAGCGGATTGACGAAGGTCATCACGCCGACCGCGACGTAGAGCACGCCGATCAGGATGTGCCACAGGCGGCTTTTCCAGCCCTGATGGCGGAAGGCGTCGATCAGCACGACGATGCCGCCGACGAAGATCATGGCGCCGAACCAGATCGCACTGGCGAGGCTGAGCAGCGCCACGGCGCCGAGACCCAGAACGCCGAGGATGATGAGGACGATCCCCTCCGCCATCAGCCAGCCCCAACTACGCCGGAGCGGAATGAGATGCGTACCGAGAGAGGGAGGGGTGGAGACTCCAGATGGTGTGCTCATGGCGGCAGACTCCATTCCGGGCAGCCGCGACAGCCGGGCCGCCTCGTTCGACGACTCGCATGAGAAACCCACGCAGCGGTTGCGTCAATGATCTGACGCAAGCCGGGCGTCAGTAGGTGGCGCGCCTGCCCGAAAGATCGAAGACCGCACCCGTCGAGAAGCTGCAACACTCGCTCGCGAACCAGGCGACCAGCTCGACCAGCTCCGCGACCGTGCCGAGCCGCTTCAGCGGGCTCTTGGCGACCATGGCCGCGACCGTCTCCGCTCATCTGCTGCAGCAGATCGGTCCCGATGGCGGCCGGCGCTCCGCCATGGCCGCTTTAGCCGAGCTTTTCGGCAACGAGCTTGCGCAGGCTGCGCAGGTCCTTGACGAAGCCGCGGATGCCTTCCGCCAGCTTCTCCGTCGCCATCGCGTCCTCGTTCATGGCGAAGCGGAAGGCCTTCTCGTCGAGCACGAGCTTTTCCGGGGCCTTGCCGGGCGCCTCGCGCTTGAGCTTGCGCGGCAGCTCCCCGGTCGCGCCGGCGAGCTCGTCGAGCAGGCCCGGGCCAATGGTCAGCCGGTCGCAGCCGGCCAGCGCCTCGATCTCGCCGGTGTTGCGGAAGGAGGCGCCCATCACCACCGTGTCGATGCCGTAGGTCTTGTAATAGGCATAGATCGACCGGACCGAAACGACGCCGGGATCGGTCTCGGCGGTGTAGGGGCCGCCGCCGGCCTTGACGTGCCAGTCGAGGATGCGCCCGACGAAGGGCGAGATCAGGAAGGCCCTGGCGTCGGCCGCAGCGACCGCCTGCGGCAGCGCGAAAAGCAGCGTCAGGTTGCAGTCGATCCCCTCGGCCTGCAGCACCTTGGCCGCCTGCAGCCCCTCCCAGGTCGAGGCGACCTTGATCAGGATGCGGTCCTTGCCGACGCCGCGCTCCTTGTAGGCGGCGATGATGGCGCGGGCCTTCTCGATGCTCGCCTGCGTATCGAAGGAGAGATCGGCATCGACCTCGGTCGAGACACGGCCGGGCACGATCTTGGTCAGCTCGGTGCCGAAGCTCACCGCGAGGCGGTCGCAGACGGCATGGACCGCCTTCTCGCCGCCACCCTGCTTCTTGCCCCAGCCGATCGCCTCGTCGACGAGATGGGCATAGGCCGGGGCCTCGACGGCCTTGAGGATCAGGGTCGGATTCGTGGTGCAATCGACCGGCTTCAGCCGGCGCACGGCCTCGATATCGCCGGTGTCGGCGACGACAGTGGTCATTTCGCGGAGCTGGTCGAGCTTGGAGGCGGTCATTGATCTATCCTCGACAATTCTTCTTGTCATAACGCACGCAATGTGACGCCTGTTCGCCGCCATTGCGAGAGCGATGAAGCAGTTCTGCCATGCAGTGGCCGGTCCGCAGGTCATGCCCGGGCTTGCCCCGGGCATCTCGGGAAGGAGGTGCGCTCCTTCCTGCGAGAGATTCTCGGGTCTGCGCTTCGCTGCGCCCGAGAATGACGGGGTTGGCAACCGCCCTCAGCTCTTCACCGCACCCGAGGTCAGGCCGCTGACCATGTTCTTGCGGAAGCCGTAATAGATCACGGCTGGCGGGATGGCATAGAGCAGACCCGCCGCCATCAGCAGGTTCCAGGGCGCATCGTCGGCCGAAAGGAAGAGGCCGAGGCCGACCGCCAGAGGCACCGCCTTCTCCGACGAGAGCAGCAGGAAGGCGTAGAGATACTCGTTCCAGGCGAGCAGCAGCGCGTAGATGCCGATCACCACCATCGAGGGCTTCATCAGCGGCAGATAGACCAGCCGGAAGAGCTGGAGCGAGGTGGCGCCGTCCATCACCGCCGCCTCGTCGAGCTCCTTCGGCAATTTGTCGGAAGCCTGCTTCAGCACCCAGATCGCATAGGGCGAGGCCAGCGCGACCATGGCGAGGATCAGCGAGGCCTGCGTATTGAGCAGCCCGTAGGAGCCCATCGCCTTGTACATGGGGATGGCGAGGAAGGCGGCCGGAATGAGATAGGTCGCGAGCGCGAGATTCATCATCGTGCGCCCGCCCTTCACCTTGAGCCGGGCGATGGCGAAGGCGGCGAGCGTCGCGACGAACAGCGTGATCCCCCCCGTCGCGATCGCGATGAAGAAGCTGTTGAACAGCTGCCGCCAGAAATTATGCAGGTAGTAGTGCTGCTGGTTGAAGACGATCTGGAAATTCTGCAGCGTCGGGTTGTCCGGCCAGAGCTTGCCGGCCAGCATCGACTCCTGGTTCGAGATCGACAGCACGAAGAGGTGGTAGATCGGCAGCAGCGTCCAGATCAGCACGGGAATCGCGATCAGGATCAGCTTGCCTTCGTCGAGGAACTTCCTCATGCGTCCGCTCCCTTCGACAGGCGCTTCACCATCACGAAGACCATCGGCAGGATCAGCGGCATGGCGACGATGATCGAGGCGATGCCGAGATCGAGATTGTTGTTGCGCATGTAGCGGATGCCAAGCGTCGCGAGGACGTGATTGAGGTCGCCGGGACCGCCGCTGTTGAGCAGGTAGACGCTGTTGAAGTCGCCCAGCGTCCAGATCATCGAGAGCATGGTCGAGGTGACGTAGAGCGTCGCCAGCGAGGGCCAGGTGATGAAGCGGAACTGCTGCCAGCGATTGGCACCATCGACGCTTGCCGCCTCGTAGAGGTCCTGCGCGATGGCGAGCCGGCCGGTGATCAGGATCAGCGTCCAGAACGGCAGCGACTTCCAGATGTGGACCATGATCGACATGGCGAAGGCGAGCGTCGGATCGGTCAGCCAGCCCGGCCCCTCCATGACGCCGAACCACTGGAAGAGCTGCTGGTTCACCATGCCGTTCTCCGGGTTCAACATCACGCGGAACGACAGGATGGTCGGGATCGAAGGCACCGCCCAGGGCAGGATGAACAGCACCAGCACGAAGCGGATCCAGGCCCGCTGCTGCACGAAGAAGCCGGACAACCCCAGTGCGATGAGGAACTTCAGGTTCACCGCCACGAACAGGAAGATGATCGTATTGACGACGGTGCGCAGGAAGATCGGGTCGGCGAAGAGCGCCTTGTAGGAGTTCCAGTTGAGGCCGAGCCAGAGGCCATAGCCAACCGGGTAGACCACCATCACAGCGAAGACGAGCACATAGGGCGCCAGCATGATCGCACCCCAGGTCGCGCGGTCGCGCGTGAAGCCCGATTTATCCTCACGCGGTGCCGAAATCGGCGCTGTCATGGCGGCAGTGCTCATGGACTCTCCCTGGAATTGTCACCCGGTGAAAGCTCCGCCGCGGCAGGCATTGCCGCGGCGGATCGAGGATGCGAGCGTAACGGACGCGGGGCCCTCAGACCGCCGGGGCGGATACGCCGATCCGCTCCGACGATCGATGTTCTCGTTCCTGCATCGGATTCTGCCGAAAAGCGGCTTCCGCCTTTCGGTCCGACGCTTACCCGGCGATCTGCTTGATGCGGGCGATCATCTCGTCCACGGCCTGCTCGGCCGGGATCTTGTCCTGAACCACGCGGTTCACGGCCTTGGCCCAGACGTTCTCGGCGTTCACGGTCGTGAAGTTGTAGTTGTAGACGAACTGGAACGGCACGGTGCCGTCCTTGTACTGCTTGTAGACGACCGCGCGGTGCGGGTCCTTGCCGTCAGACCAGAACGGCGCCTCGATGCCCTTCAGCGTCGTCGGGACCCAGCGGCCGGCCGAGCCTTCGACGAACGGCCGCAGGTTCTCGTCCTTCATGAAGAAGGCCATGAATTCCTTGGCGCGCTTCTTGTTCTTGGCATCGGCGAAGATCACCGCCGTCTTGACCGCGGCAAGGTTCGTCATCTTGCTGCCGTCGGCCTTGAGCGGGAACTCGGCCGTGCGAATGTTGTCCTCGTAGTTCTTCTTCGCCTGCGCCCGCTGCTCGGCCGTGAGCGAGGGGTTGTTCATGTCGTCCATATGCTTGCCGGCGATCGAGATCGTGGCGTTGTGCGTGGCGACAGTCGTGCGGTTGTGGAAGGCGACGTTGTTGTCCGGGTCTAGCCAGTTGACGGAGGACGGCGGCGTGCAGCCGCGCTGGAAGATGTTGGCGTAGGACTTCACCGCCTCGACCATCGCCTTCTTGTTCTCGGGCTGGTCGAGCACGATCTTGCCGTTCTCGTCGACGACCTTGGCGTTATAGGCGTTGGCGAAAGTCAGGAAGGAGTAGAAGGTGTCGGAGGCGGCGATGCCCATCGGATGGCCGATGCCATAGATGCGCTTGCCCTTGGCGCGCAGCGAACCCTGCACCTTGTCGCACCAGAAGTCCCAGTAGCCGTCCCAGGTCTTCGGGATGTCGGCCTCCTTGAAGCCGGCCTCCTCCAGCATGTCCTTCCAGTAGGTGATGTGCATCATCTGCTGCTCGACCGGGAAGGCATAGTAGGACTTTTTGCCGGCCTTGCCGTTCATCAGGAAGGTGGTCGAGAGCGCCATAGGCTGCAGCTCGGACTTGAGCGGCTCAAGCACGTCCGAGACGTCCTCGAGCTTGCCGTCATAGGCCCATTTTCCGGTCGTTCGGAAATCATAGGTGGTGCAGAAGCCGACATCCGGCGGCGTGCCGGCATCGACGGCGCCGACCGATTTGGTGACGCAGTCCTCGGTCGCATAGAGTGAGAGCTCGACCTTGACGCCGGTTGCCTTCTGGAACTTGTCGACGACGGCCAACAGCGCGTCGTCCTCGCCCTTATAGAAGCCCTTGGTGAACCAGGCGGTGAGGACTTCCTGCGCCGAAGCAGCGCCGGTCCAGCCCGCGAGGACCGCGGCGACGGCGGTGCCCATCGCGAAATTTCGAGCCAATTTCATCAGATAACCTCCCGTTTAAACCGTTTTAATTCGACGTTTTTGATCGCCTTGCCGCGACCCTAGTCGAAAAGCCCCGCACGAAACAAGACGGTCCGGCTCTCAACAAATAGTATTTTTAATTCCAAACTGGACCGCCCCGGGCACAGCTTCCGGCAGCGGTTTCATGGAACCGTCATCTACGCGGTCTACGCGCAGCGCCATCTCGCAATCGCGATTCAGAGACGGAGAGTTCCATGCAGCGCAAGGCCTTGAACGCCTTCATCATTGCGGCCGGCCTTGCCGCCGCGTCCGGCGCGCTCGCGGCCGAAGGCAAGCTCGTACTCTACACCAGCCAGCCGAACACCGACGCCCAGCAAACGATCGACGCCTTCAAGGCGAAATACCCAAAGGTCGACGTCTCCTTCGTCCGCGACGGAACGCCGCGCATCATGGCGAAGCTCAAGGCGGAATTCGAGGCCGGCGCCCCGCAGGCCGACGTACTCCTGATCGCCGATTCGGTGACGATGGAAGGCCTCAAGAAGGACGACAGGCTGCTCGCCCACGACAAGGCCGATGTCGCCGCCTACCCGGCCGGCGTCCATGATCCCAAGAAGATGTGGTTCGCGACCAAGCTGATCACCACCGGAATCGTCTACAACACCAAGGCGGCGATGAAGCCGGCGAGCTGGACCGATCTCACCAGACCGGAAGCCAAGAACCAGCTGGCCATGCCGAGCCCGCTGAACTCGGGCGCCGCGCTGATCCACACGATCACGCTGACCGGGAATCTGAAGGACGGCTGGGACTTCTACGAGAAGCTCAAGGAGAACGGCACGCTGGCTGCCGGCGCCAATGGCGACATCCTGCGCCAGGTCGCCACGGGCGAGAAGCTCTACGGCATGATCGTCGACTTCATGCCGATCCGCGAGAAGGCCAAGGGCGCGCCGGTCGAGTTCGTCTTCCCGAGCGAGGGCGTCTCCGCCGTCAGCGAGCCCGTGGCGATCCTGAAGAGCACGAAGAACCCGGAGGCCGCGAAGGCCTTCATCGACTTCCTGCTGTCGAAGGAGGGCCAGGAACTCGCGCTGAAGCAGGGCTATGTCGCGGCCCATCCCGATGTCGCCCTGCCCGCGGGCTACCCGGCGCGCAGCGCGATCAAGCTGATGTCGTTCGACGCCGCCAAGGCGCTCGCCGACGAGGCTGCGGCGCGCAAGCGCTTCAGCTCGATCTTCGAGTAAGGTCGCTTCCATGCTAGGGGCGCCGGCGCCATGACGCTGGCCATCRACCAGAACACGAAGCGGGAGCCCGCGCTCGCGGCCCCGCCTCTGCTGCCTCTGCGGCTGCCGGACGGCCTCGGCCTGCCGGCGCTCGTCGTCGCGGTCGCGCTGCTGCTCGGCGGGCTGCCCTTCTTCCGGCTCGTCGCCGCGGCCTTCGCTCCCGGCTGGCAGTTCGCGCCGGATGCCGCCTTCGCCGAGATGGCGAGCCGTTCCGCCGTCGCCGCGACCTGGCATACGCTGGAAACCGCCTGCATTTCCGCGCTCGGTGCTCTCATTGTCGGCGGCATCGTCGCTCTGGCTCTCGGCGTCACCGATGTGCGCGGGAAACGCCCCCTCGCCTTCTTCTTCGTCTTCTCGATGATGATCGCGCCGCAGGTCGCGGCGCTCGCCTTCCTCAGCCTGCTCGCGCCGAATTCGCAGATCCTTTCGCTCATCGGCCTGGCGCCGGCGCCGGGCACCCCCAATCCATTGCTGGGCCGCGGCGGCATCATCCTGGTGATGGCGCTGCACCACGCGCCGCTGGTCGCGATCACCCTCTGGACCGGCCTGCGCAGCATACCGCAATCGCTGGTCGAGGCGGCGCAGATGGAGGGCGCGTCGAACGCCACCATCACCGCGCGCATCATCGTCCCGGTGCTGCGACCGCAGATCGTCGCAGCCGGCCTCATCGCCTTCGTTGCGGGCGTCGGCAATTTCGGCATCCCGGCCCTGCTCGGCCTGCCGGTGAACTATCTCACGCTGCCGACGCTGATCTATCGCCGGCTGTCGAGCTTCGGCCCGTCGAGCCTTGGCGAGACGGCGGCGCTTGCCGTGCTCGTCGCCATCGTGGCGGCGCTCGGCATCGTCGCGGGCACGCTGGTCGCCCGGCGCCAACGCGGCAAGGTCGAGATCGAGCGGCCGCTCGAACCCTACTGGCTGCTGGGCTCTGCCCGCCCCTTCGTCGCGGCCGGGCTCTGGCTGCTGCTGGCACTGAAACTCGGATTGCCCTTGCTGGCGCTGCTGAGCGAGGCGCTGACGCCCGCGCTCGGCGTCGCTCTATCCTGGCAAACGCTGACCTTCGACAAGTTCACTGAAGTTCTGCTCAGGCAAGCCGTGACCATGCGCGCCTTCCGCAACTCGCTGCTCTTCGCCGGCGCCGCCGCCGTGATCCTGGCCTTCCTCGCGATCGCTTTCGCCTATGGGCTGGAGCGGCGAATGGGCAAGCTGAGGCGTCCGATCGAGCTCATGATCGAGCTGCCCTATGCCCTGCCCGGCGTGGTCCTCGCCATCGCCTGCATCCTGATCTTCCTGAAGCCGCTGCCGCTGATCGGCGTCAGCATCTACGGCACGCCCTTCATCATCCTCTTCGCCTATCTCGCCCGATTCCTGCCGCTGGCGCTGAAGGCCCCCGTCGCGGCCATGGCCCAGATCGAGGCGCATCACGAAGAGGCGGCAAAGCTCGACGGCGCCAGCCTCTGGCAGATGCTGCGCTTCATCGTCGCGCCGATCCTGGCGCCGGCTGCCGCCGTCTCGGCGCTGATGGTCTTCCTCGTCGCGTTCAACGAGCTGACAGTCTCGGCGCTGCTGTGGTCCTCCGGCACCGAAACGCTGGGCGTCGTGCTGTTCAGCCTGAAGGAAGCCGGCCTCGCCGGCGAGGCCGCGGCCGTCGCCATCAGCGCCTCGGCCATCATCCTGGTCGCGATGCTGATCCTCGACCTGCTCGGCCGGCACCTGCCGCAGAACATCCTGCCCTGGCGCATCTAGGATGCCGCGCCGGCGGCGGCACAGTCGCAGCGCCGCCGTGACGAAAAATTAAGCTTGGGAGCGCCCTAGATGAAGCATGGGTGCTCTTACGATGCTTCAGACAAGACAAGATCCGATTGCCGATGACCGCAAGATTCTCGTCATCGAGGACTCCCGAACCTTCTCGCTGGCGTTACGGCAGTTCCTCGAAGCTGAGACCGGGCTGCCCGTCACGACCTGCGGTTCGCTCAAGGACCTGAGCGAGATCATCGTCGCAGCGCCGGGCGCCTACGCGATCGCGGTCGTCGATCTCAACCTGCCCGACGCGCCCCGCGGCGAGGCGCTGGACTGGACCGTGACCCACGGCATCCCCTCCGTCGTCTTCACCGCCACCTTCGATCTCGCCACGCGCGGGCGGATCATGGAACGGGAGGTGATCGACTACGTCCTGAAAGACAACGAGTTTGCGCTGCCCAACCTCGTCAACACTGTCAAACGGGCGCTGGACAACCGCAACACCCGCATCCTCGTCGTCGACGACACCCGGACCACTCGCAAGGTGCTCGCCCGCATGCTCTCGATCCAGCAATATGCCGTGGTCGAGGCCGGCTCCGGGCAGGAGGCGCTGACGGTCCTGGAGGGCAATCCCGACATCCAGCTCGTCGTCAGCGACTACTACATGCCCGACATGGATGGTTTCGAGCTGGCGCGCCGTATCAGGCGTCTCCATCCGCATGTCCGGCTTCTCGGCATCTCGTCTTCGACCGACCGCAAGACTTCGGCGGGCTTCCTCAAGGCCGGCGCGCACGACTTCGTCTCGCGCCCCTTCGTGCTCGAGGAACTGCAGTGCCGCATCGCGTCCAACGTCGAGACGCTGACGCAACTCAAACAACTGCAGGACCTCGCCGCGCGCGACTTCCTCACCGGCCTGTTCAATCGCCGCCACTTCTTCGAACGCGGCCAGAAGCTGGTGGGCGAAGCCCGCGAGATGGGGTTGCCCGTTTCGATCGCCATCCTCGACGTCGACCACTTCAAGCGCCTGAACGACCGCTACGGCCATGACGGGGGCGACAAGGCTCTGGCAGCCGTCGCACGCGGCCTGAGCGCTGCCGCCGAGCGCGGCTTCAACCTGCTGGCGCGCGTCGGCGGCGAGGAATTCGCCATCCTCTTTCCGGGCGCGGACCTCGCCGAGGCGACCCGGCTTTGCGACGACATCCGGGAGGCGATTGCCCGGGAACCACTGGTCCTGGACAACGAAACGCTCGCCCTCACGGTTTCACTGGGCGTAGCCCAGATCGGCTCCGAGGACGAGCTGGACGCCTGTCTCGGCCACGCGGACCGCGCGCTCTACGTCGCCAAGCAAAGCGGCCGGAACCGGGTCTGCGCCGACGCACTCTGAGCCCGGGCAGGCCATCTCACAACGGGGCGGCCTGCGGAGGGATGGTTCGCTTCAGGCGGCGTAACGCGGCGCCGGCTTCCGGGTCTGCGACGCTGTGACGATCGCCGTGCGGGCATCGTCGAACGCTGTCCACAGCGCTTCATCCGCGACCGAAGGCCAGGTGATCGCCTCGTCGCGATCGAGCCCGGCAAGCGCGGCATCGACCAGATCTTCCGTGGTCATCACCTTCTCCGGGTCGAAGTTCTCCAGGGACACGCCCGCCAGTTCCCAGATATCGGTCGCCGTCGCCGGCGGATGCACGCTCTGGACCTTCACCGCCGTCCCCTCAAGTTCAGACTGCAGACCGCGCGAGAATGCGAGGACATAGGCCTTCGTACCGCTATAGACCGCGCTATAGGGCAGTGTGTGCAAGCTGAGGATCGAGGCGATATTGACGATCGTCCCGCGGTTCCGCGCGACGAAGCCCGGCAGGACGGCATGGGTGAGCCGCGTCAGCGCGCCGATATTCAGGGCGATCTGCGCGGCGGAGTCGGAAGCAGGCGCCTTCGCGATCGGCGCGAAGCGGGCGATGCCGGCATTGTTGACGATAAGCTCGATGTCTCCGCGCGCCGCGAGATCGCGCTCGACACCTGCGATGTCGGCCTCTTCGGCGAGATCGGCAACCAGAATCTCGGCCTCGCGGCCATGGACGGCCGCGATACGGCGGGCCACCTCCTCCAGCCGGTCGCGCCGGCGCGCAATCAGCAGAAGATCGTATCCGCGCGCGGCCAGCCGGTCGGCATAAACGGCACCGATGCCGGCGGAAGCGCCGGTGACGACAGCGAGCTTGCGGTGGGAAGGCGTGCTCATGATGAAACGTCCTATTAAATTGAGTACTCAACTTTTTTGTTGAGCACTCAATAAAATGGGAGCACCCGAGCCCTTTTCAATAGTGCGGTGCTCAACCATTTTAGGGGTATGAACATGACATCCGATCAGAGGGCGCCGGAGGCCTGCGAGGGACAGGAGGATGTGCCGGAGGCATTCTTCGCGCTTGCCTGCACCAATACTGCCTTGCGACGCGCCACGCGGCGGCTGGGCCAGCTCTATGACGATGCGATCGCACCGCTCGGCCTGAAGGCGACACAGTTCGGACTGCTCGCTGCTATCGATGGCCTGACCGAAGACGGCAGTGGCCCGACACTGAACGAAGTTGCGGCACGCCAGCTCATCCAGATCTCGGCACTCACCCATGCTCTGCGCCCGTTGGTCCGGGACGGGCTGGTCGAACTGCATCCCGATCTGGAGGACAGGCGCAGCAAGCGGGCAAGCCTGACGGCAGCAGGCCGGGATCGCCTCCGGCAGGCCGTTTCGCGCTGGGCAGCGGCCAATGGGCGGGTCGAGACCACGCTCGGCTCCGATGTCGCAAAGGGTCTGCGGGCCCTTGCCGACCTGATCGCGTCCGATCGCTTCCTCGACGCCTATCGCAGCGGCCGTGCGCTCGATCCGCGGGACGAGCGCTGAAAGATCCTCGCGGCCTCGCCGCTCGCGCTATTCGGCGGCTGCGCGATGCTCCACCCTCCCCTCGCCCATCAGCAAGGTCCGAGACGTTTTCGCCTCGCGCACGATGAAGTCGACGATGGCGCGCACCCGCGCAACGTCCTTCAGATCGGCATGGACCAACAGCCAGAAGGAGCGCGTGATCTGCACCGTCTCCGGCAGAACGGGGACGAGGCGCGGCTCGCCCTCCGCCATGAAATGATGGATCACGCCGATGCCGGCGCCCGCCACCACAGCATTCATCTGCGCGATGACGCTGGAGCTCTGGACATGGGCGCGCAGCCCCTTGGCGACCTCGTCGAGATAGTCGAGCTCCGGCGAGAAGATGAGGTCGTCGATATAGCCGATGATGCGGTGCTCGAAGAGATCCTCCGGCTGCGTCACCGGCGGCATCGACGCGAGGTACTCCGGCGAGGCGTAGAGACCCAGGCGGTAGTCGGAGAGCTTGCGCGCGACGACCTTGCCCTCCTTGGGCGGGGCCAGCGTGATCGCGACATCGGCCTCGCGCTTCGACAGTGACAAGAGCCGCGGCATCGCGATGAGCTGGATTTCGAGACCGGGATAGGATCTCGCAAAGGTTGCGAGCCGCGGCGCCAGGAAGGCGGTACCGAAGCCGTCCGGCGCACCGATCCTGACCGTGCCGGACAAGGCCATGTCAGCGCCGCCGATGTCACTCTGGATCGCGAGAGCCTCGGTCTCCATGCTCTCCGCCTTGGCGAGCAGCCGCTCGCCATGCGCGGTCAGCGTGTAGCCCTGCGGCCGGCGCTCGAAGAGCTTGGCCTTGAGCGCCTCCTCCAGCGAGGTGATGCGACGCGAGACGGTGGCGTGGTCGGCTCCGAGCCTGCGGGCCGCAGCCGTCAGGCGCCCGGAGCGCGCCACGGCGAGAAAGAAGCGCAGATCGTCCCAATCGAATCGCTCCAAGGCTCCCCTCCTCGTATTTGTTTTTTCGCACGACCAACGTTCTACTCTCGCTATATCCGTGCGCAAACGAGAATGGTAGGGTCTTGGCAAGATCAACACACCAGCAATTCGTAGGGAGGGCGCCATGCGTCAGGTTGGACATTTCATCGGCGGCAAGCAGGTCGCCGGCACGTCGGGGCGCAGCTCCGACATCTTCCAGCCGATGGACGGCAGCGTGATCGGCAAGGTCGCGCTCGCCTCCGCCGCCGAACTCGACGCCGCCGTGCAGAACGCCGCCGAGGCGCAGCCGAAATGGGCCGCGGTCAACCCGCAGCGCCGCGCCCGCGTGCTGATGAAGTTCCTCGACCTCATCGCCCAGAACAACGAGGAGCTCGCCGAGCTGCTCGCCCGCGAGCACGGCAAGACCATTCCCGACGCCAAGGGCGACATCCAGCGCGGCGTCGAGGTGATCGAGTATTCCCTCGGCGTGCCCGGCCTGATGAAGGGCGAGTTCACCGACGGCGCCGGCCCGGGCATCGACATCTATTCGCTGCGCCAGCCGCTCGGCGTCGTCGCCGGCATTACCCCGTTCAACTTCCCGGCGATGATCCCGCTCTGGAAGCTCGGCCCCGCGATCGCCTGCGGCAACGCCTTCATCCTGAAGCCGTCCGAGCGCGATCCGGGCGTACCGATGCGTCTCGCCGAGCTCTTCGTCGAGGCAGGCGGCCCTCCCGGCATCCTCAACGTCGTCAACGGCGACAAGGAAGCCGTCGACGCCATCCTCGACCATCCCGAGATCAAGGCCGTCGGCTTCGTGGGTTCGACCCCGATCGCCGAATACATCTACGCTCGCGGCTGCGCGAACGGTAAGCGCGTGCAGTGCTTCGGCGGCGCCAAGAACCACATGGTCATCATGCCCGACGCCGATATGGATCAGGCCGTCGATGCGCTGATCGGAGCCGGCTACGGCTCGGCCGGCGAGCGCTGCATGGCGATCTCGGTCGCGGTCCCGGTCGGCCAGAAGACGGCCGACGAACTGGTCAAGCGGCTGATCCCGCGCGTCGAGAGCCTCAAGGTCGGACCCTCGACCGACCTCACCGCCGATTACGGCCCCGTCGTCACCAAGGCGGCGATGGAGAAGATCAAGCACTACGTCGATGTCGGCGTGGAGGAAGGCGCCAAGCTCGTGGTCGACGGCCGCGGCTTCAAGATGCAGGGCTATGAGAACGGCTTCTATGTCGGCGGCTGCCTGTTCGACAACGTCACCAAGGACATGCGGATCTACAAGGAAGAGATCTTCGGGCCGGTGCTCTCGGTCGTCCGCGCCGACAGCTATGACGAGGCGCTGAAGCTCACCAACGACCACGAATACGGCAACGGCACCGCGATCTACACCCGCGACGGCGACGCCGCGCGCGACTTCGCGTCGAAGGTGCAGGTCGGCATGGTCGGCATCAACGTGCCGATTCCCGTGCCGCTGGCCTATTACACCTTCGGCGGCTGGAAGCGGTCCGCCTTCGGCGATCTCAACCAGCACGGCCCGGATTCGATCCGCTTCTACACCAAGACCAAAACGGTGACGGCGCGCTGGCCGAGCGGCATCAAGGACGGCGCCAGCTTCGTCATCCCGACGATGAACTGACGCGGAAACGCCGGAGGACGCCATGGAGCGAGCGCTGCGGATCATCGCAATGCCGCTTCCGGCCTTCCTCCGCGCGGCCCGACCTGCCATGAATGCTGCCGGCGCATCACGATGTGCCGGCCACCCTTCCCCATTCCGATCCGACGACGCGAACAGGCCCTGCCTTTCGTCGCGATTGCGCGCGACTGCGCGACGGGACTATCTCATTGATCAGGAGGGCCAGCCTTGAACGCCTTCGCTCTCACCGAAGACCAGATCGCCATCCGCGACATGGCGCAGGATTTCGCTGCCGAAACGCTCGCGCCCCATGCCGCGCGCTGGGACGAGGAGAAGCATTTCCCGGTCGAGGAGATGCGCGCTGCCGCTGCGCTCGGCATGGGCGGCATCTACATCCAGGAGGATGTCGGCGGCTCCGGCCTCACGCGGCTCGACGCGGCGCTGATCTTCGAGGCGCTCTCGACCGGCTGCCCAACGGTGGCAGCCTATATCTCGATCCACAACATGTGCGCCTGGATGATCGACCGCTACGGTGATGGCGAGCAGCGCCAGCGCTTCCTGCCGAAGCTGTGCACCATGGAGCACCTCGCCAGCTATTGCCTGACCGAGCCCGGCGCCGGCTCCGACGCAGCCGCGCTGAAGACGAAGGCCGTGCTCGACGGCGACCATTACGTCCTCGACGGCCAGAAGCAGTTCATCTCGGGCGCCGGCGTCTCCGACGTCTATGTCGTGATGGCGCGCACCGGCGAGCCCGGCCCCTCCGGCATCTCGACCATCGTCGTCGAGAAGGACACGCCCGGCCTCTCCTTCGGCGCCAACGAGAAGAAGATGGGCTGGAACGCCCAGCCGACGCGCGCCGTGATCTTCGAGAACTGCCGCGTGCCGGTGGCGAACCGCCTCGGCCCGGAGGGCATCGGCTTCAAGATCGCCATGGCCGGCCTCGACGGCGGGCGGCTCAACATCGGCGCCTGCTCGATCGGCGGGGCGCAGGGCGCACTCGACAAGGCGCTAGCCTATGCCAAAGAGCGCAAGGCTTTCGGCAGCCCTATCGCCGATTTCCAGGCCATGCAGTTCAAGCTCGCCGATATGGCGACGGAGCTCGAGGCGGCCCGCACCTTTCTGTGGCGTGCGGCCGCCGCGCTCGACGCCAAGACGCCGGACGCGACCAAGCTCTGTGCCATGGCCAAGCGCGTCGCCACCGACACCGGCTTCGAGGTCGCGAACGATGCCCTGCAGATCCATGGCGGCTACGGCTATCTCGCCGATTACGGCATCGAGAAGATCGTCCGCGACCTGCGCGTCCACCAGATCCTCGAAGGCACCAACGAAGTGATGCGGATGATCGTCGCGCGCGGGCTGGTGGGACGCGCGAAGGGGAATTGAGCCTATGCGGCGAGCGGCCTCACCCGGCTCTCGATCTCGCGGCCCGATGCCTGTCGCGCGATGCGCAGGTCGTAATCGCTCTGCAGGGTCATCCACATCTCCGGCGAGGTCGCGAAGAACTGCGCGAGACGCAACGCCGTGTCGGCCGTGATCGCCCGATCGCCCTTGACCACGCCGGCGATGCGGCTGACCGGCACATCGATGTCCCGCGCCAGGCGGTTCTGGGTGATGCCGAGCGGCTTCATGAACTCCTCCAGCAGAATTTCACCGGGTGGAAGCGGAGCGAGCGCCGCCTCATCGGCATGGTCCTGCGGATCAGTGATAGTCGACGATTTCGACATCATGCGCCTCTCCGTCCTTCCAGATGAAACAGACCCGCCATTGATCGTTGACGCGGATCGAATGCTGCCCCGCCCGATCGCCGCGCAAGGCCTCCAGCCTGTTGCCCGGCGGAATGCGCAGATCGTCCAGCCTGGCGGCTGCATGAAGCAGCAGAAGCTTGCGGCGAATGATACGTTCGATCGCCGCGAAGCGCCGGACCGGCCTGTCGTTGAAGAGCAGCTCGGCATCGCGCTGCGCGAAGGATCGTATCATCGGTCGCCAAGATATTCCGCAAAGAGTATTCCGTCAAGAAGAATGGAAGGAAGCGCAGCATGACCAACATCGCCTTCATCGGCCTCGGCAATATGGGCGGCCCGATGGCCGGCAACCTCGTCAAGGCCGGGCACAGCGTCAAAGCCTTCGATCTGGTCGAGGCCTCGCGCAACGCTGCCGCAGAACTCGGCGTCGGCATTGCGGCTTCCGCCCGGGACGCGGTCGCGGATTCCGAGATCGTCGTGACCATGCTGCCGGCCGGCAAGCATGTGCTCGCGGTCTGGGCCGATATCCTGCCGGCGGTGAAGCCCGGCACGCTGCTGATCGATTCCTCGACCATCGACGTCGAGAGCGCCCGCAAGGCGCATGCGCTGGCGGCCGAGCGCAGCTGCCTCTCGCTCGATGCCCCGGTCTCGGGCGGCACCGGCGGCGCCAAGGGCGCGACGCTGACCTTCATGGTCGGCGGTGCGACCGACGCCTTCGACAAGGGCGAGCCGATCCTCGCCAAGATGGGCCGCAAGATCGTGCATTGCGGCGGCGCCGGGAACGGGCAGGCCGCCAAGATCTGCAACAACATGATCCTCGGCATCTCGATGATCGGCGTCTCCGAGGCCTTCGTGCTCGCCGAGAAGCTCGGCCTCTCGCACCAGGCGCTGTTCGACGTCGCCTCGACGTCCTCCGGCCAGTGCTGGTCGCTGACGACCTACTGCCCGGTGCCGGGGCCGGTGCCGACCTCGCCCGCCAACAACGACTACAAGCCGGGATTCGCCTCGGCGCTGATGCTGAAGGACCTGAAGCTGGCGCAGGAAGCGGCGCAGACGGCCGGGGCCTCGACCCCGCTCGGCGCGGCGGCGGCGCAACTCTTCGGGCTGCACAATGCCTGGGGCGAAGGCGGCACCGATTTCTCCGGCATCATCCATCTGCTGCGCGGTCGCGGAGAGGCCTGAGAGGCGCTTGCGCGGCAGGGTGTCGCGGGTCTAGACCCAAGGCATGAACGACGCCCCGCTCCGCCGCGAACGCTCCTCCCTCACCGGGTTCGCGATCAATCGGCTCGACCGGCGCGAGGATCTGCGCAGTAAACCCGACGCGGTGACGGCGCTCCGCCACCGCTCGGACACCCGGATCGTCGCGGTGGCCGGCGAAACGCCGGTCCTGAAGCGGCTCGACGGCGATGCGTTTTCGGTCTGGTTCACCCATGGCGAGACCGAGATGCTCGGCCCCGCCGCCGAGGAAATCTTCCTCGGCATGGCCGAGGACGGCACGCCGCGCTTCGCGCGCCTGCTCGACAAGGCGCTGATCGAGCCGCTGAAGGAGAGATCCGAGCTTTTCCTGACCGATCTGCGCTCCGTCGCGCTCAAGCGCATCGTGCCGGAGGACGAGGTCGGGCCGCTCGGCGAGGCCAAGGCCGTGCTGGACTGGCATGCCCGTCACCGTTTCTGCGCGCAATGCGGCGGGCCGACCGTTGCCGGGGCCTCGGGCTGGCGACGCGAATGCACTGCCTGCGGTGCGATGCATTTCCCGCGTACCGACCCGGTTGTGATCATGCTGGTGACGCGCGGCGAGAACTGCCTGCTGGCGCGCCAGGCCCGCTTCGCGCCAGGCATGTATTCCTGCATCGCCGGCTTCGTCGAGCCGGGCGAGACGCTGGAGGACGCGGTGCGCCGCGAGAGCTGGGAAGAGGCCGGTCTGCGCGTCGGTGCAGTGCGCTACGTCGCCTCGCAGCCCTGGCCCTTCCCCTCATCGATCATGGTCGGTTGCATCGCCGAGGCGCTCGGCGACGAGATCACTCTCGACATGACCGAGCTCGAGGCCGGACGCTGGTTCCCGCGCGAGGAGGTGCTGCAGATGCTCGACGGCGCCCACCCGGACGGCCTCGCCTGCCCCCAGCATATCGCCATCGCCAACACGCTGGTGCGGGCCTGGGCGCTCGAGGGCGAGCGGATCTGACGCACCCCTGCGCACGATCTCACTGACGAACTGCCTTTGCGGAGCCTGCCATGACGGACCCGGTCAACGCCTTCGTACCCGGGCCCCGCGCCCGCATTGCCGGCAATCCCGCTGGGCCGCTTTCCGGACTGACCTTCGCGGTCAAGGACCTGTTCGACGTCGCCGACCTGCCGACCGGTGGCGGCAACCACGACTGGGCCAAGGCGAACCCCATCCCGACACGCCATGCCTGGGCGGTGCAGGCACTGCTGGACGCAGGAGCGGATTTCGTCGGCAAGACGATCACCGACGAGGTCTCGCTCGGCATCCTCGGCGAAAATGCCTTCGACGGCACGCCGACCAATACGGCTGCGCCCGAGCGCGTGCCCGGCGGCTCATCCTCGGGCTCGGCCGCCGCGGTCGCCGCTGGCCTGTGCGACACCGCGCTGGGCACCGACACCGGCGGCTCGGTGAGGGTGCCGTCGAGTTTCTGCGGCCTCTACGGCATCCGGCCGACGCATGGCCGGCTCGACCTGACCGGGCTGATGCCGCAAGCGCCAAGCTCGGACACGGCGGGCTGGTTCGCGCGGGATGCAGAGACCTTCGCGCGAGTGAGCAGCGTCATGCTGGGCGAGGTCCCTGGACCGCTCCCGACAAAGCTCCTGCTCGCCGTCGACGCCTTCGGCTTCGCCGATCCGGAAGTCGCCGATGCGTTGCTTCCGATGGTCCGCAAGCTCGAACGGATCGTCGGGCCGGCGCGTGAGGAGATCATGGCGCCTCAGGGGCTTTCGGTCTGGGCACGGGCACAGCGCAGCCTGCAACCGGTCGAGGCCTGGCAGACCTTCAAGCCCTGGATCGAGGGGCACAATCCGCGCATGGCCTTCAGCGTCGCCGCCGGGCTGATCGCCGGTTCCCAGGTCCCGCCGAACGAGCGCAACTGGGCAGCGCTGATGCGCGAGGAGGCACGAGCACGACTGCGCTACCTGCTGCCGCCCGGCACAATCCTGTGCCTGCCGACCACGCCCTTCCCGGCGCCTCTGCGCGGCCTGCCGATCCCTGAGCTGCAGCCGATGCGCGACCGCATCACCTGCCTCTGCGCTCAGGGCGGCCTCACCGGCTCACCGCAGGCCAGCATGCCCGGTGCGACGGTGGAGGGCGCGCCGGTCGGCCTCTCGATCATCGGCGGGCGCGGCACCGATGCCAGCCTGATCGCCGTCGCCCAAGCCATGGAGGCCCTCGCGTGACCGACCTGACCCCGAACCTGCCCGACGTTGTCGCCGAAATCAGCGCCCTGTTCGAGGCTTATGAGCAGGCTCTGGTCGACAAGGATGTGGACGTGCTCGACGCCTCGTTCTGGAACAGCCCGCATACCATCCGCTATGCGCTGGGCGAAAACGGCTACGGTTTCTCCGAGATCCATGAGCACCGCATCGCGCGCCCGCCGGGGCCGGGCATCAAGGAGAAGCGGATCCGCCTGGAGATCCTGACGCTCGGCCGCGACCTCGCCACGGTGAATCTCGAGTTCAAGGTGCGCGGACGCGAGATCATCGGCCGCCAGAGCCAGACCTGGGTGCGTTTCCCCGATCTCGGCTGGAAGGTCGTCTCGGCCCATGTCTCGACGATGGAGGGTCCGCGCCCCTGGTGAGGGCGAAAGAGCGGTATTGACGCCTGTCGCCGCAAGCGAAGCAGCGCGCGGCGGCGGCCGACGACGGTTCCGGCATGCCTCGTCTTTACCACTCCTTAACCATCGAGGGCGTCCCCTTGCAGGGTCGATGGGGCTTCCGGGGGCTCGGAAAGGACCGCGACCATGCACGACCTCGATCCCGAACAGGCCATCGTGGAGCAACTCGTCGGCCTGCCTGTCGCCGACGTCGAACGCGACCTGATTCTCGCCACGCTGCGGGAAACCGGTGGCAACCGCACGCATGCCGCCAATCTGCTTGGCATCGCCATCCGCACGCTGCGCAACAAGATCAACAGTTATACCGCAGAGGGATACGACGTGCCCGAACCGCTGCAGAGCCCGGTGACGTGAGCGCCCGCAGAGGATGGGGCGCTCACGGGGCGGCCTATCCTACTCCGCCGGCTCCTCGATGGTGGACCGGAACTCGCTCGCGGGATAAACGCCCATGATCTTCATCTCCTTGGAGAAGTAGGAGAGCTCGTCGAGCGCGCGCCGGAGCGCCGGATCATCGGGATGGCCCTCGACATCGGCGTAGAACATCGTCGCCGAGAACAGGCCGTCGACCATGTAGCTTTCCAGCTTGGTCATGTTGATGCCGTTGGTGGCGAAGCCGCCCATCGCCTTATAGAGCGCCGCCGGGATGTTGCGGACGCGGAACATCAGTGTCGTGACGGTCTTGGCCCCACCCTGGCGGGCATATTCCGGATATTTCGAGAGCACGACGAAGCGCGTGGTGTTGTGCTTCTCGTCCTCGATGTCCTCCATCAGGATGTTGAGGCCGTAGACATCCGCCGCGATACGCGGGGCAATCGCCGCGCGGGTCACGTCGCCGGCCTCGGCGACCTGCCGGGCGGAGCCGGCCGTATCGGCCGCAACCTCGGCCTTGAGGCCGAGCTTGCGGATGATCTTGCGGCACTGGCCGAGCGCATGGATGTGGCTCTGCACGGTCTTCACCGTCGCCAGCGTCGCGCCCGCGACACCCATCAGGTGGAAGCGGATCGGCAGGAAATGCTCGCCGATGATGTGTAGGCCCGAGCGCGGCAGCAGATGGTGGATGTCGGCGACGCGGCCGGCGATCGAGTTGTCGATCGGGATCATGCCGTAGCGCGCCTTGCCGTCGCTGACGGCGGCGAGCGCATCCTCGAAGGTGGGGCAGGGCAGCAGCTCGCAGTCCGGAAACACCTGGAGAGCCGCCTGCGAAGAGAAAGCGCCGGGCTCACCCTGGTAGGACACGACGAAGGACATGGGGATTCTCAGGCTCCTCAGCTTCTTGTTTTAACGCAGCTCCGAACGCAAAGCCGCCATGCCGCTTTGCGTTCGGAGCTGCTTAGCGGGACTTCAGGATCGCGCGGGCGCGATCGAGATCGGGGGGCGTGTCGACGCCACGCGGCACATGGTCGATGACCATGACGTCGATGCGCATGCCGTCTTCGAGCGCGCGCAGCTGCTCCAGCTTCTCACGCAGCTCCAGCGGCGACTGCGGCAGGCTGACGAAGCGATCGAGCGCGGCACGGCGATAAGCGTAGAGGCCGACATGGTGATAGAGCGGCCCCTCGCCCGCCGGTGCCGTCGCGCGCGTAAAATAGAGCGCACGCATATGGCCGGGCGCGATCTCGCTCCCGACAAGCTTCACGACACTCGGCGCGATCTTCTCTTCTTCGTCGGTGATCACGCCTGCAAGCGTCGCGATATCCACAGCCGGATCGGCGAGCGGCTTCACCGCCGCGGCGATGGCCGAGGGTTCCAGCGTCGGGAAATCGCCCTGCACATTGACGATGATGTCGTAATGCCGCTGCGGATCGAGGATGTCCGCGGCTTCCTTGATGCGGTCCGAGCCGGTCTGGTGGTTGACGCTGGTCATCACCGCCCGGCCACCAGCTGCCTCGATGGCGGCGGCGATTTCCGGCGCATCCGTCGCCACGGCGACGTCTCCGGCCCCGGATTCGACAGCCCGGCGCCAGACATGAACGATCATCGGCTCGCCGTTGATGTCGGCGAGCGGCTTGCCTGGAAGGCGGGTCGCCTGCATGCGGGCGGGGATCAGGATCAGCGGATTCGACATGTTTCCGGGCGGGCTCGGCAGGGATGCGGTTGGGTGCGGCGGGCGGCGTCAAAAGGTCTCAAAGCGGTGCGTGCTTATACGAGTTGCAATGAAGCGCGCAAAGCGGTTAAGCAACGGCGGAGGCTGGAGGCTTTCGAGACTCCGGCTATGCGCTATCTCGTCTCCCGGGCCTCGGCCGCGGAGGGCACCAAGGTTCGGATACGATGAATATCGAAGCCAACAAGATCGCCGGCGCGGTTCTCTCCACGCTGCTTGTCGTGATGAGCCTCAACATGGCGGCGGGCATCGTCTTCGCGCCGAAGAAGCCTGCCGTTCCGGGCTTCGACCTGCCGAGCGAAGAGCCGGCCGCTGCCGGCGGTGGCGCCCCTGCAGCCGCTGCTGAAGAGCCGATCACCGTGCGCCTCGCCAAGGCCGACCCCGCCAAGGGCGAGAAGGCCACCGGCGCCTGCAAGGCCTGCCACACCTTCGAGAAGGGCGGCGCCAACAAGGTCGGCCCGCATCTGTTCGGCGTCTATGGTCGCAACGAGGGCTCTGTCGACGGCTTCGGCTACTCGGCCGCGATGAAGGGCCGCAACGACAAGACCTGGGACGCCGACGCGCTCGACCACTTCCTGAAGAACCCGAAGGCCTATGTGCCGGGCACCGCGATGGCCTTCGCAGGCATCAGCAAGCCCGAGACCCGCGCCGACGTCGTCGCCTATCTGAATTCGCTGGCGGATGCGCCCCAGCCGCTGCCGAAGCCCTGATCGGCCGAAGCTGCGACCATTTGCTTCAGAAAGCCGGGCCTTTGCCCGGCTTTTTTGTTTGGCACCGCCTTGCTCCCGCCTTCGGCTTGCCCGCACAATCGCCGCTTGCCGACCCCGCCAGGTCTCGCCGGCCATTGCCGTAACCCGCCGCGCAGGCGAGATAGAAAAGCGGCGAATCAGACGGAGACGCGAAACGATGGCGATGCGCATCACACGCCGCAGATTGCTGGAAGCCGCAGGCACTGCCGCGGTGGCGGGCGCCCTGCCCGGTCTTCCCGGAGCGGCGCTGGCGCAGGATGTCGAATCGTACGGACTGTCGACCTTCGGCGAACTCGCCCTGCCACCGGATTTCCCGCATTTCGCCTATGTGAACCCCAAGGCGCCGAAGGGCGGCCTGCTTACCGTCCAGATCAAGCGGGGCGGCGGCAACCAGAGCTTCGACACCTTCAATACGCTCAACACCTTCGTCCTGCAGGGTGACGGCGCCGCCGGCATGGATGCGTGCTTCGACACGTTGATGGCCGGCTCCGGCGACGAGCCAGGCTCGCTCTACGGGCTGCTGGCGAAGAGCGTCATCGTCTCCGCCGACAAGCTGACCTATCGCTTTCGCCTGCGGCCGGAGGCACGCTTCCACGACGGCTCGCGCGTCACCGCCCGCGACGCCGCCTTCTCGATGAACATCCTGAAGGCGAAGGGCCATCCCTCCTACCGGCTCCTGCTCAACGAGCTCGTCTCGTCGGAAGCCGAGGGCGACGACATCTTGGTCGTGAAGCTATCGCCGAAGCGCGGGCGCGACCTCCATCTCGTCGTCGCCGGTTTGCCGGTCTTCTCGGAAAAGTACTGGTCGACGCGGGACTTCACCGCCTCGACCCTGGAGCCCCCGCTGGGTTCCGGCCCCTACAAGGTCGGACGTCTCGAGCAGGGCCGCTTCATCGAGTTCGAGCGCGTGCCGAACTACTGGGCCAAGGACCTGCCGGTCAATATCGGCACCAACAATTTCGACCGGGTGCGCTGGGAGTATTTCCGCGACCGGCAGGTCGCGTTCGAGGCCTTCAAGAGCGGCGTGATCACGTTCCAGGAGGAGTTCACCTCGCGCATCTGGGCTACGGGCTACGACTTCCCTGCCGTCCATGAGGGCAAGGTCAAGAAGGAAGCCCTGCCGAAGACCGAGCCTGTCGGCTCGCAGGGCTGGATCTACAACACCCGGCGCGAGAAATTCGCGGACCCGCGCATCCGCGAGGCGCTCGGACTTGCCTTCGACTTCGAATGGACGCGCAAGACCATCATGTTCGGCTCCTATGAGCGCATGACGTCCTATTTCGAGAACTCGGATTCCAAGGCGGTCGGCAAGCCCTCACCGGAGGAGCTGGCACTGCTCGAGCCCTGGCGCGGCAAGGCGCCGGACGAGGTCTTCGGCGAGCCCTTCCTGCCACCGGTCTCGGATGGCTCAGGCAGCGACCGCGCCCTGCTGCGCAAGGCCGACGAAATGCTGCGCGCCGCCGGCTGCAAGCGCGACGGCAATGTGCTGAAGCTGCCGAACGGCCAGCCCTTCGAGATCGAGTTTCTCGATTCCAGCCCGGCCCTGCAGCCGCATACGCAGCCCTTCCAGGCCAATCTCAAGCGCCTCGGCATCAACGCCACCTCGCGCCTCGTCGACCCCGCGCAGTATCAGCGCCGCCTCGACGAGTTCGATTTCGACATCATCAGCCGTGCGATGTCGGGCGGCGCGATCCCGAGCGATACGCTCAGCATCATCTATGGCTCGGAAGCAGCCAGGACCAAGGGCTCGCGCAATGCCGCCGGCATCAGCGATCCCGCCATCGATGCGATGATCGAGAAGATCGGCCAGGCCAAGAGCTATGCCGAGGTCGTCGTCGCCGCGAAATGCCTCGACCGGCTACTGCGCGCCGGGCGCTACTGGATCCCGATGTGGTGGAACGACGAGGAATGGCTGGCCTATTGGGACATGTACGACCGGCCGGCGACCAAGCCGAAATACTCCTCCGGCGCACCTGCGATCTGGTGGTACGACGCCGAGAAGGCCAAACGGATCGGAAAGGCGTGACCGGGGCATGCTGAGCTACATCGCCCGGCGCCTCGCGCTGATGGTACCGACGCTGTTCGGCATCTTGCTCGTCTCCTTCGTCATCGTGCAGTTCGCGCCGGGCGGGCCGGTCGAGCGCGTGATCTCTCAGCTCCAGAACCCCAACAGCGGCGCAGCCGATCGCGTCGGCGGCGGCCAGATGGGCGATGCCGGGGCGCATGGCGAGGCATCGGCCTATCGCGGAGCGCAGGGGCTCGACCCCGCCTTCATCAAGGAGCTGGAAAAGCAGTTCGGCTTCGACAAGCCGGCGTATGAGCGCTTCCTGAAGATGCTCGGCGACTATGCCCGCTTCGATTTCGGCCGCAGCTATTTCCGCGACGCGCCGGTGCTGCAGCTCATCAAGGAGAAGCTGCCGGTCTCGATCACGCTCGGCCTGTGGATGACGCTGCTGTCCTACGCGATCTCGATCCCGCTCGGCATCCGCAAAGCGGTGAAGGAGGGCTCGCGCTTCGACACCTGGACGAGTGCCGTCGTCATCGTCGGCTACGCCATCCCGAGCTTCCTCTTCGCGATCCTGCTGATCGTGCTCTTCGCCGGCGGCTCGTTCTGGCAGATCTTCCCGCTCAGGGGCCTCACCTCGGACAACTGGGGGGAACTCAGCCTCTTCGGGAAGGTGATGGACTATCTCTGGCACATCACGCTGCCGGTCCTGGCGATGGCGCTCGGAGCCTTCGCCACCTCGACGCTTCTGACCAAGAACTCCTTCCTCGACGAGATCCGGAAGCAATACGTGTTGACCGCACGGATGAAGGGCCTCAGCGAGCGCGGCGTGCTCTACGGCCATGTCTTCCGCAATGCGATGCTGATCGTTATCGCCGGCTTCCCCGGCGCCTTCGTGCATGCGCTTTTCGCCGGTGCGCTCCTGATCGAGACGATCTTCTCGCTCGACGGGCTCGGGCTGCTGTCTTTCGAGGCGATCGTCAACCGCGACTATCCTGTCGTCTTCGCCAATCTCTACATCTTCTCGCTGATCGGCCTCGTGGTGCATCTGATCACCGACCTGACCTATAGCTGGGTCGATCCCCGCATCGATTTCGAGAGCCGGGAGGCGTGAGCATGGACACGCTGATCGATGCCCCGCCGTCGGCCCTGCGCAGCGACATCCCGCTGGCGCCGGCCGAGGCGCAGCAGGGCTGGCTCAAGCTCTCGCCGATCAACCGGCGCCGGCTCAACAACTTCAAGGCGAACAAGCGGGGCTGGTGGTCTCTCTGGCTCTTCCTCGCCCTGTTCCTGCTCTCGCTCGTCGCCGAGTTCATCGCCAACGACCGCCCCCTCGTCGTGCGCTACAAGGACGAGTGGCTGTTCCCCATCGCGGTGAACTATCCCGAAGAGAAGTTCGGCGGCTTCCTCGCGACCACCGACTACCGCGACCCTGTCATCGCCAAGGAGATCGCCGCCAACGGCTTCGCGATCTGGCCGCCAATCCGCTACAGCTACCGCACGCATAATCTCGACCTGCCGGTGCCCGCCCCGGCGCCGCCGACTTGGACGCTCAGCGACGCGCAGTGCAAGCCGATCGCCGAGCGCACCGGCGGATCGACCTGCCGCGACCTCGAATGGAACTGGCTGGGCACCGACGATCAGGGGCGCGACGTGGTCGCGCGCCTGATCTACGGCTTCCGCATTTCCGTGCTGTTCGGGCTGATCCTCTGCGCCTTCTCCTCGGTGATCGGCATCGCGGCCGGCGCCATCCAGGGTTATTTCGGCGGCTGGACCGACCTGATCTTCCAGCGCCTGATCGAGATCTGGACCTCGATCCCGGCGCTCTACCTGCTGATCATCGTCGCGGCGATCATCACACCGAGCTTCTTCGTGCTGCTCGGCATCCTCCTGCTGTTTTCCTGGGTGGCCCTCGTCGGCGTGGTGCGCGCCGAGTTCCTGCGGGCGCGCAACTTCGAATATGTGCGGGCGGCGCGCGCGCTGGGTCTCTCCAACCGCACGATCATGATCCGGCACCTGCTGCCGAACGCGATGGTGGCGACACTCACCTTCCTGCCCTTCATCCTGAACGGCTCGATCACCACGCTCACCTCGCTCGACTTCCTGGGCTTCGGCCTGCCGCCGAGCTCGCCTTCGCTGGGCGAGTTGCTGGCGCAAGGCAAGGCGAACCTCCAGGCGCCCTGGCTCGGCCTCTCAGGCTTCATGGTGATCGCGCTGATGCTGTCGCTGCTGATCTTCATCGGCGAAGCCGTGCGCGACGCCTTCGACCCGCGGAAGACCTTCGCATGAGCGCGCCGCTTCTCTCCGTCGAGGACCTCTCCGTCGCCTTCCGCCAGGGCGGGCGGGAGACGCTCGCGGTCGATCATGTCTCCTTCTCCATCGCCAAGGGCGAGACGCTGGCGCTGGTCGGGGAATCCGGCTCCGGCAAGTCGGTCTCGGCGCTGTCGATCCTGAAGCTGCTGAACTATCCGGCGGCGCATCACCCCTCGGGCAAGGTGCTGTTCAACGGGCAGGACCTGATCGCCGCCGACGAGGACGCGATGCGCAAGGTCCGCGGCAACGACATCACGATGGTGTTCCAGGAGCCGATGACCTCGCTCAACCCGCTGCACAGCATCGAGCGGCAGATCGGCGAGATTCTCGAACTGCACAAGGGCTTGCGCGGCGAGAAGGCCCGCGCCCGCACGCTGGAGCTGCTGGAACTCGTCGGCATCCGCGACGCGAGGAGCCGGCTGGACGCCTATCCGCATCAGCTCTCCGGCGGCCAGCGCCAGCGCGTGATGATCGCGATGGCGCTCGCCAATGAGCCGGAGCTGCTGATAGCCGACGAGCCGACCACGGCCCTCGACGTCACCGTGCAGGCCCAGATCCTGAAGCTGCTCAAGGAGCTTCAGGCCCGGCTCGGCATGGCGATGCTGTTCATCACCCATGACCTCGGCATCGTCCGCCGCATCGCCGACCGCGTCTGCGTGATGCTGAAGGGCAAGATCGTCGAGCAGGGGCCGGTCAGCGAAATCTTCGCCAATCCGCAGCACGAATATACCAAGCGGCTGCTCGCCGCCGAGCCGAAGGGCCGCCCCTCCCCTGTCCCGACTGACGCCGCGACGCTGCTCGAAGCCGGGCCGGTCAAGGTCTGGTTCCCGATCAAGTCCGGCCTGATGCGCCGCGTAACCGGGCATGTGAAGGCCGTCGACGGCATCTCGGTGAAGGTCCGCGAGGGCGAGACGCTGGGTATCGTCGGGGAATCCGGCTCGGGCAAGACCACGCTCGGGCTGGCGATCCTCCGGCTGATCGCCTCTGAGGGGCCGATCGTCTTCCTCGGCGACCGCATCGACGGGCTCTCCAGCAAGCAGGTGCGGCCGAAGCGCAAGAACCTCCAGGTCGTCTTCCAGGACCCCTACGGCTCGCTCTCGCCGCGCATGTCGGTGGCGGAGATCGTGGCGGAAGGGCTCGCCATCCAGCAGCCCGACCTCACCTATCAGCGCCGCCGCGAGATCGTGGCGCAGGCGCTCGCCGATGTCGGGCTCGATCCGGCGGCGATGGACCGCTATCCGCACGAATTCTCCGGCGGCCAGCGCCAGCGCATTGCCATTGCACGGGCGATGGCGCTCGATCCGAAATTCGTGGTGCTCGACGAGCCCACATCGGCACTCGACATGTCCGTGCAAGCGCAGATCGTCGAATTGCTGCGCGGCCTGCAAACCAGGCGCAAACTGGGCTATCTCTTCATCAGCCACGACCTCAAGGTCGTACGGGCGCTCTCGCATCGGGTGGTGGTGATGCAGAACGGCAAGGTGGTCGAGGAAGGCCCGGCGGAGGCGATCTTCGCCCGGCCGCGCGAGGCCTATACCCAGGCGCTGCTGGCAGCCGCGCTCAATCTCGAAATCGCCAACGCCACAGCGGTGAGGGACTGAGCATGGCCCGCGCGCTCCTGATCGTGCTGGATTCGGTCGGCTGCGGCGCCGCCGCGGATGCGGCTGCCTATGGCGATGCGGGTTCGGACACACTCGGCCACATCGCCGAGGCCTGCGCGGCAGGCCGCGGTGACCGCGAGGGTGTGCGCAGCGGGCCGCTGCAGCTGCCGAACCTGGTGAGGCTCGGCCTCGCCCATGCCTGCGAGATTTCGACCGGCCGGCCGCTCGCCGGCATCGCGAAACCCGCGCGCCCGGAGGGGCGCTGGGGCTATGGCGTCGAGGTCAGCCAAGGCAAGGATACGCCGTCCGGCCATTGGGAGATCGCCGGTTGCCCTGTGCCATTCCAATGGGGCTATTTCACCGACCTTGCGAACTCCTTTCCGCCGGAGCTGATCGCCGGCATCGTCAAGGAAGGCGCCCTGCCCGGCATCCTCGGCAACAAGCACGCCTCAGGCACGGTGATCATCGAGGAGCTCGGGGCGGAACATATCCGGACGGGCAAGCCGATCTGCTACACGTCGGTCGATTCCGTTCTCCAGATCGCCGCGCATGAGGAGCATTTCGGGCTCGATCGGCTCTATGTGCTCTGCAAGACGGTGCGAGGCCTCGTCGATCCGCTGCGGATCGGCCGCGTCATCGCGCGGCCCTTCGTCGGCTCACCGGAGGAGGGCTTTACCCGCACCGGCAACCGCAAGGACTTCGCCATCCCGCCGCCGGACGAGACGATCCTCGACCGGCTGGCGGCGCAGGGACGCACGATCGTCACCGTCGGCAAGATCGGCGACATCTTCGCCCATCGCGCCACCGGCACCGAGATCAAGCCCTTCGGCAATGCCGCCATGGTCGAGGCGATGCTCGAAGCCTGGGAGGGACTGAACGACGGCGGCTTCTGCTTCGTGAACCTCGTCGATTTCGACACCGAATACGGCCATCGGCGCGACATTCCGGGATACGCGGCGGCGCTGGAGGCCTTCGACCGGCTTGTGCCCCATATCGAAGCGGCACTGAGGCCGGGCGACATCGCCGTCATCACCGCCGATCACGGCAACGATCCGAGCTGGCGCGGCACCGACCATACCCGCGAGCATGTGCCGATCCTCGCCTTCGGTCCCGGAATTGCCCCCRTGCCGCTCGGCCGGCGCGAAAGCTTCGCCGACATCGCGGCGAGCCTCGGCATCTTCCTCGGCATCGGGCCGGTCGGCCCCGGCCGCCACTGGTAGCTTACGCCACGCGTCCTAGCCGACGCGAAGTGGCGATCCATCTCTTTGTCTCGGCATCGGATTTTTCCGAAAGCTGGCTTCCACCTTTCGGTCCGATGCTCTAGGCGGCCGCGACCCGGTTGCAGAAGCTCGCAACCTCGCGGCGGATTTCCTGCGCCTGCTGAGCCAGCGCATTCGCAGCGCCCTGAAGCTGTTGCGCTGCGCCATGGGTCTGCTGCGTCATGACCTCGAAGCCACCGGCGACGTCGGCGCTCCGTTGCGCCCCTTCGAAGGACAGGCGAACCTGATGTGCGATCTCGGCAGTTGCCCGACCTTGCTCGCCGACGGACCGCGCGATTGCGTCGGCGACGCTGTCGACCTCGCCGATTGCCTCGACGATCTCGCGGATCGCCTTGAGCGAACGCTGTGACGCCTGCTGCATCGCGCCGATCTGGTGCGAGACCTCGTCCGTCGCCTTGGCGGTCTGGGCCGAGAGCGTCTTCACCTCGCTGGCGACGACTGCGAAACCGCGGCCCATCTCGCCTGCGCGCGCCGCTTCGATCGTGGCGTTGAGCGCGAGCATGCTGGTCTGTGCCGCGATGCCGCGAATGATCTCGACCACGGCGCCGACATTTTCGCTGCTATGGGCGAGGTTCTCGATCTCGTCGCTCGCGTGGCGCGCCAGTGACGCGGCCGATTTCGCACCATCGGCGGAATGGCCGGCGTTGCGGCCGATCTCGCCGATCGAGGCGACGAGTTCCGTGCTCGCCGCCGAGAGATGCTCGATGCTCTCCATCGTACCCGCCGCCGAGGCCGAGACCAGGGCCGTCTGGCAGCGCACCTGATCGGAGGTGCTCGTCAAGGCGCCAGCCTCCGCCTTCATCGTCATGGCGGACTGATCGAGCACAGCCATGGCCTGCTCCATCTGGACATGAAAACCGGATACGACATCGCGCAGCTTTGCGGCCCGGCGACCCAGCTCCTCTGCCAAATTGCGTTCCTTCTCGCCTGCGACGCGCTCGCGCTCGGCCACAGCCTCGGCCCGCGCGAGATTGGCCTCGTTCATCGTGAACATGCGCTGCAGGATCACAGCGAACACGGCGAGGAAGGCGGTTTCGATGATGACGATCACCGCATGCAGCAGAACCCTGAGCAAGCTGCCGCCCTGATAGAACACTGCGGCCGGCAGCGCATATTGCAGGACGAGATGATGCAGCGCGGTCAGCAAGGCGCCCAGCACGATCGGCCGCCAGTCGCAGAACCCTGCGAGCAGCGCCAGGATCGCGAAATAGTACATGTGCATGTCCGGCTGCCAGAGATGGCCGGCAAAGCTGAAGACCAGGATCGAGACCTGCCCGATCAGCATCGTCGCGATGACGAGCTGGGTCACGATCGCCGGCCCGTTCAGGCGATAGGACGCCAACGCCAGCAAGGCTGACAGCGCCGCGATGGTGACCGGCACGAACCCGTTATCGCCATGAGCCCGAAAGACCAGCGCCAGCAGCGGCACATGCAGGAGCCCAAGCGCGAGCAGGACCTGCGCCACCCTGCGGCGAACGGCGGGGAGTGACCAGATCATCGCGAGGCTTCCACCGCCGCAGCCGCATCGAGGCAGCCGGCGAGACCGGTCAGGACCAGGGAGAACCAGGCGCCTTGCGGCAGCGCCGCCGCCGCGTGTGCCGGGCCTTCTGGCGCGACCACGACGATAGAAGGCAATCGCCCGCTGCGCAGCACGCGATGACCGGTTGCAAGGCTGAGGGAAATGGCTTCGGCCGCGCCCACCCAGGGCGGGAAGACGATCGCTGCCGGCACGCTGCCGTCCTGCGCGCGCGGCAGGCTTGCCATGGCTCCGAAGCTGACGACCAGGCAAAGGCAAGCAACCAGGAGGCCATCGGAAAACGACAGCCTCTCCTCGCGCGCCGCGCAAGGCTCCAAGACGGGGATTGAAGGCATAGGCAGGAACCGGTGGGACGATGGCCGCTCGCCGACACCCAAGCCGCTCCGCGTAAAATTTCACTTAAGCGCGTCATCCGCGTGCAGGCTCAATTGACTGCGGCACCTCGACATGGAACTCGGTCAGGGGGACAGCCGGGCCGCCGGCACAGGCCGCGCCGGAGCGGCAGGCGCCTTCAGCGCTGCAGGCGCTGCTTGATCCGCTTGATCAACGTGTCGCGGACTTCGCGATAGGCATCGAGCTTCTGCTCGCGCGAGACCTGGAACACCGTCGGATCGACGGTCGGCCAGTATTCGACCTCGGCAGCGTGGGTGCGGGTGAGCTCCAGCGCCTTGTGATGCGCCTCGGGCGAAAGCGAGATGATCAGATCGAAGTTGAGGCCTTCCCATTCCTCCAGCTCCTCGACCGATTTCGGCTTGTGCCGGCTCAGATCGATGCCGATCTCGTCGAGGACTGCGAGCGCGAAACCATCGGGCTCGCCTTTGCGGGCACCGGCCGACTGGACATAGATCGACTTGCCGAAGAAGTGCTTGGCCAGCGCCTCGGCCATCGGCGAGCGCACGGCGTTCATCGCACACATGAAAAGCACGCTCTGGATCTTGCGCGGCAGAGCCTGCGCCGCATCTTCTTCACGCGAACCGGCTTCCACCTCGCTTGAAGATATTTTGCGCTCCAAGCCCGTCAGCCCTTCCAATGGAGGGCATAGATCAGTGTGAAGAGACGGCGAGCCGTGTCGAAGTCGATCTCGACCTTGTTGGCGAGCCGCTCGGCCAGGATGCCGGCCGCCTCGTCGTGGAGGCCGCGCCGGCCCATGTCGATCGCCTCGATTTGCGTCGGCGTCGCCGTGCGGATCGCAGCGTAGTAGCTCTCGCAGATCAGCTCGTAGTCCTTGATGATGCGCCGGAACGGGCTGAGCGAGAGATGGTGCGTCACGACCGCCGAGCCGTCCGCTTCCTTGACCTCGAAGACGAGGCGCCGCTCGACCATGGCCAGATGGGCAAGATAGGGGCCGCCATCATGCTCCGGCACGACGAAGCGGTTGCGCTCGATCAGGTCGTAGATGGCGACAGCGCGCTCATGCTCCTGATCGGGCGAGCCGCGCCCCAGCGAGTTCTCGTCAAGTGTTACGCCGACAAGACACTGCTTCTTGGAAGTCGAAACGTCGGACATCGCTCCTCCCGCCGCAGCGCCGCTCGGTGACCGACGCTCAGAGATTGAGCCTGATCGTCACGGATCGGCCATGCGCCTGCAACCCCTCCGATTCGGCGAGCTGCGTCGCGGCCGAGGCCAGTGCCCGCAGGCCATCGGGGCCACACTTCAACAGCGAGGTCCGCTTCATGAAGTCCCCGACGCCGAGGCCGGAGGAGAAGCGGGCCGAGCGCGCCGTCGGCAGCACATGGTTGGGGCCGCCGACATAGTCGCCGATCGCCTCCGGCGTATGGCCGCCGAGGAAGATCGCCCCGGCATTGCGGATGAGGCCGGCCAGACGCTCGGGCTCCGCCGTCATGATCTCGAGATGCTCCGGCGCGATGCGATCGACCAGCGGCACCGCCGCTTCGAGATCGGCGACCAGCAGGATCGCGCCGAACTCCTGCCAGCTCCTGCCGGCGATCTCGGCGCGCGGCAGCGTCGCGAGCTGGGCCATGATCGCCTTCTCGACCTCGGCAGCGAGCACAGCATCATCCGTCATCAGGATCGACTGGGCCGAGACGTCATGCTCGGCCTGCGCCAGCAGATCGGCGGCGATCCAGTCCGGATTGGCGGTCCGATCGGCGATCACGAGCACTTCGGAGGGGCCGGCGATCATATCGATACCGACCTGGCCGAAGACGCGGCGCTTGGCCGCCGCAACATAGGCGTTGCCGGGGCCGACGATCTTGGCGACCGGCGCGATGGTTTCCGTGCCATAGGCCAGCGCCGCGACGGCCTGGGCACCGCCGATACGATAGACCTCGTCGACACCGGCGAGCCGCGCGGCCGCGAGCACGAGCGGATTGGTCTCGCCACGTGGCGTCGGGGCGACCATGACGATGCGCGGCACGCCGGCGACTTTCGCCGGAATCGCGTTCATCAGCACCGAGGACGGGTAGCTCGCGGTTCCGCCGGGCACGTAAAGGCCGACGGCCTCGATCGCGCTCCAGCGCCAGCCGGCTTCGACGCCCATGGCATCTTTGACCCATGAATCCGCGGGCCTCTGACGCTCGTGATAGACGGCGATGCGATCGCGCGCCGTCTCCAGCGCGGCGAGCAGCTCCGCGGAGCAGGCGGCAACCGCAGCATCGATCTCGGCTTCGCTGACGCGCAGCGTCGCCGGCGCGAGGTCGAGGGAGTCGAAGCGGCTGGTATAGCCGATAAGCGCGGAGTCGCCTTGCTCGCGCACCGCGGCGATGATGTCGGCCGCGATCCGATCGACCTCCTCCGAGACCTCACGCTTGGCGGACAGCAGAGCTGCGAAGCCTTCTGCGAAACGTGCGTCCCTGTCGTCGAGCCTGATCGGCATTGGTATCCTCGGGCGTATCCGAATTTATAGCCGTCCTTCCGGGCGTAGCGCAGCGAAGACCCGGAATCCACCATGAGGCGCCAAAGGCCTTCGATGGATCCCGGATCGGCGCCGCTTCGCGGCTTGTCCGGGATGACGCAGCGTTCTTAGACGACGGGTGTCGCGGCTTGAAGCCGGCACAGCCGGAAAACTGGAGAGCCGCCTCGTCAGGCGCCGTTGGGATGGCCGGGCGTCGCCACGGCTTCCCACACCGGCCCCAGATCCTTCATCTGAGCCTCGACGCATTCGACCGAGAGGCGGATCGCAGCGCCTTCTGAAAAATTCAGCGTCACGTTGCCGGCGGGATCATCGCCTTGGTCGAAGGTGATGGCGAGCAGGTTCAGCACCTTGTCCGGATCGTTCTTGTCGAGCTTGGCGCTGCGGACCGAGAGCACCCGGTCGAAATGCAACGCCGCAAGCCGGCGGCGGCGCTTGCCGTGCTGTGCGCCCTCCCAGTCGAAGCGGCGCAGGGCAAGCGCAAAGCGCTTCTCAGCCGGCAGATAACGGAGATCGGCGGCTTTCAGCACCGCATCCTGAAGATGTGCCGAGACGACCGCGAGGTCGTCGGCATCGAGCGCGATGAGCTTAAGTGGATCGGCGGCATCGTCTGACATGATCGTGTTCTGACGAGCCGCCTCAAGAAAATCAACAGTCCAGAATCAACTGCTGATGCGTTCCACCACCGCGCCGCAGCGCGTGAGCTTCGCCTCCAGCGACTCGAAGCCGCGGTCGAGATGATAAACGCGGTTGATGGTGGTGTCGCCCTCGGCGGCGAGACCGCCGATGACGAGCGAGACCGAAGCCCGCAGATCGGTCGCCATCACCGGAGCGCCGGTGAGCTTCTCGACGCCCTCGACATGGGCGACGTCGCCGTCGAGCCGGATCTTCGCGCCGAGCCGGGCGAGTTCCTGCACATGCATGAAGCGGTTTTCGAAGATGGTCTCGCGAATGCGCGAAGTGCCTTTGGCCTTCGTCATCAACGCCATGAACTGCGCCTGCAGATCGGTCGGGAAGCCGGGGAAGGGATCGGTGTCGATATCGACCGCCTCGATGCCGCGGCCGTTGCGACGCACGCGAATGCCTTCATTGGTCTCATCGATATCGACGCCGGCCCTGGTCAGCACGTCGAGCGCGGACTGAAGCAGATCGGCGCGCGCGCCTTCCAGCACGACATCGCCGCCGGTCATGGCAACCGCCATCGCATAGGTGCCGGTCTCGATCCTGTCCGGCAGCACGGCGTGATGCGCGCCACCGAGGCGGGACACACCCGTCACGACGATCTGCGAGGTGCCGGCGCCCTCGATCTTGGCGCCCATCTTGACGAGGCAGGCGGCAAGATCGGTGACTTCGGGCTCGCGGGCGGCGTTCTCGATCACAGTGGTGCCGTCAGCAAGGACCGCGGCCATCAAGGCCGTGTGCGTGCCGCCGACCGTGACCTTCGGGAAGACGATCTCGCCCCCCTTCAGCCCCTTGGGCGCACGCGCCAGCGCGTAGCCGTTCTCGATCGTGATCTCGGCTCCGAGCTTCTCCAGCGCCATCAGCAGCAGGTCGACCGGGCGCGTGCCGATGGCGCAGCCCCCCGGGAGCGAGACCTTCGCCTCGCCCATGCGGGCCAGGATCGGCGCGATCACCCAGAAGCTCGCCCGCATGGTCGAGACCAGTTCGTAGGGCGCGCAGGTATCGACGATCTGGCGCGCGGTCAGCGAGATGTTCTGGCCGGTCTCTGTCGACTGGCCGATACGCTTGCCGGCGACGGTGCGGTCGACGCCGTGGTTGGACAGGATGCGCGAGAGCGCGGTGACGTCCGAGAGACGCGGCACATTGGTCAGCGTCAAGGTCTCGTCGGTCAGAAGGCTCGCGATCATCAGCGGCAAGGCGGCGTTCTTGGCGCCCGAAATCGGAATAGCGCCATTGAGGCGCTGGCCGCCGGTGATGCGGATCTTGTCCATCGTCAGGTCCTGCTCGGCCGCACGGAAACCCGGCAGCCCAAATGAGTGAGGGAAGTCAGGACCGGGGAGGTTCGGCCTGAGTGGGCGGCACCGGCTTCTGAGAACCCACCTCCTCCGAGCGGCGAGCGCGAGCCTGGGCCTTTCGGCGCTTCAGGTTCTCGCGGAGCGCGGCGGCAAGGCGCGCCTGCTTCTCGTCCTCGGCTGTCTGGCGGGTCACGGCATCAGCTCGGTGGGTTTTGCAACTTGGCTGTTTGAACGCGGGAACGCGGCGAATTCGCGGCGCCATGGTTATCCCCACAGCGGGTTTCGGACAAGCGCCGCTGAACCAGCGCGCCGTTCCAGGATGCGGCAAAGCACTGTGCCATTCCGGATCAGGCAAGGCCGGGCTCGGAAATCCCTGAACTGATCATCCCGCAGGCGCCGCCGATCCCGGCAATTTCTTTCCCGATATCGCGCCCCCTCGAAATTTCCTGCCCCTCCCCGCTCCCTTCCGCAAGGGCCCGGCTCTTGCCTCGAGGGGGCCTGCACGGCCCCGAGATCGGTGGCATGACGCTTGGTCATCCGAAAAAGCTTAACGCTATTAACCATTTCCGGGAGTTTCCGTTTACAGTTTGTTAAGCTCGTTTAGTCTGCACGACATCAGGCAGTTCCGGGGGTGGCGTCGTGTTGCAGTCCTTGAAGATCGGAGCAGAAACCGTTTCGCCGGCCCTGCTCGAAAGCTGCGAGGTCATCGACGCGATCCGCTACAAGGCCGGCTTCCTGCCGGAGGTGGAGATCGCCTACGAGCCGGACATAAAGGCGCTCTGGGTCACGATCCGGCCCGAGCTGAAACCGGTCTTCACGCTGCAGCTGCTCGACAGCCTGGTGAAGATTCAGAGCGCGATCGTGGCCCTCTGGGGAGCGCCGGACCAATATCACCGCGCTCCGGTGCGCTTCCTCGCCTTCCGCGGCGCAGGCCCGTTCTTCACGCTCGGCGGCGACCTGGATTTCTATCTTGACTGCCTGGCCAAGAACGACCGCGCCGCGCTCGCCGAATATGCGCGTCTGTCAGCGGAAGGGGCGATCTGGAATTCGGGCGGCCTCAACGGGCTGGTCATCACCCTCTCGACCATCCACGCCAAGGCGATCGGCGGCGGCATCGACGCACCGCGCTCGTGCAACGTGATGATCGCCGAGGAGCAGGCCTCGTTCGTCTACCCCGAGATCAAGTTCAACCATTTCCCGATCACCGCCGTCGCGATCCTGTCGCGCCGGATGGGCCAGCGCGCGGCGGAGCAGATGCTGCTCTCCGGCGAGGAAATGAGCGCGCAGGAGTTCATGGCGGCGGGTGGGCTCGAGGCGGTCGTCCCGACCGGCACCGGCGAAGCCTGGATCCGCAAGTATTGCTCCGATGCCCTGCCGATCCACGCAGCCAAAACGGCGCTCTTCTCGGCCTTCAATCGCCGCTCCGGCGATCTGCGCGAAGAACTCGGCCATCTCGGCCAGATCTGGACCGACTGCATGCTGCGGCTGAGCCCGAGCGCGATCTCGAAGCTGCAGCGTATCGCGCAGACGCAGGACCGCATGTTAGCGCGCGTTTACCAAAGACACCTGGCGCCGGTCTGAATCGTACGGGATGGTCCCGTACGGCACTAGAGTCACACGAAGCATTTACCTCTGCTCCCATACAAACCTTTGATGATACGCTAGGTTTGGGCCTAGCGTGCATGATCGCGCTCGCGGCAAAGGCAGGAGTAGATGTCGGGCACGCTGAAGCGATTGATGGCCGCTGGCGGGCGCGAGAAGGCCGACGATGTCGACCTGACCGGCTACACGCTGCTGGTCAGCTCGCTTTTCTCGTCGCCAGCGTCGATCATCCCGGGCGGTATCGCCGGTATTCTCACCCCGTTCCTATGCTGGCTTTCGACCGGCATGGCGATCTTCATGGGCCTCACCCTGCTGGTGACGTTCATCGTCATCCTGCGCCTCCTGACCGTCATGGCCTATCGCCGACGGAACCACGCCAACGACAGTTACGCGCAGACGCGCCGCTGGGATCGCTACTACTTCCTCGGCGCCACCGTTTTCAGCGCCGTGCTGGGCTACAGCTGCTATGTCGCGCTGGTTCACACCAACGACCCGGCCGCGCACATCACGTCGGTCGCGTCCACCATCGCCCTGGCTTCCGGATACGTCGCGCGCAATGCGGGCCGCCCGAAGTTCGTCGCGGTGCAGCTCATGACCTTCTGCATCCCGATGGCGATCGGGCTGATCGCCGCGCAGAATCCCTATTACCGCTATATCGGCTATTTCGCTTTCCTCTACGTGGCCGCGAACATCGCGATCACCAACTCGCTGCATCGGAACCTGCTGGCTCTCAGCGATGCGACGAAGCATTCAAAGGCGCTCGCCTCCGCGCTGCATTCGCAGAACCTGACGCTCGACGCAGCCCTGAACACGATGATCGACGGGCTGGCGATGTTCGACCGCAATCTCAAGCTGGCGGTCAGCAACACGCCGCACAGCACGCTTTACGGCTTGCCCGAGACGCTCGCCCTGCCCGGCACGCCGTTGACGGCGATCGCGCGCTTCCTGGTTGAGCGGCAGGTGATCAGCCAGGAGCAGCTGCGCGATATCCGGATGGCCCTGACGACGGTCCAGAGCACCCAGCAGGCTGCGAGCCACGAGGTTGTGACGCGCAGCGGGCTCGTGCTGGTCGTGACCTTCGCGCCGGCGGCCGAGGGCGGCATCCTCATGCTGACCGAGGATGCGACGGAGCGGAAGGCGACCGAGGCGCGCATCGAGCAGATGGCGCGCTTCGACGAACTGACAGGGCTCGCCAACAGGTTCGAGTACAACACGCAGATCGCCGAGGCATTTGCACGGCTCGAGCGCACCGGCGAGGCCTTCGCACTGCTCTATCTCGACCTCGACGGCTTCAAGCAGGTCAATGACAGCCTGGGCCACGATATCGGCGACCATGTGCTGATGGAGACTGCGAGCCGCCTGCGCGGCGCGATCCGCAGCAACGACATGCTGGCCCGCTTCGGCGGCGACGAGTTCCTGCTGATCCTGCCCTCAGCCGAACACACCATCGTCACGGCGATCGCGCAGCGCATGATCAATGCGATGACCCGTGCCTTCGATGTCGAGGGCAAGACGGTCTATGTGACAGCGAGTGTCGGCATTGCCATGGCGCCGCACGACGGCACCAACCCGGCGGACTTGCTGCGCCATGCCGATACCGCCCTTTACAAAGCCAAATCGGCCGGTCGGAACACCCTGATGTTCTTTAACCCGACCATGGCCGAGGAGATGCTCGAGCGGCATGAGATCGAGGTCGATCTGCGCAAGGCCTGCGCGGATGGCACGCTCGAACTTTACTATCAGCCGATCATCGACCTGAAAACGCAGGAGATCGTCTCGCGCGAGGCGCTGATGCGCTGGCGCCATCCGACCCGGGGCATGGTGCCGCCCGGCATCTTCATTCCGATCGCCGAGCAGTCCGGCCTGATCGCGGCGATGGGCGATTGGGCGATCCGTCAGGCCTGCAAGGATGCGGCAAGCTGGGAGCCGGGCATCAGCGTCTCGGTGAACGTCTCGCCGCTGCAGTTCCGCGAGCCCCGCCGCATCGTCGAGACGGTCAAGAGTGCGCTGCTGACCTCCCATTTCGAATCCCGGCGGCTGATGCTCGAAGTCACGGAATCGCTGCTGATCGAGGACAACAAGCTGGCGCTTTCGGTCCTCGACGAGTTGCGGGCACTGGGCGTGACCTTCGCGCTCGACGATTTCGGAACCGGCTACTCCTCGCTCGCCTATCTCTCGACCTACCCGTTCGCGCAGGTGAAGATCGACCAGAGCTTCGCCCGCGAGGTGCACACCAACGAGGCTTCCAAGGCCGTCATCGAAGCCGTGTGCCAGCTCGCCCGCCGGCTCCATATGAACGTCGTGGTCGAGGGCATCGAAACCGAGCAGCAGCGCATCGCCGTCCAGCTTCTCGGGGCCCACCGTGCCCAAGGCTTCCTGTTCGGCCGGCCCGAACCTCTTACGACCATCAAGAGCAGAGGCGGCAACCGCAGCGTCGCTTGAAGGCCATGAGGGTGATCCCGCATGGCGGGGAGCGTGTAGGCCTTGATTCCGTCCGCCCGACAACGCATCAGCGATTGAGAACGAGAGCGAAGCGGGACATCCGGTGAGCGACGGCACGGCCAAGGCGGCGAACCCCGCCGCGTTGACACCCGACATCTGCGTGATCGGCGCGGGCGGCAACGGCATCGCGCTGTCGACGGCTGCCGCCGCCTTCGGCGTTTCCGTGGTTCTCGTCGAGAGAGGCGCGCTGGGTGGCAGTTCCGGCCCGCTCGCCATGAAGGCACTGATCGAGGCGGGAGCGGCCGCGCACACGATGCGCGAAGCCGGCCGGTTCGGTCTCAAGGCTGGCGATCCGCAGGCCAACCCGGCCCAGCTTCACGATCACATCCAGCGCGCGTTGGCAGCGGAGGCCGCGAATCACGCCGAGGAACGCCTGAAGGCCCTCGGGATCGTCATCGTGCGAGGTGAGGCGCACTTCGCCAGCCGCAGCACGGTCCGCGTGGGCGCACAAGCGATCAAGGCCCGACGTTTCGTCATCGCCACCGGCGCGTGGGCGCCTCGCCCCGAACTGCCCGGCCTCGAGACGGTGCAGGTGATCGACGTGGACGAGCTTTCCGAACTGACCCGCCTGCCCGAACGCCCTGTCGTCCTCGGCGGTGGCGCAAACGGTACGGCACTGGCGCAGGCCCTGCAGCGCCTCGGAAGCTCGGCGAGCCTCGTCGCCCCGGAAGGATTGCTGCCGGACCATGATGCGGAAGCGGCGCTTCTGGTTCGCCGGCGCCTGCTGCGCGAGGGGCTGGCCCTGCACGAGAGCAACGCTCCGGTCCGGCTGGAACGCAGCCGGACCGGCTTCCGCCTGGTTCTCGCTGGCGAGGGGAAAGAAACCGTCGTCGAGGGCTCGCATCTGCTGCTGGCCGGGCCGCGCAGGCCGGAGATCGCAGCACTTGATCTCGATCTGGGCGGTATCCGCCATGACGCCACCGGCATCGTCACCGACAAGGGCCTGCGCACGAGCAACCGCCGCGTCTATGCGCTGGGTGCCTGCGCCGGCGGAACCGCGGCGCCAATGACCGACCAGGCCGGCGACGACCATGTCGGCCTGATCCTGCGCAGCATTCTGTTTCGTCAGCCCGTGCGGACCGACGCGACAAATTTCCCGCGCGTCGCCTGGTGCCAGCCGGAAATCGCCGCGATCGGCCTTTCGGAAGCCGCGGCGCGCGCCAAGGCCGGCGCGATCCAGGTCCTGCGCTGGCCCTTCGCCGAGATTCCTGGGGCGCGAGCTGCCGACGAGAGCGAGGGCTTCGTCAAGCTCGTCACCGACAGGAAGGGCAGCATCCTCGGCGTCACCATCGTTGGGAAAGGCGCCGGCGAGCTGATTGCGCCGTGGTGCGTCGCCACCAAGGCCGGACTGACGATCGCCGACATGGCCTGGGTGGTGACGCCGGCGCTTGCCCGCTCGGACAGCTCGCGCAGGGCGGCGCTCTCGTTCCATGTCCCGTCGGCCACGAACCCTCGCCTGCGCCGGTTAATCGGCTTTCTGCGGCGCTTCGGTTAAGATTGGCGTCGATGCTTCAACCCGGCTTGCCCAGGAACGATCTGTCGATCAGTCAGCCGCGCGGTCTGACCCGTCTCGGCCTGTCGGCCAAATTGCTGCTCGTCACCGTGCTCTTCGTCATGCTGGCGGAAGTGCTGATCTACCTGCCCTCCATCGCGAATTTCCGGCGCAACTGGCTGCATGACAGGATCGCCGCCGCGCAGGTCGCCGCGCTGGTGCTGGAGGGCGCGCCCGAGGACGGGCTGCCGGAGGGCAGCGAGAACCGGCTGTTGATGGGCGTCGGCGCCCGGTCGATCGCTGCCCGTGTCGGCGGCGCACGCCGGCTGCTCAGCCTCGACTCGATGCCCCCGCCGGAAGTCTCCCGCTCGATCGATCTACGCAATCTCTCCTGGATCAACGCGATCGAGGAAGCGGTCGCCGTTCTGGTTTCCCCCGCCACCCTGCCAATCCGGGTGGTCGGCGAGGCGGTTGGCGGGGCCGATTTCGTCGAGATCGTCATCGACGAGGCGCCGCTGCGCCGAGCAATGCTCAAATTCTCCTGGAGCCTGCTGCTGATCTCGCTGCTGATCACCGGGCTGACGGCGCTCGCGGTCTATATCGCCCTCAACGCGCTGATCATCGGTCCGATCCGGCGTCTGGCGGCGAACGTGATGGAATTCGAGGCCGACCCGGAGAATCCGCAACGCATCATCGAACCGACATTGCGCGCCGACGAGATCGGCGAGGCGGAGCGCGCGCTCGCCCGCATGGAGGCAACGCTCGCCGACGAGCTTCGCACGAAAAAGCACCTCGCCGAGCTCGGCCTCGCCGTCTCCAAGATCAACCACGACCTGCGCAACATGCTGGCGGCTGCGCAGCTCATGTCGGACCAGTTGATAGAGACTCGCGACGCCAAGATCCGCCGCTTCGCACCACGGCTGATCGCGACGCTGGGGCGCGCCATCGAATTCTGCCAGGCCACCCTCGCCTATGGCCGCGCGGCCGAGGCAACGCCGGTCCTCCGCGAGGTCGCCCTGCGGCAGCTCGTCACAGAGCAGGCGGAGATGCTTGGCTTGCCGGGTGACGGGCGACTGCGCTTCGAGAACCGCGTCCCTGCCGAGCTGATCGCACCCTGCGATCCCGACCAGATGGCGCGGGTGCTGACGAACCTGATGCGCAATTCCGTCCAGGCTCTGACCCAGGCCGGGGCAGAAGCCGACGCCCAGCCCCTCTTGGCGGTGACGGCAGGACCCGTGAACGGCTCGGTGGCACTGCGTGTCATCGACAACGGGCCGGGCGTGCCGGAGCGCGCGCGGGCCAATCTCTTTCAGGCCTTCCGTGGCTCGGTGACGCCGGGGGGCACCGGCCTCGGCCTTGCCGTCGCAGCCGAGCTGGTCCGGCTGCATGGCGGCACGATCGAGCTCGAACCCTCCCTCGCCGGCGCCGTGTTCCGGGTCACCCTGCCGCTGCGGCGGAGCAACGGCCACGAGAGCACGCGCCGATCAGGTTGATTCAACCTGATCGGATCCACCTCCGGAATAATTGTTTGAGCAGGCTGGGCGCCTATTGGCTCGCCCAGATCACGCGTGCCATGAAGGCGATATCGGCGTGATTCAGCACGCGGTCGGGATGTTCGGGATTGAGAGAGGCGAGTTCGATCGTCTTAGCGGTCTGGCGCTTGAGCTGCTTGGCCAGCACCTCCCCCTCCACCGTCTTGACGACGACGCGGTCGCCGCGCCTCACCGTCGCGGTCGGCGAGACGATGATGGTGTCGCCGTCGCGATAGAGCGGCAGCATCGAATCGCCGGAAATCTCGAGCGCGTAGGCCTTCTCATCGGCCACGCCGGGAAAGGCGACCTCCTCCCAGCCCGTGCCGGCCGGAAAGCCGCCGTCGTCGAAGAAGCCGCCGGAACCTGCCTGGGCGAAGCCGATCAGTGGAATGGTGCGCGTCGGCGCGGGCTCCCGCCGCAATACGGCACTCATGAATTCGTCGAGGGAAGCGCCCGTGGCGGCGAGAATCTTGGCGATCGACTCGGTCGAGGGCCAGCGTTCGCGCCCGTCCGGCGCCACGCGCTTGGAGCGGTTGAAGGTGGTGGCGTCGAGGCCGGCCTTGCGCGCCAGCCCCGAGGCGGTGAAACCGTAGCGCTGGGCGAGCATATCGATCGCCCCCCAGATCTGGTCATGTGACAGCATCGCGCAGGCCTCGCATTGCTTTCGTCGCCGGGCGGGGATTGAATATAGGAAATATCCCCTATCATCTAAGATTTCAATCCAGTTCTCGCCGCAATCCGGCTAGCGCTTGCGGAATCCTCCTGCCAGGGATTAAGCCGGGGCCCAACCTGTTCCCGTGAGACTGCCGGTGCCTCTGATCTACAAGATATGCCCTGCCCCGCTCTGGCGTGAAGCGGAGCGGAATGGACGCTTCGATGGCGCGCCCGTCGACCTCGCGGATGGCTACATCCATTTCTCGACGGCAGCCCAGCTTGCCGAAACGGCGGCGAAGCACTTCGCCGGGCAGGACGGGCTCCTGCTTATCGCCGTGGATGATTCGCGCCTCGGCCCGGCATTGCGCTACGAGCCCTCTCGCGGCGGTGCGCTGTTCCCGCATCTTTACGCTGCCCTCGATCCGAAGGCCGTGCGCTGGATAGCGCCGCTGCCACTCGGGACCGACGGCAGACACACCGTCCCGGAGGATCTGGCATGATCGGCAGCCTGTTCAACATCGCCCGGCCGCTGATCCACCGCATGGATGCGGAGACGGCGCACCGGCTCGCCGTCACGGCGCTGGCCACGGCCCCCGCGCTGAAGCCGGGGTCGGACGACCCTGTGCTCGCGACGGAAGCCTTTGGCCTGACCTTCCCGAACCCCGTCGGGCTCGCAGCCGGCTTCGACAAGAACGCCGAGGCGATCGACGGCGCGCTGGGCCTGGGCTTCGGCTTCGTCGAGGTCGGCGGGGTGACGCCGCTGCCGCAACCCGGCAATCCGCGGCCGCGTGTCTTCCGACTGATCGAGGACGAAGCCGTCATCAATCGCTACGGCCTCAACAGCGAGGGCATGGAGGCGGTCGCCGCCCGGCTTGCGGCCCGGCGCAGCCGCGGCGGGCTGGTCGGCGTCAATCTCGGCGCCAACAAGGACTCTGCCGACCGTGCCGCCGACTACGCCACGCTCGCTCGCAGGCTGGCGCCGCTCGCCGATTTCCTGACGATCAACGTCTCCTCGCCGAACACGCCCGGCCTGCGCGACCTTCAGGCCGAGGCCGCGCTCGACGACCTCGTGGCGCGTACGCTTGCAGCACGGGACGACGTTGCCGGCAGCGGCCGGCGCACGCCGGTCCTCGTCAAGATCGCGCCGGACCTGACCATGCCCGAGCTCGACGGCATGATCGCGGTGGCCCGCAAGCGCGGCATCGACGGGATGATCGTCTCCAACACCACGGTCACGCGCCCGGCGAGCCTGCGCAGCGCCGCCAAGGGCGAAACGGGCGGTCTCTCCGGCAAGCCCCTCTTCACCGCCTCGACCCGCATCCTGGCCGAAGCCTTCCTGCGGGCCGAAGGACAGTTCCCGCTGATCGGAGTCGGCGGCGTCGACTCGGCCCAGACGGCCTTCGCCAAGATCCGCGCCGGCGCGACGCTGGTGCAGTTCTACTCGGCGATGGTCTTCAAGGGGCCGGGGCTGGCGAAGGAGGTCAAGGCCGGGCTTGCGACCCAGGCGCGACGTGCCGGCCTCACCCGCCTCACCGCCCTGATCGGGCGCGACGCGGCTGCGATCGCCCGCGGCGAAGGGCTGTAACCAGACGTCATGCTCGGGCTTGACCCGAGCATCTCGGAAACCCCTGACTTCTCATCATGCGTTTCTCGGGTCGAAGCGTCGCTTCGCCCGAGGATGACGGCAGCTTACTTCCGCGCCGCGAAGAGCCGTATCAGCAGCCACAGCGGCACGACGATCAGGGCGCCGGCGATGATCCACTGCCCGACCTCTCGCACCGCGCCGAAGCCTAGCCCGGTGATCGAGCGGACGAAGCGTGCCGCCGCCTCGTAGAGGCTCTGCGGCGAGAGGCCGAGGAAGGCCATCGCCGCCCCGACCAGCAGCGAAATGAAGATCAGGCGGACGAGCACGCTGAGCGGCGAACCGCCGAGAAACCGTTCCATGGAAGCGCTGGCCATCCTCTTGCGCCCCGCACATCTCCAGGGCGCTTCGTCATCGTCTTAACCTGAAATCCACCGCGCTTGAACGGTGTCTGAACGCTGTCCTCGATTTCTCGGAGACCATACTTGTCGGCATAAAGCACGGGTCATCCCGGACGCAGCAAAGCGGAGATCCGGGATCCATGCCTGAACCTTGATCGGAGGCGCTCCGCAATGGATCCCGGGCCTCCCTCCGGTCGCCCGGGATGACCCGGCGGATTCTCGAAGGCAGCTCAGCCTATCAGGAAGCGATCATCAAGCCGTGGCCGAGGCCCCGGCCGTCGCCCAGGCGGTGCCGGCGATCTTCGAGGCGGCGATGACCGCCTGAGTGCGGCTGTCGACATCGAGCTTGGTCAGGATCGCCGAGACATGGGCCTTCACCGTCGCCTCGGAGACGCCGAGCTCATAGGCGATCTGCTTGTTGAGAAGCCCCTCGGACAGCATCATCAGCACCCGCACTTGCTGGGGCGTCAGCGTCGAGAGACGGCGGACCATGTCGGCGACCTCGGCATCGACCGGCGCCGACAGGTCGACACCCGGCGGGGTCCAGACCCCGCCGTCGAGCACGGCCCGGATCGCCTCGCCCATCTGCGCGACATCGGCGGTCTTGGGCAGGAAACCGAGCGCGCCGAACTCGATGCAGCGGCGAATCACCGCCGGATCGTCATTGGCAGAGACGACGATTACCGGGATTTCCGGATGGTCGGCGCGCAGGAAGAGCAGGCCCGAGAAGCCCTGTACCCCCGGCATGGTGAGGTCGAGCAATACGAGATCGGCATCGCCGCCGCTGGCCAGGGCTTCGGTCAGCGCTTCCAGGGAGCCAACCTCGCTGACCTCGGCGCCGCCGATCGCATGCGAGACGGCCTGGCGCAGCGCGCCGCGAAACAGCGGGTGATCGTCCGCGATGACGATCCGCGTCGAAGGCTGCTTGCTCATCGCCACCACTCCCTAAGCCCCCGCATCGGTCTGTCCGAAAATCGCATTCCACGTTTCGGGCCGACGCTCTTTTCGGCCCGGACATTTTGCCTCAGGCGAGGAAGGGATCACAAGCACCCTGAGCGCAAGGCCGCAACCCATTGCGCCTCAGCCATTGGTCGGCAACAGCGCTTCCAGCACCTCGATACGGTCAGCCTCGTGCGGCGGCTTGTCCCAGCGGATGCGGCTGATCCGGGGAAAGCGCATGGCGAGCCCCGATTTGTGGCGCGTCGAGCGCTGCAGCCCCTCGAATGCAACCTCGAAGACGAGGCCGGCCTGCGCTTCATGCGTGACCTCGCGGACGGGGCCGAAGCGGTTCACCGTGTTCTTGCGGACATATTTGTCGAGTTCGATGAGTTCCTCGTCGGTGAAGCCGAAATAGGCCTTGCCGACCGGCACCAGCTCCTCGCCGCCTTCCTCGCCCACGCGCCAGACGCCGAAAGTGTAGTCCGAATAGAAGGAGGAGCGCTTGCCGTGGCCGCGCTGGGCATACATCAGCACGCAATCGACCAGCCGCGCATCGCGCTTCCACTTCCACCAGTAGCCCTTGGGGCGGCCGGGCAGATAAGCGGAGTCGCGGCGCTTAATCATGCAGCCTTCGACCGCCGCGGCATCGGCACCAGCGCCGGCCGAAGCCGGATCGGCACGAGCCGACGTCAGTTCTTCCCATGAAGCGAAGCCAATCAGCGGCGAAAGATCGAAGCGCACGCTGGCGAGCCGCGACAGGAAGGCGTCGAGGCGCTTCCGCCGCTCCTGGAAGGGCAGATGGCGGATGTCCTCCTCGCCGTCGACGAGCAGATCGTAGACGCGGATATGCGCCGGGAACTCGCCCAGCATCTTCGCGGTGACGGTCTTGCGGTTCAGGCGCTGCTGCAGCGTGTTGAAGCTCTGGACCGCGCTCTCGCGCATCACCAGCAACTCGCCGTCGAGCGCGCCGTCCTGCGTCAACTCCTCGACGAGATCAGGGAATGCGGCGGCAATATCCTCTCCGGTGCGCGAATAGAGCCGCGTGATGCGCGCACCGTCCGCCTTGCGACCGCTGACCGCCTGGACGCGGATGCCGTCCCATTTCCATTCGGCTGAGAATTCGGCCGGGGCGAGCTTGTCGAAATCGCCGTCCTCGATTGGGTGCGAGAGCATGACCGGGCGGAACGGCGCCGGATCGCGCGCCTCCGGCCGCGCTCCCCTGCCCTCCAGCCAGGCGAAGAGCTCGGCATAGGGCGGCTCCAACCCGTGCCAGACCTGCTCGACTTCGTCGGCCGGCACGCCGCCGAGGCTCGCGGCCGCCGTCTTGGCGAGGCGAGCCGAGACGCCGATGCGGAGCGCGCCGGTGATGAGCTTGAGCAGCGCCCAACGGCCGGTTTCGTCGAGCGCGTCGAGCCAGGAAGCAATGAGGCGCGGCAGATCGGTCTTGCCGGCCTCGCGCAGGCTCTCGACCACCTCGGGCAGATGCGGCACCGCATTGGCACCATGCCGGGCCGGCCACATCAGCGCGACCGTCTCCGAGAGGTCGCCGACATAATCATAGGATAGCGCGAACAGGATGGGATCGGTGCGCTCGGCGATCAGTGCGCGGATCAGCCCCGCCTTGGCATTGCGGAAGACGAGCCCGCCCGTCATCGCCGCCAGCGCATAGCCGCGATCGGGATCGGGCGTGGTGCGCAAATAATCCGCGATCAGCGCCAGCTTCGCGTTGCGGCGCGGCTCGTAGGCGAGGCGATCAAGCAGCCAGGCGAAGCGGTTCATGCTGTCGCACCCGCGCCACACTGCGCCCGTTTGGATTTGTTGCAGCGCATCGTTCAGATACCGTTCATGAAGCAAACCTTAACGGCAGCAGGGTAGCCAGGAGATAGACGCCGATGCGTGCCGCGATGCGGTTCCTTGCCTTGCCTGTCATCGCTGCAACGCTTTCGACCGGAGCCCCCGCACAGGCGGCGAGCTTCTCCTGCCGCGAGACGCCGATCGTACGCTCGAACGCGACGCTGGTGCCGCTCTCCGCCAAGGTCGCGCAGGGCCAGCCGCTCGCGATCCTCGCCATCGGCTCCTCCTCGACCGAGGGCGTGGGCGCCAGCGCCAAGGACAAGACCTATCCCGCGCGCCTGCAGGCGCTGCTGACAAGCGCCTGGCCGAAGTCCCAGATCGAAATCGTCAATGCCGGCATCGGCGGAGAGACCGCGCCGCAGACGCTGGCGCGGCTCAAGGCCGCGCTGGCGGCACGCCGCTACGACCTCGTGATCTGGCAGGTCGGCACCAACGACGCCGTCACCGGCGGTGACCTCGACGCCTTCAGGACGATGGTCGCCGACGGCATCGCGATGGTGCGCGATGCCGGCCCGGCGCTCGCCATCCTCGATCCGCAATTCTTCCCCTCCGTCCGCGATCCGCAGCGCTATGGCGCCTATGTCGAGGCGGTCGGCGATGTCGCCCGGCGCGAGGCCGTGCCCGTCTTCGCCCGCTATGCGGCGATGCGCGAATGGCAGCGCACCGACGCCGAGGCGTTCAAGGCCGCGCTGTGGACGGATGGCTTCCACATGAGCGATGTCGGCTATGACTGCCTCGCCCGCGACATGGCGAACGCCATGGTCGGCATGGCCGCGCCGTCGCACCCGGTCGTCGCGTCGTCGCGATAAACCCTCCATCCGGCCCTCATCCTGAGAGGCGCTTCGCAGAAGCGTGTCTCGAAGGATGCTCCAAAGATCGCTGGAGCATCCTGGAGCATCCTTCGAGACGCCGCTGCGCGGCTCCTCAGGATGATGGCTGGTATCGTCAAACCGCCGCATCGGCCGCCTCCACGACCGGATCGGCCTCGCCCTCGTCGCCATAGCCGACGAGGTGCAGCGGCTTGGCCTTCAACCCCGCCGTGCCGCACCAGTGGACGAGGGCATCGGCCTCGCCATGGGTGACCCAGATCTCCCCGGCTTGAACCTCCTTGATCGTCGCCAGCAGATCGTCCCAATCGGCATGGTCGGAGACGACGAGCGGCAGCTCGACGCCCTTCTGCCGCGCCCGGGCGCGGATGCGCATCCAGCCGGAGGCGAAGGCGGTGACAGGGTCCGGGAAGCGGCGCGCCCAGAGATCCTGCGTCGCGCTCGGCGGGCAGATGACGATCTCGCCGCCCAGCGTCTTGCGATCGGTGTCGGCGACCAGCTTGATTTCGCCGAGCGGAATGCCTTCCGATTGATAGAACGCGGTGATCTTCTCGACCGCGCCGTGAATATAGATCGGCCGCTCGTAGCCGGCCTCGCGGATCAGCGCCATGACGCGCTGCGCCTTCCCCAGCGAATAGGCGCCGACGATATGCGTCCGCTCCGGGAAGAGCCTGACCGATTCCAGCAGCTTGGCCACCTCCCCCGCCGCCGGCGGATGGCGGAAGACCGGCAGGCCGAAGGTCGCCTCGGTGATGAAGACATCGCAAGGCACGGCCTCGAAGGGCGCGCAGGTGGGGTCGCGCTCGCGCTTGTAGTCGCCGGAGGCAACGATACGCAGCCCCCGGCCCTCGACCGCGATCTGGGCCGAGCCAAGGACATGACCGGCCGGCACGAAGCGAAACTCGACCTCGCCGATGCGGATGGCTTCGCCGGGCGCCGCCACCTGCTGCGTGCCGGCGAAGCCCTCGCCATAGCGCAGCGCCATGATGGCCAGCGTCTCGCGCGTAGCCAGCACGGCGCCGTGGCCGGCGCGGGCATGGTCGGAATGGCCATGAGTGATCAGCGCCCGGGCTACGGGGCGGACCGGGTCGATATGGATGTCGGCCGGCGGGCAGTAGAGACCGGCCGGCGTCGGCAGCAGCAATTCGGAGGGGCGCCAGCCGGCGCTTTGTCTGGCCAGCGTCACACTCCTCGGCTACATCGGTCGGTATGACCGATACAGGCTCGACCACGCATTTCGCCAGCTCCGGCGACCCCGTGCTCGACCGCCGCTATGGCTGGGCCGAGGCTGCGCTGAAGGACGGGGATGCGCAAGCGGCCGTCGAGATTCTCGACCAGACGCTGTCGCAGGCCTATCACTTCACCGCCGCCTGGCATCTCTACGGGCTCGCGCAGGAGGCGCTCGGCCATAAGGAGGACGCTGCCACGGCCTGGCGGCAATGCCTCGATCTCGACCCGAACGATCATTTCGGCGCGCGGCTCGACCTCGCTCGCATCGGCGCGATGCCCGCCGAGCAGGCGACCTCGGAGAACTTCTCCGGCGCGCTCTTCGACGCCTATGCCGACCGCTTCGACAGCCATCTCACCGAAACCCTGCAATACACTGCGCCCGCCCTCCTGAAGGCGGCGCTGGTCCGCTGCTGCAGCAACGCCGGCCGCCCCTTCCGGTTCGACACGGTCTACGATCTCGGCTGCGGCACCGGATTGATGGGCGAGGCGATCCACGAGCAGAGCGGCTTCCTCGCCGGCTGCGATCTCTCGCCGCGCATGATCGAGCGGGCGCGAGCCAAGACAGCGCCCGACGGGATGCCGCTCTACGACAAGCTCGCGGTCGCGGGGCTGACGAGCTTCCTCGCCAGCCGGCCGGACGCATCGGCAGATCTCGTGGTCGCTGCCGACGTCTTCGTCTATCTCGGCGAGCTCGCGCCCTGCTTCAGCCAGAGCGCGCGCGTGCTGGAGCCGGGCGGCCTGCTCGCCTTCACGGTGCAGACGCATCCCGGCGAGGGCGTGGTCGTCGGTGAAGACAGGCGGTTCGCGCATGCGGAGAGCTGGTTACTGCAAAGACTGGGTGAGGCGGGGCTTGTCCCCCTACTCGTCGAGCCCGCCAGCACACGGCAGGATCGCGGCGCGCCGGTGCCGGGGCTGCTGGTCGTGGCGGAGCGGCGGTAAAGGAAGGTCCGCCATGGGTCGTTCGCGGACCGCTGGCTCTAATGCCTTGGCGGTTCAATCTCTCCGACACGGTCTGCGATCGCCATGAGCAGCATGGTGAGCGCAAAGCCCAACATGATCGCAATGAGCCATCCGAGCTTTGTACTATCCGCGCTGTTCTCAATATCCAGGAACCACTCCAGAACATTCACCGCCGCTATGGCTACGATGGATGCAAGCAGCCTTTGCTTGAGGCCCGAGAAGCCTACGTTTGCCAGACTGGTCGGCCAGGCAGGACGTTGCTGTATATTGATGGGTGCCAAGAAATTCTCGTAACTCGAGCAAATCACGATCACGATCAGATTCGCCGTCAGGGCGATGTCGACGAGCTTCAGACTGCCAACAATGATTTCGGACGGGTCTGAAACCTGTGCTCGCATGAAAAAATCGAACAGCTTGAGCGCGAAATTGAAGAGCAGCGCCGCGAGGGTGAGTATCAGGCCAAGGAGAAATGGAGCAAGGAACCAACGAGAATTTGCAATGATTGCTTCGAGCGTCAAGCGCAAGCGATCCATGACGAACTCCCTGCGGCTTCTGACCCCGGGCGGAGTATGCGAAGGCTCAAATTGCCAGAATTGCCCGGTCACGCCAATCACAAGGTAATTGGCAATGGAATTGCGGCCGTCAGGGTCACCACGCTTGTAACAGCACTCACGAGCCAGCATGCAGCTGGCGAGGAATTTTTGACCTCGTGTGGCCGAGCGCTTTGGAAACAAATGCTCCCGCTGCCCGGAATCGGCCAGCCTGCCAAACGGCCCGTAACTGGGCCTTCTCCGAGCCCGCTCCGGGTCGGAACCAGCCATTCCGGCCTCTCCAAGTGAACCAGCGCAAGCTTCGCTGCCAGTAGCGGCGATGGCCTCTTTATTCCCCTTTCGTTCTCTCGCGCCGCACCCTATCTTCGGCCGGCATGGCCGCCCTCTCCCCGCTCCCTCCCACCTTCGAGGCCTGGTTCACCGGGCGCGGCTGGAACGTGCGTCCGCATCAGCTCGCGCTGCTGGAGGAGGCTCGTGCCGGGCGCTCGACGCTTCTGGTCGCACCGACCGGCGCCGGCAAGACGCTCGCCGGCTTCCTGCCCTCGCTGGTCGAGCTAGCGGAGCGCGAGGGCAGGCATGACGGGCTGCATACGCTCTATATCTCGCCGCTCAAGGCGCTCGCGGTCGACATCGCCCGCAATCTCGAAGCTCCCGTGCGCGAGATGGGGCTGCCGATCACCATCGAGACCCGCACCGGCGACACCTCCGCCGCCAAGCGGACGCGCCAGATCCAGCGCCCGCCCGACATCCTGCTGACGACGCCGGAGCAGCTCGCGCTGCTGGTCTCGCATCGCGATGCCGTGCCCTTCTTCGCAAACCTGCGCCGCATCGTACTCGACGAACTGCACGCGCTCGTCACGTCCAAGCGCGGCGACCTGCTCTCGCTCGATCTCGCGCGGCTGAAGGCGCTGGCGCCGCAGGTCTCGGCCGTCGGCCTCTCCGCGACCGTGCGCGAGCCCGCCGATCTGCAGCGCTATCTCGGCGGCACCGAGACGCCGGCCGGACTCGTCACCGTCGCGGGTGGCGCCAAGCCGCGCATCGGCATCCTCGATACGCAGCGGCGCCTGCCGATCGCCGGCCACACCACGCTGCATGCGATGGCCGAGGTCTATGACGCCATCCGCAGCCACAAGCTGACCCTCGTCTTCGTAAACACCCGCATGCAGGCGGAATTCGCCTTCCAGGCGCTGTGGAATCTCAACGACGACAACCTGCCGATCGCACTGCATCACGGCTCGCTCGACGCGCAGCAGCGCCGCAAGGTCGAGGCCGCGATGGCGGCAGGCCGGCTCAAGGCCGTGGTCTGCACCGCGACGCTCGACCTGGGCATCGACTGGGGCGATGTCGACCTCGTCGTCAATCTCGGCGCACCGAAAGGAGCGAGCCGACTGATCCAGCGCATCGGCCGCTCCAACCACCGCATGGACGAGCCCTCGGAAGCCCTTTTGGTCCCTTCCAATCGCTTCGAGCTGCTGGAATGCCGCGCGGCATTGGAGGCCGTCCACGAAGCCGCCCAGGACACCCCACCGCCGCGCATCGGCGCGCTCGACGTCCTCGCCCAGCATGTGCTCGGCGTCGCCTGTTCGGACGGCTTCGATGCCGACGCGCTCTACGAAGAAGTTCGAACCGCCTCCCCTTATGCCGATCTCGTCCGCGAAGATTTCGACGCCGTCGTCAATTTCGTCGCGACCGGCGGCTATGCGCTGAAGAGCTATGAGCGCTTCGCCAAGCTGCGGCAGGACAAGACCGGGCTCTGGCGCGCCAGCAACGCCAGCGTCATCCAGCAATACCGCATGAATGTCGGCACCATCGTCGAGGCCACCATGCTGAAGGTCCGGCTCGGCCGGGCGCGCGGCGGAAAGCCCGGCCAGCCCGGCATGATCACGCGTGGCGGGCGCGTGCTCGGCGAGATCGAGGAGTATTTCGCCGAGACCATGGTGCCGGGCGACACCTTCGTCTTCGCCGGCGAGGTCTTGCGCTTCGAGGGCATCGTCGAGAATGAGGCCGTCTGCTCGCGCGCTGCCGCCGGGACCGATCCCAAGATCCCGTCCTATGACGGCGGCAAGTTCCCGCTCTCGACCTTCCTGGCCGCCCGCGTGCGCGCCATACTGGCCTCGCCCGGCCTCTGGCGCACGCTGCCGGAGGAGGTTGCAGCCTGGCTGCAGGCGCAGAAGCAGAAGTCGCGCCTGCCCAAGCCGGGCGAGCTTCTGGTGGAGACCTTCCCGCGCGGCGGGCGCTTCTATCTCGTCGCCTATCCCTTCGAGGGCCGCCTCGCCCATCAGACCCTCGGCATGCTGCTGACGCGGCGGCTGGAGCGCGCCCGCATGCGCCCGCTCGGCTTCGTCTGCAACGATTACGGCATGGCCTGCTGGACGCTCGGCGACATGACCGCCGCCATCGCGCGCGGCGCGCTCGATCTCGACGAGCTCTTCGCGCAGGACATGCTCGGCGACGACCTCGAGGACTGGATGGCGGAATCGGCGCTGATGAAGCGCACCTTCCGTTCCTGCGCGATCATCGGCGGGCTGATCGAGCGGCGCTATCCGGGCCAGGAGAAGAGCGGCCGGCAGGTGACGATCTCGACCGACCTCGTCTATGACGTGCTGCGCCGGCACGAGCCCGACCATATCCTGCTCAAGGCCGCACGCGCCGATGCGGCGACGGGCCTGCTCGACATTCGCCGGCTGGGTGAGATGCTGACACGAATCAGCGGCCGAATCGTCCATCAGCCGCTCGACCATGTCTCGCCGCTCGGCGTCTCGGTGATGCTCGAGATCGGGCGCGAAGCGGTTTTTGGCGAGGCGGCCGACGAGATCCTGGCGGAGGCGGAGGCGATGTTGACCGAAGAGGCGATGGCGTGACGGTTGCCACTACAGGGCTGGACCGAGCGCTGTCGAAAGCGAACGAAGCCTTCATGCTGGGCCGGCTCGCGCTCGTGCCCGATCTCTCCGGCGCGCTCTGGCTGCCGGACGAGCGCACGCTGGTCGTCGCCGATCTGCATCTGGAGAAGGGCTCCGCCTATGCCGCGCGCGGCGTGATGCTGCCGCCCTATGATTCGACAGCGACGCTGACCGCCCTCGCCGCAGTGGTGCGGCGCCATCAGCCGGCGCGGCTCATCGCACTCGGTGACAGCTTCCACGACCGCGAGGCCGAAGCCAGGCTCGCCCCCGCAACGCTCGCCTCGCTGCGCGAATTGCAACAGGGCCGCGACTGGCTCTGGATCACCGGCAACCACGACCCGGCGATCAGCCGCGCCATGGGCGGCGAGAGCGCCGAGTCGATCATGCTGTCCGGCGTAGTGCTCCGCCATGAGCCGGACAGCGCCGCGGCCGGGCTCGAAATCGCCGGCCACCTCCACCCGACCGCGAAAGTGCGGATGCGTGGACGGGCCTTGAGGCGCCGCTGCTTCGCCTTGTCGTCGCGCCGCTGCGTGATGCCGGCGATGGGCGCGTATGCCGGCGGCCTCAATCTGCGCGACGTCGCCTTCCGGCCGCTGTTCCGCGAGGGCCTGAGCGCCCATCTCTTAGGCGACGGCCGAGTTTTCCAGATCGATCCACGATTATTGCTGCCGGATTGAGAGAGCGGGTTGCGCCCGCCCCGCGCTTGTGGCATCAGGGCGCCGCTTCGGAACGACGCCAGCGCCCGCAACCGCCTCAGAGCGACCGCGACGCGCACCGGCCGCCGGACCTGCTGCGGTAGCTCAGTGGTAGAGCACTCCATTGGTAATGGAGAGGTCGAGAGTTCAATCCTCTCTCGCAGCACCAGTCTCAAGCATCTGAAATTCGAAAAATCGTTGCGCCGCTGGGGTTGGCACACACGCCCTGCCGCACGGAGGCGGGTCACATGGCATTTCGCGTGGCCAATCCTCAGGCATCGCTTCGGACCAAGGATCCACGCAACGCGAGCGCGGGCGAGGTCAGCGTGAACGGATGGCCATGCCCGGCTCGCAGCCGTGTCCTACCGGACGCGAAGTGGCGATCCATCACTTTGCTTAAGCTTCGGACTTCTCCGAAAAGTGGATTTCACTTTTCAGTCCGACTCTAGCCGGCAGCCAGCTTCGCGAAGGCGATCCCGATTGAGGTGTGATCCTGCCACATCACCTGCGCAACGCGTTCGGGCCCGGTAAGCGCCGAGGTCAACCGAATCTCTCCTGCCAACTCCACACCCGCCGGTACGCGGAGCTTGGCTCCTCCGTCCGATATGTCACGGATGATGCAGCTGTAGGTGACCCCGCTGCTTGTCCGGATCTTGGCCGTTTCCACCAACCGTCGACGTTCGGAGCGGCGAGTCTGGGATGTCGTCATGGCCGGGCTGATATCAGGGCGATCGTTCTTCAGGGATGAATTCGTTTGTTTGAATTCGATTCATGCAGCCTGACCCCGTCCTTTTCCGCCAGCGGTTTCGGCGGCGCCGATCGATGACAAGAGGCCGTTGCCAGCGCCCCTTCCTCGCACAAAGCAACAGCGCATTGCAGCAGGAATCGGCTTCGGCTCCTGAAAGATCTGCACGGGTCGGCCCGACATGCGCCGGCAGGATCGTGGCCTGCGGCGCCACACGGTACCGGAGCGATGGAAAATCCGCCTTTCGGCGTCAGCCCTACCCGCAATGCCATCGCGAGATGCCGGATCTCACACCCGCGAGCTGGCCGAAGGCACGCGTTCGTTCGGGCATCACCGACCAACGGAGCTAGCTGAACTGATCCAGCGGCGGCAGGATGCGGAGCAACTCCTCCTGCCGATCCTGCAAGCCCGGGGGAAAGATCAGTCGCGTCCCCAGGTTCTCGCGCGTCTCGTCGATCAGAAAGCCCGGACTGTCCGTCGAGACTTCGATCAGCAATCCGTCAGGGCCGCGAAAGTAGATCGAGCGAAAATAATGGCGGTCCTTAATCGGGCTGGCGCTGATTCCGACGCGCTCCTTGAGGGCTTCGGACATGGCGGCCAGATCAGCCTCGTCCCTCGCTCGGAAGGCGACATGATGGATCGCTCCCGCTCCGAGTCTGGGGCGTTGCCGGTCGTTCCGCCGATGCAGACAAATCCACCCACCCGCATCATCGTGCGCGGAGAATTCGATCCAATCGGCTTCGCGCCGCATTTCGGCGAAACCCAGAACTTCGGTGAGAATCCGTGTCATCAGCTCCGTCCCGCGGATGCTCAATGACACGCCGCGGAGCGCGCGGAGGGCGAAAGCCGGAGGGATATCAGGCAGCGACCAGGTCGCCGCGGAGGCAAGCTCGGAAGCAACCAGCGCCAGAGGTGCGTGATCGGGATCCTCAAAGCTCAGTTGGGGGGCTCCACCCGGCGCCCGCTCGCGTCGGAACGGGACGCCGGAGGCAATAAGGCGCCTTTCCCACCAGGTGACCGCCTCCGGTCCAATGGCGAAGGATATATGCTCGCCGCCGTCTGGCCGCTCGCTCGCCGCGGCCGCGCTCAACCAAGCAAAAAATGAAAGGCTGCTTCCCGGCGCGCCGTCCGCATTGCCGTAGATGAGGTGATAGGCGCCCGGATCCTCGTGTGTCACCGTCCGCTTTACCAAGCGGAGGCCGAGTACCCGCGTATAGAAATCGAGGTTGCGCAACGCATCCGTGGCGATTGCCGTGACATGATGCAATCCCCGCCCGGTCATGCCGGCGATCCTCCGCCAGAATGGTGTCGCTTTTCAAAAGCCCGGGTCCGGTTGTGGCTTGATATCCCGTCCGTCGCCCGCATGGGGATCCGAAGGCACTTTCTGGCGGACGTCTTGGACAATGGCGCGGTCATTTGGACGGGAGCGTCGGAAACTCCCCTTCGTTGGAAGATGCTAGCCCGAAACCGTCGAATGGCTCAATCGGATCGGTATTCCTGCGCGGCCTTCCGACCCACAAGGCGCCTGCATCGGTCGCTATGAGCCACGATACGGCAGCGCCGGCTATTGATTTCTTCCCGGTTTGGAGCGCACGCGACTCCGTGCCGCAGAATGCGGGATGACACGGGGTTTGCAAGACGCTAAGAACGCTTCGCTGCGACGCGTCGGGTCTCGACCGCAAGACAGCACGCGGGCGTAGTTCAGTGGTAGAACGTCAGCTTCCCAAGCTGAATGTCGTCGGTTCGATCCCGATCGCCCGCTCCAAATTCCCTCGAATTTTCAGCTTGATGTGGCGGTTCTACCGCCAAATTCCCGTTCGGCGGCAGCTCAGCTCGCCCGAAGCGCGACTCGCGCCTGCACGACTTTACGGCTCTGACCGACCGCCCCGCGCGAGTAACGCGCTGCCCCCAAGTCTCTCGTTCGTTCCGCCCGGGGAATTCCGAGCCGGCGCGTAAAGATGATCTCCACCTTTTGCCACCACATGGCGGGACAGGACGGAGGAGACCGCCATGCCCAAGCGCATCATTTCATCGGACAAGGTCTGCAAGGGCAGGCTGCCCTTCGCGCAGGCGACCGTGGCCGGCGATTTCATGTTCGTCTGCTGCGTCGGCACCAACCGGGACGGCAAGCTCGCCATCGGCGATCCGCGGCGCCAGACCCAGCAATGCATCGACAACATCAAGGCGTTGCTGGAGGAAGCCGGCGGCAGCCTCGCCGATGTCGTGAAGTGCACAGTCTATGTCACCGACCGGGCCTATTGGGAGCCGATGAACGAGGTCTACTTCGCCAATTTCGCCGAGGCCTCGCCGCACCGCGTCTCCTGCATCGTCAACGGCCTCGGCTCGCCCGATTGCATCGTCGAGATCGACGCCACCGCCTATCTCGGCGACAAGGTCTGACGCTGCCGGCAGCAGGCGAACAACGGTTCAAGGCGCTCTGCGCCTTGATCGGAAGCGCTCTGGCATGGATCCCGGATCAAGCCGGGGATGACCGCGCGGGGCCACGCGATAACAATGCAGCCTAGCTCGCTGCGGTCTGGTGCTGCTTCCACGCCGCATAGAGATCAGACCCATCGTCGAGACGGACGGGCACATAGCTGATCTTCATCGACTGCTCGGCGAAAGGCCTCGCCAGATCGGCATAGATTGCCGCGGTGGAAAGCCCATACGGCGCCCCGTCATCGTTGGAGTAGGCATAGTAGACTTCGCCTACGCCGGCGAGCCGCATCGCCGCCATGCACATCGGGCAGGGATGGCCGCTGGCATAGACCGCGCAGCCCGCAAGGTTCGGCGAGCCCAGCTTGCGGCTCGCCGCGCGCAGCGCCGTCAGCTCGGCATGGGCGGTGGGGTCGTTGGTGGCGATGATCTCGTTGACGCCGGTGGCAACCACCTCGCCGCCCCGCACCACGACGGCTCCGAATGGACGGCCGCCCTTCTCGATATTGGCCCTGGCGAGTTCGATCGCCTCGCAAAGGAAACGCTGGGCCTGACTCATGATCGACCTCTTCACCGGGCGCCGGCGGCGCGCAGAATCTGCTCGATCTTGGCGTAGCCGCGGCTGCGCGCGTGCTGGAGCGGGGTGACACCGTCGCGATCTGCGAGGTTCACATTCGCCCCGGCGGCGATCAGATCCTTGACGATCTGCTGATGCGCCTGCCCACCGTCGCTGAGGATGATCGCCTCGAGCAGCCCGGTCCAGCCGAGATTGTTGACGTGGTCGACGTCGACACCGGCGGCGATCAGGGTGCGGACCGTCTCGACATGGCCGCGCTCGCAGGCCGGGATCAGGGCCGTGCCGCCGTAGCGGTTGGTGCTCCTGAGGTCAGCGCCATGCACCAGCGTCAGCTTCAGGATGGCGAGGTGGCCGCGCGCCCCGGCATAGAGATAGGGGCTGTCGTTGATCGCGTCCTTGGCGTTCACATTTGCACCGGCCTCGATCAGCGCCTGGGCCGCGCTGACGTGGTTCTCATGGGCCGCGACCAGCAGCGCAGTGCGCCCGCGCGCATCGCGCGTATCGATGGCAGCACCTTCCGAGAGAAGGCGCTTGATCGTGGCGACGTCGTCACGCGCCGCGGCGGCATGAAGGCTGGTGTCGGTCATGGTCTGTCCGATGGTTCGCTGCGGGCAGAAGGCCAGCAGAAGAAGGATGAAGGCGATGATCGGCGACGATCTGGACAATCACGGACCTCCTTGGTGCCCTGCCTCAGATAAGAACGGCGCCGCCCATCCGAAAATGAAATATCCGGATGCTCTCCAGTGGGCTTTCGAATGAACACGCGAGCCGTCAAGCACGGTGGGCAGTCGGGCGCTGCCGGCGGGGGACCATGATCGCCCCCGAGGCCGCGACCACCAGAGCAAGGCCGAGCCAGTCGGTCGATGTGGGCCGCTCGCCCAGCAGCAACACCGAGCCGAGCACGCCGACTGCAGGGACCATCAGCGTGCCGAGGCTGGCGATGCCCGCCGGCAGACGTGCCACTACCGTGAACCAGAGGAAATAGGCGAGCGCCTGCGCGCCGATGATGTGGAAGCTCAGAGCCGCCACCACGCGCGGCGACAGCAGCTTCGGCACGGGCAGCCCCTCGAAGGCGAGCATGCCGATGCCGGCCACGAGCCCGCCGATCAGCAATTGCCAGGCGGCGATGGCGAGCGCCGGAGCCGAGACCGGCCAGCGCTTGGTCACGATCGTACCCAGCGCCCAGCTCACCGCCGCGAGCAGCGCCAGCATCAGGCCGAAGGAGAGTTGCCCGGCCGCGATCAGCGGCAGGCCGAGACAGAGCAGGCCGGCTATGCCGAAAGCGAGACCGGCGAGGCGCCGGCCGTCGAAAGCCTCACCCAGCACGAGGCGGGCGAGCAGCGTCGCCCAGATCGGCATGGTGAAGGTCAGGATCGCGGCACGCGAGGTCGGCGCCGCGAGCTGCGCGAAGGCGAGCAGCACATTGAAGGCGGCGATCGAGAGGATGCCGGCAACGACGAGGCGCAGCCACTGTCCACGCGGCACGGCGAGCGGAACGCCGCGCGCCAGCGCCACCGCGACGAGGACGAGTCCGGCGAAGCTCATGCCGGCGGCGCGCAACGTCCAGGGCGCGATCTCGGTCAGCGAGATGCGAACCGCGGGCCAGTTGAAGCCCCAGAGTAGCCCGAGCAGCGGGACGAGCAGCAGCGCCCGGCTGGACCGCACGGCGTCCTCCGGGACGCCCGGCGCTCCAGTTCCTTGTTTCAGCATCGTATTCTCCGAAAGCCGGTGTCCACTTTTCGGCCGGATGCTCCGAGCGCCGGCGCGCTCAAGCGTCAATGCTTTCGAGGCCGCACCATTCGGCGACGAAGAGCGCCATGGTGCCGGTGATGCGCTTCAGCGAAGCGAGGCTGACGCGCTCGTCGAAGGCGTGGACGTTCTCCGAAACCGGGCCGTAGCAGAGCGCCGGCACCTTGTCGTAGAGCGCGTAGACGCGGGTATCGAGATAGGCCGCCGTCATGAAGCTCTTCAGCGGCTTGCCGGTCGCGGCGGTGTGGGCGTTCGCCAGCACGCCCTCGGCATCGCTGCCGGGCTCCAGCACATAGCCCTGCGCGTAGAAGCCGTTGAAGCTGACGCGCGGCGGATTATTGGCTAGGAACCTGTCGCCGCGGGAGAAAGCCAGCACGCAGGCCCCGATACGCTTCGCCGTCTCCTCGGCGCTCACGCCGGGATAGATGCCGATGCGACAATCGAGCCGGCACCAGCACGGAACGGAGGAAGCCCAGTCGCCACCCTCGATCTTGCCGATATTGAGGTTGATCGGGTGCGCGATATCCTCGAAATGCGCCCGCCCTGCCTTCTCGCGGTTGAGCTCCTCCTCGAGCCCTCGCAAGGCGCCGACGACGCGATAGGCCGCGTCGATGGCATTGGCGCCGGCGCCCATCTCGCGCACATGCACCGGCTTGCCGCGCACCTCGACCTGGAACCAGAGCACGCCGACATTGGCACGCACCAGCATCTCCCCTTCCGGCTCCGGGATCAGCACGGCATCGGCCTTGTAGCCACGCAGATGCGTCATCAACGCGCCGTTTCCGGTGGATTCCTCCTCGACCACCGACTGGACGTAGACGCTCGCGGCCGGCTGCATGCCGATGCGCCGGAGCGCATCGAGGCAAGCGAGGTTCGCCGCGTGCCCCGCCTTCATGTCGGCGGCACCACGGCCATACATCCAGTCGCCGTCGATCACGGGATCGAAGGGCGGATGGGTCCATTGGTCGGCCGGGCCGGTCGGCACCACGTCGATATGGGCCTGGAGAATCAGCGACCGCCCCTTCTCCGCGCGTGGGTGATGAATGCCGACGACGATGGGGGCATCGGAATGCGTGTCGGAGAACGGCGCGCCACCGGGATGGGCCGCGATCGCCTCGCGGTCCATGGCGAAACGGTCCATGGTCAGGCCCCGCTGCTTCATGGCGCGGAAGATGAAGTCCTGGACCGTATGCTCCTGGCCGCGCACCGAGCCGAAGCGGACGAGGTCCTGCGTGTAGGCGACCTGCTTGTCGAAGCCCGCCTCGACGGCGGCGAGGATCTTGTCGCGAAGGGCGGCGTCGAGAGGCATGGGCAGGCTCCGAGGAAAGGCAAGGTCGGCTGTCACGCTCGGCGCTCCTCCCGAGGAGCCGCGCCGCGGCGTCTCGAAGGATGCTCCAGCGCATTCTGGAAGATCCTTCGAGACGCCGCCTGACGGCTACCGCTCAGGATGAGGGCCGACGATACGAGACGCGACGCAACCTGCGTCAATTAGTGCCTGAAGCGCCCGCCGCCCGGCACTGCCGCCAGCAACTGCCGCGTATACTCGTGCTGCGGGTCGGCGAAGAGCGCCGCCGTCGGGCGGCTCTCGACGAGGCCGGGCCGGGCTTGAATGTCGTTGACCAGCGCCTTCGCCTGCTTCGCGTCGAAGGCGCATTTCGGCACATCGCCCGATGTAGAACGTGATCTTCGACAAGACCGGACCGGCCGCAGCTTGCCAAGGCCACGTCCTCCCCCAATTCGCGGTCGGCCTCGCGGATTCAGCGGGTCATTCCCGCCAGGGCATCGCGCATCGCCGCGCTCGGGATGCCGAACAAGCCGTCATAATGCGTCTCGAGATCGCTGATCACGAACATCACCGTCGAGATCGAGATGACCCCGATCCCCAGCACGATCGCGGCCACGCGCTTGCGCGGCGTCTGCAGGCCGAAGCTCAGGAACACGAGCATCAGCCAGAAGGTCAGAACGCTCGTGAAAAGCGGCGAGACCGGCCCATGCACGTCCTCGATCACGGCCCAGCGCCGCTGCTGCAACTGCAAAAAGGCCGAGCGGCATTCGGCCGCGATGTTGGCGCGGAGCGTGTCGGAAGACGCCAAGCCGTTGATCGCCCGCCCGATGCGGTTGAGCAGGGCACCGAGGGAAGGATCGGCACCCTCGCGCGCCATGACGGACGTGTCGGGGTAGGACATGCCCGCGGGCTTCGGCTCCTGCGGCCAGGTGCTGGCGATGACCGCCGCAGTGTAGCTGCGCAGGTCGAGGTGTATCGGCTCCGCCTCCGGCCCGTAGTTGCGCAGGCACTCGCCGAGCTGGGCGAGCTGGGCAGCGTCGGCGTTGCGGTCGCGATAGGCCTTGTCGAAGCTTGCCTTCACGTTCGAGAGCTGAACGCTGAGCACCAGCGCGGCAAAGGTGACGAGCAGGCTCGTCACCAGCCGCAGCGCCTCCATGGTGCGCTCAGGGAGATTTTCCTCTGACAACCAGCCGCGCAATTTCATGCCGAGAATCGCGCTTGCGCTCAACAGAGCGCAAAAGGTGAAGGCTGCAACGGTCTCGGGCATGGCCGCGGTCGCTCCCGGCAAAGTGCGGGCATACGCACGCTGCTTCACAGGGCTTACGATGATGAGCGGTGTCAATATCCGCTGACGATCAAACTGCCGACGCGCGCGGAACTCGCTCAGCGCGCATCCTCGACATAGGTGGCGACGAAGCGGACAAGCTCGCTCTGCCGGGCCGTTCCGGTCTTGGTGAAGAGGCGCTGGAGGTGCGTGCGCGCCGTCGTCGGCGCGATGCCGAGCCTCCTCGCCGCGACGATCGTGTCGAGCCCCTCGACGATGAGCGCCAGCATGCGCTCTTCCGTCGGCGTCAGCCCGCAGGCTTCACTGACCTGAGCGACGTTCCGCTCCATGGCGCTTTCGGGGTCGTCGACGGTCAGGACGAAGAGGTCGATGCCCGCCAGATGCACGGCATCGATCGCGACCTGCCGTCCGCAGCGCAGCGCCAGCGGCAGCCGCATCTCGCCGAGCGCGCTGCCGCCGCGGCAGCGCTTCATCCAGACCTGAAGCCGCGCCATGAAAGCCTTGTCGCAGGCGGTGAAGCGATCCGTGTCACCCAACCCGTTCCGGGCGAGAGCGGCCGCGCCGCGATTGCTGAAGCGCATGTTCAGGCCGGCATCGATGACGAAGACGGGTTTCGACGCCGCATCCGCCGCTTCCGGAGCCACCCGTCGTGACGGCAACGGCGTAAAGCCCGCCCTGCCGATGACCGAAACATGGAATGACATCGCAACATCCATCCCTGCAATCCATGGCTCGCCGCGCATACGTATGGAGACAGTTCCAGTACGTGCTTCGGTTTCCATTCGTCGCACCGGGGATGAAACCGGTTCAAAGTCTCTCAGATATGGACCGGGATTGGACCTCATGCCGGCGGCTGCGCGCCCGCTCGAATCAGACCTTCAGCGCCAGCCGGTAGGTATAGGTGTCACCGCGGAAAAGGCCTTCGACATATTCGAGCATGACGCCATCCGCGCCGTAGCTGCCAGCTTCGCGCCGACGGCCCTCGTGCGCGCCGATCTGCCGGAGGCGATGCTCGTGCGCATCGACGGGCAGACCGGGAGCGGCGTCGCCTTCATCGACGCGGCCGGCGAGACCAGCCTCGCCATCGCTCCGGGGGCCAATCTCGCCCTTTCGGAGGCGCATGTCCGGGCAAAGGCCAACGCGATCGAAGGAGCCGCCCTCGTGGCCGCGCAATTCGAGATCGCTGACGCGCCCATCCGCGAGGCCTTCGCCCTGGCCCATCGGGCGGGTGTGCCAACCCTGCTCAACCCCTCGCCTTTCCGGACGGTGCCGGAGGACGTCGTGGGCTCGACCTCGGTTCTCATCGTCAACGAAACCGAGGCACGCAGCCTGGCGGCGACGTTCGGCTGGCAGGACGTGGACATCGCCACGCCGGAGCGCTTCGTCGCGGAACTCGGCCCGGCGATCCTGAAACGCGGCCCAAGGCTCGCCGTGCTGACCCGCGGCGCAGCCGGCGCCATAGCGGTCGCGGCAGATGAGCCGCCTGTCGTGCAGCCAAGTTTCCCGGTCGATACGGTCGACGCCCTCGGCGCCGGCGATGCCTTCGCTGCGACGCTCGGCGTCCGCCTGGCCGAGGGCGCCACGCTCTCCGAGGCGCTACGTGACGCTGCAGCCGCGGGCGCGCTGACGACGACGCGGCACGGCGTCGTCGATGCCCTCCCGACAGCCGCGGACATCAGCGCGCTGACCCGGAACCGATCCGGCTGAGGCAGCTGGCGGCACCCGTTAAGGATTGGATTGTTTATGGACTTTTCCCGGACACTCCATGCTGCTACCCTTCCGATCTCAGGATCATGTCCAGCCCATGACCGTCGGGGGCCTTCATGGCGCGTCCGGATGTCGATACCGTCATGTCTGCGATCGACCGACTTCTGATCGGCGCGATTGACGAGGAACAGATGCCGAGCGCCGCAGAGACGATGCGGCAGCTCTTCGACGGCTCGGATGCCTGCTTCGCCAGCTTCGGCCCCTACCCCGAGGATCGGATCGCCTACCCGGCGAACCCCAACCCGTCGAACCCTAATCCGTCCTGGCAGGAGTACTGCAGCGAACTGGCGCCGGGCCTGATCGAGATGGGCGAGATCTTGCGCGGTATTCCGCTCGGCGTCGTCTATCGGGATCACGACGCCGCCGGCACGGCCCCCCTGCGGCGCCCGCGGGCCGGTCAGAGCTGGTTCCCCCTGGCTGACGCTCATGACGGCATGTCCTGCCGCCTTGCGGAGAAAGGACAGACCTTCTGGTTTTTCGATGTCCGGCGCGACAGCAGCCAGGAGCGTTTCGACGACGCCGATGCGTCCTTGCTCCGCCGGCTCTATCCGGTGCTGCGGCGCGTGGCGGAACTGCGCCGCCATATCGGCCGCGTCACGATCCAGCGCGACGAGGCGCGCGGCGCGCTCGACCGCCTCGCCCTTGGTATCGCGATCCTCGATGCGGAGATGCGGATTTCCTATGCCAATGAGGGCGCCGACGAAATCCTGGCCGAGCCGGACGGGCCGATCGGGTTGCGTCAGGGGCGCCTCTACGCCCGTCAGCCGGGCGACCAGCGCCGGCTTCGGCAGCTGATCGACGGCGCGCTGCACTGCGCTCGCGACCCGCTCGCAAACCATCAGGCGAGCATGATCCTGCATGGCGGCGACGGCGGTCATTCGCTTTCGGCCTGCGTCATGCCTGCGGCGCCCTCCCCGGCGCTCCACCGGCAACATGGTCTGGTCATGATCGCGCTCAGGCGCCTCGAGACGGCGACCGACATCATCGCCTGCGCGCGCCAGCTCTTTGATTTGACCGATACCGAAGCCAAGTTTGCGTCCGCCCTGGCAAGCGGATTGTCTCTGACGGAAGCGGCCGTAGCCCAGGGCGTGCGAATCTCGACCGCCCGCACGCATTTGGCGCGGATCTTCCAGAAGACCAACACCCGCCAGCAAAGCCAGCTCGTCTCGCTGCTGCGCAGCGCGGTGCTGCCCCTTCAGCCGCGCTGAGTTCGGCCTCTACCGGGCAGAGCCGACCTGCCAACGCCCCTCCGAGCGACGAAGCTCCCTCTCGCCGCTCACCCGGCGCAAATGTAGGCAGAGCTCGCTCGGCGCCTCATCCTTCAAATGACGGAGGCATGACAGCCATGCTCAATTACGCGCTATGGGCCGGTGAAGCTCGCCTCCCGTCATCGGCAGCGGCACACCCGTCGTGGAGGGCAGGCTGAGTGGCAGACCCTTGACCGAACGGATCGCGAAATAGGCGAAGATCTGCGCTTCGAGCGCATCGCCGTCCCACCCTACAACCTCGACAGGGTCGACGGGCACGCCGAGCCGCTGACCGAGCCGCGCCATGAAATGCCGGTTCAGCCGCCCGCCGCCGCCGACGAGCCAGCGCTTGGGCGCGCGCGGCACATGGCGCAGCGCCGCCACGATGCTCTCGACGGTGAAGGCCGCCAGCGTCGCTGCGCCATCGGCATCCGAGAGCCCCTCGACAACCTGGGCGCGGCGATGGAAATCGTTGCGATCGAGCGACTTCGGCGCCGGCCGGTCGAAGAAGGGATTGGCCATGAAGCTGGCCACCAGGTCGACATGAATGCGCCCGCTCGCCGCCAGCATGCCGTCGGCATCATAGGGGCGGCCGAGCCGGCGCAGGACGAAATCATCGAGAATCGCGCTCGCCGGGCCGGTATCGAAGGCGATGACGGTTTCGCCGTCGATATAGGTGACGTTCCCCACGCCGCCGAGATTCAGCACCATCACCGGCTGCCCCAGCCGCTGCGCCAGGGCGCGGTGATAGAGCGGCGCGAAGGGCGCCCCCTCGCCGCCGGCCGCAACATCGGCATGGCGGAAGCGGTCGACGGCGGGGATGCCGAGCGCATCGGCCACCGCCTGCCCGTCGATGAGCTGCCGGGTGAAGCGCCGTTCCGGCCGATGGTAGATCGTCTGGCCATGCAGACCGACGAGATCGAGATCCGACCAGCCGAGGTTCTGGTCGGCAACGTAACTGCGGATGGCGGCGAGATGGTCGGCCGTCACCGCGGCTTCGAGCGCGACGAGCGGCTCGGCCGAGGCGCGCTCGGCATCGGCGATGACGGCCTGCAGCGCGCGGCGCGTCTCGTCGCGATAGGGATAGGAGACGCCCGCCCCGAAAGCGACGGCATCGCGCCCGTCGCTCGTCACCAGCGACACGTCGATGGCGTCCATCGAAGTGCCGCTGATCACGCCGATGGCGGTCAGCGTCTCGCGTGCGAGATCGCGTTCAGGCGAACTCATTCGCCCGGCTGCGGGCCTTCATAGCCGCCGATGATGATGAGGTCGGACTTGCCGGCGGCGCTCAGATGCTTCATCGCCTCCTGGTATTCCGGCGAGGCGTAGCAGGCGCGCGCCGTCGCCTCGTCCTTGAACTCGATGACGACGTTGTGCTTGCGGCCTTCGCCGCGGGCGAGCTTATACTCGCCGCCGCGGACGAGGAACTTCGCGCCGTATTTGGCGAAGGCTACGGCGTTCAGCGAACGATAGCGGGCATAGGCCTCCTCGTTCTCGACATCGACGCGCGCGACCCAATAGCCCTTGGCGGCCATGGCTCAGATCCCCTCGACGGCGACGAGATCGATCTCGCCGGCGCCCTCGCGCAGCTTGCGAGCCTCCGCATATTCCGGCGAGAAGAGATAGGCCCTGGCCGTCTCGAAATCCTTGAACTCGATGACGACGTTGCGGGCGCGCCCCTCACCCTCGCCGACCGTCATCTGCCCGCCGCGCACGACCGGCACGCCGCCGAACTGCTTGATCACTTCGGTGGAACGAGCGGCATAGGCCCCCCATTTGGTGGCGTCGGTGACCTTGGCGCGGCCGATGACATATCCCTTGGGCATGGTGCAATCCGTTGGCTGAATCGGTTCCGGGCCGGAGCTTACGAAGCTGCGACGATCTCGTCCATGACCGCGCCAGCCGCGGCGCGCGGGTCTGCCGCGCGGATGATGGGACGCCCGACCACGAGATGGTCGGCGCCGACGCGGATCGCCTCGGCCGGGGTGAGCGTGCGCTTCTGGTCGCCGGCGGCGCTGCCGGAGGGGCGGATGCCCGGCGTGACGATGACCATGTCGGGCCCGATGACCTCTCGCACGATCTCCGTCTCCGCAGCCGAGCAGACGATGCCGTCGATGCCGGCTGTCCGCGCCTGCTCGGCGCGCAGGCGCACGAGATCGCGCACCGCCAGCCCATAGCCGGCATCGCGCAGGTCGCTGTCGTCATAGGAGGTCAGCGCGGTGACCGCGAGCAGCTTGAGCGCCGCATCGCCGCGGCCCTCGACGGCACCGCGCATGGTCTGCGGATAGGCGTGTACGGTGAGGAAGGTGACGCCGAGCTTGGTCAGCGATTCCACGCCTTCGCTCACGGTGTTGCCGATGTCGTGGAGCTTGAGGTCGAGGAAGACCTTCTTGCCCTCGGCAACGAGCTGGCGTGCGAGATCGAGCCCGCCGGCGAAGGCGAGGCGATAGCCGATCTTGTAGAAGGTGACGCCGTCGCCGAGCGTAGAGACGAGGCGGTAGGCATCCCACACGGTAGGCACGTCGAGGGCGACGATCAGGCGGTCGCGGACATCGTTGATCTTCTGCATCATCCACCGGCTCCCTGCGTTTTGCGGGAAGGCGCACGATTCGAAGCCGGATGCAAGCGAGCCCTCCGTGAGCGCCGGCCCCCGCGGGAAGCGGCGCGGAGGATCAGTTCCCTCCGCGCGGGAGCCCCAATTGGAGGCTACCGATCACCAACGCTCGTAGCCGCGCCCATAGCCATAACCGGGACGCGGGCCAGGACGGGGACCATAGCCGGGGCCGTAGCCGGGGTGGGGCCGCGGGCCGTAGCCGCGCCCGTATCCGGGCCTACCGCGGCCGTGCTGCTGCTGGCGCATGGTTTCCTGCATGATCATCAGCCTGCGCTCCTTGGCGGCAGTCATGCTGTACTCGACCGGCTGCCTATCGAGGCCGGAGGCAACGCCCGCAGGCAAATCCTGGGCGCTGGCCGCCATGGGCGAGGCGATCACCGCGCCAGCGATCGCAAAAGCACCGGCAATGGTCAAAAAATAGGTCGCTTGCTTCATCTGGTATCCAATCCTCAGGCCGCGTTGCGGCGAACCGCACCAACGTAGTCCTAGCTGGATTGTTCCAACATTGTTGGCAACCCACCCATGCCACTCACGCCTTGTGCGCTGCAGCATAAATGCCCATATTCGTGAAGCCCAAGGCACCCTCCCTCACAACTGAAAGGAGAGATCTGATGCTGGAACGGCACGATTCCGACTGCGCATGCGAGACACAAAGCGAGCGTCGGGAGGATTGCGAGGAGCAGCGGGACGACAAGGAGTTCTCGCCTCGCACCTATCAAGAAGGCTTCTGGAGCTAAGCTTCCATGACAAAAGCGGAGGGCTGACCGGCCCTCCGCCGGTGTACCGGACGCGAGCCTTGCTGGGGCTCCCTTGGGTGCCGGCACGCGCCTCTCCCGCCGGTCGCTCCCTCCGTAGACAATGGCATCCCGACGCCAGTGCTGCACCGCACATGGCCATGGCGCCCAAGGGAATGCGGACAACTGCCATGCGCCGCAAGCAACCCTACCATCCCATCAAAACGCCTTAAGATGGGCTTAAGGTCGCGGCCCGTACGAGATGAGTCGCGATCAAGGCATTACCGTGCCTTGGACTCAGTAAAAACAAGGCTGATACTGATCTATTTCTGGTCGATATCTAGCCGGCGTAATGCGAAGGTCAGTTATGAGCAGTCAATATATCCAGGGAATGGTCGATAATCTGAAAGAGGGCCGCCTGTCGCGGCGCTCCTTCATGCAGCGGATGGCTGCGCTGGGCATCGCCGCCCCGATCGCGAGCCAGATCCTGGCATGGAACGATGTGGCGATGGCGAACGCCACGCTCGAATACAAGCCGACCAAGGCCGGTGGCGGCGGTCCGCTGAAGATGCTGCTCTGGCAGGCCCCGACCCTGCTCAACCCGCATTTCGCCTCCGGCACCAAGGACCAGATCGCCTCGCGCGTTTTCTACGAGCCGCTCGCCGGCTGGGACAAGGAAGGCAACCTCACCCCGCAGCTTGCTGCTGAAGTCCCGACCCGCGCCAATGGCGGCCTCTCGGAGGACGGCACCACCGTCACCTGGAAGCTGAAGCCGGGCGTGAAGTGGCATGACGGCAAGCCGCTCACCGCCGACGACGTCGTCTTCACCTGGGAATACGCTGCCGATCCGGCGACGGCCGCCTACACCACCGGTGCCTACAAGGACATCAAGGTCGAGAAGGTCGACGACCTCACCGTCAAGGTGATCTTCGCCAAGCCGACCCCGTTCTGGGCCGATCCCTTCGTCGGCGTCGCCGGCATGATCATTCCGAAGCATCATTTCGGCGACTACAAGGGCGCCAAGTCGCGCGAGGCGCCGGCGAACCTGAAGCCGGTCGGCACCGGCCCCTACAAGTTCGCGGACTTCAAGCCGGGCGACATCCTCACCGGCACCCTGAACCCCGACTACCACGTCAAGAACCAGCCGCATTTCGACACGTTCGAGATCAAAGGCGGCGGTGACGCGGTCTCGGCAGCGCGCGCCGTGCTCCAGACCGGCGAATACGACTATGCCTGGGACACGCTGGTCGAGGACGAAGTCCTCAAGCGCATGGAAACCGGTGGCCGCGGCAAGATCAGCGCAGCGGCGGCTGGCGACATCGAGTTCATCACGCTGAACACGACCGATCCGTGGACCGAGGTCGACGGCGAGCGCTCGAGCGTCAAGACCAAGCACCCGACGCTGTCGGATCCGGCCGTGCGCCAGGCGATCAACCTGCTGATCGACCGCGACTCGATCCAGAAGTTCATCTATGGCCGCGCCGGCAGCGCCACGGCGAGCTTCGTCAACGAGCCCAAGCAGTTCAAGTCGCAGAAGCTGAAATACGAGTTCAGCATCGACAAGGCCAACAAGATCCTCGACGACGCCGGCTGGAAGAAGGGCTCGGACGGCATCCGCGAGAAGGACGGCAAGAAGCTCAAATACGTCTACCAGACCTCGATCAACGCCCCGCGCCAGAAGGTCCAGGCCATCATCAAGCAGGCCTGCCAGCGCGCCGGCATCGACCTCGAGCTCAAGTCGGTCACGGCTTCGGTGTTCTTCTCGTCGGACGTCGCCAATCCCGACACCTACACCAAGCTCTATGTCGACATGGAGATGTACACGACCACGCAGCCGCAGCCCGATCCGGAGCGCTTCCTCAACCAGTTCGTCTCCTGGGAAGTCGCCAACAAGGAGAACAAGTGGCTGGGCCGCAACGTCTCGCGCTATACCGATCCGGCTGCCGACGAGGCCTACAAGGCCGCCCAGAAGGAGCTCGATCCGGCCAAGCGCGCCGCGCTGCTGATCAAGGTCAACGAGATCTTCTGCGAGGCCAACGTTATCCTGCCGATCCTGTCGCGCAAGAAGGTCGTCGCAGCGGCGAACAACCTCTCCCACGACCATTCCGGCTGGGACGTCGACACCTGGAACCTCGCAGCCTGGTATCGCAGCTAAGAGCTGAGCAGCCCTTCGCGGAGAGATGATCTCCGCGAAGGGCCTGCCGATAAATCGATGCCCCGCCCGCGCATGCAGGCGGGGCATTTCTATTGGGCGGCAGGAGTCAAAACGCCCGATGCGGCGAATGCCCGAGAAGGATAGAAGGCCGGCGTTACAAGTCGGGGCTTTGGTCGACGAGGGCGAGACGTCTCACGATGGTTGCGGGAGAAAGGATAGCGCCGGGAGCAATCACAGCGTTCGCACCAACACGGGTCTTATCGCCAACGAGCGCTCCGAATTTAGGAGTGCCTGTCTCAATCACCTTGCCTTGGTACAAAAAGCGGATGTTTGGTGTGTCAAACTCATTTCGGTAGTTGGCGACGATTGAGCCCGCTTCCAAATTGACAGCCTGACCGAGAACACTGTCTCCAACAAAGTTGAAATGAGCGAGTTTTGAGCCCCTAAACATAATGGTCGACTTCAATTCGACTCCGGGACCGATTACGCAGTCTTGATCAATCCAACAGCCGCCACGTAGCAAACTTCCGGCAGCAATAAAGCACTTTTGTCCAATGATCAGCGGACCTTTCAATAGTGCTCCACCCTCCACGACCGCGGTCTTGTGCACTGCGACCTGCCCGTCACGAACATAATTGTTATCAAGTCTATCTAGCAGTCCTTGAACAATTTCCTGCGACCTGCGGGCGACGCCCCATGCTTCCTCGCTGGAGAACGAGGCGAAGGGGGAGCTTCGCCATAAGGCAACATGCGCGTCGAGAATGCTCACCGCCATCTCTCCATCCGTGGCGCGACCGTTTAAGCGGCTTAGCACAGTGATCTGCAATGGGTCGTGAATGCCTGTCGCGCCAGGCCTCGGGCTTCTCTTCGAAGTTGGCGCATTTGCCGCTCCATCGTTGGGTCCAACGGTGATGGATCAAGCTTTTCGCGAAGAGACCCTCTGTCCCTTTTTCATGCTTGCGGACCGCGATCTGGCTCCTAAATCTGTTGGCATCGAGGGCTTGGGGGAGCAGGAGACGTGCCATTCTCATCGCTGAATGATCCTGTTGACCTCGCTCGCGCGCAGGCAGCGCTGGAAGCTGCCTGGCAGGACGTCAAACCGGCCAATATCGACGTGTTTGACGAGCGAGGGCGGACCAGACTGGCCTATATCGTCGCAGCGCTGGTCGCGGTCGCAGAAGACGAGGACGATCTGAGGCGGCGCGCAGTCGAGCGATATCGCCACACAACCTGACGATCGAAGGCCCCGGCCCATGGGAGACTTTCCGATCTATCGCCCTTGGCCCTGGCCGGCCGCGGCCGGGAGCGGCGGCGCGATGCGCGCGGGAAACTGCAGCGATACCGCACCCACAAGCGCGACGAGCCCGATGACCGCGAGCCAAAGCCAAAAATCCAGAGGCGGTTTCCTGCGAGGAGGCATATCTTAGGAAGCCCGGATCGCAGGGGTTGTTCCTTACCAAGTGATTTCCCGGGCAGAAGGCCGCAGCAGGGACCGCATGCGACTGGCCAATGCGTCGATCGGAGACACCTCTGCAGGCGGGACCACGCCGAATACCGATCAGCTCGTCACTCGACCGGCGTGCACTCCATCCGCACGCGCTCGCCGGGTTGGCTCGCTGTCTGACAGCTCACCCTGGCCGGCAGTAGCGGCGAGGCCGTCGGCGTCGATCCCGTCGGTGCGGCCGTCGTGACCGCAGCAGCTGGGATGATAACGGGGACCGGAGCCGGCGTCGCAGGCCGGGTGCGCGACGAGGCCAGCTGCGGCGCGTGGTGGAGGACGGGCTTGGGCTTCGGTTGGGGCCGGACCGCTGGCAGCACCGGCGGCTCCTCGACCGGCTCGGTTGCCTGAGGCAGGCTCTGTGCGGTGACGACCGCCGGCGGAGGCTGTTCGGGAGACGCGCGCCACGGCGTCCACGAACTCAGCCGCGTGAAGGCCTCCATGGTCGGCCGAGTGATCGTCTCGGCGGTCGGCATCGACTGCATGCAGCCGGAAAGCGCAAAGCCGAAAATACATACGGCTGCGCGGTTCGGGATCGACAGCATCTTCGCCGCTCCTGCTGTAGATTGATCGCGAGCGGGCCGATGGTGCCCGCCCTGCCCCCGTCGAGTCAACCTTTGGCCGCATTCGCGGGAGGCAGAACGGTCGCGGGCGTGGCCTGATCGCAACGCAACCGCGACGACGCCATGACAGGGCGATGGCGATCCGCCAGCGCACATCAGCTTTGCCGGAAAACGGATTCCGGCGGAGGCGCCGATGCTTTAGGGCTCGCGCTCCGTTCTCTGGAGACAGCCGACGATGTCCGTGGCCACGCTGATCGGCTTCCTGCTGCTGACCGGCGTTGCCGCCTATGCCCAGACGCTGACGGGCTTCGCCTTCGGCCTGATCACCATGGGCGGTGTCGGACTGTCCGGGCTGATCTCGCTGCCCGACGCAGCGATGCTCGTCAGCCTGCTGACCCTGGTCAACGCGACGCAAATGCTGCTGAAGGGCTGGCGCGACGTCGCCTGGCGCGAATTCTGGATGGTGATGGCCGCGAGCCTGCCCGCGCTCTTCATCGGCTACCGGTTGCTCGAATGGCTCGCCGACAGCCAGGCCGATCTGCTGAGGCTGGCCCTGGGTTTCGTCATCATCGTCTCGAGCCTGCAGCTCGCGCGCAAGCCACATCCGCGGGAGCGGCTGTCCGGCGCGCCGAGCTTCCTGTTCTTCGGCAGCGTCGCCGGGCTGATGGGCGGGATGTTCTCGACCTCCGGCCCGCCGCTGGTCTACCACTTCTACCGGCAGCCGATGACGCTGGTGACGATCCGCGAGACGCTGGTGACGGTGTTCGCCCTCAATGCGCTCTGCCGCACCGGGCTGGTGGCTGCATCAGGCCACATCCCCTCGCCCTCGGTCCTCTCGGGGCTACTCGCCGTGCCGGTCGTCATGGCCGCGACGCATCTCGCTCGGCGCTATCCACCCGCCATCTCGCCAACGGCGCTGCGGCGGATCGTCTTCATCCTGCTGTTCCTGTCGGGCGTTGCGCTCGCGGCGCCGGGCCTGGTTCATCTGGCGCGCGCCTGACGGCGCGCCCCAGGATCACGGCCGCTCAGAACTGCGGCATCTCCGGCTGCTGCTGCGCTGCCAGAACCTGCTGGAAGGCCTGAGCCCAGACCTCCGGCGGCTGCGCGCCCGAAATTGCGAGCTTGCCGTCGACGATGAAGAAGGGCACGCCGTTGACGCCGACCTTGCGGGCGTGATCCTCCAGCCCGATCACGGTCTCGCGCAGCTCGTCATTGGCGAGTTCGTCGCGGGCGGCCTGCTCGTCGAAACCCTGTTCGACGGCGATCTGGACCAGCGTCTCGATATCGCCAATGTCGCGCCCATCCTGCCAATAGGCCTTGAACAGGGCGGCTGCCATATCGCCGCCGCGCTGCACCGTCGAGGCAGCCGCGATCAGCATATGGGCCATGCGCGTGTTGACGCTCTTCGTCACCTTCGCCCAGTTGAAGGTGACGCCGCTCTCCAGCGCCGCTTCCGACAGCCGCAGCTCGATTTCCTTGCGCTTGCCCGGGCCGAACTTGGCCTCCAGATACTGCGTGCGGTCCATGCCCTCATCGGGCATGTCCGGGTTGAGCTCATAGGGCAGCCAGGTGATGGCGAAGCGCTCGGTCAGCCCATGGCGGGCAAGCGCCGTCTCCAGCCGCGTCTTGCCGATGAAGCACCACGGACAGGCAATGTCCGAGACGATCACGAGCGGCAGCTTGTCCTGCATGTCGATGTCCTTCGTATCAGGCGGGCGGATAGCGATGCTGCCCACCATGTCGGTCTTCGGCGATGGCTTCCGCACCCGGCATCTCGCAACCGGAGAGGAAGGAAGGGCCGACCGGAATCTTGCCGGCGCCGCCGGGGATGTCGAGGATATAGGTCGGCTGGCACAGCCCCGAAAGGTGTCCGCGCAGGCTTTTGACCAGCGCCTGCCCCTCTTCCAGCGTCAGCCGGAAATGCGAGGTGCCGGGCGCGAGATCGGGATGATGCAGATAGTAGGGCTTGATGCGGTTCTCGACGAAGGCCCGCATCAGGGCGCCGAGCGTTGCGACATCGGCGTTGACGCCCCTGAGCAGCACGGACTGACTCAGCAGCACATGGCCGGCATCGGCCAGGGTCGCGATGGCCGCGCGGGCGTCATCCGTGAACTCGCGCGGATGGTTGGCGTGAACAGCGATATAGCTCGCCTTGCCGGGGATGCGCAGCGCCCTGGCATAGTCCGGCGTGATCCGGCCGGGATCGACGACGGGCACGCGGGTGTGCCAGCGCGCGACCTTGATATGCGGGATGCTGGCAAGGCGCTTGGCGACTTCGCGGATGCGGCGGGCGGAGAGGATGAAGGGATCGCCACCGGTCATGATGACTTCCCAGATCTCGGGATGGGAGGCGAGATAGGCGAGCGCTGCGTCGAGCTTGGCGCCGGTCAGCGCGTCACCGCCCGGGCCGACCATTTCGCGCCGGAAGCAGAAGCGGCAATAAACCGGACAGGCATGGACGAGCTTGAGCAAGGCGCGGTCGGGATAGCGATGCACCACGCCTTCGACCGGCGAATGGGCGTCGTCGCCGATCGGATCGGCCAGTTCCTGCGGCAGCGTGACGAGTTCGGCGGCATCAGGAATGAACTGGCGCGCAATCGGATCGGCCGGGTCCGTGGGATCGACCAGCCCGGCGACGGCTGGTGTCACTGAGACGGCATAGCGCTCCGCCACCTTCTGCAGGGCTTCACGACGCTCGGGCGCGGCAAGCCCGGCCTCGACGAGCGCGTCGATGCTGCGCAGCGGCTGGCCTCCGGGGGGCTGGTGAACGGTCATGCGCCTCCCCTGCCCGGTTCCGCAACCGGCGTCCAGAGCACATCCTCGATCCGACGCGCAGCCGTGCAGAGCATGACGAGCCGGTCGAAGCCGAGCGCAATGCCGGACGCCGCCGGCATCAGCGCCAGCGCTTCCAGGAAATCGGCATCGATCGGATAGCGCTCGCCATAGATGCGCTCCTTCTCGTCCATGTCGGCCTCGAAACGGCGGCGCTGCTCGGCCGGGTCGGTGAGCTCGCCGAAGGCATTGGCGAGCTCGACACCGCAGGCATAGAACTCGAAGCGCTCGGCCACGCGCGGATCGCCGGGCTTCGGCCGGGCGAGCGCGGCCTCGCTGATCGGGTATTCGCAGAGGATCGTGGCACGGCCGCGGCCGAGATGCGGTTCGACGCGCTCGGACAGCACGCGGCTGAAGATGTCCGACCAGCTATCGTCGTCAGCCAGCCGGATGCCGGCGGCGAGCGCCTGAGCGGCCAGCGCGGCGCGGTCCGTCGCGCCGTTGGGCGAGACGGTCGCAAGCAGGTCGATGCCGGCATGGCGCGCGAACGCACCGTGCAGCGTGAGCCGCTCGGGCTCGGCGAGGGGATCAGCCTCGCTGTCGCGCCAGCGCAGCAGGGTCGCCCCGGCGGCGCGGGCCGCCTCGGCCATCAGTGCGGCGCAATCCTGCATCAGCACCGCGTAATCCTCGCCAGCGCGATACCATTCGAGCATCGTAAATTCGGGGTGGTGCAGTGCCGTGCGCTCGCGGTTGCGGAAGACGCGGGCGAAATCGAAGATGCGCGTCTCGCCGGCCGCCAGCAGCTTCTTGGCCGCAAATTCCGGCGAGGTATGCAGGTAATAGGGATGCGACTGCGCGGCATTGTCGATCAGCGTCGTGCCGAAGCCGTGCAGATGCGTCTCGTTGCCGGGCGAGCGCTGCAGGATCGCCGCCTCGACCTCGATGAAGTCGCGCGCCTCGAACCAGCGCCTGAGCGCCGTCTTGATCCGCCCGCGGGCGAGAAGGGCCGGGCGGCGGTCGGCATGAACATCGGGGCGCCAGAACGGCGTGGGGGACGAACTCATCGAATCTCGCGTCGGAACCGTCGGGAAGCTTCCGTTTCGCGCGCGAATGCGGTAGTTGCGCGGCGACAGGAATTCGCATAGCGCGCGAGAACGCCGCGCACCAGCAAGGACATTCACGTGGTCAAGGTCATCGCCTCTTCCGTCCGCAAGGGCAACGTCCTCGAGCTCGACGGGCATCTCTGCACCGTCATTTCGGCCGAGAGCTTCTTCCCCGGCAAGGGCACGCCGACGACGCAGATCGACATGCGCCGCATCGCCGACGGCGTGAAGATGACGCAGCGCTACAAGACGACCGAGCAGGTCGAGCGCGCCTATGTCGAAGACCGCGACTTCACCTATCTCTATCAGGACGGCGAACAGTACGTCTTCATGAACCCGGAGACCTACGACCAGATCCATGTCGACAAGGACGTCGTGGGCGACGCGGCCCCTTATCTCCAGGAGAACATGAAGGTCTCGCTCTCGGTGTTCGAGGACAAGGCCGTGGCGATCGAGCTGCCGCAGCGCGTCACGCTCGAGGTCGTCGAGACCGAGCCGGTGACCAAGGGCCAGACGGCCTCCTCCTCCTACAAGCCGGCGATCCTCTCCAACGGCGTGCGCAGCGCCGTGCCGCCGCATGTTGGCGTCGGCACCCGCATCGTCGTGATGACGGCCGACGGCTCCTATGTCGAGCGCGCGAAGGATTGATCTGCTGGAGCAGAGCAAGCTGAAAGAATATTCTTTATAACGATGCGCAGCGGGCCCTTTCCGGGCCCGTTGTCGTTTCGAGGTTTCCCATGCCACTCACAGTCCAGGCCGCCGCCCTTTCCGGCTTCGTGCAGACGCTCAAGGCGCTCGACGCCATTCTCGACAAAGCCCTGGAGCAGGCCGAGACCCGCAAGATCCAGCCCGAAGTGCTGCTGACGGCGCGTCTCGCTCCCGACATGCTGGCCTTCACCCGCCAGATCCAGCTCTGCTGCGATTTCGCCAAGAACGCCGTGGCGCGGCTCTCGGGCGGCGACAACCCGCGCTTCCCCGACGAGGAGAAGAGCTTCCCGGAGCTGAAGGAGCGCATCGCCAAGACGCTGGCCTTCGTCGCCGCCGCCGACAGCGCCGCTCTCGATGCCGGGCTTTCCCGCGAGGTCACCTTCCCGCGTGGCCCCTCGGCAACCGTGACGATGACAGGCGAGGCCTATCTCACCCGCTTCGCCATCCCGAACTTCTATTTCCACGCCACGACGGCCTACGACATCCTGCGCGAGAACGGCTTCCAGATCGGCAAGCAGGACTTCCTGCTCGGCGTCTTCGACGCCTGAGGCTAGAACGGGCCGGGGCATGCCCGCGGCGCCTGCGATCACGATCGAACGCGCCTCTCCCCGGGATGCCGGGGAGATTGCCGCGCTTTATCTGGCCTCGCGCACCGAAGCCCTGCCCTATCTGCGCCGCTGCCATAGCGACGAGGAGATACGGGGCTGGATCGAGGCCGTGAGGCTGCCCACGGGCGAGACCTGGGTCGCACGCGAGGCCGGGCGCATCCTCGGCTTCTTGTCACTCGACGGCGGGGAACTCGACCAGCTCTATCTGCTGCCCGGGCATTTCAGGCGCGGCATCGGCTCGCTCCTGCTTGCCAAGGCCAGAGAACGCAGCCCCGACGGCCTCAGCCTGTTCACTTTCCAGCGGAATACGGCCGCGCGGGCCTTCTATGAACGCCATGGCTTCCGCCTCGTCGATCTCAATGACGGCACGCGCAACGAGGAGGGCGAGCCGGACGCGCTTTACGAGTGGCGGAAATCGTCGGCCACCGAGGGCTTGTAATCGGCGACCAGCCTTCCCATCTCAGGGTCACGATGATGTATCGAGGGCGTTCCACTGCTCTCCATCTTCGTTGAAGACGGCCATGAGCCGAACGTGTGACGCCGGATGTACGCGCGCCCGTTCCGGACATGGCCGTTGGCTTTTAGAATGCCCGTAGCGCCCTGGCGCTGCGGGCTTTTTCTTGCGCCCGGGGACGGAAGCGCGCGCAATGTTCATTGTATGTTCATATCAAAAAGCGCAGATTGAGTGTGAGGCGAGGCTCATTTGATGGGAGGTTCGTCATGATCTCAACCTTCAGCAGCAACAAGATGGTTGTCACGGCTTTCGCCGCGGCAGCGCTCTCCATGGGCGTCATCGCATGGTCGGCCCCCGCCGAGGCGCGGTTCGGTGGCGGCGGCTTTGGCGGTGGCGGCATGGCGTTCCATGGCGGCGGCAGCTTCCATGGTGGCGGCATGGCCTTTCGCGGCGGCGGTGTCCCGATGCGCGGTTTCGGGGGCGGCGGGTTCGCGCGTCAGGGTTTTGCGCGCCCGGCATTCGTGGGCCCCGGCTTCGTCCGGCCAGGCTTTGCCAACCGGGCGGTGTTCTTCCATGACCGGCGGTTCTACAATAACCGCTTCTTCTACGGTCCGGCCTTCGCGTTCGGCGTGGGAGCGCCCTACTACTACAACAGCTATTATGGCGACGACTGCTACTATGTGTGGCGGCGCAGTTTCGATCCGTGGGGCTATGTCGTCGCTCGCCGCGTGCTGGTCTGCCAGTGACACGGCCCTTCACGGGGCGCGACAGCTTCAGCGGCGGCAGCCCGCACCGCCGCGAAGCGATGCGGATGTGCCGGTCACGCTCGCAGTAAGCGATCGTGCGGCGTTTCATCGCGATTGACGACGACCATGAGCCGAACATGGGAGGCCGATGCACGTGCACCGTTCCCGCCGCATGGCCGTTGGCGTTTTGGCGCCGCTATGATGCGGGCGCCGCGCGGTTCCAAGGCATGCGCGCGAGCAGCATGGCCAGTCCGCACCAGCCCGTCGCACCGGCAAAGGCCAGCATCGCCCCCATGATCCCGGCAATGGCGAAAGCCACAGTCAGACCGGCAAAGCCGGCGAGGACCAGGAGCGCGACCATCATTCCGACGATCATCTGAACCTGGCGGAAGATCGACAGCCGCGGACCGGCGTTGCCGACGATCGGCAAGCCAGCGGCCCGCCAGGCGACGATGCCGCCATCGAGGCTGACGCTCTCCGCCCGCTGGGCGGCAAGCGCGCAGGCCTGAGCACTTCGCATACCGCTCTGGCACTGGAAGATCAGCGTCCGGTCGCGGGGCAGTTGCGCCAGCGCGCCCGGCAAGCCGCTCAGCGGCAGGGAGACCGCGAGCGGGATATGGCTGGCGGCAAATTCGGCCGGCTCGCGCACATCGATCAGGAGCGCTTCGCCAGCGGCCAGCTGACGCTGCGCCTCTTGCGGGGAAAGGGAACGGGTCATGATGGCTGCCTTCCGCAGAAGTGGACGTAGAGCACCCCCATCAGCTCCATCACGGCCGGATGGGCGATGAAATAGTGCAGGGTTCGGTGGTCACGCCGGAAATCGACGATGCCCTCCGCCTTCAACTTCGCCAGATGCTGGGACATCGAGGTCTGCGCGATGGCGGTTTCGGCGATCAGTTCGCCGACGCTGCGCTCGCCCTTCGACAAGGCGCAGAGGATCAGCAGTCGCTGCGGATTGGCGAGCCCCTTCAGGAAGCCCGCCACCCCTTCGGCCTTCTCAGCCATCGCCTCGGCCAGCGCCGGCTCTTGCTTCGTTTCATAATTCATGTTTTTATGATATTATAAAAATATAAACTGTCAAGGATCGACATCACCATGAGCAAGGACTACCGCACCATCACCCAGGATATTTCCGCCTATATGCGCGAGCTGCGTGGGCTCCAGCCGGAGGCGATGAAGGGCTTCAGCACCCTCGCGCAGGCGGCCGGCGCCGATGGCGCGCTCGACAAGAAGAGCAAGGAGTTCATCGCGCTCGCCATCGGCATCACGCAGCGCTGCGACGGCTGCATTGGCTTCCATGCCAAAGCCTTGGCCGGGCTCGGCGCCTCGCGCCAGGAGATCGCCGAAGTCGCGGCGATGTCGGTCTATATGGGCGGCGGCCCGGCCCTGATGTATGCCGCGGATGCGCTGCGCGCCTTCGATCAGTTCGCCGCCCCGGCAGCCTGAAGCAGCGCCCGGCCGAACCCGGGCTCTAGGATCTGTTCAGCCCTCGTCCTGAGGAGCCGTTCCGGCAGGAACGGCGTCTCGAAGGATGAGGGCTCAACACTCCAAAACAGACGCTGGAGCACGCGCCGATCAGGTTGTTTCAACCTGATCGCATCCGGCTCTAGCCCTGCAGGAAGGGGTTGTTCAGCCGCTCCTCGCCCAACGTGCTGGCCGGGCCGTGTCCGGGCAGGAACTGCACGTCGTCACCGAGCGGCAGGAGCTTTTCCCTGATCCCCGAGATCAGCGTCTCGTGATTGCCATAAGGGAAATCGGTGCGGCCGACGGAGCCGGCGAAGACCGTATCGCCGGCGAGCAGGAAGCGCAGATCCTTCTGGAAGAAGGTGACATGGCCCGGCGTATGGCCAGGGACGTGCTGGACCGAGAAGGTCAGGCCGCCGAGCGAGACTTCGTCGCCCTCCTGCAGCCAGCGCGTCGGCTTCACCGCCTTCATGCCGAGGATATCGAAGCGCAGGCCCTGCTCCGGCAGGGCATCGAGCAGGAACCGGTCCGCCTCATGCGGGCCGATGATCGGCAGCGAGAGCGCCTCGGCGAGCTCGGTGGCGCCGCCGGCATGGTCGAGATGGCCATGCGTCAGCCAGATCGCGACCGGCGTTACGCCGAGCTCCTTCAGGGCTTCCTGCAAGCGCGGCGCGTCGCCGCCGGGATCGACGATGGCGGCCTGCTTGGTCTTCGTGTCCCAGAGGATGGAGCAGTTCTGCTGGAACGCCGTCACCGGCACGACGGCGATCTGGAGCGGCGCTTCGGGCTGGTCGGTCATCGGAGAGCCTTCGGTTCGAGCGATACGAAAGGGCCTCAGCGCCCGCCGCAGCGATTGGCGAGGAGGGCGCGGTAGTTCACCAACTCGGAATCCATCTCCGCGACATTGCGCTCGCGCTCCGCCCCGCTCTGGCAGGCCGCGAAGACCGAGCGAGCCTTCTGGAGATAGCCGACATGCTCGCGAAAAGCCCGGCACTGGGTCGCCTGATCGGCGCTGGCCGCGGCCGAGAGCCGGGTCTGCTGCAAGCGGAAGCCGGCCTCGTTCTGGAACAGGTCGCGCGAGCAGGTTGCCGGGCGCGGCTGCTGGGCGAGCGCCGGACCGGCAAGCAGAGCCGACAGCAGCGCCAGGGTCAGCGCAGTCCTCATCCGAGGTTCAGCTCCTTGAAGAAGTCGTTGCCCTTGTCGTCGATGACGATGAAGGCCGGGAAATCCTCGACCTCGATCTTCCAGACCGCTTCCATGCCGAGTTCCGGATATTCCAGGACCTCGACCTTGCGGATGCAGTCCTGCGCGAGGCGCGCCGCCGGGCCGCCGATCGAGCCGAGATAGAAGCCGCCATGGGCCTTGCAGGCTTCCCGGACCGCTGCGGACCTGTTGCCCTTGGCCAGCATCACCATGGAGCCGCCGAAGGACTGGAACTGGTCGACGAAGGAATCCATGCGGCCGGCCGTGGTCGGGCCGAAGGAGCCGGAGGCGAAACCCTCCGGCGTCTTGGCCGGGCCGGCATAGTAGACGGGGTGGTTCTTGAAATACTCGGGCATGCCCTCGCCGCGCTCAAGCCGCTCGCGGATCTTGGCGTGGGCGAGGTCGCGGGCGACGACGATGGTGCCGGTCAGCGACAGGCGGGTCTTGACGGGATGCTTGCTCAGCGTCGCCAGGATCTCACTCATCGGCTGATTGAGGTCGATCTTCACGACATCGCCGCCGAGCTTCGCCTCGTCGACATCCGGCAGGTATTTCGACGGATCGGTCTCCAGCGCCTCGAGGAAGATGCCGTCCTTGGTGATCTTGCCCTTGGCCTGGCGGTCCGCCGAGCAGGAGACGCCGAGCCCGATCGGCAGCGAGGCGCCATGGCGCGGCAGGCGGATGACGCGGACGTCGTGGCAGAAATATTTGCCGCCGAACTGCGCACCGACGCCGAGCGCCTGCGTCATCTTGTGGACCTCCTCCTCCATCTCGAGGTCGCGGAAGGCATGGCCGGAGGGCGAACCCTTCGTCGGCAGCGCGTCGAGATATTTGGTCGAGGCGAGCTTCACCGTCTTCAGGTTTTGYTCGGCAGAGGTGCCGCCGATGACGATGGCAAGGTGGTAGGGCGGGCAGGCCGCGGTGCCGAGCGTCAGGATCTTCTCCTTCAGGAACGCCATCATGCGGTCCTTGGTGAGAAGCGACGGCGTCGCCTGGTAGAGGAAGGTCTTGTTGGCGGAGCCACCGCCCTTGCAGACGAAGAGGAACTTATAGGCATCCTCGCCCTCGGCGTAGATGTCGATCTGCGCCGGCAGGTTGGTCGCGGTGTTCTTCTCCTCGAACATCGAGAGCGGCGCGAGCTGGGAATAGCGCAGGTTGCGCTTGAGATAGGCGTCATGGACGCCCTCGCCGAGCGCCGATTCGTCGTCGCCGTCAGTCCAGACCTTGCGGCCCTTCTTGCCCATGACGATGGCCGTGCCGGTGTCCTGACACATCGGGAGGACGCCGCCGGCGGCGATATTGGCGTTCTTCAGCAGGTCATAGGCGACGAACTTGTCGTTCGAGGTCGCCTCGGGGTCGTCGAGGATCTTGGCGAGCTGAGCCAGATGGCCCGGGCGCAGCAGGTGGTTGATGTCGATGAAGGCTTGTTCGGAGAGCTTGCGGATCGCCTCGCGGGAGACGCTCAGGACCTCGCGATCACCGACCTTCTCGACGCTGACGCCTTCGCTTCCGAGCTTGCGATAGGGCGTCTTGTCCTCACCGAGCGGGAAGAGATCGACATGCGTGTAGGCCATGATCAGCGGCTCCGAAGCGATGAAGCGCTGCGCTCTCGATTTGGGACAGAGACCGCTCCACCGACAGGCTCGCTGTGGATCAGAACGGTCTCCAGCCGGACGCGCGGCGCCGTATGGCCGGCGTCATAGCCCGTCGACCGGCATCGTCCAAGCAGTCTTTAATGAGTTTAAGCGCAGGCGGCCTGAGTGGCCGACTCGGCAAGGATGGCGTGGATCGCCGCCGGGTCACGAATCTTGCGAACCTGCTCCAGCACCGACTGGTTGCGCAGCACGCGCGCAACGCGAGCCAGCGCCTTGAGATGGTCGGCCCCTGCCCCCTCCGGCGCGATCAGCACGAAGATGATGTCGACGGGCTGGCCGTCGAGCGCGTCGAAATCGATCGGCTTCTCAGTGCGGGCGAACAGCCCAACCAGGCGGTCGATGCCGGGCATGCGGCCGTGCGGGATAGCGATGCCGTCGCCGATCCCGGTCGAGCCGAGGCGCTCACGTTGGAGCAGCGCCTCGAAGATCTCTCGATCGGGCAAGCCCGTGAGGGCGGCGGCATGCTGGGCAAGCTCCTGCAGAGCCTGCTTCTTGCTGTTGGCCCGCAGTGGCGAAATCACCGCGGCGGGGCTCAGGAGATCGGTCAGCGTCATTCGCCCGTCCATGCATGTCCCGTGCCGGCCGAAACGCCGTCGGCACGGTTCAAGGTTCGACGGCCGGAGCGGTCGCCCCGCCGGCCTCAGGACAGCGATGCCGGCGGGTCGATCCAGCCGATATTACCGTCGCGGCGGCGGTATACGATGTTCATCCGGCCATTGCCAGCATGGCGGAAGATGATGACGGGCGAACCAGTCAGGTCGAGCTCCGCGACCGCATCGCTGACTGTCAGAACATGCAGCGATTTGGTGGTTTCGGCCACGGTCACCGGGTGATCGCCGGCGGAAACACCGTCGAACTCCTCGATATCGTCATCCGGAGCCGCAATCACATAACTGGGGATTTCGATTCCGGCGTCGCGTCCGTTGGCGGTCGAACGGTCCTTCAGCCGACGCTTGTAGCGTCGCAGCCGCTTCTCGATGCGCTCAGCCATCTTGTCGAGGCTGGCATAGGGATCGTGGGCGGTGGCGGAGGCTTCCAGCGTGATCCCCGAAGAGAGGTGGATGACGGTGTCGGTACGGAAGGCCGTACCGTCCTTGTCGACCGTGACGTGTCCCTGATAGCCGCCCTCGTAGTATTTGCTGACGGCTGCAGCGACCCGCTCTTCGGCCTGGCCGCGCAGGGCCTCGCCGACATCGAGATTCTTGCCGGAGATTCGCAAGCTCATGGACTGCTTCCCCTTGTTTAGCCATGGCCAGTGCTTGGCCATCTCCAAGAGCTAAGAACTGCGAGTCCGGGATGTCAATGTGACAAGGGCAGCATGGCGCCGATGCGCCGGCGTTTTGGAACCAAATTGCTCAACGCCCTGCGGCCGCCATCGCAACCTTCTCCCGCCGCCGCTCCATCGATGAGGGAATGCGCAGCGATTCCCGATATTTCGCGACGGTGCGCCGGGCGATGTCGATGCCGGTGGCCTTGAGCTTCGTGACGATGGCATCGTCGGAGAGCACGTCGCGCGGACTTTCCTCGTCGATCATCTGCTTGATGCGGAAGCGCACGGCCTCGGCCGAATGCGCCTCGCCATAGCCGGTGGCCGCAATCGCCGCCGAGAAGAAGTACTTCATCTCGAAGACGCCACGCGAGCAGGTCAGGTACTTGTTCGACGTGACGCGCGAGACGGTCGATTCGTGCATGCCGATGGCGTCGGCGACCGTCTTCAGGTTGAGCGGGCGCAGATGCTCGACGCCATAGGCGAAAAAGCCGTCCTGCTGGCGCACGATTTCGCTGGCGACCTTCAGGATCGTCCGGGCGCGCTGCTCCAGCGAACGCGTCAGCCAGTTCGCCGTCTGCAGACATTCGGCGATGAAGGCCTTGTCCTCGTCGTTGCGCGCCGCCTTGGAAACGCGGGCATGATAAGTCTGATTGACGAGCAGGCGCGGCAGCGTGTCCGGGTTGAGGTCGATCAGCCAGGAGCCATCGGGCGCGGCGCGGATGAAGACATCCGGAACGACCGTCTCCGCCGCCGAGCCGCCGAAGGCCCGGCCGGGCTTGGGATCGAGCCGGCGGATCTCGGCGACCATGTCGGCGATATCCTCGTCATCGACGCTGCAGACGCGCTTCAGCGCTGCAAAATCGCGCTTGGCGACGAGGTGGAGGTTCGCCAGCAGAGCCTGCATCGCCGGATCGAAGCGGTTGCGGTCGCGCAGCTGGATCGCGAGACATTCGGCAACGTCGCGTGCCGCGACGCCCGAGGGATCGAAGCTCTGGACGATGCGCAGCACGGCTTCCACTCGCTCCGCGCCGACGCCGAGACGTTCGGCAATGTCCGGGACGGGCTCGGCGAGATAGCCGCTGTCATCGACCGCATCGATGAGGTGGCGGCCGATGATGCGCTCAGCTTGATCGGCAACGGCGAGGTCGAGCTGGGCGCTGAGATGGTCGTGCAGCGAGGCTTCGGCCGTCAGCCCGCTCTCGAAGCCTTCTGGCCCGTCCTCGAAGGAGCCGCCGCGCGAGCCATAGGCGCCACCGATCACCGGAAGGCTGTCGGCGCCGCCTGAATCGCTGCGGGCCGCGCTCGGCTGCTCGCTCTGAAAGACATTGTCGAGACCGGTGCCGAGCCGGCCCTCCATCCCCTCCTGGGTATGCAGGCTTTCGGCACGGGCAAAGCTCTCGGGATCGGCTGCATGCAGGCTCTCGGCCTCCGCGCCGCTGCGCAGCGGGGCTTCCGGGCCGTCGTCCCGCTCCAGCAACGGGTTCCGTTCAAGCTCGCCGTCGACGAAGTTCTGGAGTTCCAGATGAGAGAGCTGCAGGAGCTTGATCGCCTGCAGCAACTGCGGCGTCATCACCAGGGACTGACCCTGACGCAACTCCATGCGCGGCATCATTGCCATGCGCGAAAAGCCCTTCTCGATCACGCACCGTACGGCACGCTTCTTGCTTGCGAGAGGACCCTAGCGTCTGCTCACCGCCGCGTCAAAGCCCATGCCCCATTCGTGGGCAGGAAATTTGATGCACCGCAGCAAAACGACGCAAATCGAAGCAGGCGCCCCTGGTTAAAGGCGGAAATCCTCGCCGAGATAGACGCGGCGGACATCGGGATTGGCGATGATCTCGGCCGGCGAGCCTTCCGTCAGCACGCGGCCGGAATGGATGATGTAGGCGCGGTCGACGAGGCCGAGCGTTTCGCGGACGTTGTGATCGGTGATGAGCACGCCGATGCCGCGGTCGGTCAGCTGGCGCACCAGCGCCTGAATGTCGCCGACCGCGATCGGATCGATGCCGGCGAAGGGCTCGTCGAGCAGGATGAAGGAGGGCTTTCCGGCAAGCGCGCGGGCGATCTCGCAGCGACGACGCTCACCACCGGAGAGCGCGATCGACGGCGCCTTGCGCAGCCGCGAAATGGTGAACTCCTCGAGCAGTTGGTCGAGCTGGCGCTCGCGCGCCTTGCGGTCGGGCTCGACCACCTCGAGCACGGAACGGATGTTGTCCTCCACCGACAGTCCGCGGAAGATCGAGGCCTCCTGCGGCAGATAGCCGATACCGAGGCGGGCGCGCTGGTACATCGGCAGCCCGGTGATGTCGTTGCCTTCGAGCGAAATGACACCGAAATCGGCACCGACCAGGCCGGTGATCATGTAGAAGATCGTGGTCTTGCCGGCGCCGTTCGGGCCGAGCAGGCCGACGGCTTCTCCCTGGCGCAGAGAGAGGCTGGCATCCGACACCACGGTGCGGCCGCCATAGCTCTTGCGCAGATTGCTGACGGCGAGGATTCCCGGCCCGCCGATCGCAGCAGCCGTGGCGCCAAACGCGCCCTCGCCTGCGGCGCGGTTTCCGCCGCCAAAAAGCCCGCGCAGGCGGCCGAACACTCCGCCCGGGCTCGGGGCCTGGGTCCGTGCGGGCATGGTGGCGGGGCGAGGTGCTTCGGAGACAGTCACTGCGGCACGATCGGTTGGGGGCTCAGTTGGTCGGCTTGGGGGCCGGCTTGGCGCCCGGCTTGTTCGCGTCGGGCTTGTTCGTATCCGAGTTCGGCACGAAGAAGCCCTGGACGCGGCCGCCCTTGTTGGTCTCGACATTCGCGACGCCGGTGACCGTGTTGTAGGTCAGCTTCTCGCCGCGAGTGATGTTCGGGCCATCGTTCAGGGCGACGTTGCCGGTCATGATCACGACATTGTTTGCGCGGTCGAACTCGGCATTGTCGGAGGTCGCGGCCTGGGTCTTGGACACGACCGTCACCGGCCCCTTGCAGAGGATGCGCTTGATCGAGCTGTCATTGCTGTTCGGCGCGGCCGGAGTCGCGGCAGCGGGCTTGGCAGCGCCAGCGCCGCCCTGGCCGCCGGCACGCCCTTCGTAGAGCACGGTCATCACCGAACAGCGAACCGTGGTCTCGCCCTGAACCGCCACGACATTGCCGGTGAAGACGGCCTTGTTCTCCTTGTCGAGCACATCGAGCTTGTCGGCATCGATCTTGATCGGCTCCTTGCTGTCGCCGCCGAGACCGCCGAGCGGAGAAGAGGCATTGCCGCCGCGCGCCTTGCCCTGCGCGGCCTGCGCAAGAGCCGCCTGCGGGGCTGCTGCCATGGCGAAGCCCGCGGCCAACAGCAAGGCGGCGGCGCGGAATTCCTTGGCGAAACGGAAACTGTGGCTTGCCGTGCTCATGTCACTGTCTCTTCCCGTTGCCAGCGTCGTTGGCGGGCGTGTCGCCTGCCGGAGCCACCCGATTCGCGTTCAGCAGTTCCGGCATCGGCGTGCTGCCCTCGCGCTCGGGCCCGGCGATCGTACCTGCTGGCGCGTTCCTGATGAAGACCCGGACTCGCCCCTCGAAGACGATCAACTCGCCATTGTTCTTCACGTCAAGCGTGTTGGCGTCCACCGTCGTCTCGCCGAGAGAGACCTTGACCGGCTCCTGCGAAGTCACGGCGCCGGATTTGAAGTCGATATCGGCCGTCTTCATCTGCATGTCGTGGCCGCTCTCGGTACGAACCTTCACGTCGTCGACGAGCTTGAGCTTTTCCTTCTGCGTATCGAACAGTCCGGTCTTCGCATTGACCGTCACCCAGCCCTCGCGCTCCATCTGGATGCGCGCGGTCAAGATCTGCAGCTCGATCTGCGTCGGATTCTTGATGTCTTGAAAGGCGTTCTCGGCCGTCACCTGATAGGGCCGGTTATTCTTGCGGTAGCCGGAGAGCTTCGGCGTCTCCATCCGGACCTTGCCGCCGGTGATGCCGACCGAACTGACCGAGACATTGGCGAGCTTGCCGCGGAGAGGATTGAGGAAGGGGACGACGACCAGCGCAACCACCAGCGTCACCGCGGTCACAGGGATCAGCTTGCGCAGGATGTGAACGGCCCGGGTGTGACGGCGCGCAGCAGCAAAGGCCGCACGGCGGCGCAGCGCCTGCGCGGAAATCCTCCCCGCCGGGTCGTTCAAGGTCATTGCCACAGTCATGCCCCGCGCAATGGCAGCCGCTCACGGCTTTTTCGTGTCGCCGGGCGAACCGCAACGCGCCCCCGCGCCGCTCGCTCCAGACCGGACGGGCGCGCCCCTTGCGCCAATCTTCGCGGCAGACTGACGCAAGAACCCTTCGAAATTGTCAAGTGTGAGCGAAGATGTCGGTCTCGCTCCAGCCGGCCAGGTCGAGCTCCGCACGGTAAGGCAGGAACTTGAAGCAGGCCTGGGCGAGATCGCCGCGGCCCTCGCGCGCCAGCATCGCCTCGAGCTTGGCGTGGAGCGCGTGCAGGTGCAGCACGTCGGAGGCGGCGTAGGCGAGCTGGGCCTCGCTGAGCGTATCCGCCCCCCAATCGGAAGATTGCTGCTGTTTCGAGAGCTCGACGCCGAGCAGCTCGCGCACCAGATCCTTCAGACCGTGACGATCCGTGTAGGTGCGGGTCAGCTTCGAGGCGATCTTGGTGCAGTAGACCGGAGTCGTGACCACTCCGAAAGCGTGGCGCAACACCGCAACGTCGAAGCGCGCGAAGTGGAAGAGCTTCAGCACGGCCGGGTCTTCGAGCAGGCGGATCAGGTTCTTGGGCCGCGCGCCATCCTTCAGGATCTGGACGACGTCCGCCGTGCCGTCACCACGCGAGAGCTGGACCACGCAAAGCCGATCGCGATGCGGGTTGAGGCCGAGCGTCTCGGTGTCGATCGCGACGCTCGAGCCGGCCTCATAACCGTCAGGCAGATCGCCGCGATGAAAACGGATGGTCATGCTCGAAACCTCACTCGGGCCGCGCTGAGGCGCCCTTCAACGGTACTCACGGAATGGAACGGCGGCAGACCGCGCCGCAACGACGCGCCTTCCGCAGCTAGCGACCCCGTATCGCCGGTTCAAGCCTTTTCTGATTTGGCACAACTGGCTGACCACACCGTTAACCTTTTATTCACTATAAGCTTCAAGCTTTCGTTAAGACATGCGAAAAGGGGTGGCAACGGAGCGCGACGCATGTCCCCGATTCGCCTTTTCTGCGATCTCGATGGCCGCATCGGTTTGCGCGCCTTCTGGCTCGGCAGTGCCGTCGTGGCGCTCACGCTGTTTGCGCTGCAAAGGATCCTGCCCCAGCTGATGGTTCCTCAGACCGCGCGAACCGTCCTCGCCTTCGCGAACGCCTTCGCGCTGTTTCCCTGGGCGGCGCTGGCCGCCAAGCGCGCCACCGACCGGGGCGGCAGCTCGCTCTTCGGCGTCCTGCTGGTCTGCGCGATCGTGCTGCCGGAGTACCTGCGGTTCTACATGCCATTCGGCTGGCGCCCTTCGCTGGAAGCGATATCGACCATCGCGTGGGTGGTCGCCTTCATCGATCTCGGTCTGATGCCTTCAGCCCGGGACGAGCGGGCGGAGGCGCTGGTCGCGGCCGAGGCCGGTTCCCGCTAGGCCGAAAGCGCGCTAAAGCGGCGGCATGACGAACGCACCTGCCGCTTCAGCCCCCGCCCTTTCCTTCGACCCGGCCGATCCGGCCGCGCTCACGCAGGCGCTCGTACGCTGCCCCTCCGTCACGCCGCAGGAAGGCGGCGCGCTCGCCGTGCTCGCCTCGGTTCTGGTGGCCGAGGGCTATGAGGTGCAGCGCCCGGTCTTCAGCGAGCCGGGCACGCCGGATGTCGAGAATCTCTATGCCCGCATCGGTAACCAGGCCCCGGTCTTCGTCATCGCCGGGCATACCGACGTCGTGCCCGTCGGCGATGAGGCCGCCTGGACACGCGCGCCCTTCGATGGCGCGATCGAGAACGGCATCCTTTATGGACGCGGCGCCTGCGACATGAAGGGCGGGCTCGCCGCCATGGTCTCGGCTGCGATCCGCTATCGCCGCGAGAATCCCGATGCGCCCGGCTCGATCGCCTTTCTCGTCACCGGCGACGAAGAGGGACCAGCCGTCAACGGCACGGTGAAGCTGCTGCAATGGGCGCATGAGCGCGGCGAGCGCTTCGACCACTGTATCCTCGGCGAGCCGACAAATCCGGCGACGATGAGCGACATGATCAAGATCGGCCGTCGCGGCTCGCTGACCGGCAAGCTCGCCGTCCACGGCATCCAGGGCCATGTCGGCTACCCGCATCTCGCCGACAATCCGATCCGCGGCATGGTCCGGCTGCTGGCGGCGCTCGACGCCACCCCTCTCGACGCCGGTACCGAGCATTTCGACCCGAGCAACCTCGAAGTGACGACGCTCGATGTCGGCAACCCCGCGACGAACGTCATCCCCGCCCAGGCCAGGGCCGTCTTCAACATCCGCTTCAACGACGTCTGGACGCCGGAGACCCTCGCGGCAGAGCTTGACCGGCGCCTGCGGGAGGCGGCGGGCAACACCGTGCGCTACGACATCGACTTCCAGCCGACCAATGCCGTCGCCTTCCTGACCGAACCCGGCCCCTTCGTAGCCATGGTAGCGGATGCCGTCGCCGCCGAGACCGGCAAGCGGCCGCAGCTTTCGACGACCGGCGGCACCTCCGACGCCCGGTTCATCAAGAGCTATTGCCCCGTTGTCGAATACGGTGTCGTCGGCAAGACGATGCACCAGATCGACGAATGCGTTGCCGTCGCGGACCTCGCTGCGCTTGAGCGGATCACGCATCGGTTACTCGCCAGCTATTTTGCAGCGCAACACAAGGCTTGACGCGCCGGAACCACGGGTCATTATCCGCCTTAGACGAAAGTCTAAGATCGCAGATGATGGAGACCGTGATGAGGCTCGCCGCCGACGACATCGCGCGCTCGCTGCGCGGTTCCTGGCACTTGATGACCCGCGGCACAGAGGCGCTTTCCGAACTCGACCTCAGCCGGGACGGATTCTGGCGCTCCTATCTCGCCTTCGCATTGATGCTGCCGGCAACGATCGCAATCCTCGCCGCGACGCGCCTGATGGCCGGGCTGCCGAACAGCGCCGGCCTCTTCACCGCCCCCGCGCTCGTGCTGGCGGTCATCGGCGCGCTCTGTCTCGCCATCCTCGCCGTGCCGGCCCTGCTGATCGCGCTGCGGCCCGAACTGGCGCAGGCGCCGCGCTTCACCAGCTTCGTCATCGCCTGGAATTGGGCCGGCATCGTCTCGGCCAGCCTGATGGCGGTTCCGGCTGCCGTCTTCGCACTCGGCTGGTCGACACCGCAGCTCGCGATGGTGCAGTCCGCTTTCTTCGCCGCGATCGTGCTCAGGCTGCGCTATTGCGTGGCGCGCGCCGCCTTCGGGCCGGAGGGACGCGCCATCGCGCTGCCGCTGGTCATCGCCAGCGTCGTGCTCGACTATGGCGTGATCCAGCTGTTCGACCTGTTCTGAGCCGGCCTCAGTAGTCGACCCCGGCGAGATAGAGCCCGCAGGACGGCGCCAGCGCCGCGCACTGCGCCCGGTCGCGCGCCGCCAGGATCTGGCCGAGCTTCGCTTCCGGCCAGCGCCCCGCCCCGACCATCTTCAGGCTGCCGACGATCGAGCGGACCTGATGATGCAGGAAGGAGCGCGCATGGGCGTAGACCACGATCTCCGCGCCCTCGCGCCGGACATCGAGCCGGTCGAGCGTACGCATCGGGCTGTTGGCCTGGCATTCGGCGGCGCGGAAGGTGGTGAAGTCGTGGTGGCCGAGCAGCGCCTTGGCGGCCCGGTCCATCGCCTCATGGTCGAGCTTCACGGGGACGTGCCAGACGCGTCCTCGATCGAGCGCCGGCGGCGCCCGCCGGTCGAGGATGCGATAGATGTAATAGCGGCGCTTCGCCGAGATGCGGGCATCGAAATCGCCGGAGACCTGCTCCGCGCTCAGCACGCTCACCGGGACGCTGGATTTCAGCCGGGCATTGGTCGCGTCGCGCACGACATCGGTGCGCCAGTCTTTCTCGAAGTCGACATGCACGACCTGATGGGTGGCGTGGACGCCGGCATCGGTGCGGCCGGCGCAGTGCAGCCTGACGGGATGGCCGCAGAAGGCCTCGACCGCCTCCTCGACGCTCTGCTGCACTGAAGGCCCGTTGAGCTGGCGCTGCCAGCCCGAGAACGGCGTGCCGTCATATTCGATGACGAGCTTGTAGCGCGGCATCAGACGCTCTCCCCTGCACCGTCATCCCGGACAAGCGGCGAAGCCGCGCCGATCCGGGATCCATGCCGGAGCGCTGCCGATGAAGGTTTCGGCATGGATCCCGGGTCTTCGCTTCGCTGCGCCCGGGATGACGGCGTGGAGGGTGAGATCATCGATTCAGAGCTTGTCGCCGGCCCCGAGCCGGGCGCCGCGCAGGAACTCGGCCCCGCTCATCGGCGCCTTGCCGGCGCGCTGGACCTGCAGCAGCTTCACCGCGCCGACGGCGCAGGCGACCGTGCCCTCGTCGTCAAGCAGCGTGCCGGGCTCGGCCGCGCCGCCGGCGCGCGCGGTACGCAGGATCTTCAGCCGCTCCGGCCCCTTGCCGAGGTCGATCTCGGCGAAGGCGCCCGGGAAGGGCGAGAGGCCGCGCACCCGGTCATGCACCTGCTGTGCCGGCAGCGTCCAGCTCAACTTCGCCTCAGCATTGGTGATCTTGGCGGCATAGGTGACGCCCTCTTCCGGCTGCGGCGTGAACTGCAGGCCGCCGCGACCGAGGGCGGCGAGCGCCCGCACCATCAGATCGGCGCCGAGGATACTGAGCTGGTCATGCAATTCGCCGGCGGTCAGATCCGGGCCGATCGGCAATGTCTCGACCATGGCGACGGGGCCGGTATCGAGCCCGGCCTCCATCTTCATCACGCAGACGCCGGTTTCGGCGTCCCCGGCCATGATCGCGCGCTGGATCGGCGCGGCGCCGCGCCAGCGCGGGAGCAGCGAGGCATGAAGATTGAGGCAGCCGAGCTCGGGCAGGTCGAGGATCGCCTGCGGCAGGATCATGCCATAGGCGACGACGACGGCGACATCGGCCTGATGCGAGGCGATGATCTCGGCCTGCTCCGGCGTCTTCAGCGTCGCGGGCGTGAAGACCGGGATGCCGAAGCGCTCGGCCGCCCTGTGCACCGGCGAGGGCTTGAGATCGAGGCCGCGGCCGGCCTGCGCCGGAGCGCGGGTGTAGCAGGAGACGACCTCATGCCCCTGGCCGACGATCTCCGTCAGCACCGGCACGGCGAAATCCGGCGTGCCCATGAAAATGACGCGCAAACTCATACGCTCGACTTTACCTCAGCTCCGGCATGGCACCGGAAAGAATGAAACAGCCCTCATCCTGAGGAGCAGCCGGAGGCTGCGTCTCGAAGGATGGTCCAGTAACCTCCTGAAGCATCCTTCGAGACGCCGCGTGCCGCGGCTCCTCAGGATGAGGGCCCGGATGATGCCTGTCGATTACGCGGCCCGCTCGCGCTTGGCCGCCTTGGCGAATTTCTTGGTGACGCGCTCGCGCTTCAACCGCGAGAGATGATCGATGAAGAGCACGCCGTCGAGATGGTCGATCTCGTGCTGGAGGCAGGTGGCGAGCAGACCGTCAGCCGCGATCTCATGTGTCTTGCCGTCGAGGTCCATGTAGCGGACCTTGACCTTGGCCGGGCGCTCGACCTCCTCGTAATACTCGGGGATCGAGAGGCAGCCCTCCTCGTAGGCGCTGAGTTCCTCCGAGGACCAGGTGATCTGCGGGTTGATGAAGACCTGCGGCTTCCTCGGCTCCGGCTCCTCGCCCTCCTTCGTCTCCGGCTTCGACAGGTCGATCGTCACGACGCGCAGCGGCGCGCCGATCTGGATCGCGGCGAGCCCGATGCCGGGCGCGTCGTACATCGTCTCGAACATGTCCTCGACCAGCGTCCGGATCTCGGGCGTGATAGCCGCGACCGGCTTCGAAACGAGGCGAAGCTGGGCGTCGGGCAGGATGACGAGCGGGCGAACGGACATGGGATTCCAAAGAGAAAGAGCTGTTGAGCCCGGGACATAAGCATTTGTGAGAGAGCGGTCAAACTGTTCCGCTTTCGTTCGCTATTCTACATCGAATCGGCTAGGCTCCGCGCATGAACGAGATCGCCTTCACCCTGCTTGAACGCCCGGTGACATGGGCAGAGGCCGCCCTCGGCTTCGCGGGCTTGAGCCTCGTCTTGCTGTTCATGGCGGTGATCGCTGGCTGGCGAGGCGGCAAGAACCGCGCGATCGAGGCCGCGATGGCAGCGGAACGTGCCCGCGAGATGGACGACAAGGTCGCGGAGATGAACCGCCAGCAGGCCGAGCTCGCCGGCCGGATGCAGTCGATGGCGGAAATCCTCTCGACAAGGCAGGGCGACCTCGCCCGGCTCGTCGCCGACAGGATGGACGGGCTGAGCCACAAGGTCGGGCAAGGCCTGGAGCAGAACGTCCGCCAGACAACCGAGAGCCTCGGCAAGCTGCAGGAGCGGCTGGCGGTGATCGACACCGCCCAGAAGAACCTGACAGACCTGACCTCCGAGGTGGTGACACTCCGGGACGTGCTCGCCAACAAGCAGGCGCGCGGCGCCTATGGCCAAGGCCGGATGGAAGCGATCATCCGCGACGGGCTGCCCGCCGCCTTCTTCGCCTTCCAGCCGCAGCTCTCGAACGGGCGCCGGCCGGACTGCCTGGTCACCCTGCCCGGCGACGGGCGTGGCCTTGTGATCGACGCCAAGTTCCCGCTGGAGAGCTTCACGCTGCTGCGCGAGGCGCGTGGCGAGGAGGCGAAGAAGGCCGCCGGCCAGCGCGTGCGCAGCGATGTCGGCGTGCATGTGAAGGACATCGCCGAGCGCTATTTCCTGCCCGGCGAAACACAGGACGTCGCGCTGCTCTTCGTGCCCTCGGAATCGATCTATGCCGATCTGCACGAGCATTTCGACGATGTCGTGCAGCGGGCGCATCGGGCCCGTATCATGATCGTCTCCCCCTCGCTGCTGGCGCTGGCGATCCAGCTGATGCAGTCGCTGGTGCGCGACGCGCGAATGCGGGAGGAGGCGCAGGTCATCCAGACCGAAGTCGGCAAGCTGCTTGACGATGTGCGCCGGCTCGGCGAACGCGTCGATAAGCTCGACAATCATTTCCGCCAGGCGCAGGACGATGTCGGCCAGATCAAGACCTCGGCCGGCAAAGTCACGAGCCGCGCCGAGAAGATCGGCGCGCTCGATTTCGACGACGAGAAGAGCGAGCCGAAGCTGCCCTTCGCCAAGGGACTGGAGCTGAAGGCCGCGGCGGAGTGATCAACTCCGGTTGAGCACCGCCGACAGTTCGGGCTTCACGTTCAGCGTCTGGAAGACGACGCAGTAGCGCTCGGTGAGCTTGAGCAGGGTGTCGAGCTTCTCCTGCGGCGCATCGGTCTCGACATCGAAGGAGAGGCGGATCGCCTTGAAGCCGACGGCTGCATCCTTTGCGACGCCGAGCGTGCCGCGGAAGTCGAGATCGCCCTCGGCGCGCACCACGCCCTTCTTCAACTCGATCTCGAGCGCGGTCGCCACCGCCTTCAGGGTCACGCCGGCACAGGCGACCAGAGCCTCCAGCAGCATATCGCCCGAGCAGAGCTCCGCGCCCGAACCGCCGGTCGCCGGATGCAGGCCCGCAAGCGCGATGGCGCGGCCGGTCTCGACCTTGCAGGCGATATGCTGGTCGTCGAGCTCGCCATGGGCCTTGAGCGTGATGACGGCGGCCTCGGGATTGGTCCGATACTCGTCCTTGAGCGGCGCCTGCAGGGCGCGCAGAGCGGTGACGTCCATGATCGTGATCCTCGTGAAGCGGTCCGCCGGCTTGTAGCCGCTTCAGGCCGCCGCCTCCACCTCCGGCGCGGCGTGCCGGTTTTCCTTGTCGAGCGCCCGGCGCAATTCGCGCCGCAGGGTGACGAAGCCGACGGAGCCCTCCTCGCGCGGACGGGCCAGCAGATTGTCGAGGCTGAAGGCGGGCGGCCCCGGCTGCCGTGGCAGGACGAGGATGCGATCGGCCAACCGCAAGGCCTCCTCGACGGAACCGGTGGCGATGGCGACGGCGGGTCGCGCTTGCGTACAGAGCTCCGGCAGAAAGGCGGCGAGCCGGCTGCGGGTTTCGGCATCGAGCGCCGCAAAGGGCTCATCGACCAGCAGCAGCCGCGGCCTGACCAACAGAAGGCGGGCAATGGCGAGCCGCAGCAGCCCTTCGGGCGAGAGCGCGCCCGGCCGCTGCGTCGCCTGCCCCGCGAGGCCAAGGCGCACCAGCACATTGGCGATCAGGCCCTCGCGCTCGAACGGCGTCGCCTTCGGCAGGACGAAAGCCAGGTTCTCGGTGAGATCGAGCCAAGGGAAGAAGCGCGGCCGCGCGCAGAGCAGGCCGATTTCGGCCGTCGGCACCTCACCCTCATCGGTCCGCAGGCCGGCAAGCGCACGCAGCGCCGCCCGCCGCACCTCGGACGCGCCTAGCAGGGCGACGATCTCGCCGGCAGCAGGGCGCGGCGGAACGGTCTCGGGAGAGCGGGAGAGAGTGTGAAGAGCGGCCGACATTGCTGGCTCCATCCATGAACAAGGCGGAAGGAGCGCGGACGGCAGCAGGCCGTCCCGTCGTCCCGCGCTTTAGCTGCATTTGTTTCGCGCCCGCAAGCTGAGGCTCAAATCGGCGCGTGTCCTTTTCTAAGGTCCGAACGTCCGCTTTGTCAAACGACATGCCGGCCGTCTCGACCGTCCTTTCCTGATGCGGCGCCTCGTCGCGCAGGGAGCGGTCGACCGCGCGCAGCGCCTCGCGTTTCGCGCTTCGCGAGGCGGCGGGTGATGCTTGTCATTGATGCGATCCCTCATTTCGACGACGCGAGGAATCGGGACGGGTGGCGTCCTTGGCCCCACGCTTTAGCTGCACTTATTTCGCGCCCGCAAGCTGGTGGCTCAAATCGGCGCGCATCCGCCTTTTAGGTCCAGTCGTTCTGTTTGTCGAACAACACAATCGTGATCGGCAACTGCATCATTACCGTATACAGGCTGTAGAATTTAGTTCTCTCGTCCCCTTTCCCCGCGTGCTAGAACAAATGGCAGACGACGGAACCGTGCCCACGTGACAGCCTCCTCGACAGCGCCCGCACTTGCCCTCTCCGACATGCTGCACGATCCGGAGGCGGGCATCGCGAGACTGTTCGAGGCGGCGCGGCGGAAGGACAAGGCGGAGAAGCGGCAATTGCTGGTGGCGGCGCTGCGGCAGTTGCTCGACGATGGCCGGGTTTCGGCCAAGGCGATCCTGACCGGTCCGCGCGGCGGGCTTTCCTGCGCGCACCGGCTCTCGGCCGTGATGGATGCGGTCGTCATCGGGCTGCACAAGGCCGCGACTTCGTATTTCTATCCGGCCGACAACCCCTCGCAATCGGAGCGGATCGCGGTGGTCGCCGTCGGCGGCTATGGCCGCGGCACGCTGGCGCCCGGATCGGACGTCGATCTTCTCTTCCTCTTCCCGCATAAGCAGACCGCCTGGGGCGAGAGCGTGGTCGAATCCATGCTCTATCCGCTCTGGGACCTGAAGTTGAAGGTCGGCCATTCCGTGCGCTCGGTCGATGATTGCGTGCGCGAGGCGCGGGCGGACATGACGATCCGCACCGCCCTGCTGGAGGCACGCTTCCTGGTGGGCGACCGGGCGCTGTTCGACGAGATGACCCGCCGCTTCAATGCTGAGGTGGTCGAGGGCACGGCCGCCGCCTTCACCGAGGCCAAGCTCGCCGAGCGCGAGACGCGGGTGCAACGGGCCGGCGCGTCGCGCTATCTGGTCGAGCCCAACGTCAAGGACGGCAAGGGCGGCTTGCGCGACCTCAATACGCTGTTCTGGATCGCCAAATATTCCTACCGCGTCGATGACGTGCGCGAACTGGTCGCGGCCGGGCTCTTCGACGAGGACGAGCTGCAGATGTTCCAGCGCTCGGAGGAGTTCCTCTGGCGCGTACGCTGCTGGCTGCATTTCATCACCGGACGCGCCGAGGAGCGGCTCTCCTTCGACCTGCAGCGCCAGGTCGCCGCCGCAATCGGCTATGTCGGCCGCAGCGGCCAAGCCCCCGTCGAGCGCTTCATGAAGGCCTACTTCCTGATCGCCAAGGATGTCGGCGACCTCACCGCCATCGTCTGCGCGGCGCTGGAAGCGCGCCAGCAGAAGCCGCGCGCGACGCTCTCCCGGCTTTTCGATACCCTGGCGAAGCGCAAGCGTGAGCGCTCCCTCGGCCATCGCGACTTCAAGCTGACGAGCCAGCGGCTCAACGTCGTCGACGACAGCGCCTTCGAGCGCGACCCGGTCAATCTGCTGCGGCTATACGAAATCGCCAGCCGCGAGGATCTCGCGATCCACCCCGGTGCAAGCCGCCTGGTGACGCAGTCGCTCAGACTGGTGACGCCGGGCCTGCGCAACGACCCGGAAGCCAACCGCATCTTCCTCGAAATCCTCACCGCCCGGCGCTCGCCGGAGGTGGTGCTCCGCCGCATGAATGAATCCGGCCTGCTCGGCCGCTTCATCCCGGATTTCGGCCGGGTCGTGGCGATGATGCAGTTCAACATGTACCATCACTATACGGTGGACGAGCATCTGATCCGGGCGATCGGCGTGCTGGCCGAGATCGACGCTGGCGTGCTCCAGGCCGAACACCCGCTCGCCAACGACATCATGCCGACCGTCGCCAACCGGCGTGCGCTCTATGTCGCCCTGTTCCTGCACGACATCGCCAAGGGCCGGCCGGAGGACCATTCGCTCGCCGGCGCCCGCATTGCCCGCAAGCTCGGCCCGCGCTTCGGCCTGACCAGCGCGCAGACCGAAACCGTGGCCTGGCTGGTCGAGCACCATCTCGATATGTCGACCGTGGCGCAGAGCCGCGACCTGGGTGACCCCAAGACGATCGAGAGCTTCGCCGCGACGGTGCAGACCCTGGAGCGGCTGAAGCTGCTGCTCATTCTCACCGTGGCGGACATCAAGGCAGTCGGTCCCGGCGTCTGGAACGGTTGGAAGGGCCAGCTGCTGCGCACGCTCTATTTCGAGACCGAGCTCGTGCTGGCAGGCGGCCATTCGGCCGTCGAGCGCAAGGCGCGCGTCGCCATGAAGCAGGACGCGCTGCGTCAGCGCCTGGCGGATTGGAGCGCGGAGGAGCGCGACGCCTATATCGCGCGCCACTACCCGGCCTACTGGATCAAGGTCGATCCCGACCGGCAGGAAAAGCACGCCCGCTTCCTGCGCGAGGCCGAACAGGCAGGGCGGACGACCGCGACCATCGTCGAGACGGACAAGTTCCGCGGGGTGACCGAGCTCACCGTGCTGGCGCCGGACCATCCGCGCCTGCTCGCCATCGTCACCGGAGCCTGCGCGGCGGCCGGCGGCAACATCGTCGACGCCCAGATCTTCACCACCAGCGACGGGCTCGTGCTCGATACCATCTCGGTCTCGCGCGCTTTCGACCGCGACGACGACGAGCTGCGCCGGGCCGAGCGGATCGCGGCCGCGATCGAGCGGGCGCTGAAGGGCGAGATCAAGATCGCCGATCTGGTGGCCCAGCGCCGGGCGCCGCCGCCACGCGGCCAGACCTTCCAGGTGCAGCCGGAAGTCATCATCGACAACGTGCTGTCGACGCGCCACACCGTGCTCGAGGTCTCCGGCCTCGACCGGCCGGGCCTGCTCTACGATCTCACCACCGCGATCGGGAAGCTCAACCTCAATATCGCCTCGGCCCATATCGCGACCTTCGGCGAAAAGGCGGTCGACGTTTTCTACGTCACCGACCTGACCCATGCGAAGATAGTCTCGACCGGACGACAGCTCTCGATCCGCAAGGCGCTGCTCGACGTCTTCAAGCTCGAGGCCGAGAAGCCGGCGCCGGCCAAGGTGAAAGTGCCAGCTCGCGCTTGATTTAACGGGCTATAAGGCCGATATCCGGCACGAACGCGGCTGCGCCCCAATATGATCGGCCCCGGCTCTGCAAGGAGCGGCGCAGCCAGCCAGACAAAGGGACCTGAAGATACGATGACGCAGAACCCTGCGACGCAAGACCCCAATCTCGAAGCCGCGGCCGATGCAACCGAGCAGGCCACGGCCGCCGAGGGCACCGAAGCCCTGGTCGCGAAGCTCCAGGCCGAGCGTGACGACCTCAAGGACAAGCTGCTGCGCACCCTGGCCGAGATGGAGAATCTGCGCCGCCGCACAGAGCGCGAGATCGCCGATGCCAAGGCCTATGCGGTGACGAGCTTCGCGCGCGACATGCTCGGCTCCTCGGACAATCTGCGCCGGGCGCTGGAGAGCTTGCCCGAGGCCGCCCGCAACAGTGCCGAAGGCGACGTGAAGACGCTCTACGAAGGCGTCGAGCTGACCGAGCGCGAGCTGCTTAAGACGCTGGAGCGTCACGGCGTACGCCGGATCGATCCGCAGGGCGAGAAGTTCGACCCGAACCTGCACCAGGCGATGTTCGAGGCACCCGACGCCGCGATCGCCAAGGGACTCGTCTCGAAGGTGATTCAGGTCGGTTATAAGATCGGCGAGCGCGTTCTGCGCCCGGCGCTGGTCGGTGTCTCCGCCGGCGCGCCAAAGGCGGCGGAACCGCCGGCCGGCGACGCGCCCAAGCACTGACGCCGTGTTCGAAGCCGCCGGCGTCGCCATCTTCGCGCTGACCGGCGCGATCGTCGCGGCCCGCAAGGGGATGGACCCGTTCGGTTTCATCCTGCTGGCAACCGTCACCGGTGCCGGCGGCGGCACGTTGCGGGACGTTCTGCTCGGGAACAGCGCGTTCTGGGTGAATGACCCATCCGATGTCGCGGTCTGCGTCGTGGTGGCGCTCAGCGCCTGGACGACGGCCTATTTCCGGCCCGGCCTCCTCGAAGGCTGGGCCGGCCGCAAGGTCCTGATCTGGGCCGACGCGGCCGGGCTCTCGCTTTTCGCCGTCATCGGCACGTTCAAGGGCCTTTCGGCTGGCGCGCCGGTTCTTTCCGCCGTGGCGCTCGGGGCCATGACCGCAAGTTTCGGCGGCATTCTGCGCGACATTCTGGCCGGCGACAGGCCGATGGTGCTCTGGAGCCGCGATTTCTATGTCACAGCGGCGACAGCCGGAGCGGCCGTCACTGCCCTGCTGGTCGGGCTCGGCCTTCCGACCGCGATCGTCATGCTGGGCGGCCTGACCGCCGGCTTCGGTCTCAGGGCCGGTTCGCTGCTGTGGGGCTGGGCATTCCCGGGCCTGCCCGGAAAGCTCTAGGGTCCGAACTCAGGGCTTCGTCACGCGCCTGAGCGTCAGATTGATCCGCCCGCCTTCCGGCAGCAGCGTCGAGGAACCGGAGAGGATCCGGTCGATGCCGTGATAGGCCAACCGCGCCTCGCCGCCGAAGAGCAGCACATCGCCGGAAGAGAGCTTGAGTGAGGTGGTCTTGCCGCCGCGTTCCGCCCCGCCGATGCGGAAGATCGCAGCGTCACCAAGCGAAACCGAGAGGACCGGGGCATCGAACTCCTGCTCGTCGCGGTCCTGGTGCAGGCCCATCTTCGCGCCACCGGCATAGAAGTTGACGAGGCAGGCCTCCGGCGGATGCGGATAGCCGGAAAGCTCGCCCCAAAGATCGAGCAAGGGCGCGGGCATGATCGGCCAGGGCTCGCCTGTCTCGGGGTGTTCAGGCTGATAGCGATACCCCCGCTCGTCGGAGACCCAGCCGAGCGGGCCGCAATTGGTCATCCGCACCGAGAACGGCTTGCCCGTCTTCGGCATGCGCGGTTGGAAGAACGGCGCCTTGCGGGCGACCGCGCGCAGTTCCGCCAGCAGCGCGGCCTGCTCCATCGGCGCGAGCCGGCCCGGCCAGTGGACGACACCCGGCGCGACGACGAGGCGGGTCATGGTCAGAGCGTATCGAGGCCGAGCACGTCGGCCATGGAGTAGAGCCCAGGCGCCCTGCCTCGCCCCCAGAGCGCCGCCTTGACCGCCCCCTGTGCGAACAGACTGCGATCCTCGGCGACATGGGCAAGCTCGAGCCGCTCGCCCGCACCGGCGAAGATCACCTTGTGGTCGCCGACGACCGTGCCACCGCGCAGGGCGGCAAAGCCGATCGTACCGGGCTCGCGCGCGCCGGTGATGCCGTCTCGCACGGCAACGCGATGCTGCGCCAGATCGACGGCGCGCCCTTGCGCCGCCGCCTCGCCCAGAAGCACCGCGGTGCCCGAGGGGGCATCGACCTTCATGCGGTGATGCATCTCGACGATCTCGATGTCCCAGTCCGTGCCCAAAGTCGCGGCGACCTTGCGCACCAGCGCCGCCAGCAGGTTGACGCCCAGGCTCATATTGCCGGAGCGGATGATCGGGGTGCGGCGCGCCGCCTCGGCCAGCCGAGCGAGATGCGCGGGCTCCAGCCCGGTCGTGCCGACGACATGCAGGATACCAGCCTCGGCGGCGAGATCGGCGAAAGCGATCGTCGCCTCCGGTGCGGTGAAATCGAGCACGGCATCCGCCGCGGCGAAGGCAGCGGCGGTATCGCTCGTCACGGCGACGCCGAGCGAGGGCAGACCGGCGAGCACGCCCGCATCGGCACCAAGGGCAGCGGAGCCTACGCGCTCAATCGCCGCCACCAGCCGGCAATCCTCGGCCTGATCGATGGCGCGGATCAGCATCCGCCCCATGCGCCCGGCGGCTCCAACGACGACGAGACGCATATCACTCATGGCAGGCAGGCTCCGGGCTCTTTCGACGGCAAAGACGCCATGGCTTGGCCAGTATCGCAATAGGCCGGTTTTCGCTAGATCGCCGCGCGTCCGGCCGGGCGCGGCAACGGCGACCTATCTATCTGTTATCGCACCGGATTGTTCCGAAAAGTGGATTCCGTCTTTCGATCCGATCCTGTGGCGGCCCACCCGAAAGCCGGACAAAACAAAACGGCCGGGTTGCCCCGGCCGCTCTGGTTTCTCACGATGGCGGATCAGGCCGCCTGCTGGATGCCCGAGAGCTTCCAGGCGCCGCCGCGCTCGCGCAGGAAGGTCCAGTATTCCTTGACCTCCTGGGACTGCGTCGGATTGCCGTCGACAACCTGGCCGCTCTTGCGATCGTAGAGCGCGTTCGTCAGGCTGAAGCGCATCGCGACGGTGGCGTAGTCGTTGTCGCCCTCGCGCCAGGCCTGGGACAGATCGCCCTGGAGCAGCTTGACGTCGGAGACGCGGTCGGCAACGCCGCGGCGGGCGTTCGCCGTCAGGTCCTCGTCGAAATACCCGAACATCTCCGGCGTGGTGCGCTGGCGCAGACCGGCCTCGTCTTCGTTCGAATAGGCGGTGTTGATCTCCCCGAGCAGGCGCTCGAAGCTGTTGAAGTCATCGCCGGCGAGCTCGATCGGCTGGGGCTGGGCGGCGGCAGCCGCGGCGCCGCCGCCGAAGCCGCCCATGCGGGCTGCGGCCGGCTGCGGCCCGTCATAACCCTGGCGGGCATAGGGCGCGCCCGCACCGGCGAGCTGAGGCTCGGACCGGCGGCGGAAGAAGCGGATGGCGAGCATCACGATGCCGGCGATCAGCGCGAGCTGCAGCAGGAAGCCGAACACGCCGGCAAGCGAAGCCAGGCCGCCGAAGAAACCCGAGCCGGAGAGCATGCCGAACAGGCCGGCGCCGAGCAGGCCCGCGCCGATGCCCATCATCATGTTGCGGGCGAAGGACGGGCGAGCCGCCTGCGCGGCAGCCGCGCCTGCGGCAGGGCCGGCAAAGGACGGCGACGGCGAGGGGGGAGCCGTGCGCTGGAAGGTCTGGGCGCCACCCGGCGTCGTGTTGGTCGCAGGCGGCGCGCTGTTGGTGAACGACCCGCGGCTGCCCGAGCTGCGGCCGCCGCCCGGACGGGCTTCGGCAACGAGCGGCACGAGCAACAGGGCCCCGGCGACCAGGGCGACGGCACGTCCACGACGGGCGAGCGAAATCAGAGACATTGTTCCTCCCGGAGCCCACCATGGGCCCACCGGCCCAGAATATGGAGAGCGATTGCATTCCACGCAAGGCCTCGGCCGGCTAACAGACTGAAATCTCTTACTCTTTCAAATCAGTACATAATCATTCGTCGCGATCGGGCACGCATGGTAAAATGGTCGCCGACCTCGCCATGCTAAAGGCAGGGAGAGAGCCCATGACCGGATCCGGACCGAGGCCTCACCGACATCGGGCGCTGCGCTGGCTGCTCGCGCTCGCCGTGTTGTTCCTGATCAGCGAAGCCGCTGCAGCTGGCGAAACAGCCGTCGCGCTCGACCCGCCGCGTCTCGCGCAGGCGCCGGAGCCGCTCTGCTTCTGCTGGAACGATGGCCGCAAGATCGCCGAAGGATCGAACTCCTGCATCAGGACCACTCAGGGCCGCCGGCTGGCGACCTGCGGACGGGTCGTGAACATGATGTCCTGGCAGATCACCGAAACACCCTGCCCCGAAAGCTGAGGCGCAGCGAGCGACCCTGCATCAAAACAGAAGCGCCGCCGGGATGTCCCGGCGGCGCTGCATTTTCATGACTCTTGTGGTCCTAGCGACTTCGAGACTGACCCCGTCAGAACGCTCCCAGAACGATTGCCATCATGAACACGAAGGCCGCACCCATGATCCATCGGTCGAGACGTAGCGTGATACTCATCACACCCTCCTCCTGTCATTGACCTGTCGCGGAAGCTAGCAGAACTGACGGGGGCCGCAAGGGGGCGAGACGGTGGCGGCGCAACGGCGGAGGCTAGATCATCCTTAAAACTTGCTTAAAGCACTGATTAGATTTGGGGATATTTCGAAAGAGAAAACGTCGCAGAAGCGTCTTCTCACACCCCTCGCCTCGCCGGCGCCATGTTTCTCCACCGGGCTTCGCCGGCTGATCTTCACCGCGACTGGGAGCTGCTGCCCGGTCGCGCCCGGCACCGACGGTTAACGCGCCGCCAGCCCGAATTAAGGGCCGGTTCACCACCCCGTCAAAGTTAATCCGGCTGTGGCGGCCGGGGCGCAGTCGGTTGAGAAACCGTTCACCAAACGCTTCGCATTTGATGGGTATGCGACGCGCAAAACTCGCCCTCTTCGCACTTGGTCTGGTCGGCGCCGCCGGCCTGGCCGGCTGCGGCAAATTCCAGAAGCCGCAGCGCGCTCCCTGGCGCGACCAGGCCGAAGCAACCTGCATGGCCTCCGGCCAGGTGCAAATCTCGAGTTATGTCAGCCTGCGTGGCAAGGCGATCGACGGCCCCGGAATCTGCGGCATGCAGCAGCCGCTGAAGGTCACGGCCCTGCAGAACGGCAGCGTCAGCCTGACGAGCCCGGCCCTGCTCGCCTGCCCGGTCGTGGCGACGACCGACCAGTGGTTCGCCGAGGTCGTGCAGCCCGCCGCGATGAACATCCTTGGCGCACAGGTGATCGAGATCCGGTCCGGCTCCTATTCCTGCCGCGCGATGAACAACGGCACCTACACGACGCGCACGTCGGAGCATGCCTATGGCAATGCCGTCGACGTCTTCTCCTTCCGGCTGAACGACAACCGCGTCGTCACCGTCAAGGACGGCTGGCGCGGCTCGCCGGAGGAACAGAACTTCCTGCGCGAGATCTTCGTCGGCGCCTGCACCTATTTCGGCACCGTGCTCGGCCCCGGCGCCGATCCGATGCATTACGACCACCTCCACATCGACCTCGCCCGCCACGCGAAGGGACGGCATATCTGCAAGCCGATCATCAAATACACGCCGAACTACAACCTGCCTCCGCCGGACCCGGCCCGGCCCTATTCCTCGGCTCAGAACGCCCCGGCATCTCCGCGCGGCAGTGCGCCGGCTGCCACGGCCTATGCCAGCGGGCCGCTGCTACGCCAGCCGAACGAAGGCCTGCGTCCGCCCGGCGCCGTGCAGGGCGGCTATCCGGTCGCGAACAACGGGCGAGGCCAGGACAACAGCCTCGACGCACAGCAGCGCTTCCTGGAGCAATATGACGCGCGCCAGCGCCAGGGACGCTTCCAGCCTCAGCCCTTGCCAAGCGAAACGCGCGGGCCGCTCGCCCTGCCCGGCGCGGTCGAGCCCTCGGAGGAGGAGGCCGCCCTCGGCGATGGCGGCGGCTCGGGCGTCGTCGACCAGCAGGGCTCCGAGGAGGCGATGCCGATCAACCCCGAGCACGACCCCTTCGCCTACAGCTCAGGGCGCGTACCGCGGAGGCGCTGAGGCGAGACCTCAGTGCGAAACGAGCACCTGGCGGCATTCCGGCGGCAGGGCATCGAGCGACATCGGCGGCTTGGGCTTCGGCTTCGGACCCGGCTTGGGCTTGGGCGGATTGAAGATCGCCTGATACTGGCGCTCGACCCAGCCGCTCAGCTCCGCCCCGCAACCATCGCCGAAATTCGGCGGCTCCTGGCCCTGGCAGCTCGCCATGCCGGCCGGGCAGGCCATGCGGATGTGGAAGTGATAGTTGTGGCCCCAGATCGGCCGCACCTTATCCAGCCAGCTCTTGTCCGCCCCGGCCTCCCGGCAAAGTGCAACCTTGAGCGCCGGATTGACGAAGATGCGCTCGACGCGGGGTTCGGCGGCAACAGCCTTGATCAGGCGCGTATGGGCCGGGGTCCAGTTGCGCGGATCGACGTCACGCCAGTCGGCGCGGGCCATGTTGACCGCTGGCATGTTCTCGCGCCCCTCGCGGTCGATCCGGCCCTTCGGCATCGGCGTGAGCCAGACATCGGCATCGAGCCCGATCTGATGCGAGGCGTGGCCGGTGAGCATCGGACCGCCGCGCGGCTGCGACATGTCGCCGACCAGAAGGCCCGGCCAGCCGGTGATGCGAGGCACGTCGCGGGCGAGCTTTTCGAGGTAATCGATCAGGACCGGATGGCCCCAGTTGCGATTGCGGTTGAGCCGCATCACCTGCCAGCTCGGCCCGTCGACCGGCAGCGCCTCGGCGCCGGCAAGGCAGCCGCGGGCATAGGAGCCGATGGCGCGCGCCTGCATGCTCGCCGGCGTCGTCTTCTGGCCGAAGAGCGCACGGGCGGCATCAGGATAGGCGGCGATGTTGGCGGCCCGCGTCTTCGCCTCCTGCTCGGCGGTCGACTGTGCCAGGGCGGCGGTCGGCAGGAGAGCCAGCGACGCGAGAAGGGCGGCGATTCGGGAGGTATTGCGCATGACGGCAGAATCGCCGCGACCTTCGGCGGCGGTCAAGCGCGACGGCTGGGCAGGCGGCGCGGCGAATTGCAGCCTCGGGCCGAGGGGACGGAAAGCGGCCTGCTCTTCCTGCAATCCGAAATGAGGAAATGGGGCGACCCGATCCGGGGGGCCCGCATCAAGCTCGAATGATCCCGAAGGCCTTTGCTCGGAACCGACCATTTCCGGACGGCGTTTCCCGTTGGAACGCCCCCCACAGGGGCACCGATTTACGGGAGCTTACCATGTCCACCGTCCTGATCGTCCTGCTCGTCATCCTGCTGCTTGGCGGCGGCGGGTATTACGGCCACCGCAGCTACGGCACTGCCGGCCTCGGCGGCGTGCTCGGCCTTGTCCTCGTCATCGTGCTGATCCTGTGGCTGCTCGGAGCCATCGGCGGCGCGCCTATGGCGTAGCCGCGCGCAGTTGATCGGCAGGGATCGCGCTACGGCTCAGGCGTCAGGCGCGATTGTCCCAGACCGCGATGGCAGCCGCCAGATCCTCGAGCGCGACGCCGACCGACTTGAACAGCGTGATGCCGCCGCCCTCGATCTGGCCGGCGATCCTGCCATGGCAGAGATCGGCCAAGGTGCCTGCGACCTGGTCGGCGCTGTAGCTGCCCTCGGCAATCGCGACGGCGACATCGCCGCCCTCGTCGATCGCCTTGCTGGAATCGACCACGACACGGGCACGATGCAGCGCATCGGCATCGGCCTCGCGCATCTGCATGGTGAAGCCGCCGATGAGATCGAGATGCGCCTCGCGCTTCAGCCAATGGCCGTGGATCAGCGGTTCGGTCGCATTGGTGGCGCAGGAGATGATGTCGGCGGTGCGCGCCTCGCCTTCGAGATCGATGGTGGCACGGGCTTCGATGCCATCCTTCGCCAGTTCGGCGACGACAGCCTCGGCCGCCTCCGGACGGCGGGCCCAGATCGCGATCTCGGTCAGCGGCCGGACCGAGCGATGCGCCTTGATGATGAAGGGCGAAAGCGCGCCGGCCCCGACCATCAGCATGCGACTGGCTTCCGGATTGGACATGTAGCGCGAAGCCAGGGCCGAGGCAGCGGCGGTGCGCCAGGTCGTCAGGCGGTTGCCGTCCATCACCGCGAGCGGCGCGCCGGTTTCGCCATCCATCAGCAGATAGGCGCCCATCACGCCGGGCAAGTTGCGGCGGCCATTGCCGAAGAAGACCGAGACGATCTTCGTACCGATATAGGGCTTGTCGACATCCGGCCCGCTCCAGGCCGGCATGGTCAGCAGAATGGCGCTTTCCTCGCCCGGCCGCTCGATCGCGTATTGCCCGCGCTTGGGGGCGATGACCTCGCTGCGGAACGCGTCATCGAGAATGTCGATCAGGGCGGGGTAGCTCAGGGCGGCGTCGATCTCGGCCGCATCGAAAAGGCGCATCAATTACGTCCGCTGGTCAGGGCCGGCAGGGCAGAATCGGGAACGGCGGAACGCAGGGCCTGCGTCTCGGAGCGCAGGGTCTCGACCTCGCGACGATTGCGGCGCGCAGCCTTGCGGTGCTTGCCCTGGGCGACCCAGGACGCCAGGCCGCCGACAAGGACGCCGACGGCGATCGCCGCCAGCACCACGGCGAAGAGCGGCAGCTCATAGGAGAGCGCCGGCAGGTCCCGGCTGAAGGGATCGAGAGAAACCCGCACCGGCGCGCGGTTCGCCACCGAAAACAGCACGATCAGCAGCGCGACTGGAACCAGCACCAACGCCTTGAGAAAGGCCTTCATCACGTTCTCCGTGCCGGCAGGAACGGCCGGCTCTCGGCTTACGACTTGCCGTTGAGGCGCAGCCGCAGCTCCTTGCCCGTCTTGAAGACGGGGACGAACTTCTCCTCGACCTCCACCGCATCGCCCGTGCGGGGGTTGCGGCCGACGCGGGCGGAGCGCGCCTTGCGCGAGAAAGCGCCGAAGCCACGCAACTCCACCCTGTCGCCGCGCGCGAGAGCCTTCACGACCTCGTCCAGGATGGCCGAGACGATGTTCTCGATGTCGCGCTGATAAAGGTGGGTGTTCTGATCAGCGATCCGCTGAACGAGTTCGGATTTAATCATCGCCGGAGTATAACCATTTGTATCAACATCACTTTTCAGCGGCAGGCTGCCAGAGCGCCAAGGGCGCGTCAAGCCGCAAGCCGACCGGCTGGTCCGCGGCCCGCGCGATCGTCGCGGCCAGTGCCTCGAGCCCCGCGCCGCGCGCCATCGCCTCGGCCAAGCTCCATAGGCCAAAGGAGGAGGATTCGCTGCGGCGACGCCAGTCCCGCACCTTGAGATCCTTGGCGACGCCCCTCTCGCTTTCGAGCCAGGCGATCGCCTCGGTCTCGCCGCCGATCTGGTCGACCAGCTTCAGCGCCTGTGCCTGGCGGCCGGAATGGACCCGCCCGTCCGAGACGGTGGCCAGTTCGGCGTCGGCGAGGTGACGTCGGTCGCGCACCATCTGCTTGAACCAGGCGTAGTTGTCGTCGACGACGCGCTGGAGCGCCTCGCGCGCCTCCGGAGAGGTCGGCTCGAAGCCGCTCGGCGCGGCCTTGAGCGGGCTCGACTTGATCGACTCGACCTTGACGCCGACCGTATCGAGCAGATGCGAGACATTGGGGAACTGGAAGAGCACGCCGATCGAACCGACGAGCGAGGTCTGGCGCGCGACGATGCGGTCCGCGCCCATGGCAGCGATATAGCCGCCGGAAGCAGCGACGCCGTCGACCACGGTGACCATCGGCTTCTTGGCCGCGAGCTGGCGCAGCGCCGTGTGCAACGCCTCCGAGCCGGAGGTGGTGCCGCCAGGGCTGTCGACCCTGAGAAYGACGGCCGAGACGACGCTGCTGTCCTCGACCGACTTGATCAGGTCGAGCGTGCGACGATCGCCGGAGATGAAGCCGGAGACGGTGACGCGCGCGATATGCGCGCTCGACAGGCTCACGGGGCTATCGCCCCTCCAGGCGAGGCCGCCGACCACTGCGGCGACGATCACACCGAGCACGGCAAGCACGCGCCAGAGCGTCAGCTTGCGCCGCAGGCTGCGGCGATCGGCGAGCAAGTCGGCATCGGACGACATCGGGCACTCCTGGAGCATGTTCCAACCGACTTGGCGGTCAGAGCATGCTCAACTTTTTGATTTGGCGCGAATTCTTTTCGCTCGACCGATCCCGGCCGAACGGAAAGCGAGCGGCGGCTGCGGGTCCGTGATGTAGACCCGACATGCCGGGCCGGCAAGGCGCGAGCTTGCCTTCAGGCCGCGACCGAGACGCGCGCCCGGTCGAGCGCGAGCAGCGCGAGGCCACTCGCGACCGAGCGGAAGGCATCGCCGATATGCACCTTCCCGGCGCCGAAACGTCGATCGAACAGGCTGCGCACCGCCGGGACATAGGAGGTTCCGCCGGTCATGAAAACCGCCTCGATGCGATCCCCGCCGAGACCGGCCTCCGCCAGAGCGCGGTCGAGCGCGGCTTCGATCGCGCCGACGTCGTCGGCGATCCAGCGCTCGAAATCGGTGCGGCGGATCTGCTTCTCGATGGTGACGCCCATCTGGCCGAAGCTCAGCGTGGTCGCCTCATTGTCGGAGAGCGCGACCTTGGCGGCAGAAACGGCGCGATAGAGCTCGTAGCCGAGATCGTATTCGATCACCGTCAGCAGGTCCTCGAGCTTGCCGGGCTCGACCGCCTCGCGGATCAGGGCATTGAGCTCCGCCATGGTCTCGCGGCTCTTCATCAGCGAGAGCTTGTGCCATTGCGCGAAGGCGGCGTGATAATGCGCGGGGACCGGCAGGAGCTTGCCGAAGGAGCGATAATCCGTGCCCTTGCCGAGCGCCGGCGAAACGGCGTGCTCGATGATGCGGTAGTCGAAGGTGTCGCCGGCGACGCCGACACCGGCGTGGGAAAGCGGGATGGCTTCAAGCCTGCCGCCCTCCCCCGGCTCAAAGCGCATCACCGAGAAGTCGCTGGTGCCGCCGCCGAAGTCGGCGACCAGCATGGTCTGCGGCTCCTTGAGATCGCGTGCGTACCAATAGGCGGCGCCTAGCGGCTCATAGGCGAAATCGACTTGGCTCATCCCGGCCTTGCCGTAGGAGGCCTTGAGGCGGGCGACCGCGAGCTCTTCGTCGGGCCGTTCGCCGGCGAAGACGACCGGGCGGCCGGATATCAGTGGCAGCGCGTCATGACCGGCGAGGCCCGCCGAGAGATCGGCCAGGAAGACGCCGATCAGATCCTCCAGCCGGAAAAGCTTGCCGAACAGCCGGGTTTCCTGAAAGGCGCGGCTGGAAAGATGGGTCTTGAGCGACTGCAGGAAGCGGTGCTCGGCGGTCATTCCCAGCGCCATGTCGAGCGCATCGGGGCCGCTGACATGGGTGACGCGGGTCTCGGGCGGGCGCCCCTCGCGCCAGAACATCAGCGCCGAGCGATAGGCGTCGACCGCGCCCTGCCTGGTGACGAAGGAGCGTGTCATGACCGAGCCGTCCGCTCCCGCCAACGCGACGACGCTGTTGGTGGTGCCGAAGTCGATGCCGATAGCGGCGGGGGTCATGGCGGGCTCCTTTCGCGAGATGGACAGGCCAGCCCTCATCCTGAGGAGCGGGCGCAGCCCGCGTCTCGAAGGATGTTCCAGAGCGCACTGGAGCATCCTTCGAGACGCCGCTGCGCGGCTCCTCAGGATGAGGGCTGAGGATAATCAGCCGAAACAAAAGCCCGCGCGGATTTCTCCGCGCGGGCCGAATTCGAAGGCCGGCCGCTTCCGCGGCCGAAACCTCACTTCTTGTCGGTGGCCTTCTTGAGCGCGGCGCCCAGAATGTCGCCGAGCGAGGCGCCGGAGTCGGACGAACCGAACTGGGCGATCGCCTCCTTCTCCTCAGCCATCTCCAGAGCCTTGACCGAGACCTGGATCTTGCGGGCCTTCTTGTCGAAGAGCACGACGCGGGCGTCGATGCGCTCGCCGGCCGCGAAGCGCTCGGGGCGCTGCTCGGAGCGATCGCGGGCCAGCTCGGCGCGCTTGATGAAGGTCATCATGTCGGTGTCGGCGATCTTAACGTCGAGACCCGACTCCTTCACCTCAACCACCTCACAGGTGACGATCTGACCCTTCTTGAACTCGCCGGCATCCACGAAGGGATCGCCGCCGAGCTGCTTCAGGCCGAGCGAGATACGCTCCTTCTCGACGTCCACATCGAGAACGACGGCCTGCAGGACGTCGCCCTTCTTGTATTCCTCGATGACCTGCTCGCCCGGACGGTTCCAGTCGAGATCCGAGAGATGGATCATGCCGTCGATATCGCCTTCGAGACCCAGGAACAGGCCGAACTCGGTCTTGTTCTTGACCTCGCCCTCGACCGTCGAGCCCGACGGGTGCTGCTCCGCGAAGAGCTCCCACGGGTTGCGCAGGGTCTGCTTGAGGCCGAGCGAGATGCGGCGCTTGACCGGATCGACCTCGAGGATCGCGACGTCGACTTCCTGCGAGGTCGAGACGATCTTGCCGGGGTGGACGTTCTTCTTGGTCCAGGACATCTCGGAGACGTGGATCAGGCCTTCGATGCCCGGCTCCACTTCGACGAACGCGCCGTAGTCCGTGATGTTGGTCACGCGGCCCTTGAGGCGGGTGCCGACCGGGTAACGCTCGGCAATGCCATCCCACGGATCGGCCAGCAGCTGCTTGATGCCGAGCGAGATGCGGTGCGTGTCCTGGTTGATCTTGATGATCTTGACCTTGACCGTCTGGCCGATGGTCACGACCTCGGACGGATGGTTCACGCGGCGCCACGCCATGTCGGTGACGTGCAGCAGGCCGTCGATGCCGCCGAGGTCAACGAACGCACCGTATTCGGTGATGTTCTTGACGACGCCGTCGATGACCTGGCCCTCTTCGAGCGAGGCGACGAGCTCGGAGCGAGCCTCGGCGCGGGTCTCTTCGAGGACGGTGCGGCGCGACACGACGATGTTGCCGCGGCGACGATCCATCTTGAGGATCTCGAAGGGCTGCGGCTGGCCCATCAGCGGGCCAACGTCGCGGATCGGGCGGATGTCGACCTGCGAGCGCGGCAGGAAGGCCACGGCGCCGTCGAGGTCGACGGTGTAGCCGCCCTTGACGGTGTTGAAGATCATGCCGGTGACCTTCTCGCGGGCCTCGAAGGCCTTCTCGAGCTTGACCCAGCTCTCTTCGCGACGAGCCTTGTCGCGCGAGATGACGGCTTCGCCGAGCGCGTTCTCGATCCGGTCCAGATAGACCTCGACCTCGTCGCCGACGTTCAGTTCCTGCTCACGGCCGGGGCCGGTGAATTCCTTGAGCGCGACGCGACCTTCGGTCTTCAGACCGACGTCGATGATCGCCATATCCTTCTCGATGGCGACGACCTTGCCCTTGATGACGGAGCCTTCGAGGGCCTCGTTCCGGGTGAAGGACTCTTCGAGCAGGGCGGCGAAATCCTCGCGACCCGCGCTGTAGCTTTCAACTGCAGACATGTAATCTCCTGGGAGCCGGCCGCGTATCCCGCGGATGTCCGGCTTGGGCGCCTGGGCTGGTGTTGCGTTCCGGACCGCTACCGTCAGCTTCTCCTCTCGGAGGAATCCCGCCCCGATATACTCGGGGCCGGAGGCGCCATGCCGCCGGTTCGATCCGTATCCAAAGGGCCCGCTTCCAGCACGAAACGGGAGCAGGTCTCGAAGACCGCCCCCGGCGCATGATCGATCACGGCCCTTCGGACAAGGGCGATGTAATCCACTCCGGTCGTCAGAGCAAGCTTTCTGCCGCTTTTCCGAGGTCTCCGGCCGTGCCAGTGTGCATGCTCTAGGGCCGGCACAAGGGGAGCTTTGCATGGGCTGGGTCATACTCGGGCTGATCGTGGCCCTCGTCGTCTATGCGATCATGACCTATAACGGGCTCGTGACGATGCGGCAGCGCGTCAACCAGGCCTTCGCCGACATCGACGTCCAGCTCAAGCAGCGCCACGACCTGATCCCCAACCTCGTCGAGACGGTAAAGGGGTATGCGACACATGAGAAGTCGACGCTCGACGCGGTGATCGCCGCCCGCAACGCCGCCCAGGGCGCCAGCGGCGTGCACGACAAGGCGGCCGCCGAGCAGCAGCTTTCCGGTGCCGTCGGGCGGCTGCTGGCGCTGGGCGAGGCTTATCCCGACCTCAAGGCCAGCGCGAACTTCCAGCAGCTGCAGGTGGATCTCGGCAATGTCGAGGACAAGCTCGCGGCGGCGCGGCGCTTCTTCAACAATGCGGTCGGCGAGTTCAACGCGGCGATCCAGGCCTTCCCGGCCGTGCTGTTCGCCCCGCAGATGGGCTTCACGCAGCGCGAATTCTTCGATGTCGGCGAGACCGCGCGTGCCCAGATCGAGGTCGCGCCGAGCGTGAAGTTCTAGCGCAAGACTGCCGGCGGCAGGCAGGGGGAGCGCGAGCGATGGCTCAGGCCTTCGGGCTCTATACCCATCAGCGCAACAACCGGATCAGGTCCAACCTCCTGATCGCCGGGCTCTTCCTGCTCGTCTACCTCACCGCCTGGGGCCTGCTGCTGATCGCGTATGGCTATGGCGGCGTGCCGCGCGGGCAAACCGTCTTCGGCGAGGCGAACCGCATCTTCCGCTCCTGGTTTCCCTTCATCACGCTGGCGACGATCCTCTGGATCTTCGTCGGCTTCCGCATCAATGTCGCGCTGATCGGCGCGGTGACCGGCGCCAGGGGCATCACGCAGGCGGACAACCCCAAGCTCTACCGGATGCTGGAGAATCTCTGCATCTCGCGCGGCCTGTCGATGCCCAGGCTCGCCATCATGGAGAGCGATGCGCTCAACGCCTTCGCCAGCGGCGTGAACGACAAGCAGTTCACCGTGACCGTCACCAGCGGCTTGCTGGCACAGCTCAACGACGCCGAGGTCGAGGCGGTGCTCGCCCATGAGCTGACCCATATCCGCAACGGCGATGTCCGGCTGATGGTGGTCGCGGTGGTGATCGCCGGCGTGGTCTCCTTCATCGGCGAGATCGTGTTCCGCGGTTTCGGCCGCAGCAGGATCAGGGTTTCGTCGGACGATTCCAAGAAGGGCAACGGGCTGGCGATCGTCATCGGCGTCGCGGTGATCGCGATTTCCTGGTTCCTGGCCGTACTGATCCGGCTGTCTCTGTCGCGGTCGCGCGAATATCTGGCCGATGCCGGAGCGGTCGAGCTGACCAAGAACCCGGATGCGATGATCTCGGCCCTGCTCAAGATTTCCGGCCGGGCCGACATCGACGGCATTCCCTCCGGCGTGATGGACATGTGCTTCGAGAACGACCCCGACGATTTCGCCGATCTGTTCTCGACCCACCCTTCCGTCACCAAGCGCGTGCAGGCGCTGATCGAGACAGCGGGCGGACGCATGCCGGAGATGCCGCCGCACCCGCCCAAGCTCGCCGAACGTCAGGACCTGCAGACCATGGTGGAGGAGACGGCGGCGCGCGGCCCCTGGTCCCGCCCGCCGGCAGCGCCCGGCCAAGGCTGATCAGGCGACGACCAGCTTCGCGGGGTCGATCTCGAAAACGAGCGGATAGAAGGTGCTCCAGCGGTTCCAGCGCTGCGTCCCGGCCTCGCTGACCGCCCAGAGCTTGCCGTCCGGCGCGCGGCCGAGGTCTTCGATGCCGCCGGGGGCCGCGTAACGCGCCAGGACGGCGCCGGTGCGGCTGTCGAGCCTCGACAGGTATGCGGGTCGATTGCCGGCGCTCTGCGATATCCAGATGCTCCCGTCATCGCCGAAGGTCGCGCCCTGCGCGAGGAGCGGCAGCGGGATGGTCGCCGCCGCATCCGCGAGGCCGATCGCCGCCTCGCTCCCGGACAGCACCCGGGCGACCGGCACGGCATGGAGGCTAGGCATGCCCTCGCGGCGGAAGGGACCGAACCAGAGCCTGTCGCCGGATGCAGCAAGGAACGAAGGTCCCATCGCCTTGTCGACGCGCGCCTCCTTCAGCGGCACGCATTCGCCAACGCGGCAGGATTCCTTAAAATCGAGCGCGAGCAGACGTCCCGAATTGGCAACGAACAGCGTGTCCTTGACCATGGCGAGGCCACCCGGATGGCCGTAGGTCGCCGGCAAGGCGAAGCTACCGAGCAAACGCCCATCGGTGCGGGACAGGCGAAAGAGCTGGGACGGACCATTGTCCTGATCACGCTCGCTGCTGCGATAGGCGGCGATCAGGATCTCGTCGCGATAGACCGTCAGGCCCTGGGGAATGTAGCCTTCGTTCAGACCCGGAGACCAATAGCGGCGGCCGATGGCAGGCTCATTGGGCACGGCGCTGAGTTCGCGCATATCGTAGCCCGGCGCGTCGCCGGACAGGGACGGGCGCGCCAGCGCAGCGGGAGCCAGAAAGAAACCTGCGCCCGCCGCCAGGAGCCGGCGGCGATCCACGATCACGATTTCAGCGCCCGTCCTGCGCCCATTCGAGCGCTTCCTCCAACCGATCGTCGCCCCAGAACAATTCACCATCGCCGGCGACGAAGAAGGGCGCGCCGAAGATGCCGATGGACTTGGCATATTCGATCTCGGCTTTGAGCCGGCCCTTGACCTCCTCGCTGCGCGACAGCGGCAGCGCGACATTGGGATCGCTGCCGGCCTCCTTCAGCGCCGCCGTCAATACGGCTTCCTCCGCGATGTTCTTGCCTTCGCAGAACTGGGCCCGGAACAGAGCCCGCGAAAAGACCGGCGTCCACCCCGCTTCGCGGCCGGCCAGCGCCAACCGCGTCGCGGTCAGCGAATTCTGGGGAAAATTGTCGGGCTTGATGAAGCTGAACCCCTGCCGCCGGGCGCGCCGAGCCGTGTCGCGCCACATGTAACGGCCCTTGCTGGGGAAGAGTGCGAAGGGCGAGCTGTTCCAACCCTGCGCAGCAAAGATCGGCCCCAGCAGGAAAGGCCGCCAGCGCAAGGAGACACCGGCCTCCTCGGCCAGCTTCTCGATTCTGAGTGCACTCAGGCAGGAATAGGGCGACGCGAACTCATACCAGAAGTCCAGAACGGGACGATTCGGCATTCAGCCTCCGAACAGGTCGTCATCTCGTGTCGCGCATCGATGAGCCTGCGCCCTCCGAAGCACGACCGCAAGCGCCGCGAACGGGCGCTATCGGAAAGTGGGACGACGCCGTCGCCAACGCCGACCCATCACAGGACGACGCGGGATCGATCAGAAGGTTCCGATTGCTTCGCCCCGAACCCTGCGATAGTGCGCCATTGCGTCCGAAACGCGGCCCGCGGGCCGCCAGCAGGAAATTGATCAGATGGCTGACAGCAGCGTGAAGAAGGTCGTCCTCGCCTACTCCGGCGGACTCGACACCTCGATCATCCTCAAATGGCTGCAGACCACCTATCGATGCGAGGTCGTGACCTTCACGGCCGATCTCGGTCAGGGTGAGGAGCTCGGCCCTGCCCGCGACAAGGCGCTGCTGCTCGGTATCAAGCCGGAGAACATCTATATCGAGGACCTGCGCGAGGAATTCGTGCGCGACTACGTCTTCCCGATGTTCCGGGCGAATGCCGCCTATGAGGGCGTCTATCTGCTGGGAACCTCGATCGCGCGGCCGCTGATCGCCAAGAAGCTGATCGAGATCGCCGAGAAGACCGGCGCCGACGCCGTCTCCCACGGCGCCACCGGCAAGGGCAACGACCAGGTCCGCTTCGAGCTCACCGCCTATGCGTTGAAGCCCGATGTCGTCGTTATCGCGCCTTGGCGGGAATGGGATCTGCGCTCGCGCGAGCAGCTCATCGCCTTCGCCGAGCAGCACCAGATCCCGATCGCCAAGAACAAGCGCGGCGAGGCCCCCTTCTCCGTCGACGCCAACCTGCTGCACGCGTCCTCGGAAGGCCGTGTGCTGGAGGATCCGGCGGTCGAGGTGCCCGATTACGTCTATTCGCGCACGATCTCGCCGGAGGACGCGCCGGACACCCCGACGATCGTCACGGTCTCCTTCGAGAAGGGCGACGCGGTCGCGATCGACGGCGAGAAACTCTCGCCGGCGACGCTGCTCGCCAAGCTCAACGATCTCGGCCGCGACAACGGCATCGGCCGGCTCGACCTCGTCGAGAACCGCTTCGTCGGCATGAAGAGCCGCGGCATGTACGAGACGCCCGGCGGCACGATCCTGCATGCGGCCCATCGCGCCATCGAATCGATCACGCTCGACCGCGGCGCGGCGCATCTCAAGGACCAGATCATGCCGCAGTACGCCGAGCTGATCTATAACGGCTTCTGGTTCTCGCCGGAGCGCGAGATGCTGCAGGCGCTGATCGACAAGAGCCAGGAATTCGTCACCGGCGACGTCCGCCTCAAGCTCTACAAGGGCGGCGTCCACGTCATCGGCCGCTCTAGCGACTACTCGCTCTACGATCAGGACCTCGTCACCTTCGAGGAAGGCGCCGTGGCCTATGACCACCGCGACGCGGCAGGCTTCATCAAGCTCAACGCTCTGCGCCTGCGCACGCTGGGCCAGCGCAAGAAGAAGCTCGGTCTCTGAGCCCTCTCCTACGAAAGCCCGCCTATCGGCGGGCTTTCTTTTTTGAACCGACGGCCTCCTGAAGCGTTCAGCACTCTCCATTATCGATGTGAGTGCTTCTGCATGCTCCGCTGCCTCGCCGCCGTTCTGATCTCCACCGCGCTATCGGCTTCCGCCTTCGCACAAGAAGTCCCACCGAAGAGCGAGAAGCCGGCCACGCCGGAAATCGCGACCTGCAAGGCAGCGGCGCTCCAGACGCTCCACGCCAGGGAGCCGGAGATCAAGGACATCTATATCGACGAGGACGGCACCACGGTCGCAGTGTCGGAATCGAAGATCGAGACCATTCCGGTTACGCGCATCGTGATGGGTGAGGCCTATCTCCGGACCGACCGCTCCGACAAGCCCCGCCGTTTTCTCTGCCTCCTCGGCGAGAACAGCAAGGTGCTGCTGACCTTCTTCACCGCGCGCTGAAGCCGCATCCGATCGCGTTTCGGTTCGATCGGCGCGTGCCCCAGAGACGCTCCCGGCCTGATCGGCTTGGATCGGAGGCGAAGCGCACCGCCTCTAGGGCTCGTCGATGACCTCGGTCGCGGGCCGGTCGTGGCCATCGGCCAGTTCCTGGTGCCACTGGCCGTCCTTGTCCTGATAGACGATGCCATCGGTGTGGCCGGCGACCATCTGACGTGCCGCCGCCCGCGTGGCGGCCTTCAGCGCCGCCTCATGCGAACGGAAGGTTTCCGACAACACGTCGCCGACCTTATAGGCCCACCCGCCATCGTGCTCGACGATCTCGTACTTGACCAGGGCCATCGCACGTCCTCCTTCCGATCCGGGGAGAACGATGGTCCCGCCGCAGGGTTCCGTCTACTCCCCGTTGCCGCTGTCGGCGGCGCGCAGGCTGTCGAGCGTCGGCATCGAAGTGATGTGATAGCCGGCGTCGATGTGGTGGATGTCGCCTGTTACACCACCCGACAGGTCAGAAAGATAGTATAGAGCCGAGCCGCCGATCTCATCGAGCGAGACGGATTTGCGCAGCGGCGAGTTGGCCCGCTGCCAGGACAGCATGGCGCGCGCATCCGAGATGCCGGCACCGGCCAGCGTCCGCACCGGCCCGGGCGAGAGAGCGTTCACGCGGATGCCGCGCGGGCCGTAGTCACCGGCGAGATAGCGCACGCTCGCCTCGAGCGCCGCCTTGGCCACGCCCATGACATTGTAGTTCGGCATGATCCGGGTCGAGCCGCCATAGGTCAGCGTGATCATGCTGCCGCCCTTCGGCATGCGGTCCGCGGCGCGCTTGGCGATCTCGGTGAAGGAGAAGCAGGAGATCACCATGGTGCGCGAGAAGTTCTCGCGCGAGGTGTCGGCATAGAGCCCCTTGAGCTCGTTCTTGTCGGAGAAGCCGATGGCGTGGACGACGAAGTCGAGCGTGCTGCGCTCGGGATCGCCACCCCAGGCCTCGTCGAGAGCCGCAAAGGCCGCGTCGACGGAAGCGATGTCCTCGACGTCGCAGGGGATGACCAGATTCGAGCCGAGGCTTTCCGCCAGCGGGCGGACGCGCTTGCCCAGCGCATCGCCCTGATAGGTGAAAGCGACCTCGGCACCATGCGCGTGAAGGGTGCGGGCAATGCCCCAGGCAATCGAGTTCTGGTTGGCGACGCCCATGATGAGGCCGCGCTTGTTATGCATCAGCGGGAGCATGGCACACTCTGAGAGAGATCTTCAGGAACGGGTCGGATGGCGGGAGAGGAGGAAAACGCTCGGCAACTCTGGCTCGTCAAGCCTGAACGGCATCTGCGGATTGCACGCCCGTTGCACGGGCGGCGAACGTGACGCAGCACAACTAGGATTTCAGCACCGCGGCAGCCGCCGCCTTCGACGCCGCTACAGGGACGATCTCGAAGCGGGCAAGATCGCTCCACCGCAGAACCCATTCCTGCAGCAGAGCGACATCGTCGCATTCCATGATCTGGAAGCAGCGTCCCAGATCGGCGGCGACCCAGCTTTCGACGTAGCGCAAGCCTTCCGGCGCCATACGCCCGCGCTCATGGAAGCGGGCGTAGACATCCTTCACGCGGGCCTGATCGAAATGCTCGATCACCATGAAGAGCATGGCGGCCTCAGGCCTCCAGGCGCTTCATCACGATGGTGGCGTTGGTGCCGCCGAAACCGAAGGAGTTCGAGAGGACGCAGCCGAGTCCGGCATTGTCGATGCGCTTGCGCACGATCGGCATGTCGGCAAAGGCGGGGTCGAGCTCCTCGATATGGGCGCTCTCGCAGATGAAATCATTGTTGAGCATCAGCAGCGAGTAGATCGCCTCCTGCACGCCGGTCGCGCCGAGCGAGTGGCCGGTGAGCGACTTTGTCGCGGAGATCGGCGGGCTCTTCTCGCCGGCGCCGAACACGGCGCGGATCGCCTCGATTTCCTTGGCGTCGCCGACCGGGGTCGAGGTGCCGTGCGGATTGATGTAGTCGACCTTGGCCTTCACACCCTGCAGCGCCATGCGCATGCAGCGCTCCGCGCCCTCGCCCGAGGGGGCGACCATGTCGTAGCCGTCCGAGGTCGCGCCATAACCGACGATCTCGCCATAGATCTTGGCGCCGCGCGCCTTGGCGTGCTCCAGCTCTTCCAGCACGACGACGCCAGCGCCGCCGGCGATGACGAAGCCGTCGCGCCGGACGTCATAGGCACGGGAGGCGACCGACGGCCGATCGTTGAAGTCGGAGGACATCGCGCCCATGGCGTCGAAGAGGACGGAGAGCGTCCAGTCCAGCTCCTCGCAGCCACCGGCGAAGATCATGTCCTGCTTGCCCCACTGGATCAGCTCGTAGGCATTGCCGATGCAGTGGTTGGAGGTCGCGCAGGCCGAGGAGATCGAATAGTTGACGCCCTTGATCTTGAACCAGGTCGCGAGCGTGGCCGAGGCGGTCGAGGACATGCCCTTCGGCACGGCGAAGGGGCCGACCTTCTTGGAGGAGCCGCTCTCGCGGGCCTTGTCATAGGCGTCGATCAGCGCGCGGGTCGAGGGACCGCCCGAGCCCATGACGATGCCGGTCCGCTCGTTGCTGACTTCGGCCGGTTCGAGCCCGGCATCGACGATCGCCTGCTCCATCGCGACCTGATTCCAGGCCGAACCGCCGCCGTGGAAACGCATGGCACGCCGGTCGAGCACGGTCGCAGGATCGAGCGTGGGAACGCCCGCGACCTGGCTGCGGAAGCCGTGCGCGGCGAAGTCGGCGACATGGGAAATGCCCGATTTCGCTTCGTGCAGCGAGGCCAGGACCTCCTGCGTGTTGTTGCCGATGGACGAGACGATGCCCATCCCGGTGACGACGACGCGTCTCATGCTCGCTTCACTCCAGCTGTGAGCACGCGGCGGGCTGGCCCGCCGCTCTGGATTCGTACCGCGCAAATGGACCTCGCAGCAGCAGCGCGCAAGGTCGCGGTGCGTTTTTCCTCAGGCCGATTCCGGCTTGAACAGGCCGACGCGCATGTCGCTGACCGTATAGATGCGCTCGCCGTCCGCCTCGAGCCAGCCATCGGCAATGCCGAGCACGAGCTTCGACTTGAAGACGCGCTTGAAGTCGACGCCATAGACGACCCGCTTGACCGTCGGCAGCACCTGATCGGCGAACTTCACCTCGCCGACGCCGAGCGCGCGGCCGCGGCCCGGCAGGCCGAGCCAGCCAAGGAAGAAGCCGGTGAGCTGCCAGAGCGCATCGAGGCCGAGGCAGCCCGGCATCACCGGATCACCCTTGAAATGGCAATCGAAGAACCAGAGGTCGGGCTTGATGTCGAACTCGGCACGGACGAGGCCCTTGCCGTGCTCACCGCCCTCTTCGGCGATCTCGGTGATGCGGTCGAACATCAGCATCGGCGGCAGCGGCAGCTGCGCGTTGCCCGGCCCGAACAGTTCCCCGCGGCCACAGGCGAGGATCTCCTCGTAGCTGAAAGACGACTGACGCTGCATTCCCGTTCCGCTCCTTTGCGCCGGCTGGATTCGGCACGGCATATTCTGCGCCGTGCCTAACACAGCGGGAACCCGAAACGAAAGGGCGCAGGCGCGCCGACCCACACGCCAGCGTCAAAAACAGCCGCAGCCATGCGCCAGATCAAAGCGGACAGGGCCTTCATCCGCTAGGAAGTCGGTGTCGTGCTTGCGACGGTGAAGCTGAGGTCCTACATTTCTTTAGGATGATTTCAATAAACCGGCGGAGCTGCGGGCGCCCGTTGCGAACAAAGACACGAGAACGAGAATTGGCATGAGCGATCTGACTTCGCAAAACCAGGGCGACGGCTTGGTTGTGCGGCAGGGCTGCCCCTTCCACGATGTCCGGCAGAAGTTGCGGCGTGTCGGCCTGCGGCCAACCCGCCAGCGCGTTTCGCTCGGCTGGGTGCTCTTCGCCAAGGGCCAGCGCCATGTCAGCGCCGAGATGCTCTATGAAGAGGCGATGAAGGAGCGGATCCCGGTCTCGCTCGCGACGATCTACAACACGCTGCGCCAGTTCACCGAGGCAGGTCTCCTGCGCGAACTGACGCTCGACGGCGCCAAGGCCTATTTCGACACGGCCGATCACGAGCATCACCATTTCGTCGTGGAAGGCGAGAACCGGGTCATCGATATCCCGGCGCAGGAGATCGACGTCGCCAGCCTGCCGACACCGCCCGAGGGCTACCAAATCGCACGCGTCGACGTCGTGGTGCGGCTGCGCAAGATTGACGGCTGAGCCGGCCTCCTTTCGCTTGAAAGGTCGATGACGATGCGCTCTCTCCGCCCCCTGATCTCGCGGCGGACCTTCGCGGGGCTGGCTTTCGCCGCGGCTCTTCCCTCCATTCCCGCTGTCGCGGCGCCGCGGACGCTGAGCGGCACCGTGTCCTATCGCGAGCGCATGCTGCTGCCACCGAGCGCGATCGTCGAGGTCAAGCTCCTCGATGTCTCCCTGGCCGACGCGCCGGCTCGCACCATCGCCGAAACCCGTGTCTCCGGACGGCGCATCCCGGCGCCCTGGACCCTGCATTTCGATTCGCAGCAGATCGAACCGCGGCGCAGCTACGCGCTGCAGGCACGCATCCTCGATCGGGGACAGCTGCTCTTCACCACCACGGAACGACACGGCGTCTTTGCAGGCGGGCCGGACCAGACCGAAATCTGGGTCCAGCGCGTGGCGGCGCAGGATCAGCCGGCCACACCGGCCTCCTCCCCTATCGGGAGCTGGCGCCTCGCCAGTCTCGGCGGCGCCGAGACACCGGCTTCGATCACGACCGCCATCACCATCGCCGACGATGGCAGAGTGTCCGGACGCGGCGGCTGCAACGGGTTTGGCGGCAACGCGACCGTCCGGGGCCGGACGATCCGGTTCTCGCGCATGGTCTCGACGATGATGGCCTGCGCACCCGACGTGATGAATCAGGAGCAGCGCTTCCTGAAGACTCTCGAGCGGGTACATCGCTGGAGCATCGAGCGTCGCACGGGGCGGCTCGCCTTGCTCGACCGGGGCGGCCGGCCGCTGATGACGCTAACCCGGCAGTAGCCCCGACTGCCCGCCCGTCTCAGTCAACCTTTTCGTTCGGATAGACGCCCCAGAGGCGCTCCTGGCGGATAAAGCCGATGATGTTGCCGACGCTGACGCGGCACCAGGCATTGGCGCAGGAGTTGACATTCGTGACGACCCCCGCCTGCAGCCGGGCGACCACGTTCGCGTCCTCCGATGCGCTGCTACGCATCGGGAACACCTCGTCCTTGTTCCGGGACCACGGCGCCACGAGCGCAGTGCGGCGTCCGGAAAGCAGGCTGTGCAGCACCCAGCCCTCGGTGCCGTCGGCATCGCGCACGCGGCGCCAGGTCTCGAATTCCGCCGTCACCTCGACCGGCAGCCCGGCGCGCTGATAGACCCAGCGGGTGCGATGCTCCTTCGACGGCCCCTCGCGCAAATTCACCCGGTCCGTCTTTAGGCTGACATAGCGCGGCACCGGAAGGCCCGTGACGGAGCCCGCTTGCATGTCCTGCGCGGCGGCGGTGAGCGACGAACCGATGAAGAGTGCGCCGATCAGGGCGATTTGGCGCATCGTCGTAACCTTCATCCGCCGTTCTCCCTGTTCGGCACCCTGCCCCCGGCGAAGGGTCAAGTTGTCTTCCGCTGCGCCGCCGCATAGACAACTCATACGGGGCTGCGCAACCGCTCCATTCCTGGGCCAGCAGGGTTAATGGCTGGTTGAAGGCCGCGGCGAATACGGATGACGGAAGGGTGACCGGCATGTCGAAGAAGAAACCCCTGGTCGTGGTGACGCGCAAGCTGCCCGCGGTGGTGGAAACCCGAATGCGCGAGCTGTTCGACGCCAGGCTCAACATCGATGACAAGCCGATGTCGCAGGCCGCCCTCGTCGAAGCCGTGAAGACCGCCGACGTGCTGGTCCCGACAGTCACCGACAAGATCGACGCCGCCATCATCGCGCAGGCCGGGGACCAGCTCCGGCTCATCGCCAATTTCGGCAACGGCGTCGACAATATCGACGTCGCCAGCGCCGTGCAGCGCGGCATCACCGTCACCAACACGCCCGGCGTGCTGACCGACGACACCGCCGACATGACGATCGCGCTGATCCTTGCCGTGGCGCGCCGGATCGCCGAGGGCGCCCGCGTCATCCCCGACGACGACTGGGCCGGCTGGTCGCCGACCTGGATGCTTGGCCGGCGCATCACCGGCAAGCGCCTCGGGATCGTCGGCATGGGACGCATCGGCCAGGCCGTGGCGAAGCGCGCCGCCGCCTTCGGCCTGTCGATCCACTATCACAACCGCCGCCGGGTCGATCCGCGCACCGAGGAGAGGCTCGATGCAACCTACTGGGATTCGCTCGACCAGATGCTGGCGCGGATGGATATCGTCTCGGTGAACTGCCCGCATACGCCGGCAACCTATCACCTGCTCTCGGCGCGCCGCCTCAAGCTGATGAAGCCGGACGCGATCCTGGTGAACACCGCACGCGGCGAGATCGTCGACGAGACGGCGCTCGCCCGCATGCTGGAAGCCGGAGAACTCGCCGGCGCGGGCCTCGACGTGTTCGAGAGCGAGCCCGCCGTCAATCCGCGACTGCTCAAGCTCGCCCGCCAGCACAAGGTCGTCGTCCTCCCGCATATGGGCTCGGCCACCCATGAGGGCCGCGCCGACATGGGCGAGAAGGTCATCGTCAACATCAAGACCTTCATGGACGGCCACAAGCCGCCGGATCGCGTGCTGCCGAGCATGCTCTAGCAGCGGACCGAAAAGTGGAATCCACTTTTCGGCAGAATCCGATGTTCTGACAAAGCGATAGATCGCTATGCGCCCGTGGGACGCATGGCGATCTGAAAGCCGGGCGCCTCAGGCGGCGTGGAGCTCCGCGAGCCGCGCCGCCTCGCCCGGCCAGTCCCGATAGGTGTCGATCACGCCAGTGGCCCCTGCAGCCAGCAGGCGATCGCGCATACGCGGCTTGTCATGGGCCGTTCCGGTGAAGCCCACCACCTGCATGCCCGCCGCCCGCGCAGCCTGCACGCCCGGCACGGAATCCTCCAGGACGAGGCAATTTGCCGGCTGAACAACCATCTGCGCAGCGGCGAAGAGGAAGACGTCAGGCGCCGGCTTGCCGCGGGCGACCTGCGACGCCGAAAAGACATGCGGATCGAACAGGTCGAGAAGGCCGGCGAGGCCGAGGTTGCGCCGCAACGGTTCGAGGCTGGTCGAGGAAGCAACGCAACGGCGCCCGGCGAGCAGAGGCAACGCCTCCCGCACCCCCGGCAGCGCCCGCAGCTCGCGTTCGAGCCGGGCAGCCACGCCGTCCTCGATTCTGCTCTCGAAATCGGCCGGCAGCCGGCGGCCGAGCGCCGCTTCGATCACCTTGAAGCCATCGGCAAGCGGAATGCCGACGAGATGCGCGTTATAATCCTCGATCGTCCACTGCGTCAGGCCGATCTCGTGGCAGAGCACGAGACTGACCTCGCTGTAGAGCGTCTCGCTATCGATCAGCGTGCCGTCGCAATCGTAGATGACGAGATCGAACGGCATCGTCGCCTCCCGGCGCTGCCGCTCAGCTCGCCCGGGCAGTGTCGAACTGGCCGGCCTTGCGGAAGCGCCAGAGATAGGAGGAGATGATCGCCTCGACCGAAGTCGGAGCAATGCCAATCCCGGCGAAGTCCCGGCCTTCCTTGGCCGCGGCCGAGGAGACGACGTTGTCGCTTTGCAGCAGCGTCACCTGATCACGGGTCAGGACCAGCTCGTCAGGAATCAGACCGAGCGTCAGCGTGTCCAGCACCTGCAGCACGCTGCCCATGATCCGCGCCAGCGGGAAAGGCAGCGGCGCCAGCAGGCGCTTGCGGCCAGTCACGCGGCAGACCTCCTCGAGGACCTGGCGCAGGCTCATGACCTCCGGGCCGCCAAGCTCGTAGACGCGCCCGCCCTGCACCGTGCCATCGACCGCACGCGCCGCCACCTCGGCGACGTCGCCGACGAAGGCCGGCTGGAACTTCGTCGCGCCATCGCCGACCAGCGGCAGCACCGGCAGCATCCGCGCCATCGAGGCGAAGCGGTTGAAGAAGGTGTCCTCCGGTCCGAACATCACGGAAGGCCGCAGCACGACCGCGCCTGGCACGGCGGCGAACACGGCGGCCTCGCCCTCGGCCTTGGTGCGGGCATAGGTCGAGGCCGATTCGGCAACCGCGCCGAGCGCCGAGACATGGACCAGCCGGGTGATGCCTGCGGCAGCGCAGGCCTGGGCCACGGCGCGTGCACCGTTCGCCTGCACGGCCAGGAAGCTCTGGCGCCCCTGCTCTTGCATGATGCCGACGAGGTTGATGACGGCGTCAGCGCCCTTCACGGCAGCGGCAACCGAGGCGGGATAGCGCAGATTGGCCTGCACGGCATGGATCTGGCCGACAGTGCCGATCGGCTGCAGGAAACCTGCGAGGTCCGGGCGGCGCACCGCGACCCGCACCCGATAGCCGCGCTTGACGAGCGCCCGCACGACGTGGCGGCCGACGAATCCGGAACCACCGAAAACCGTGACGAGTTGCTGAGCCGGGGCTTGAAGGGCCATCGCGGGAGCTCCGTTTAGAATGCTTCTGCCCTCCTAGATCATGTTCCGCCAAAGTGGAAATCCCTTTTGCGCCGAACATGCACTGGTCCGGAAGATGCGGCCTTTCGCCCTAGGCCGGTTCGGTTCTTCGGGCATTCCTTCCCCTTTCCGCGTGGCTTTCCGGGTAACCCGATATTCCGGGCCGAGACGCTTTCCACAGGCTGCGGCCAGCCGAATGCATTTCGTTGATGCAGGCCCGTTGACAGGACGACTCGGCCCCCGTAAACGAACCGCCGTTGCCCAGGTGGCGGAATTGGTAGACGCACCAGCTTCAGGTGCTGGCGCCTGCAAGGGCGTGGAGGTTCGAGTCCTCTCCTGGGCACCACTCATCTACCAGAGTGGTGGTTTGTCAGCGCCTTAGCTGACGTTATGGGGCTATGGCTCGCCGTTGTCGTGAACGATGGCGAGCGCCGATGGTGGTGCGCTTCGGCGCCCCCATCAGCCGGAACTCCTTTTCCATCGTCTACATCGTCCAGCGCATTCCGTCAGACCGGAGCCGACGAGCGCAAGCTGCGCATTGCCCTTCATGAGCAAGGCCGGCTTATCTTGCCGCCCCCCAAGGTGCCGAGCCGCAATGATGCGCCCTCGAAGCAAAGATCATGTGATCCGTGTCGCACGAATAGCGAAACACGGGCGGTGGATGCCGCGAGCGCCCCATCGCAAACCGGCAAATCGCGTAGCCGACAAACAAGCGGCCGCTTGGCTCCCGGCCTACTCCTTGGCGGATCGCGCTGAAGCGACAGAAGCTTCATCGGCATAGACGGGCGCCGCGGACCGTACCTGTTCGGCGAAATCCACCGCCACTGCCGAACGGAAGCGGCCGGCCCCCCAGATGATGGCCATCTCGAAGAAGCCCCGCGGCCTGAGCGGGCGAATCTCGATACCCATGTGCCGATATTCTCACCGCCGCCACCGAGCTGCGCGAAGGCGATCACAGCATGCACGCCGCTGGCCGCTCGGAGGCCAAGGATATCAAGCCGCGTCGTGATCGCGGGTCGCGAGATCCTCGACATAGCGGCGGCGGATCTCGGCCGTGTTCGGAAGGTGCCGCGCCTCGAGCCAGGCCACGAAAGGCCCCGGCCGAATCGTGACGATCTGCAAGGCCCGCCCTCTGGCAAGCCAGGCATTCATCACGGTCTCCGCACTCCGCCGCCAGTCCTCATAGCGCGGCGGCATCTCGGAGCGGTCCTGGGCAAGCTCCCAAAGGACAGGAAAATCCTCAGGTTCGTACCACGGCATCGCCACCGTGTACTCTTCCACCGTCGGTTTCACATCCAAGCCGATCGTCCGCGCGCGGCGCGGAAACTGAGGGTGCTAACCGCCCAAGTCGGGGGTAGTCGGCCTGGGCCGATCAGGCGCTTGGGCATGGTCGATGTCAAGCGACAGCAGCTTGCGCGGCCGAGCGCGCCGACCAGGAAACGGAGGCGGTTCCTTACGGGGCGTTGATCCGCTGCCCATCTGCTATGGCCGGCTCGGATCGAAGTGTTTCGTGAGCTTATGGCCGTAGCCGCCGTAGTCTTTCTGAAAGGCATTGGACCCGGCGGCGAACGCCGTGACCTGCTGCGGAAACCGGGTCTCGAACATGAAGGCGAGCGTCCCCTCCAGCTTGTGCGGCTTCAGCTCGACATTGCTGGCGCGCTCGAAGGCGTCGACGTCGGGCCCATGCGGCAGCATCATGTTGTGCAGCGAGATGCCGCCCGGCACGAAGCCGCCGCCGGTCTTGGCGTCGTAGACGCCGTAGACCAGCCCCATGAACTCGCTCATCACGTTCATATGGTACCAGGGCGGGCGGAACGTGTTCTCGGCCACCAGCCAGCGATCGGAGAAGATGACGAAATCGATATTGGCGGTTCCAGGCGTTTCCGACGGCGAGGTCAGCACCGTGAAGATCGACGGATCGGCATGGTCGTATAGAACCGGCCCGACCGGCGAATATTTCCGCAGATCGTATTTGTAGGGCGCGTAATTGCCGTGCCAGGCGACGACATCGAGTGGCGAATGCGCGATGTCGGCGACCCAGAGATTGCCGCCCCATTTTACGAACATTCTGGAAGCTGCGTCGCGATCCTCAAAAGCTGCGACGGGCGTGAGGAAATCGCGGGGATTGGCGAGACAGTTGGCGCCGATCGGCCCGCGCTCCGGCAGGCTGAAGGCACCGCCATAGTTTTCGCAGATGTAGCCGCGCGCCGGGCCGTCCTTGAGTTCGACGCGGATCTTCACCCCGCGCGGGATCACCGCAATCTCGCCCGGCTCGATGTCGATGATGCCGAACTCGGTCCAAAGCCTCAAAGCCCCCTGCTGGGGCACGAACAGCATCTCGCCATCGGCATTGTAGAAGTACTCGTCCACCATCGAGCGCGTGGCCAGATAGACATGCGCGCCCATGCCGCCCTGGCTGCCGGCGTCGCCGGCCGTGGTCATGCTGTGGATGCCCTCGACGAAGGACAGCGGCTGCGACGGGATGGGGAGCGGACTCCAGCGCATCGGGGCAAGCGGCAGGTCGACCTCGCGGGCGGGAGCGGTGCGCCACAGCCCGATATCGGCCTTTCGGAACCGGTTCCAATGCGCCACCGTCGGCCGGATGCGGTAGAGCCAGGAGCGCTCATTGGTGGTGCGCGGCGCGGTGAAGGGCGAACCTGAAAGCTGCTCGGCGTAGAGGCCGTAAGCGCAGCGCTGCGGCGAATTGCGGCCAAGTGGCAAGGCGCCCGGCAGAGCCTCGGTCTCGAAGCCGTTCCCGAAGCCGGACATGTAGCCCGACTGGATGGCGCTTTCGATCTTGCGCTCCCCGGCAGACGGCGTGGCGGAGTTCTGGACATTCATGATCACGACCTCCCGGTGTCGGTCCGCGGCAAGGCAATCGCCAGCGGCCGGCGTCCCCAACCCGCGCGTCGCCGGTGGGTCCCCGGCGATGCCCTCGGCAAAAACCGTTGCTTTCGTAACTGTTGATTTTGTAACCAACAAGGCATGACGACGCTCGCGCTCGAACGCTTCCTTCCCTATCGGTTCAACCGGCTGAGCACCGCGCTATCGCTGCGATTCCGAGCGGTCTATGGGACGCACCATGACCTGACCGTGCCTGAATGGCGGGTGCTGGCGACAATCGGCCAGTTCGGCGCGATGACCGCAAAAGCGATCGGCGCGCATTCGGCGATGCACAAGACCAAGGTCAGTCGCGCCGTGCGCGCGCTCGAGGAGCGTCGCTGGCTGACACGGCGCGAGAACGAGGCGGACCGGCGCGAGGAGAGCCTCACCCTGACGGCGGCGGGCTCGCGCGCCTACGGCGAGATCGTGCCGCGTGCGCTCGCCTTCGAGGCGGAGATCCTGACCGCGCTCGGCCCCGACGCCGCCTTGTTGTTGCAGGGGCTGGACCGGCTGGAGGCGCGATTGTCGCCGCCTGAGGAAGCCCGTCAGAACCGCGGCGCGCGCTTCTGGAAGAAGGCCTGAATTCCTTCCTTGAAGTCGGCTGTCCCGGCATTGGCAATAAAGGCCTGCTTCTCCAGATCGAGCTGTGCGTCGAAGGAACCTTCCATCGCGGCCTGAACGAGCGCCTTGCTCGCCCTGTTGGCGCCGAAGCTGCACTGGCTCAGGCGCTGGGCCATCGCCTGCACCGCCTCCGCGAGCTCGCCGTCCGGCACCACCCGGTTGACGAGGCCGAGGCGCAGCGCGGTCTCGGCGTCCATCGCCTCGTTCAGCAGCACGAATTCGAGCGCACGCCGCGGGCCGAGCAGCCTCGCGAGCGACCATGTCGTTCCGCCATCCGGGTTGGTTCCGAGCCTGGTGTAGGCTGAAAGGAAGCTCGCGCTCTGTGTGGCAATGACGAAGTCGCAGGCCAGCGCCAGACCGACGCCGCCACCCGCGACCGGCCCTTGCACCGCGGCGACCACCGGCTGCGGCAAGGCCTTGATCAGGCGCATCAGGGCATGAAAGCGGCCGATGAGCTGGCCAGCCGTCGCAGCTGCCCCCGCGAGATCGGCATGGAAGCGGGAAAGATCCCCGCCCGCCATGAAAGAACGGCCGGCACCGGCCAGAACGACCGCCCTGATGCTCGAATCCGCGGCGATCGGCTCGAATGCCGCGAGCAGCGCGTCCGCCAGCGTCTCGTCGAGAACATTCAGCGCCTTCGGCCGGTTCATGGTCACCGTCAGCACGGCGCCCTTTCTGTCGACGACCACCACGTCGCCGGAGGAATCCTGCATTGTCCCGACACCTTCCAGATGATGCGCCGCCAACTCTGCCCCGCCAGGCTCGTGAAGACCAGCAGAAGGGGTCTGCTCCCAACGCATCGCTCGATCGTGGATTTTTCTTGCGATCCGTCATGGACCGGCGGATGACGGATCGTCGTTCCCAGCTAACATTCCAAGGATCGCGGCGATGACGAGCCCTGCCGGCCAGGCACCCGAGGCTTCCACCGAGAACGAAGCCTTTCGTCCGCATACTTCGCACTGGGGCGTATTTTCGGCCCGGATGAAGGACGGGCAGCTCGAGGTGCGGCCGCATCCGGGCGATCCCGATCCGAACGACATTATCCAGAATTTCCCGGGGGCGCTGCGCCACCGCGCCCGCATTGCGCAGCCGATGGTGCGCCGCGGCTGGCTGGAAAACGGGCCGGGTCCGGACGATCGCCGCGGGCGCGACGAATACGTGCCGATGTCCTGGTCGGCGGTGCTCGACAAGCTCGCGGCCGAACTGCGCCGCGTGCGCGACGATCACGGTCCCGGGGCGATCTTCGGCGGCTCCTATGGCTGGGCCAGCGCCGGCCGCTTCCACCATGCCCAGAGCCAGATCCACCGCTTCCTCAACACCTCGACCGGCGGCTATGTGAAGTCGGTGAACAGCTATTCCTCGGGCGCGTCTTCCGTCCTCGTGCCGCATATCATCGGCGACTACGAGGATCTGGTGAAGCGCAACGTCTCCTGGGAGCAGATCGCCGATCACAGCGAGATCGTGCTCGCCTTCGGTGGGATGGCGCTCAAGAACAGCATGGTCGCCGGCGGCAGCATCAGCCGCCACGTCGAGCGTGGCGCGATGGAGCGCGCGCAGGAGCGCGGCTGCGAGTTCGTGCTGGTCAGCCCGCTGCGGGGCGATCTCCCGGCCGAGGCAGGCGCGGAATGGGTCGCGAACATCCCGGGCAGCGATGCGGCGCTGATGCTGGCGCTCGTCCACACGCTCGTCGTCAACGGGCTGCATGACCGCGCCTTCCTCGAGCGCTACACGGTCGGCTGGCCGGTCTTCGAGCGCTATCTGCTCGGCGAAAACGACGGGCAGCCCAAGGATGCGGCCTGGGCCGCTCCCATCACCGGCATGCCGGCTGAGGACATCGTGGCGCTGGCGAAGCGCCTGCACGGCAAGCGCGCGCTGATCGTCGTGGCGCACGCCCTGCAGCGCGCCGAGCATGGCGAGCAGCCGGTCTGGATGGGCATGGTGCTGGCGGCGGCGCTCGGCCAGATCGGCCTGCCCGGCGGCGGCTACGGCTACGGGCTCGGCGCCATCGCCTATTACGGCCGACGCTACAATGCCGTACCGATGCCGACCTTCTCGCAGGGCAAGAACCCGATCAGCGATTACATCCCGGTCGCACGCATCTCCGACATGCTGCTCAATCCGGGAACGACTTATCGCTACAACGGCCAGACCCGGACCTACCCTGAGATCAAGCTGGTCTACTGGGCCGGCGGCAACCCGTTCCATCACCATCAGGATCTCAACCGGCTGCGGCAGGCCTTCGCCCGCCTGGACACGCTTGTCGTTCATGAACTCGCCTGGACGGCGACGGCACGCCATGCGGACATCGTGCTGCCCTGCACGATGACGCTGGAGCGCGAGGATATCGGCGGCAATTCCAACGACCCGCTGCTGGTGCCGATGCACCCGGTCGTCGCGCCCTATGGCGAGGCCCGCGACGACTACGCCATCTTCGCCGATCTTGCGGAGCGGCTGGGCACGGCCGAAGCCTTCACCGAAGGCCGCAGCGTGCGGCAGTGGCTGGAGTATCTCTACGAGCCGACCCGCGCCGGCCTCACCGAGAAGGGGCTGCCGGCGCCCACCTTCGCCGAATTCTGGGCGAGCGAAGGCTATGAGCTGCCGCAACAGCCCGACGATGGCGGCAAGCTGCGCGCCTTCCGGCAGGATCCGGCCGCTTCGCCGCTGCCGACCCCGAGCGGCAAGCTCGAGATTTTTTCAGAGACCATTGCGAGCTTCGGCGAAACCGATTGCCTGGGTCACCCGGCCTGGCTCGGCGCGACGAACGTTCCCGATGCGGCCAACCCCTACGTCCTCGTCGCCAACCAGCCGCGAACCCGGCTGCACAGCCAGTTCGATTTCGGCGGTCATAGCGGCGAGGGCAAGCTTCGCGGCCGCGAGGTCGCGCGCATGCATCCGGAGGATGCCGCCGCACGCGACATCGTCGATGGTGATATCATCCGCATCTCGAACGAACGCGGCGCCTGCCTTGCTGGCGTCATCGTCACCGACGGCATCCGCAAAGGTGTCGTCCAGCTGCCGACCGGCGCCTGGTACGATCCCGCCGACCCGGACGAGGACAAGCCGCTCTGCGTCCACGGCAATCCGAATGTCCTGACGCGCGATATCGGCACCTCGGCCCTGGCGCAGGGTTGCACGGGGCAGTTGACGACGGTGCAGGTCGAGCGCTTCGACGGCAATCTGCCGCCGATCCAGGCCTATGATCCGCCGGGCGCATCGACCGCCGAAGCGGCGGAATAAGCTATCGCGGCGTGAAGCGCGATCCGCTGTGCTGAAGAGCGCCGGCGGATCGCGTATAGCTGTCCACCGAAGTCGTCTTCCGCCTGCCGCGAGCCCTGATGCCCCCCTCCTATATCGATACCTACTACCGCCGTACCCTCGCTTCGGCGGACGGCTACCCGCCTGCCGAGGGGCAGATCAAAGCGGAGATCTGCATCGTCGGTGGCGGACTGGCAGGACTGACCGCCGCGCTCGAACTGGCACGGTCCGGCCGCTCGGTCGTGCTGCTGGAGGCGCAGCGTGTCGCCTGGGGCGCTTCGGGACGCAATGGCGGCTTCGTCAGCGCCGGCTATGCGACCTCGCTCTCGGCCATCGAACGCCAGGCGGGGCGCGAGCAGGCCGAGGAACTCTATCGGCTCACGCTCGAAGGCGTCGGCATCGTCCGGCGCAACATCGAAAGCCTCGGCATCGACGATGCAGCGCCCTCGCCCGGCATCATGCGGGTGGTGCGCTACGATGGCGGCGCGGCGCTACAAAAGGAGCGCGACGCGCAGAAAAAGCGGTTCGGCCGCAATCTGCGCTATCTCGACCGGGAGGAGACGCGCGCGCTGCTGCGCTCGCCGAAATACCACGCGGCGATCGCCGACGACGACGCCTTCCACTTTCATCCGCTCAACTATGCCCGCGGCCTCGCCCGCGAGATCACGCGGCTCGGCGGCGCAATCCATGAGGGCTCGCCGGTCCTGTCCTGCGAGCTGGAAGGGCCTGTGAAGCGCTTGCGCACGGCGCAGGCAACCATCGAGGCCGAGCAGGTTCTCTTCACGACGGGCGGCTATACCGGCGGCCTGTTCGCGCCGCTAAAGCGCGCCTTTCTGCCGATCGCGACCTATGTTCTGCTGACCGAGGCGGCGCCGGAGCGGATCCGCGAGGCTATCCGCACCAGCGCGGGCGTCGGCGACGACCGGCGCGCCGGCGACTATTACCGGCTCGTCGAAGGTGGCTCCCGCATCCTCTGGGGCGGCCGGATCACCACGCGCACGACCGAGCCGCGCGATATCGCCGCGCTCCTGCGGCGCGAGATGGTCACGACCTATCCGCAGCTTTCGGAACTCAAGGTCGAGCTCGCCTGGTCGGGCCTGATGTCCTATGCGCGCCATCTGATGCCGCAGATCGGGCAGTACCGTCCGGGCGTCTGGTACTGCACCGCCTTCGGCGGCCACGGCATGAACACGACGGCAGTCGGCGGCACCGTCATCGCGGAGGCGATCCGGGGCGCGAGCGATCGCTTCAAGCTGTTCGCTCCATTTGGCCTCGCCTGGAACGGCGGCCCGTTCGGCACCGCCGCGGTCCAGCTGACCTACTGGCGCTATCAGGCAGCCGATTTCCTGCGGGAACGCCGGCAATAGCGGCCGACTCGACGCCAAGGCGGTTCTTCGAATCGTAGCGGTGCTCTTCAACAGTCGGGAAATAACTCCGCGCTAACGATGTTTCGGGGCGTTCCGTCCGCGCGTCCGCGCAAGCGCGATCGGGGAGCCCCAACTGCACCTCGATGAGAGATTGAATCATGAAGAGCCTGACGATACGCCGCCGTATCCTGCTCAGCTTCGCCGCAGTGATGGCCGTGATGTCTGCCATCGCGGCGCTCAGCTATGTCTGGTTCCTGCAGACCGAGCGCGAGGCGCTGACCGTCGAGACCAACACGGTGCCCGGTCTTTATTACAGCGCGCAGTTGACCACGGCCTGGACCGGAGCCCGCGGCCTCATCCGCGAATTCCAGCTTTCGGACACGGCGGCGGAAAGGACCCGCGCGAGCGATGCCATCCTCGCGAGCAGGGAGAAGGTGCGCTCCCTGCTGAAAGCGTATCAACCCACCATCGACTCCGACGAGGATCGCAAGAACTACGCCGAGGCGGTGCGGCTGTTCGAGCAATATGTGCCGATCGAGGACGCGATGCTCGCGGCCTCAAAGCTCGCGGCCACCAATGGGCAGGCGATCGATCAGAGCACGATGGTGAAGGACCAGATCGAGCCGCTCGCGGTGCGGCTCGGCAGCGCCTTCCAGAGCATGATGGAATTCAACAAGGCCGAGGCAGACGACTCGACCCGCAGCATCGTCCGCATCGTCCGCGCCGCCGAGTTCGGGTTGCTCGTCGCCTTCGTCGTCGCGCTGGGCCTCGCGATCCTCTGCGGCTACCTGCTGTTCAGGGCGATCACCATTCCGCTCGGCAGGTTGCTGGGCATCGTCGATGTGATGCGGCGGGGCGATTTCAGCGAAAGGCTCGAACTGGACCGGCGCGACGAGTTCAGCACGCTGGCGGATGGCGTCAACGCCATGGCCGACGACCTCGCCGGACTGATCGGCCAGATCCAGAAGTCGAGTATCCAGGTCAACACCTCGATCACCGAAGTCGCCGCGACATCGAAGGAGCAGCAGGCGACCGCCAGCGAGATCGCCGCGACCACGACGGAGATCGGCGCGACGTCCAAGGAAATTTCGGCGACGTCGAACGAGCTGGTGCGCACCATGGACGAGGTTTCGGCAGTGGCCGAGCAGACCGCCACGCTCGCCGGCGGCGGCCAGGCGGGCCTCGCGCGGATGGAAACCACGATGCAGCAGGTGATGGAAGCGGCCGGCGCGATCAACGCCAAGCTCGCGATCCTCAGCGAGAAGGCCGGCAACATCAATCAGGTCGTCACCACCATCACCAAGGTCGCCGACCAGACCAACCTGCTGTCGCTCAATGCGGCCATCGAGGCGGAGAAGGCCGGGCAGTACGGGCGCGGGTTCGCCGTCGTGGCGACCGAAATCCGCCGCCTCGCCGACCAGACCGCCGTCTCGACCTACGACATCGAGCAGATCGTCAAGGACATCCAGTCGGCCGTCGCCGCCGGCGTGATGGGCATGGACAAGTTCTCCGAGGAGGTCCGGCGCGGCATGCAGGATGTCCAGCAGGTCGGCGGACAGCTGTCGGAGATCATCGAACAGGTGCAGGGGCTGGTGCCGCGTTTCGAAGTGGCGAACGAAGGCATGCAGGCACAGGCGACCGGTGCGGGCCAGATCAGCGAGGCGCTGGCGCAGCTCAGCGAAGCCGCGCAGCAGACCGTCGAATCCCTGCAGCAATCCACTCTTGCGATCGACGAGCTGAACCAGGTGTCGAGCGGGCTGCGTGGCAGCATCTCGCGCTTCAAGCTGCGTGCGTGACGAAAACTGGTGCGGGAGCGACCGATGCTGTTCCTCATGTTCCAGCTCGGGCAGGATCGCTACGTGCTCGATACCGCGCAGGTCGAGGCCGTGCTGCCGCTGCTCGCCGTGAAGCAGATCCCGGCTGCCCCGGCCGGTGTCGCGGGCGCGATCAGCTACCGCGGCACACCCGTGCCGCTGATCGATCTCTCCCTCCTGGCGCTCGGCCGCCCGGCTGCGCCCGTGCTGAGCACCCGGATCATCCTGCTGCACTATCCGACCGAACAGGGAGAGCGTCGCCTCCTCGGGCTGATCGCCGAGCGGGCCATCGAGACCGTCGCACGCGATCCCGCCGATTTCGTCGCCTCCGGCATCGAGGCCGGGACGCCGGCCTATCTCGGACCGGTCGCGGCCGACGAGGGGGGCCTCATTCAGTGGATCAGGGCGGAAGGGCTGCTTTCACCGGAGATCCGCGACATCCTGTTCCGGCAGCTGACGGCAGAGCCGTGATGGAGAAGGGCGCGGCCACCGGCGACTTCGAGCGCATCCTTCAGGAGATGATCGGGCTGAGCATCGAGACAGTCGGCCCCTCCGTCGTCCGTCACGCCCTGGCGCGGCGCATGACGGCTAGCGGGCAGCCCGACCTCGACACCTATCGGCGCTACTTCGCCGAGAACGAGAGCGAGCGCCAGGAACTGGTCGACTGCGTCGTCGTGCCGGAGACCTGGTTCTTCCGGGACCGCGAGGCCTTCGTCGCGATGGCGCGAAAGGCGCGCGAGCTGCGACGCGAGGACCGCCCGCTCCGGCTGCTGAGCCTGCCCTGCTCGACGGGCGAAGAGCCCTACTCCATGGCAATGGCACTGTTCGATGCCGGCTTCGAGCCGAAGCACTTCGCGATCGACGCCATCGACGTCAGCAGCCGTAACCTCTTGCTGGCCGAGAGGGCGATCTACGGGCGGAACTCCTTCCGCGGCGGCGACCTCGCCTTCCGAGCGCGCTATTTCGAAGCGCTCGGCAGCGAATTCCGGCCCCATGAGATCGTGCGGCGGCAGGTTCGTTTTTCGCTCGGCAATGTCCTCGATCCTGCGCATGCGCCCGGGCGCGAAGTCTACGACATCATCTTCTGCCGCAACCTGCTGATCTATTTCGATCGCGAGACGCAGGCCGCCGCCCTTGCGGTGCTCCGTCAGGCCTTGACCGCGAATGGGTTGCTGCTCGTCGGCCCTGGGGAATCCGGCCTGCCCTCCCTCCATGGCTTCACGGGCGCACGACTGCCGCGTGCATTCGCCTTTACCAAGGCGGACGCTCCGCCGAGCATCCAGTCCAAGGCGCGCCCCGAGCCGGCGCTGCAAGCGCGTCGCAAACCGCCGGTTTCCGCACTCCCCAGTGTTGCCCCCCCGCCGAGGCATCGGCCCTTCGCGGCTCCGGCACAGACCGCATCGAAGGCCCCAACCGCGTCGCCCGACGGCGAGGCTGCGGGCCTTGCCGCCATCGAGAACGCCGCCAACGCCGGACGCCTGGCCGAAGCGCGAGTCGCAGCGGAGCGCCACATCGCCGCGTTCGGCCCGTCGGCTCAGGTCTTCTACCTGCTCGGCCTCGCCCAGGACGCCGACAACGCCGAGGAGGCCGCCGCGGGCAACTATCGCAAGGCTCTCTACCTCGCGCCGGACCACAGCCAGGCGCTGGCGCATCTCAAGCTGCTGCTGCAACGCCGCGGCGATGAGGCGGGCGCCAGGGCGCTGGCCAACCGGCTCGACCGGCTGACGAAGAGGAGCGGAACCTGATGTCCGTCGCAGTCGACATGACGCCGGAGCCCGCGAGCGGCATCGACGAATGCTGGCGAGAGATCGGTGTCCGGGGCGACCAGTCCTGTCCCCAGCTCGAGACGCATCTGCATTGCCGCAACTGTCCGACCCACGCGCAGATTGCCCGCCAACTGCTCGACAGGACGGTGCCGCAGGGTTACCGCGAGGAATGGACCCGCTTCTTCGCCAAACCGGCGAGCAAGGGCGCGAACCAGGACACGCTTGAGACCGTCCTGATCTTCAGGCTCGGGGCGGAGTGGCTCGCCCTGCCGGCCGCCGCCTGTCAGGAGATCGCCGAGCCGCGCCCGATCCATTCCCTGCCCCACCGCCGCAGCACCGCCGTTCGCGGCATCGTCAACGTTCGTGGCGAATTGCTCGTCTGCGTCGCCCTGTCCGAACTGCTTGGGATCGATGCCGACGCGGTGCCCCGGACGAGCGAGCGGATCACGGCCTTCCGCCGCCTCATTGTGGTCGGTGCGGAAGGCCCGCGCTCGGCCTTCGAGGTCGACGAGGTCCACGGGCTCCACAGCTTCGACCGGAACGAGCTGGGTACCGCCCCCGCCACCATCGGCAAGGCCGCCGCGAGCGCCGTCGCGGGCGTGATCGCCTGGAATGGCCGGGCGGTGGGCTGTCTCCATGACGAACGGCTGGCCGGGTTGATCGACCGGAGCATCGCATGAGCGGCGAGGATTTCAGCGAATTCTCCCTGCTCGAGCTGTTCCGCGCCGAGCTCTCCGCGCAGTCTCAGGCGCTGACGACCGGGCTTCTGGCGCTGGAGCGTGACCCGGTGGCGGCCACGCATCTGGAAGCCTGCATGCGGGCTGCGCATTCGCTCAAGGGCGCAGCGCGGATCATCGATCTGACCCCGGCCGTGCGGGTCGCCCATGAGATGGAGGAGTGCCTGGTCGCAGCGCAGCACGGAAAGCTGCGACTGAACCACGCCCATATCGATACCCTGCTCAAGGGCATCGATCTCCTGACAGCCCTGTCCTCCGACGAGGCCCCCGATGCGGCCGAAGCGGAGCGGCGGATCGACCGCTTCATTGGGGCGCTTCAGCAGGCTTCCAAGGGCGGTGTGCCGGAGGCCCCCGGGAGCGCCGAACCGGCACCCGAACAGAATACCGCCCCGCTCGCCGAAAGCAGCACGCTGGCGACTTCTGCCGAGGCGGGCCCGGCAGCCCCGTACGGCGACGGGCATGGCGGCCGCATGGTCCGGGTCACGGCGGAGAGCCTCAATCGCCTGCTCGGCCTTGCCGGCGAGTCGTTGATGGCATCCCGGCGTCTGCGGCCTTTCAACGATGGGCTTCTGAGGCTGCGGCGAGCGCAGGCCGAGCTCGCCCGGAGCGTCGACGCCCTCCACACCGCGTTGCCGGCAGCGACGACCGACCCGCATGCGCTGCAGGCGCTGGAGGCCGTGCAGATCAGGCTCCAGGCTAGCCAGGCGATCCTGAGCGAGCGACTGGACGAGTTCGACGCCGTCGACCGGCAGGCCACCGATCTGGCCAGCCGGCTCTACGACGAGACGCTGGCAAGCCGCATGCGGCCCTTCGACGACGGCGTCCGGCATTTCTCCCGCACTGTCCGGGACATCGGGCGGGCGCTCGGCAAGACGGCCCGGCTCGACATCGTCGGCGGCACGACGAGCATCGATCGCGATATTCTCGAGCAGCTCGACGCCCCGCTCGGCCACCTGCTGCGCAACGCGGTCGATCATGGACTCGAAACACCCGAGGAACGGCGCGCAGCCGGCAAGCCGGCCGAAGGCGTCATCCGCCTCGAAGCACGGCACCATGCCGGGCTCCTGCAGATCATCGTCTCGGATGACGGCCGCGGCATCGATCTCGATGCATTGCGGCAGGCAACGCTCGAGYGTGGCTTCACCACGGCCGAAACCGTGCATGATCTCAGCGAGGCGGAGCTGCTGGAATTTCTCTTCCTGCCCGGCTTCTCGATGAAACCGACGATCAGCGACATCTCAGGGCGCGGGGTCGGCCTCGACGCCGTCCAGGCGATGGTGCGCCAGACACGCGGACAGGTCGAGATCACCTCGCGGCTCGGCCAAGGCACCCGCTTTCAGCTGCAACTGCCGCTGACGCTGTCGGTCATCCGGGCCTTGCTCGTCGAGATCGCCGGGGAGCCGTACGCCCTCCCCCTTGCCGCGATCACGCGGGCGCTGCGACTGCCGCTGGAAAGGATCGCCTCGCTTGAAGGCAGACCGCATTTCCAATTCGACGACCGGCAGGTCGGGCTCGTCACCGCGCATGAGGTTCTCGGTCACGGCGAGCCCAGCTCGGCCGGGGCCGAACTCGCGGCCGTCGTCGTCGGCCAGGGCAACGACGTCTATGCCATGATTGTCGATCGTTTCCTCGGCGAGCACGAACTCGTGGTGCGTCCGCTCGATCCACGGCTGGCCAAGGTCAAGGACGTGAGCGCCGCCGCCCTGATGGAGGATGGTTCCCCCGTGCTGATTCTCGACGTCGAGGATCTGATCCGCTCGATGGAGAAGCTGGTCTCGAGCGGTCGCCTGAAGCCGCTGGAGCACCGGGCGGAACGCGCCACGCAGAAGCGGCGCAAGCGCATCCTCGTCGTCGACGATTCGCTCACCGTGCGCGAGCTGGAGCGGAAGCTGCTTTCCCATCGCGGCTTCGAGGTCGAGGTCGCGGTCGACGGGATGGATGGCTGGAATGCCGTCCGGTCGGGCTCGTTCGACCTCGTCGTGACCGATATCGACATGCCCCGCATGGATGGAATCGAGCTCGTGACCCTGCTCAAGAAGGACAACGGCCTGCGGAACATCCCGGTGATGATCGTCTCCTACAAGGATCGCGAGGAGGACCGGCGCCGTGGCCTCGATGCCGGCGCCGATTACTATTTGACCAAGAGCAGCTTCCACGACGAGACTTTGCTCCACGCCGTCGAAGATCTCATCGGCGAGCCATGAGGTTGAGCGCCCCGATGAAGGATCTCCCATGAGAGTCGGCCTGGTCAACGATCTGCCGATGGCCGTCGAAGTCCTGCGGCGGATCGTGACCTCGACCGCCGAGCACAAGGTCGCCTGGGTCGCCATCGACGGATCGGAGGCCGTGGAGGCCACCCGGCGCGACCGCCCCGATCTCATCCTGATGGACCTGAACATGCCGGTCATGGACGGCGTCGAAGCCACCCGGCGGATCATGGCCGAGACCCCCTGCCCGATCCTGCTCGTCACCGCCAGCGTGGATGCCAATGTCTCCGGCGTCTACGATGCGATGGGCTACGGCGCGCTCGACGCCGTCGACATCCCCGTCGTCGGCGCGAATGGCGCCGCCTCCGCCTCGGGCGGCGCGCTACTGGCGCGCATGGCGGCGGTCGCCCGCCTCGCCGGCGACATGCCGCAAACGGCACCCAGACCCCGCCCGCCAGCTCCGCGCAGCACCTCGACGCGGCAGCTCGTCGCCATCGGAGCCTCCGCCGGCGGCCCCGCCGCCGTCGCCGCTCTGCTCACCGGGCTGCCGCGGGGCTTTTCGCCGGCCATCGTCCTCGTCCAGCATCTCGACGCGCAATTCGTGCCGGGTTTCGCAAGCTGGCTCGAACAGCAGAGCGGGATCAGGACGCGCCCTGCCCTGGAAGGCGACCGGCCAGTGCCTGGCAGCGTGCTGATCGCGGCAAGCGGCGACCATCTCGTCTTCACGTCGGCGGACGAGCTCGGCTATCGGGCGGAGCCGCGCGACTATGCCTACCGCCCCTCGGTCGATGCCTTCTTCGAGAGTGTCGCACAGCAATGGCGCGGCAGCGCGGTCGGCGTGCTGCTCACCGGCATGGGGCGGGACGGCGCGCGCGGATTGAAGCTCCTGCGCGACAAGCACCATTTGACAATCGCGCAGGATCAAGCGACCAGCGCCGTCTACGGCATGCCCAAGGCAGCTGCGGCCATCGGCGCCGCCTCGGAAATTCTGCCCCTGACCGCGATCGCGCCGCGCCTCGTCGAGGTCTGTGGCAAGCCGGCTCTCTAAAAGGTCCATCATGGCAGGCGAACCAAACCGATCCGCACCCGAGGCCCCCCTCCCCGCCGACAATTATCTGGCGATGGTGCTGCTCGTGGACGATCAGGTCATGGTCTGCGAGGCCGTCCGGCGGGCGCTGACGCATCATGACGACGTGGACTTCCACTACTGCACCGACCCGCTGGAAGCGATCGAGGTCGCCCAGCGCGTCAAGCCGACCGTCATCCTGCAGGATCTGGTGATGCCCGGCGTGGATGGGCTCGATCTGGTGCGGCGCTATCGCAAGCACCCTGCGCTCCACAGCGTGCCGGTCATCGTGCTCTCGACCAAGGAAGATCCGGCTATCAAGAGCGAGGCCTTCCAGGCCGGCGCCAACGACTATCTGGTGAAACTGCCGGACACGATCGAGCTGATCGCGCGCATCCGCTACCACACCCGGGCCTATATCGATCACCTCCAGCGCGACGAAGCATACCGCGCGCTGCGCGAGAGCCAGCGCGAGCTCATGCGCGCCAATCTCGAGCTTGAGCGCCTGACACGGATCGACGGGCTGACCGGGCTCGGCAACCGCCGCTATTTCGACGAGTATCTCGCTGCGGAGTGGAAACGCGGCGTTCGGACCGGCAGCCCGCTCTCGGTGCTGATGATCGATGTCGATCACTTCAAGCGCTACAACGACGCCTATGGCCATCTCGCCGGCGACGACGTGCTGAAACAGGTGGCGGGCGTGATCCAGAACGGCGCTTGTCGCGCGACCGATCTCGCCGCCCGTTTCGGCGGCGAGGAGTTCGTCGTGATCCTGACCGATGTGTCGGCCGAAGGCGCCGCCCATGTAGCGGAGGGCATGGTCCAGGGCGTGCGCGACCTGAACATCCCTCATGGCGCGGGGCGAGTGACGATCAGCGTCGGCGTGGCGACCGCCTGGCCGAACGGCGAAGCTGGCCCGGGCGGCCTCGTCAACGCAGCCGATCTCGCACTGTTTCGCGCGAAGAACGGCGGGCGGGACCGTGCGGTGTTCCCGGAGGCCACGCCAGCCGATGGCGGCTAGCTGACGCAGCCCCGGTATCGGGTTTGCAACCGCTTGGTCTCAGATCGACCGGGTGATGCCGCCGTCGACGCGCAGGTTCTGGCCGGTGATGTAGCCGGCATCCGGCGAGACCAGGAAGGCGATGGTGCCGGCGATCTCGGCGCTCGTCCCGTAGCGCCGCATCGGCACGCCCTGGCGCCGCTCCTCCGTCGCAGGCAGGCTGTCTATCCAGCCCGGCAGCACGTTGTTCATGCGGACGTTGTCGGCCGCATAAGTGTCGACGAATATCTTGGTGAAGGACGCCAGCCCGGCCCGGAATACGGCCGAGGTCGGGAACATCGCGCTCGGCTCGAAAGCCCAAGCCGTCGAGATGTTGACGATCGCACCGGCCTTCTGTGCCTGCATGATCGGCGCCACCAGCCGCACCGGGCGGATGACATTCATCAGATAGACGTCGAGCCCGCGATGCCAGTCCTCGTCGGTGATCTCGAGGATCGGAGCACGCGGCCCGTGGCCGGCACTGTTGACGAGAGCGTCGATGCGCCCCCAGCGCTCCATCGCGAGATCGACGAGCCGGCGCAGATCGTCGTTCGACTGGTTGGAGCCGGTCACGCCGATCCCCCCAAGTTCCTGCGCCAGCGCTTCGCCCTTGCCGGACGAAGACAGGATCGCGACCCGGAAGCCGTCCGCCGCCAGACGTTTCGCCGCGGCGGCGCCCATGCCGCTGCCGCCTGCGGTGACGAGAGCCACTTTTTCTGTCGCCATGCTTGTCTCCATCGCCACTGCGCCGCACTATCGGGCGGCGCACTCCAGGGCTAAACGACTTTCCTATCACTCCCAACCCGGCCTGACGAACCAGTTTCACCCGCATCGGCCTGTAGAAAAACTATCGCATGACCGGCCGCGTCCATCGCCTGCCCTCGCTCAACGGCCTGCGCGTCTTCGAGGTCGCCTCACGCCACCTCAACTTCCGCCTGGCTGCAGAGGAACTGGGCGTAACCCAAGGCGCCGTCGCCCAGCAGATCCGTCAGCTCGAAACGGAGCTCGGCCTCAAGCTCTTCGAGCGGCTGCCGCGGACGCTTGCGCCCACGGAGGCCGGGCGCAGCTACGTCGGCTCCGTCCGCCGGGCCTTCGAGCTGATCTCGGACGCAACCGCGGAACTCAGGCCCGCACCGTTGCATCTGACCATCAGCGTGACGCCGAGCTTCGCCTCGCGCTGGCTCATCCCGCGCCTGCCGGATTTCACCGCCGCCCATCCCGGCATCGATCTGCGCATCGTCGCCACCGACCGCCTCTCCGATTTCCGAACGGATGCGGTCGATCTGGCCATCCGGCTCGGGCGGCCGCCCTTCGGAGCGGGGCTCAACGCCGAGCTGCTCTACGAACAGAGGATCATCGCGGTCGGCAGCCCGCTCCTGCTGGAGAAGCTCGGCGATCCCGCAGAGCCGAGCACCTTCGCGCGCTACCCGTTGCTGCACGACGGTCATGATTTCTGGCCGGCGTTTCTGGAGGCCGTTTTCCCCGGCGCCGCGCCGAAGCCAGTCCAGAACATCCGCTTCAACCAGACAGCGCTCGCGCTCGACGCCGCCATCGCCGGCCAGGGCCTGGCGCTGACGAGCCGCTTCCTCGTCGATGACGATCTCGCGCGCGGACGGCTCGTCTCACTCTTCGGCGCCGAGCTGCCGATCGAGGCCGGCTTCTACATCCTGTCGCCGCGCCGCGCCCGGCACCCGGAGCCGGTCGCAGCCGTGCGCAGCTGGTTGACCGAGGCCGCCGGAGCACGCTGACGGAGGCGCAACAAACTTGCATCCCGCGTGCCGGATTGCAGCGCCTCTTTCGCGCCGCCTGCCCTATCCATATGGCCGACAGACCAGCGGGGCCGCGACCATGCCTGAACTCGATCTTGATGCACTCCAGGCCGAGATGACGTCATGGCGGCGGCATCTGCATGCCCATCCCGAATTCGGCTTCGAGGAGGCGGGGACGGCCGCGTTCGTCGCCGCGAAGCTGCGCGAGTTCGGGCTCGACGAGGTGGTCGAAGGCGTAGGCGGCACCGGCGTCGTCGGTACGCTGAAACGCGGCAGCGGCAACCGCGCGGTCGCGCTGCGTGCCGACATGGATGCACTGCGCATCAACGAGCAGGGCGATCACCCGTATCGTTCGCAGACGCCCGGCGTGATGCATGCCTGCGGCCATGACGGGCACACGACGATGCTGCTCGGCGCGGCCAAGCTGCTCGCAGCCGAAGGCGGCTTCGACGGTACGGTGCGCTTCCTGTTCCAGCCGGCGGAAGAATGGGGCAAGGGCGCGCTCGCCATGATCGCCGACGGCCTGATGGAGCGCTTCCCCTTCGACGAGGTCCACGGCCTGCACAACATGCCGGGCCTCGCCATCGGGCAGTTCCAGACCCGCGTCGGGCCGTTCATGTCGGCGGAGGACAATTTCGAGATCGTGCTGAAGGGCGTGGGCGGGCACGCCGCAAGGCCGCATTCCGGCAACGAGGTTCTGGTCGCGGCCTGCGCGCTCGTCACCAGCCTGCAGACCATCGTCTCGCGGCGTCTGAGCCCGGCGGATATCGCCGTGGTCTCGGTGACGGAGCTGCTCACCGACGGCACCCGCAATGTCCTGCCTGGCACCGCGCGCATCCTCGGCGACGCCCGCAGTTTCCGCCCCGAGGTCAGCGCCGAGATCGAGCGGCAGATGGGGATCATCGCGCAGGGCACGGCACAGAGCTACAATCTCAGCGCCGAGCTGCACTACACCCGCGAATTCGTGCCGCTGGTGAACGACGAGACGATGGTTCAGGAGGCCTTCGCAGCTGCGCGCACGGTGTTCGACGATGGCAACGTCTCCGTCGCGCGCGAGCCGATGACCGGGTCGGAAGATTTCGCCCGCTTCCTCGATCATGTGCCGGGTTGCTTCGCCTATGTCGGGAACGGCGAGGATTCCGCGCCGCTGCACAATCCTCGCTACGACTTCGACGATGGCGGGCTGATCCATGGCGCGCGCTATCACGCCGCCATCGCGCGCCGCAGGCTCCCTCCCGGCTGAGGAGGTCTCAATTCCGCTTCGGCCGGCGGACGGCACGAACCGTGCCCTTCCCGGGCGCACCGCAGAAGAAGAGGTCGTCGCCGTTCGACTCCATGCCCGACACGCCCTCGCCCGCAGGCATGGCGAGGCTGTCCAGCACCTCGCCCGTCGCCGGGTCGATCCGGCGCAGCTCGCTCTCCTCGCCTTCCCAGGTTCCGTGCCAGAGCTCGCCGTCGACCCAGGTGACACCGGTGACGAAACGGTTGGATTCGATGGTGCGCAGCGTCTTGCCGGTCTCCGGGTCGATCTGGTGGATCTTGCGATCCCGGTACTGGCCGACCCAGAGCGCGCCCTCGGCCCAGGCCAGGCCTGAATCACCGCCGCCGCCGGGCGCCGGGATCGTCGAAAGCACGGTTCCCGTGCGCGGATCGATCTTCTGGATGCGATCCTCGGCGATCTGGAACAGGTGACGGCCGTCGAAGGCCGTTCCGGCATGGGCGGACACGTCGAGTGCGCGCTCCACCTTCCCGCTCGCGGGATCGAGGGCATTCAACCGGTCGCCGGAGGCGAACCAGACGCGCTCGCCATCGAAGCTCACGCCATGGACCTTGTCGACGCCCGGAAACGGGCCGTATTCGCGGATGATCTCTGCCTTGGATACCGTCATGGTTCTGCTCCAGAAGGATGTTGACGGTTCGACCCTAGCCACCGCGCCAGGGCGCCGTGAGTAACAAGCTCGTCGCGAAACCGGGGATGGCCGGCATCGTCCAGCGCCGTGCCCGCGCCTGCCCGTAGGACTGCACCTTGCCGGCCGAAGCCAGCTCTTCGAGCGCGCGCTGGACATTGCGCTGGCTGGCACCGAGAGCCAGTGCGAGTGCCGAACTCGACCAGCTCTCGCCATCTGCGAGAAAGGCGAGCACCGCCGCGTGCTTCTCCTCGACGGGGCGCGCCAATACGACCACCTCGGCGGCACGGTGCGGCGTCATCGCAAAGCCGTCCCGCGTGGCAGCCAGCCTTGCGATGGGCCGCAGCGCCGCGCGCAACCGCCCGATCTCGACGCGCAGCCGGGCGCGATGCGATTCATCCGCGAACCGGGACCCGAAGGCCCGTGCGATCAGCACCTCGCGCGACGCATCGGAGGGCCAGGCCTGCGCGAGCGCTCGCGCCAGGGCGAAGAGCACTGGGCGCGTCGCCAGAGAGACCGCGGCCCGAGCGTCGCGCACCACATATCGGCAGGCATCGACGACGAATGCGGCCGAGCCTTGCAGAGCTTCGATGTCGTCGAGGAGCAGGATACGTTCCGCTCCTCCTGCGATCAGCCGCGCCGCCGGCGCCTCCAAGGCGGCAAACGCGCCGTCCACCTCGGCCGCCAGGGCGGCAATGCCGCCACGCCGTGCCGCGTCGCGCGCGGTGCTGAGAGCTTCCCGCGCTGCGCTGGCGCGCAGCCTGCGCAGGGCGATGCCTGCGGCCGCGAGGCCGTGCACGGCCTGGAGCGCCGGCGGCAGCAGCGCGGAGTCCATCTCCGCCAGCGCCTGCTCCGCCGCGTCGAGCCGACCGATCAGCACGAGGTGGCGGATATCGAGATAGCGTGCATGGGCAGCATTGACGCGGTCGCCATGGGTCTCAAGCACCGCCGCCGCTCCCGAAAGTCGCCGCGGCTGCCAAACGAGATCGCGCGAGGCCAGGGCGATCTCGGCCTCCGCGACCACGCAGCGGGCCCGCGCGACAACCTCGCGCGGGCCGAAGCCCCGCGCGGCGCGGCGCAGCAGAAGCTTGGCCCGCGGAAAATCGCCGAGCTGCGCCATGGCGATGCCGCGCAGGGCCAGCGCAGGCGGGTCTTCGCGCAGGGCGACGCGGTTCAGGGCGCCCAGCGGGTCGCCCGAGGCAAGGGCCCGCGCCGCGGCGGTGATCAGCGAGTCCATGCGAATCCCGCCAAACTTGTCACTCCCTTCCCGCGTTCTCTCCGCAGTAGCACCGATCAGCGCGCCGCAGCGAGCGGCGCGGGACATCCGGCGACAGGAGCGAAGCGCGATGACAACACATCGTATCGGAACGCGCGAGGAATGGCTGGCGGCACGGATCGCTCTGCTTGAGGCGGAGAAGGCGTATACGCGCCAAGGCGACGCGCTGGCGCAGCGGCGACAGGCCCTGCCCTGGGTCAGGATCGACCGGGATTATAGGTTCGAGACCGACCAAGGCGAGGCGTCGCTAGCCGACCTCTTCCGTGGGCGCTCGCAGCTTCTCGTCTACCATTTCATGTTCGGCCCGGACTATGAGGCGGGCTGCCCGTCCTGCTCGGCGATCGCGGACGGGTTCAACGGCTGTGCGACGCATCTCGCCCATCACGACGTGATGCTCTGGGCCGTGTCGCGGGCGCCGCTTGCCAAGCTCCTCGCCTTCCGCGAGCGGATGGGCTGGAGCTTCCCCTGGGCCTCGTCAGGCGACAGCGACTTCAATTTCGACTTCAACGTCTCTTTCACCGAGGAGCAGGAGCGCACCACGGGAATCGACTACAACTTTCGGCACCAGCCGAAATTCGAGCGGCGTTCGGGCGGCAACGCTGTCGAGCGTAGCTTCGCTGAGATGGCTGGCACCGATGTCCCGACCTATCATCGCGAGCGCCCTGGGATGAGCGCCTTCATCCGCGAGGATGGCGCGATCTACCATACCTACTCCGCCTATTCGCGCGGCGTGGACGGCATCTGGGCGATGTATGCCTGGCTCGACCGCGCCCCGAAGGGCCGTAACGAGGAGAACGGGCCGTGGTGGCGTCACCACGACCGCTACGAGACCGCTTCGTAAGCGCTGGTCGGCGCTGCCGGGTCACTCTTCCTCGTCGCGCGGCGGGCGCGCGCCATCAACCAGGATCTCGCGCTTTCCGGCGTGGTTTGCGGGACCGACGATGCCCTCGTTCTCCATGCGCTCCATGATGGAGGCGGCGCGGTTGTAGCCGATCTGGAGGCGGCGCTGGATGTAGGAGGTCGAGGCCTTCTTGTCGCGCAGTACGACGGCGACCGCCTGCTCATACGGGTCGTCGCTGTCGACCGAACCCATGCCGGTCTTGTCGAACACGGCGCCGTCCTCGTCCTCTGCGCCTTCCTCCTCCTCGGAGGTGACGGCGTCGAGATATTGCRGCCGGCCTTGCGTCTTGAGATGCGCGACGACCTTCTCGAC
>NZ_JBFRDZ010000009.1:0-223342 GCF_052114025.1 Allobosea sp. RAF48
GCCGACGCCGATCGTTCCGTCTCGCGCGGGTATCTGCGCGGGCTGTTCTCACAGGGAGCGCGGCCTGTTCGCGAACCCGAATGACCAATGAAACAGCCGAACGACCAGACCGAGCTTCGGGATTTTCCGTGGGTGGTGGTGCGCTTCCGCTGCCACTACTGCCGGCGCAGCGGGGACGCTCGGCTGGCTTCCTTGGCCTGGCGGTATGGCGCACACGCGACGCTCGCCCAACTCCTCGCACTGTTCCGAGAGCCTTGCCCTTGGCGGCACGGTAACCCCACACGCAAGCCGCAGAAGTACGGCATGAAGTGCGGGGCCTACTGCCCTGATATCGGCCGAACGTCGCCACCCGACTGGCCTCCGCCGATGATGGGCCTCAGCTTGATCGAGGGCGGCAAGACGGACATGCTGCCGGCCGAGCCAGCGCCGATTGAGCGCAGGCGCAGGGTTGGCGGTGACGATGTGTAATCTCTACAGCCACACGCGAAACGTCGAGGCGATGCGCAAGCTGTTCGCCCGGTTCGACGTTGCGGCGCAGATTGTCCAGCAACCCGGCATCTTCCCCGACTATACCGCTCCTGTGATCCGCAATCCGGTGGGCGGTGGCCTCCCTGAGCTCGCCATGGCGCGCTGGGGCATGCCGTCTCCATTCTTCGTCATCGAGAAAGCGGCGAAGCTGCGGGCAGACAAACTCGCGGCGAAGGGCAAGGCCGTCGACATGGCTCAGATGATCCGCATGGAGCCGAGCGCCGGCAACACGAACATCCGGGATACGAAATACTCGCACTGGCAGAAATTTCTGGGGGTCGGGCATCGCTGCCTGGTGCCGTTCACATCCTTCTCCGAATTCAACAAGGACGCTGGCGGCGACATCTGGTTCGCGTTCGGGGAGGAGCGCCCAACCGCGTTCTTCGCCGGGGTGTGGACGCCTCAATGGCGGAGTGTGCGGAAGGTCAAGGAGGGTGAGGTGACGGCCGATCTCTATGCCTTCCTCACCACCGATCCGAATGCCGAGGTGAAGGCGATCCATCCCAAGGCGATGCCGGTCATCCTCACGACACCGGAGGAGTGCGAAACCTGGATGACGGCGCCGTGGGAACAGGCGTGGGCGCTGCAGCGACCGTTGCCGGATGGCTCGTTGAGCATCGTAGCCCGCGGTATGAAAACGGATGGCGGAGACCCGGAGGTTGAGCGGCCGGCGCAGGCCTTCTTGATCTGACGGCCCTCCGCCGCGACGCAGAGCTTTGCGGACGGTAGCGAACGCGCCGTCGTATCCTGAACGTTGGCAGGGTCGGTGCTTGGAAACGAAGGCGTGCCCCGACATGTTCGTGGCCCTCGCCCAATTTTCGATGGAACCGGCGCCATTGCCAAACGTTAGCGCCTCCAAAAATGGAGGCGGAAATGTGGCGTTTTTCGTTTCTATCGACGTTGTTTTCAGTAGCGGGCATCACGACGGTTGTCGCGTCTCCGACGATTCCAGCGACGTGGATGGGGGACGCCATCTGGCTCGTCGTCGCGGGTGCATCAGCCCTTGCTGTGATGGCCTTTGAGGGCGAAAACGGCTGACTTCGATGATGTCGCAAGGCTCGATATCGATCACGACTAAAGTCGGCCCCGAGGGATACTTTCGCGTGGATCTCCCGTTGGATCCGGCCACGCTAAACGAGCAGTTATTCGAAGTTGGTAGGTGGCTCGTGGAGTGGAATATTCCTCACCAAGCGCGGATCAAAATGGACCCCCCTTCAGGAAGCGTGCAAGTGAGTTTTTCCGACGAACGCCATGCTCGCGCATTTCAAGCACAGTTCGGCGGACAGTGCCGCCACCGGTGAAATGGCCAAATTAGAGATACGTGGCCTTCAACACCCTGATAATGCTGTTGTGGTCTGCGTAGAGGGCAGGGATGTCATTCCCCGCGAACCACTCAGCAGCGACGGCGTCGTCGCCGGCTTGGAGAGGTGGCCGGCCGTGGTCCAACGAGAGTTCAAAAAGGACTGCTCCCGAGATGATGCGGCTCCGCGGATCGCGGTCGATCGCATCGAAGGCAATAGGCGGGTAGGTGGCGATAATCAGACCCGGCGAAGCCTGGAGGTTCACTCCGGCCTCCTCCTCGAATTCGCGTAAGGCRCAAGCTCCGAAGGTCTCGCCTTGGTCAAGAAAGCCACCGGGAAGGGCCCAGTGGCCGCCCTTCTTGCGGCGGATCAGGGCGACTTCGTCTCCGCGAAAAACCACCGCATCGGCCGTTAGGTGAGGGCCCCTGCCATATTTGGCTTCATAGTCGGGATCAGGCATCTCTTAACCTCCACCCCGGTCTACGCTGGAGAAAACCCTATTCTCCAGGGCCGGCGGCCGGTTTCTCGACAGGCTTCGCCTGTGGTTCTTTACTGGTGTCCTTGCCGGCGTTCGGATCGATCGAAATGCCGCTGACTGAATCCCGACCTGGTGCGCCCTGTATCGAGCGTATTTTCTGCTGTTCTTCGGGTGAAAGCTTATTGCCTTGTCCGTCCCGCATGAGAGCCTCCGGTATTGCCCCCTGTCGGTGAACGGGTAGTTCGAAAAAGGGTTCCACCACTCCACTAAACGTTCGACGGCAGCTTGGCTCGGAGGGCCCAGAACTAACGGAGTTGTGAGCCAGCCGGATTCGCTTCCCTCCGCTAAAAGGCGCAATGCTCCCTTGCCGCGCGTACCTAATGCGCGTGTTGCTGGCGAAGGGTGGCCATCATCCCGCCAGGTAGGCCGCGAGATTTTCCCGCTTTTGAAACGACCCGGCTCAGTCATGAGCTGCCGCGTGGAATCGTACCATGCGGTCGATACACACGGAGGTCGGCCTAATGCATGCACTCACGCTCGTAGTGGCTGGCCTCACTCTCGCCGTGGTCGGCGCCAGCGCGCAGGAATTGAATGAATCGTCGCTGGAACGGCAGCTGCCTGACCCTACAAGCCCATCTGGCTCCCTGAAAAGCCAACCAATCGCAATTGTTGACATCAGCTTGCTGCCGAAGGCGAAGCAAGTGCAGATCCATCGTCGTGTTGCGGAGAAGGGTGAGGCCGAACTTCAGAAACTTAGGAGTGCGATTGAGGCTGTACCGAGCATTGTCTCCGCGCTTCGGGCAAAGCAGTTGTCGCCAACGAATGTTCTATCGGCAGAGACCAGCCCCCGCGGACGCTTAACACTCCTGATTGCGAGACGATAACCCTAGCCTGCCGCTCGCCTCGAACCGCAGGCTCAACGGGCAAGGCCGGTGGACTGGCCTGTTCAGCCGACTGCGGTAAGCTCGTCTGATCACCGCCAAGCCCCGCTCAGCCATCCATAGACCGCGACGAAGACCAGCGCCATGAAGGCAAGGGCGATGGTGAAGCCGTTGGCGCGGATCATGGGTGCCCCGGCATCCGGAAATGCGTTCAACGATCCTGGCCGGTCAGCACGTCACGCGGCGCGAAGAGCTGCGGCAGCGAGCTGACAATTCCCGGAGCACCGGCCTCCATGCCCTTGGATTGAGCTGACTGTATCGCAGCAGGTACGACGGCAGTGGCGACGCGGAAGAGAGTGGACACTATGCTCTCGTAAGAGACCCCGCCATTGACGGCTTCGAGATCCTGGTCATCCAAAGCATCAGCAGGGCGGGTTTCGGCATTGTCAGTCATAGATGCAATCCTCAGGAAGTGGCGGGGCGCGGTTACCCGATGACTGTAACCCCGAAGTTTGAAGCAATGCGTCACTGCGCCATGTAAAATTCAAACGGTTGGCATCACTCCCATCTCACTCTCCCTGCGCCCGGATGGCAGCGGCACGGGGGACGCCTTTGCGCATATCCTCGGTGGCGTCTTCCATCGCGTCCCTGTAGCCTTCCCAATATGGCCCGGAACGCTCTTTCACCCAATCGCGTACCTGCGCGTCGACGATGGCAATGCACCGCTCCTTCTCCGCAGCGAGCGCGGCTTCGGCGGCTAGACGCTTCTGATGCTCATCGAGCGCCATCTGTCGCCAGCCCTGTGAATTGGTCGTGCGAGCGTCCGCCAGGATCGGGGCGAAGAGGGCGATGATGGCGCGGGCTTGTCCGAGATAAAGCTTCCAGCAGAGGTTCGTGCCAGGGGCGTCGGAAACGCCGTTCGGATCGTAGTCGAAGTCCGGGTTGTTGCCCTGTGCAATGCATAAGGCCCGCGCCACGTCCTCCTCGCTCGGCATCGCGGCAGGGGCTGTGTCAGCGCTCATCGCGGGGCTCCAAGGCGGCGCGGGCCGCGCTACCGGCCGGCGTGATCGTGAAGTGGTTGAGGCGATGGCGGTGCGCTAGGCCTTTCATCACCAACCAAGCGGCGGCAGTCAGCTCTGTCCCTATCAGCAGCGTGGGCTCCGTCGAAAGCCGATTGAGCGCCTTACGACGGGTTGGGCTCAGCTTCTCAGCCATGGTCGTTCTCCTTGGCGGGGAGGCCCGTCACGTTGATGGCGAACACCTCGACCGGATCTGGGCCGAAGTGCGGGTGCGTGAGCGTGATTTGCCGGTATCCGATCCATGGCACCTCAAGCCGCCGCTCTGTGTCGTCCGCCCTCGGGTAGCCCTTCGTCAACACGACGCTGTGATAGGTCCGGCCCTCGATGCGCCTCCGCCAGAACGGCGTCACCTGCCGGAACTCTTCCGGCTTAGTGCCGTCCCTGATCGCGTCGAAGTATTCCGCCTTGAGCGGCAGGGTCAGTTTAGCCATCGTCCCCTGCGCGGCGGGGGTGAGAGAGGGGTCATGCTGCGGCACTCCCGAAGAGGTCGGTTGTCGGATCATTGTCGGGACGCAGATCGTCGAAGCGCGGCAGGACGCAGCGCTTACGGCGCTTCAGATCCGGAAGCGCCAGAGCCTCAATGCAGTTGGCGGCGACGATAGCCGCGGCGACCTGCGGACAGACCGAGTTCCCGATCTTGTGGCGCTGCGCCGTCTCGGTGAGCTGGCCTCCGGCTGAGATGTCGTAGCTGTCCGGGAAGCCCTGGGCCCAGGCGAGCTCGCGCGGCGTCAGCATCCGCATGCCGATGTCCCAGACGATCAGGCCGGGGGCGATCTCGACCAGGACGTTGGGGTCGTGCCAGACGCCATGAGCATGGAGGAAGCGGGCCACCATCTTGGCCCGTTCGAGCATGAACGGCGTCATCGGCGGGACGGCGATATAGCAATGGACCGGGCTGAACCGCGCCTTCGTGGGCACCGTCGGCATTGGCGCGTCGGTCGCGGCGTCGGTGCTGCCCTCGCTGTAGTAGCTACCGATAAAGGGGGCCATCAGGCCGTGCGTCGCCTGCTGTGTCGCGGTCGATAGCGCCTCGTCAGCCCCGCGCGCCTCGCTGCGGCCGCGCATCTCCGAGAGATACGGCGCGACGACGGCGTGGTGATTGCCGCCGGCCAGAACGGCGCCGACCGGTTCGTCGACCGCGCCGCGGACCGTGTTGTTCTGCAGGCTGGCGATGTAGCCCATGACGGGCTGCACTTGGGCTCCAGCTGTTGCTATCGTGGCAGTGGATTGGTCTGCCGGGCGCCCGATTGCGCCGAGGTTGTGCTGTGCCAGATAGACGGCAGCAAGATCACCGCCGTTCCCGGTCCCGACAACGGTCGGGTAGGGCTCCTCCAGCCCGCGAGCGCGCGGTTCTTGTCCAGGCGCTGTTTCTGTCGCCGGGCGCTCACCATACCGGCTGACCAGATAGCCCATAACGACCTGGTTCTGATCCTTGGCGTTGGCGCAGACCGTGTGATGCGGCTCCGTCGCCGGACGGTTGCGCCCGCCTTGCTGCGCGTGGCTGATGAAGGGTGTGATGACGGACAGCGGGCCGCCGGCGCCAGGTCGCTTCTCGAAGCTGTTGGCAGTGACGGTTGGCATGGCGGCGTCGATGGGGCGGCCGTCGCTGCTGAAGCGATTCACGCCGATGAATGGCGTGACCAGACCGTGAGCGTCGCGCGCCGAGGTCACTGTCTTGAAGGGCTCGCCAAGCGGTTGCCCGCGGAACTGCTCGCCGCCGTGGTTCACCGTGACTACAAAGGCACCCTTCTCAGTCTTAGCGCGGGCCAGCACATGCCGGCCAAACCCTTTGGCGATCCGCGCCATGGACTTGTCGGCCAGCGGTCGGATGATGTTGAGCCCTTCTGCCTTCGCATCGGCCTTGGTCATGAAGATCGACGGCGCGCGGATCGACCAGTCGATGATCTCGGCAGCAGTGCGGTAGGGGATCAGGCCTGCGCCATGGGTCGGCTTCGGGAAGATGATCGGCTTCATGTCGCGGCGCGCGACGACGAACAGGCGCTTCCGAATCGTCGGCGTGCCGTAGTCGCAGGCGCGAAGCTCCTTGAACTCGACCATGTAGCCGCGAGCCTCGAGCCCTCGGACCCAGCGCGCGAACTCCCGACCCTTCTGCTCCTTGATCGGCATGCCGTCGGCGCCGAGCGGTCCCCAGTCTCGGAACTCCTCGACATTCTCCAGGAGGATGATCTGAGGCTTCACCTCCTGCGCCCAGAGCAGGATCACATCGGCCAGGCCGCGCACGGAGCGCGAGACGGGCTTGCCTCCCTTGGCCTTCGAATGGTGGCGGCAGTCCGGCGATGCCCAGAGCAGGAAGACCGGCTTGCCCTTGCTCACCGCATGGGGGTCAACCTTCCAGATGTTCTCCTTGAGATGGATCGTCTTGGGATGGTTGCGGGCGTGCATCAGCAGCGCGTCTGCGTCGTGGTTGACTGCGAAGTCTGGACCACGGCCGAGCGCCCACTCGATCCCGAGCGACGCGCCGCCGCCGCCCGCAAAGCTGTCGAAGATCAGGCCCCGCTCACCCATGGCGCGCGCTCCTCGCAGGGGAGGGGAGGGACATTCTGACGGCGCCGAATAGTTCAGCAATATCAATGAGGGGGATTTTCGCGAACGTGTCAGAATACGCGTTGGTATTCCCCGATTCACACTCGCCTTCTAAGCTATCGGTCGCAGGTTCGAATCCTGCCGGGCTCGCCATTCTCCTAAAAACTCCTTTCCTTTTAAGGGGTTAGATCCGCCGATTTGACTAGCCGGTTTCTCGTTAGTCAAATCCTGATCGAATGCCGCGGCGGATTTCGCCATGGCGGCTCTGGCCAGCACCTTCCGCTGGGCTTCACGGCAATACTGCTCGATCTCCCGGATACAAGCTGGCGGAGGTCTGGTGTAACGACTGTGTTCGCTATGCTGAGATCAGCCTGTACGGGCTGCCTGGCGATCTGCCGATCCCGGACATCTGCCTGCGCTATCGCTGCTCCAAGTGCGGCGGCACAATCTCTCGTCTCGCGGGAGAATCAGCGAACACTACGAGAAAGCCGAAGAGCGCCGTGACAAGTCGACGAGGAGCCCGCCGGCAATCGTCGGCGGGCGTGGCTCAGCTGAGCACTGAATGATTGTAATGAAGCAGGACGTTCTGCTTCAGATCCTCCTCGTCGAGCGCCAAGGGCGCAAAACCGGCGACGAGGCAGGCGATTCTGGTCCGCTCCCTTTCATGCTCCGGCTCGGGAATGGACCTCTTGACCTCGTCCCAGACGGCCTCCAGTGCGGCATAGGCCCGAGCGAGATCGGCAGGATCGGTCAATGATAAAAACGGCATGACTCCTTTCCCCTAGAAGTGAACCGTGGGGAAAAATTTAGGTGCTGAGGAGCGGTTCGCAAGAGCTTTCACACCAGTGCGGAACCCCGCCCCGATCGATCAGGTTGAACCCTCAAAAGAGCGTTGTGGGAGGTGAAAAATGGTTGCGTTGCGAAAGCCTGCAGGGCCGTCCGCGCGCGGGGGCGATGCCGCCTGAGTGTGAGCTTTATCGAGAGTGCTGCCAGGATGAGTATGGCAGCCGCCATATCGTCATTGTCTGGCGCGAGTGGCCCGGCCTCCCAACGACATCTTACACGCTCAAGGACGGCACACCGGTTCACTATGAAGATGAGTGCCGCTTCTCACTTCCATCGGGGAAAATGCTAATCCGGTGCGAGCACTAACGTCGATGGATGCTCCGGTGACGACCAAACCGCTGAAGCTCGAGCTGCGCGATATCACTCATCTTGCTGTCACAGTAGAACCGGGAGGGGCCGCGGTCATTGTTGGACGCGGATTCGACGATCGCGAAATCGAAATCCTGCTGGCGCCTGAAGCGCTAACGAAGCTCGAGGCTTTCCTGGGGCAAGCGAATCTGGAACAGGCTAAGCTTCGTTCCAAGCACTGATTTGCGCCGATGTCCTACCCACCCGACAACCCGCCCATGACCTTCTCCATCCTCGCCGGCCGCGAGGTTTCGGCCTGGTCGGAGGAATGGAAGCACGAGTGCGAGGTGCGGTCTCTGGCCGAGGTCGATCACCAACGGCTGTAGATTGATCCAAGACTTGCCGGATCGGCTATGGCGAATTGACGAGTATTGTCGGCGTTTTCGGGCTTATAAGACGGTTTGACATCGCCCGCCCTCTCGTCAGCTGAGGCGGCACGGCGATTATACTTTCGCCCAAGCAGTTCGCGCTGTTGCGCGCCCTCGCCGCCGCTCCTCCAGGATCTGCGACAGCCCCAGCCGTTCCAGCGAGCGATTTCCCTCGGCGAGCACGAGCCCGACGCGCTCCAGCCCTGCGGCATGGGCCGCGTCGTCGGCGGTATCGACCTCGATCGCGACGATCGCGCGGGCGTCATCAGTCCCGGTGAGCCGACAGAGAAGCCAGTGCCCTCGTTGCGGCAACGTGAAGGTCGCCGCCGCGAACGGAGCGGCCGAGTCCAGCAAGATCGGCCGGGCGCGGCCGGCGAGGGCTTCCGTGACATCGCGGGAAAAGGGCGAATGGACCGTCGCCAGCTGCCCCGGCCCCGCCATGGCGAACAGCGCCGCCGGACGGCCGAGTGCCTGCGACAATTGCTCGGCCACAATGCGGTAGACCGAGTCCACACCGGTTGCAGCTGCGAGCGCGCTGCTGACTTAGTAGATGCGCCGTATGGTCCGCTCGCCTTCCGTCGCCTGAACCATCTGCCGCCTGAGCTTGCCGGCGAGCTGCCCCACGGCGAGGGCGACGACGAGTGAGGTGATCAGGTCGACGATCTGCGGCGGCTCGAAGACCAGCGCACTGAAGAGCGGCGGATAGAACAGCGTCGTCATCAGCGCGCCGAGCGCGCGGCAGCCATATGCTTCGATAGCGTTCCGCGGGGATACCCGCCACAATTTCACGGGCCGGGCGGCGATCATGCGTCGTCCTCGCGCTTGCCCGCTCGCGCCCCGCAGCGTAAACCGCGCGCGGCTTCGCCTTGATCGTGCCCGAAAGGCCCGGCAAGCGTGCGGCGTTCCAGCGCGACCGGCTTTCAGCACAGGCGCGGCCCGGCGGTCGCGAGGATGGATGATGTTTTCGCTCACGCCAGCGATCGATCGGCTGACGAGTGTCCTGGCGGCCAGCCATGCGCGCGTTTGCGCCTTTCTGGTTCTTCTGTCGCTCGCCGCTTTTCTGCCCGGCTTCAGCACGCTCCAGCCGCTCGACCGCGACGAGCCGCGCTTCGCCCAGGCCAGCAAGCAGATGCTTGAGACCGGCGATTTCGTCGACATCCGCTTCCAGGATGAAGCCCGGCACAAGAAGCCGGTCGGCATCTACTGGCTGCAGAGCGCGGCGGTGAAGGCGGGCGAGGCGCTCGGCGTGCCGCAGGCGCGCACGCAGATCTGGCTCTACCGCATCCCCTCGCTGCTCGGTGCTATCGCGACGGTGCTGCTGACCTACTGGGCGCTGCTGGCCTTCCTGGCGCGGCGCTATGCGCTGCTCGGCGCCTCGCTGATGGCGGCTGCGGTGCTGCTCGGCGTCGAAGCCCGTATCGCCAAGACGGATGCCGTGCTCGCAGCCTGCGCGGTTGCCAGCATGGGCGCGCTGGCACGGGCCTGGTTCGACTGGACGCGCTCGCTCGCTTTCGTGCCGGACCGGCGCAATTGGCTGGTGTTCTGGGGCGCGACCGCGATCGGGCTCCTGATCAAAGGGCCGATCGTGCCGATGGTCTGGGGCCTCGCCATCCTGGTGCTGAGCGCGAGCCAGCGTTCCTTCCGCTGGCTGAAGCCCTTGCGCTTCGGGCCGGGGCTGCTGCTTTGCCTCATCGTGGCGCTGCCCTGGTTCGTCGCGATCATGCTCAAGACCGGCGGCAGCTTCTTCGCTGAGAGCGTCGGGCAGGACATGCTGGGCAAGGTCGCGGAGGGGCAGGAGAAGCATTGGGGGCCGCCTGGGTTCTACCTCCTGGTCTTCTTCGCGACCTACTGGCCGGCGGCGGCCTTCGCCGCGATGGCGGTGCCCTTCGCCTGGATCAGGCGCAAGGAGCCGCAGATCCTGTTCCTCATCGCCTGGATCGTGCCGAGCTGGCTCGTCTTCGAGGCGGTGCCGACCAAGCTGCCGCACTACGTGCTGCCGCTCTATCCCGCGATCACCGCGCTTCTGCTGCTGGCGATGATCAACGGCGGCATCGATCGTTATCGGCGCGGCGCGGTGGCAACCGCCTGCCTCGTGCTGATCGTCCCGCTTGCGCTCATGGGCGTGATCCTCTTCGGCAATTGGAAGCTCGACCAGACCCTGCCCTGGCTGGCTCTGCCCGGCTTCGCGCTGGTGCTCCTCGCTGCTGCCGGCGTCATTGCCGCCTTCCGGCGTCTCGACCTTGAAGGCGCGCTCTGGCGCTGCGTGCTCGCGAGCTTGCTGCTGACGGCCTCGGTCTACCCCTTCGCCATCGAGAGCCTGCGCTCGTTGAAGCTTTCGCCGCGGCTCGCCGAGGCGGCGCGGGCGGCCTGTCCAGACCCTGCCGTGCAGACGCTGGGCTATCGCGAGCCGAGCCTGGTCTTCCTGACCGGCACGAATCTCGGCATGGCCGCGAGCGGCCAGCAGGCGGCCGATTTCCTCAGCCTGCCCGGATGCCGCGTCGCCTTCGTCGAAAAGCGCTTCGCCGACGAGTTCCAGGCCGCGCTCGCGAACCAGCCGGTCAAGCCGCGCCTGTTCACGACGATCCGCGGCTTCAACCTCAATGGCGGCCGCCTCCTCGAAATCGCCGTCTTCGTCAGGGAGCCGGGTTGATAAATGCTTGCCCCCGGTCGCGTCGCATTTTGACGGAACTGTCAAAATGGGAAAAAAGCGTGATCGTTTCCTGTCGCTTGGAGCATTGCTTTAAGCGAAAAACCGGTTCCCACTTTTTTGCGCAATGCTCTATGGGCTGCGCTGACGCAGTTTGCGGGCCATTTTGCCGGAAGATGCCGTTTTGACCGAAACCTCCTCCCATCCCCTGCTCAGCGTCGTCGTGCCCGTGCGCAATGAGGCCGGCAACATCGCGCCGCTCGTCGCCGATATCGAGAAGGCCTGCGCGATGATCGGCCCATTCGAGGTGGTCTACGTCAATGACGGCTCGACCGACGGCACGGCCGAAAAACTCGCGGAGCTGGCGGCGACGCGGCCTTGGCTGCGGGTCGTGACCCATGGCCAATCCTGCGGGCAGAGTGCGGCGGTGCGCAGCGGCGTGCGCCATGCGCGTTCCGCCATCGTCGCGACGCTCGACGGCGACGGCCAGAACGACCCCGTGTTCCTGCCGGAAATGGTGGAGACCCTGCAGAAGGGCGGCCTCCATGCCGGGCTCGTGCAGGGCCAGCGGGTCGGCCGCAAGGACACCGGCTTCAAGCGCTGGCAGTCGAAGGTCGCCAACGGCGTGCGCGGGCGGGTGCTGAAGGACGATACACGCGACACCGGCTGCGGGCTGAAGTGCTTCCGGCGCGAGGCCTATCTGGCGCTGCCCTATTTCGACGCGCTGCACCGCTTCATGCCGGCACTGATGGCGCGCGAGGGCTACAAGGTGCTGCATGTCGACGTGCGCGACCGGCCGCGTCTGACCGGCGTCTCGAACTACGGTTTCTTCGACCGGCTCTGGGTCGGTATCCTCGACCTGGCCGGCGTCTGGTGGCTGATCCGGCGGCGCAAGCGCGTGCCCCAGATCGTCTCGGAGACGATGTGATGCTGATCGACCTGCAACAAACTATCGGCAACTACTTCCACGACGTCTTCGTCAACAACATCGACTGGTGGGTGCTGCTCGGCGTCGTGGCGCAGGGGCTCTTCACCATGCGCTTCGTCGTGCAGTGGCTGGCGAGCGAGAAGGCCGGTCGTTCCGTCGTGCCGATGACCTTCTGGTGGTTCTCGATCGGCGGCGGTGCGCTGCTGCTGATGTACGCGCTCTACCGGCGCGACCCGGTCTTCATCCTCGGGCAGGGCTTCGGCGTCTTCGTCTACATCCGCAACCTGCAATTCGTGCTGCGCGCCAAGGCGCGCGGCGAGGATACGAATTCCGGGCCGGGCTAGGCAAAGGGCGTCATTCTCGGGCTTGACCCGAGAAACGCCGGCAGGACAAAGCGCAGGAGCCTCGTTCCTCACAAGATGCTCGGGTCAGGCCCGAGCATGACCGACGCTCAGCTGCGCTGTGGCGTTGACGGTTCGGCGGTCGCGCCTTGCGCCGGCGAGGGCAGGGGGTCTGTTGGCTGCTGCGGCTTGCGCATGGAGGTCGACAGGCCGGGATAGCGCTCGCGATAGGCCTTCAGGAATTCCGAGACGCTGTCGGCATTCGCGGTCGCGCGTGCCATCTCCCGGATATCGGCCGCGCGGGAACGGTTGGCGCCGGTGACGAAGGCGAAGGTGCGGGCATCGGCGCTGCGCGCCATTTTCGTCGCGAACTTGCTGCGCAGACGGTCCAGCGACAGGGCTTCGTTCGCCATCACATAGGAGACGCCGGCGCGCATCACGTCGGCTCGCTCGGCATCGGTCAGGGGCGCGTCACCGCGCCAGCTCTCGTCGAGGATACGCTCATAGGCCTCGCCGGCCTCGCGCCAGCGCCGCCCGGTCCAGTAGATGTCGGCGCGCAACCGGTCGACCTCGGCGCCGCGCTCGCCCTCCAGCATCTCCAGCGCCTGGTCGGTCCGTGAGAGATCGGAGAGCGCCTTGGCCTCCAGCAGCAGCCGGGYACGCTTGACGTCGGCGGGCAATTCGACGAGCCGGGTCGCGTTGATCGCGCGGACCGCCTCGGCCGGCTTGCCATTCATCAGGTCGATCATGGCGAGGCGGGCGGCGACCGTGGAGCGGGCCGCGCCGGTCAGGCGGCGATCCATCTGGTAGCGCAGGATCTCGGCGCTTTGATCCAGCAGGTCGAGTTCGACCAACCGGTCGGCGAGGAGGCGGGTGATCTCGTCGCCGCGCCGGCCGATCGGCAGGAATTCCTTGAAGTCGTAGAACAGCGCCAGCGCCTCGATGCGCGGCAGGGTACCAAGGCCTGAGCCGGTGAAGAGCTCGGCGAAGCGCTGAGCCGTTTCATCATGCATCCGGCGGGTCAGCGGATCGTCGGGGAAGTTCTCATTGGCCCGGCGCGCAATCAGGAAGGCGTCGCGCCAGCGCTGCTGGTCGGCATAGAGCCGGCCGAGCTCGGCAAGCGCCTCAATCTCGAGCCGCCCACCGCGCCAGATCACTGAGACGGTCTCCAGGCGGGCAATGGCCTCTTCCGGCTTGAGGTCCGTCCGTTTCTCGGCGTCGGCGAGCTTGACGGCGCGCAGCTGCGCCTCGGCGGCGACGGGCCGGCTCTTCGCCTCGAACAGCGCCTTGTAGCCGTTCATTGCCGCCTCGGGGCGGCCGCTGGCGTCGTCGAGCCGTGCCTGCAGCAGGGCGAGGTGCTCCTGGTCGAAGCTGCCGCGCGGCATGTCCGTGAGCGCCTGCACCTGCCGCTCGGCTACGCCCATGTCCTGCGTGGCGAACGCGGCGCGCGCCATCGCCTCCCGGAACTCGCCCTGAAGATCGACGGGGTAACGGTCGAGCACCGCTTCGGCTCGGCGGAAGCCGACCATCGCCTGAGCGTTCCGGTTCAAACGCTGTTCGACCAGAGCGCGCCAGAGGCCTGTCTCGATGTCGTCCTTGATGGCCTCGGCGTTGAAGGCGGCGACCGCATCCTGATCGCGGTGCATTTGGGTTGCGATGACGCCCCGCAGGAAGAGAGCTTCCCGGTTGCCGCGCATGGCCGGGTCGTCCGCCATCATCGCGCGGAGGGGGCCGGCGGCTTCCGGCATCAGGCCGTTGGCGGCGTAGAAGCGGGCGAGCGCCAGGCGCGCATCCGATTTGCGGCCGCGCGAGGCGTCGGTCACGTCGAGCATCAGCGTCCGGGCGCGGTCGCGCAGGTTGCCGAGCCTGAGTTTCGCCCAGGCATCGCCGTCGAGCAGCGGCGGGGGGGCGCTCTTCTCGGCCTGTGCCTCGGCCTGCTGCTTGTTCGGCTCGGCAACATCTAGCGAAACAGTGAGGCCGCCGGTGCGGCCGATGCGCACCTGCTCGGTGCCGGCGCGCACCGCGATATCGTCCGAGCGCGGCTGGACAGCGAGACCTTGCGCGGTCTGGAGCAAGCCGAATTCGACGAACTGATACGGCTTGGGCGTGACAAGCACCGGCCCGGTTGCCGTGGCGACCGCGATCGGCAGGCCTGCGGGCCCCACTTCCAGCCAGTGGATGCCGGTGAGCCCGGCGAGTGGAACGGCAAGGATGGTCTGACCGCGCTCATCCATGCTGCGCTGTGGCTTGATCACGGCGGCAGGCTTGCCCGCATCCTCGCCGAGATCGAGCGACCAGCCATTGCCATCATCGAAGAAACGGGCGAGCGGCTGACCGGCCAGGCGCAAGCGGACGAGCGTCACGCGGCCCTCGCGCGTCACCGAACTCTCCGCGATGAGCTTCGGCAGCAGGCCGGCGAGGCGGGCGGGGTCGATGGTGTCGCGCGTGTCGAAGACCAGCGTCATCACGCCCGCATCGAGGAAGGCGGCGGCGCCGGTCTGGCGCGGAAAGCGGAAATCGAGGCGCGTCTCGGCAGCGGAGATAGCGACCGGGCCGGGCGGCGGTTCCTGGGCTGGCGCTACAGCGGCAGGCTGCGCGGGCGTGGCCGGCTGCACGGCCGGCTGAGGGGCGGCAGGTTTGGTCGGCTCTGCGGCGGCCGGTGCGGGCGTCGGCGTGGCCGGCGGCTGCGGCTTGTCGGTACCGGGCAGCGAGAGCGCGTCGATCTTGGCAGGCCGCAACAGGTCAACGACCAGCCCTGTTTCGTCGTTGAAGCTGCGGGCCTGCCAGTCCTTTGGCAGGGCCAGCGTCAGGGTGAGCGCATCCTTGCCGGCGTCGAGCCCGGACAGCGCGACGTCGGCCGGGAGTGCGTTGCGGATTTCGGCCGCCTCGACGTTCATCGGCTTGTTGAAGACGAGCTTGAGCATGCCGTCCGAGAGGTCGCTGGAGAGCTTCGTCTCGGCGGGGGCCTTGAAGATCAGGCGCTCCAGCGTCGGCAGGCTGGCCGAGCGCATCGTCAGCACCGCAGGCGGAGCGGCCTGCTGGCGGGCGGCTTCGCGGGCCTTCGCTTCGGCGACGCGCAGCCGTTCGGTCAATTCCGCGATGGCTTCCGGCGGCGGGCCGGGCATCACGCCCGCCCAGTTCTGCGGCAGGAGATCGATGAAGGCCTTGTCGCCGGCCTCGATCAGGTTCGCCTTGTACGATTGGGTCAGCGCGAAGCGCATGCCGCGTCCATCGGGGTCGACGCGCGCAACCGAGACGTAATTGGGCAATTCGCGGGCGATGCGTGCGATATCGACGCGGACCGGGCTGCCAAAGGCGACGATCAGCACGCCGTTGGCGACGCGGATGCGGGTCTGGATCGGTTCGTCGAAGGCGAGCGAGACGCGGCCGAAGCCGGCCTGCATGGCCTCGCCGCGCATCGTGGCGCTGGCGGCCCATGCAGGCGCGTTCAGGCCGGCGGCGAGCGCGAGAGCGGCCAGCCCGATACCGAAGGCGAGGGAACGCGACAGAGGCAAACGGAATACTCGACCCAACGCGACTATGGCCTTTGCATCACGCAGACGCGGCGGCCCTCGGGCACGCTAGCGCGTCAACCATAATGCCGTCTTAACGGGAGCGGCATGGGCATTTTCGCAGCTGGAGTGCGTTGCATTTTGAGGGAACCGCGCGGTCATTCCGGGCAAGCTGCAGCTGGCGGGGCCGATCCGGAAACCATCGGAGGGTTCGGCGCTCTGTGATGGATTCCGGGTCAAGCCTTGAATGGCGCCGCCTTCTAGCCGAGCACAGCAGTTCTACCGCAGCGGGGCGGGCGCAATCGCTGGCAGTTCGTTGCCGGGCAGCGAAGCCTCGTTCGCCACCCGTTCGAAGCCCGGCATCCGGCCGCTGGTCGCCAGCGCGACGGTCAGCTTTTCGGCGCGCTCCGGCGACATGGCGGCGAGCACCTCGGACATCTTGCGCGGATTCATCTGCTGCACCACCGGCACGAGCACGTCGAGGCCGAGGCGGTCGAACACGCGGGCGGCGTCCTTCGGCTTCATCGCCTCGTACATGATGACGAGATTCTTGATCGCCTTCGCCTCGTCGGCGGAGGCCTTGGCGGCTGGACTGACCTTCTCTTCCAGGGTCTTGAGATCGCCGACGCGGCCGTCGAGTTTCTTCTCGGCCGAATCCAGCAGGCGCTCGCGCATTTCCAGCTCGCGCATCCGGCCTTCGAGCTCGTCGCGGCGTTCGCCGAGGCGTTCGAGAATGGCCTTCTCCGCCGGCGAGAGCGGCTTGGCCGTGCCGTTCATGACGCCGGCCTTGTTGTTAGGGTTGGCGGCGCGGGCAGCCTCGGCCTTCGCCTCGGCTTCCTTCTTTTCCTGCTCCTTCTTTGGGTCGGGAGCGGGCACGGAGCCGGTCGTCTCGGGATCGAAGAAGTCCGGCGCTTGGGCGCGCGCGATGATCTTCGCCTGGCCCCAGACGTCCTTCTCGGCAACGGCCTTGCCGGCGGGGGCCTTCGCGAAGAACGGCGCGTCAGGGGGAATCTTGCCGGGGGCGGGGTCCGCCGTCCAGGCGAGCAGCTTCAGCGCCAGGAGACCCATGGCGCCGAGGATAACTGCCGGCAGGAGGCGGGGTCTTTCGATCACGCAGCCTGTTCCTCGAGGCGGCGGGCGGCGCGGGCGCGGATGGCTGCAGCCGATTGGGCGGCGCTTTCAAGGCGGGACACCGGCGCGGGCTCGGCAATCGGAGCGGCATCCGCCGCCGGCGGCTTGGCGCCGACCAGGGTGGCGGCGCTGACGATCTGGCCGATGCGCTCCATCACCGCCTGGCCGGCCTCGACCTGGGCGGCGAGATCGGCGGCATAGCGCTCGGCAGTGCGCAGACGCTCCTCAAGCGTGCGGTCGCAATCGCCAAGCGTGAGCTTGAGGCCGGCGATGGCGCGCTCGGCATTGTCGGTGGCGGTGATGAGGGCGCCGACCGTCTGACGCATGCCGGCCTCGTCGGCCTTGAGGCGCTCGATGCGCTTGGTCAGGACGAAGCAGGTGATGATGGTGGCGACCAGCAGGCTGGCGACCAGCACGTCGGCAATGAGATTGATCGTCATGGCATCCTGCTTCAGGTCGTGGCGCCGAGATGGCTGGCAAGGCTGTCGAAGGCCGCGAGGGTGGTCTTCGAGCGCCGGAGCGGCGCGACCACCTGGACGGCGATCTTGTCGTCGACGCGTCCGATCCGTCCTTCGGTGACGATGAAGTCGCCGCAGCGCAGCGACACGGTGGAGTCGGGGCGGGTGTCAAACATCAGCGTGTCGCCGATCTCGAGCTTCATGACGCGCTTCAGCGGCATCTGCGTCTCGTGCAGCACGCAGGTGACGTCGACATCGGCCTGCCAGACCTCGGTCGCGAGATGGTTCTCCCAGATCGGGTCGCGCCCCAGCTTCTCGCCCATGAAGCTTTCGAGCAGCAATTCGCGGATCGGCTCGATGGAGGCGTAGGGCAGGAGGATATGCAGCGCACCGCCGCGGCCTTCCATGTCGAACTTGAGTTCGACGCGGATCGCGGCGTTGGCCGGGCGGGAGATCGAGACGAAGCGCGGGTTGGACTCGACGCGGTCGACCGTGAAGGTCACCGGCGAGAGCGGCCTGAAGGCAGCCTCGGCATCGCCCAGCACCAGCTCGATGACGCGGCGGACCATGCGGATTTCGATCGAGGTGAAGGGGCGGCCGTCGATGCGCGGAGCCGGCTGGCCGCGCTTGCCGCCGAACATGGCGTCGAGCACCGAATAGGTCAGCGCCGACTCGATGGTGACGAGGCCGAAATTATCCCATTCCTCGGCCTTGAACACCGAGAGCAGCGCCGGCTGCGAGATCGAGTTGATGTAGTCGCCGAAGCGCACCGAGCGGATGCTCTCGAGCGTGACCTCGACGTTGTCGGTGAAGAAGTTGCGCAGGCTCGTCGAGAGCAGGCGCACCAGACGCTCGAAGATGATCTCGAGCATCGGCAGGCGTTCATAGGCGACCGAGCCCGAATCGACGATCGCCTGGATGCCGTTGCGGGACGCGCCGTCGTCGCTGCTGGAGAAACCGAGCATCGTGTCGATTTCGTCTTGCGACATCAGGCGGTCTACGCCGCCTTCCGCTTCGCCGTCCTCTTCGATGATGTCCGGCATCGCGGCCCAGCCGGCCGCCATGCCTTCCGGCGTCAGCGGCTCGTCGGTCGGTGCGGGGTTGTCGCGCTCGGTGCTCATCGTTCCGCCGTCATCTCGTTCCGGGGCTCAGGGATACCCCGGCTCACTGCACCAGCAGTTCCTTGAATAGCACTGCGTCGACCTTGGCCGGATAGACCGTCAGGTTGACGCGGCGCAGAAGCTCTTCCTTCAGCCGATACATGCCGGCCGAGCCTTCGAGGTCGGAGGGGCGCAGCTCACGCATGAAGACCTGGAAGGCGTCCTCGACGCGCGGCAACAGCGGCTTCACCTCTTCGGAGACCTTCGCATCGGCGATCTCGAGCACGACCTTGATCTTCATGACGGGCTGACGGTCCTGCTGGCCGCCATTGGACATGCCGATCATCATGTCCTTCATTTCGAGGAAGGTGGCGGGCTTCTTCGCCTTGGCCGCCTCGGTCGCGGCGATCTGCTCCGGCGTCGGCTTCTTCAGGAAGAACCAGCCGCCGGCGCCGGCAGCCGCCAGCAGCACGACGCCGCCGATGATGAAGAGCTTCTTCTTGCTCTTCGGCGCATCCGGACCCGACGCGCTTCCCTCTTCCGTCTTGGCTTTCTTCGCCATCTCGTCTGCGCCCCGGCCGCCGGGCCGCGTTCTGCCGCCCATGTACGCACCTTCGCCAATTACGGTTAACGCGTCGTTAAGGACGGCAGAATTTGCCGGGTCGTTCTTGCCGCTTTTGCCGTTCGTGCCGGGTTGTGGCGAGCAATCGGAATGAGAATAAAACAAATAATATCAGTGCTTTACGAAAATTAACCATGCTGGCACGGCGATTGCGGGGAATGGGCCGTGGCGACTGCGCTGGGGAGCGTCGAGGTCGCCGCGGGACATGATCGGGAGTTGAGCCGTGGAGAACGCGCTTCTCATCGGCCTGTCGCGCCAGGTTGCCCTGGCGCGCGAGCTGGACGTCATCGCCAACAACATGGCGAATGTCGGCACCAATGGATTCAAGGCGCGCAGTGCGCGCTTCAACGAATTCATCATGCCGGTCGCCAAGGCCGACGCCTTCAAGCCGTCCGACCGGCCGCTGTCCTATGTCATCGACAACGGCACGCCGATCGACCTGTCGCAGGGCACGATCGAGATGACCGGCAATCCGCTGGATGTGGCGCTGAAAGGCGACAACTACCTCGTCGTGCAGACGCCGAGCGGCGAGCGCTATACCCGGGCGGGATCGCTGACCGTCGACCGGCAAGGCCGCCTCGTGACCCAGACCGGACTGCCGGTGATGGGCGATTCCGGGCCGATCAGCTTCGGCTCCAGCGAATATGCGATGCGAATCGCGGCCGACGGCACGGTGAGCAGCGACCAGGGCACGCGCGGCAAGCTGCGTCAGGTCCGCATCTCCGACGCGACCAAGCTCGTCAGCGAGGGCACCAACCTGTTCTCGGCGACGGCCGGCGTCCAGCCTGCCGGCCCCGAGGCGCGGCTCGAGCCTGGCGCGATCGAGCGTTCGAACGTCAAGGCCGTGGTCGAGCTGACCCGGCTCATGGAGGTGCAGCGCAACTACCAGAGCGTCGCCAACATGATCACCAAATCCGACGAGCTGCGCAGCCGGGCGATCTCGCGCCTGGCGGACCAGCAAGCCTGATAGCGGAAAGGAGCGACTCCCATGCGCGCCATGCAGACAGCCGCGACCGGCATGATGGCCCAGGAGATGAACGTCCAGGTCATCTCCAACAACATCGCCAACGTCCGGACCACCGGCTACAAGCGCCAGCAGGTCCATTTCCAGGACCTGCTCTACGAAAATTTCCGGCGCGCCGGCTCGGCCACTTCCGACCAGAACACGCAGGCTCCGGCCGGCACCTTCATCGGCTCCGGCGTCAAGACGGTCTCGACCGGTCGCGTGATGACGCAGGGCAATATCAGCCCGACCGAAAAGCCCTACGACCTCGCCATCCGCGGCGAGGGCTTCTTCCGCGTCCGCATGCCGGACGGCCGCACCACCTATAGTCGCGACGGCTCCTTCGACCTCGACTCGCAAGGGCAGCTCGTGACCCGCGACGGCTATCAGGTCGAGCCCGGCATCACCGTGCCCAACAACGCCACCAGCGTCAGCATCAACGCGCAGGGCATCGTCGAGGCCATGCTGCCGGGGCAGACTGCGCCGCAGCAGCTCGGCCAGATCCAGCTGGTGCGCTTCGTCAACAAGGTCGGCCTCGAGTCGATCGGAGACAACCTCTATGTCGAGACCGCCGCTTCAGGGCAGCCGATCGACGGTTTCGGCGGCGGCGAGGGCTTCGGCACGCTGCAGCAGAACTATCTCGAAGAGGGCAACGTGCAGGCCGTGACGGAGCTTTCTTCTCTCATCGCGGCGCAGCGCGCCTATGAGATGAACTCCAAGGTCATCACGGCCGCCGACCAGATGATGTCGGCGACGACCCAGATGTTCCGCGGCTGATCGGAGGCTTCGCATCATGGTCCGCCTCTCCCTGATCGCTCTCCTGCTCTCCGGCACCGCCACCCTGGCGGCTCCGCAGCACGGCCAGCAGCACCCGCAGCCTGCGCCGGCCTCGGTCGCACCTGCCGCCGCGGCGCCGGTTGCCGCGTTGCCGCGCAAGCTGCAGCTGCGCTCCGAGGTCAACCTCCCCCGCGATCTCGTCACCTTCGGCGATCTCATCCCGGGGCTCTCGGGCGAGACCGCCGCGACGGCCGCCTTCCGCGCGCCGGGCCTCGGCGAGACCGGTACGATCCAGGTCGCGCGTATCATCGAGGCGGCGCGGGCTGCCGGCATCATCCGCGAAACGTCGGACTTCGACAGCCAGGGCTTCGCCCAGGTGGTCGTGACGCGCGCCGCGCGCCGGATCACTGCCGCGGACATCGAGATCGCGGTGAAGATCGGGCTGCAGGAGCGCTTCGGCATCGATGCCCGCATCTTCGCGCTGGCAATCGATGGCGGCGCTCCGGCCGTTGCGGTCGAGCCCGAGCTTACCGGCGATGTCGGCGTCCTCGACCTCTCCTTCGACGCCCGCTCGCGTCGCCTGCAGGCACGGCTTGCGGTGCCCGGCAGCATGGCGATGCGGCTGAAGCCGCTGCGCATCTCCGGTCAGCTCGTCGAAACGATGGAGGTGGTGGTGCCGAAGCGCCTGATCTCCCGCGGCGAGACGCTGGGCAAGGACGATGTCATCGTCGAGCGCCGCCCGCGCGACGGGCAGGGCGGCGAGATCATCAGCGACGCCCGCGCGGCGGTCGACAAGGTCGCGCGCCGGGCGCTGCTCGCCGGTGTGCCGCTGCGCGGCAGCGACGTCCAGCGCGAGGAGATCGTCGGCAAGGGCGATCTCGTCACCATCGTCTACGAGGCGCCGGGGCTGATGATCACGCTGCGCGGCAAGGCCAACGAGGCTGGCGCGATGGGCGATGTCGTCTCCGTCACCAATCCCCAATCCAAGCGCGTGCTGCAGGGCAAGGTCAGCGGGCCGGGGCGGGTCTCCGTCCAACCCTCCCTGAACGGCCGCATCGCCAGCGCCCAGTGACCCTCATGGAAACCGCTATGTATGCGCACCGCCTCGCCAAGCTCTCCGGCCTGCTGATGCTCACCGCCTCGCTCGGGGCCTGCGGCATCGGTGACCGCCTCGCCAATGTGGGCCAGGCGCCGACGCTCTCGCCTGTGGATGATCCGACCGCCGCCAAGGGCTACAAGCCGGTGCAGATGCCGATGCCGGCGATGGAGCATGCCTCCTACGCGCCGAACTCGCTCTGGCGCACCGGCTCGCGGGCCTTCTTCAAGGATCAGCGCGCCCGCAATGTCGGCGATCTCGTCACCGTCAAGGTCAAGGTCACCGACCGGGCGCAGCTCGACAATACAACCAAGCGCAGCCGCAAGAACGGCGAGGATTTCGGCGCTGGAAGGATCATGGGCTTCGAGAACAAGCTCGACAAGTTCCTGCCGGACGGTGCGAATGCGGGCGAGCTTCTGAAGCTCGATTCCGAAGGTTCGAGCGAGGGTGCCGGCTCCGTGCGCCGGAGCGAGCAGCTCGCCACCAATGTCGCGGCCGTGGTCACCCAGAACCTGCCCAACGGCAACCTGGTGATCGAGGGCAAGCAGGAGATCCGCGTCAACTTCGAAATACGCGAGCTGATCGTGGCCGGCGTGATCCGGCCGGAGGACATCGAGTCCGACAACACCATCGACTCGACCAAGATCGCCCAGGCCCGCATCGCCTATGGCGGCCGCGGCCAGATCACCGATGTCCAGCAGCCGCGCTACGGCCAGCAGGTGATGGATATCCTGCTGCCCTTCTGACCTTTCCCGAAATCCGGACGGCGCGGAACGCTCCCCCTTGTCTCCGCGCCGGCCCGAGCCGGCGGTCTCTCCCGAGCCGCCGACAACCCCGGCCGCCCGCAACGCTCCCCAAGCCAACCAGCTGGCGGCCAGAAGCCCCGCGTTCTCCCGACGCGGGGCTTTCGTCGTTGGGCGATGGCGTGGGGAGTGTCCGGGATCGGTGGGAAGCAGAACCCGAGTGCCGCTCCGCAAGTGGACATCGCCCGATCTCGACCTGGTTCGACCATAGGCGGCGGCGAATGTGATAGGATGTGTGCTGCATCGATTTGAAGGGTTTCGCCATGTCAAACAATGCAAAATCCCTTGTCGCGTTGTGCTTTGGTCTGGCGGCAGCTCTGATGAGTGTGTCGCCGTCTAATTCTCAGCAAAATCCGGTCACCGCCATCGATATCGCGCTGGAACCAGATGCAACAATGATCCAGCATGCACAGGCGGATAATGCCCGCCTGCTGAAAGCCTTCCCAAAAGGCTTTGCTCTGGACGCGACACGCCATCCGCACATCACGATGCTGCAGACATTTGTCCGCACCGCCGATCTCGAAAAAGTCTACGGGGCGGTCAATAACGTCTTGTCTACCGAGAAGCCGACAAGTTGGAAATTGAAAGCATACAAGTATTACTATATCCCCTCGCCACCGATCGGGCTGGCGGGAATCGTCGTTGAACCGACAGATGAATTACATCGGCTGCAGCAGAAAATAATCGAGGCAGTTGCGCCTTTCACGGCGAAGACTGGAACGCCAGCAGCCTTCATGAGTACTGAAAATGGCCGTGACATCCAAAAATTCTTGATCGGCTACGTCTCCAATTTTCCGAAAATAGCAGCTGGCGAGAAATTCAATCCCCACGTCACGATCGGTGTTGGTACCATCCCCTATCTAGACACCATGCTCGCGGAACCGTTCGCCGCCTTTACGTTCTCGCCAGTGGGAGCTTCAGTTTATCAGCTTGGCAGTTTTGGCACCGCTCGCAAGGAACTCAGGGCTTTGGCACTGACACCCTAAGGGAGGCGGAGAGGACGCATAAGCTCAGGACACGCGTCGCGCCCGCGTGGGCACAGTATATTTGGCTTTCATGGCAGGCGCTGGCCTCGAAAGGAGCCAATCATGTCACCGAATGCGCTTTTCTCCAGGCCTAGCCGTCGCAAACTGGTCTCGGCCTTGGCAATGCTTCCGGCGTTTTCCGGAGCCCTAACCTTCTCCGCATTGGCACAAACAGAGACTGCGAGCATTCCGCTCCCCTCTTGGAACGATGGCTCAGCCAAGCAAGCGATCCTGGCATTCGTAGCCGCTGTGACACGCGAGGGTTCGCCGGATTTCGTGCCTCCCGAAGAGCGCATCGCGACATTCGATAATGACGGCACCCTTTGGGTGGAGCAGCCTGGGCCAACTCAGTTGGCATTCGCAATCGACCGGGTGAAGGCTTTGGCGCCCCTGCATCCAGAATGGAAAGACACACAACCATTCAAGGCAGTGCTGGAAAACGATATGGAAACGCTCTCCAAAACTGGGGAGCGGGGCTTGGCCGAGTTGGTCTTGGCGAGCCACGCGGGAATGACGACAGAGGAGTTTCAGAAGATCGTCATCGACTGGCTCGCGACCGCTCGGCACCCGCGCTTCAAGCGACCATACACCGAACTTGCCTATCAGCCGATGGTCGAGTTGCTCGCCTATCTCCGCTCCAATCGGTTCAGGACTTACATCGTCTCAGGCGGCGGCATCGAGTTCATGCGTCCATGGACCGAGCGGGTCTATGGTGTACCGCCGGAACACGTTGTCGGCTCCTCGATCAAGACCAGGTTTGAGCTGCGCGACGGCAGGCCCGAGCTCTTCCGATTGGCGGAGATGAACTTCATCGACGACAAGGCCGGCAAACCGGTCGGCATAAACGAGTTCATTGGACGCCGCCCGGTCGCCGCTTTCGGCAATTCCGACGGCGACTTAGAAATGCTGCAATGGACGACGCTGGCTGGAGGCTTACGCTTCGGCCTCATTGTCCACCATACCGACGCAGAGCGTGAATACGCTTACGATAGGGACTCGCCCTTCGGACAGCTCGACAAGGCGCTAGATGCCGCGATCCTGAATAAGTGGACGGTGGTCGACATGAAGAACGACTGGAAGCGCATATTTGCGTTTGAGTAGCAGCTAAGGTCCCGAGTTGGGTCGGAAGGCGCCATTCCGCCGCAACTCTTGACCATCTAAAAAAGGCCCCGCGCCATGGGGGCGGGGCCTTCGAACTGGTAGGCAGCGAGGCGCCGCTCCTCAATCGTCGCGGAAGACGCGTTCGTTGCGCTCGTGGCGCTCCTGGGCTTCGAGCGAAAGCGTCGCGATCGGCCGGGCTTCCAGACGCTTCAGCGAGATCGGCTCGCCGGTCTCCTCGCAAAAGCCATAGGAGCCGTCGTCGATGCGAGCGATGGCGGCCTCGATCTTGGCGATGAGCTTGCGCTGGCGGTCGCGGGCGCGCAGCTCGATGGCCCGGTCGGTCTCCGACGAGGCCCGGTCGGCGATGTCAGGGTGATTCTCGCTCTCGCTCTGCAGGGTGACGAGGGTTTCCTTCGCCTCCTTCAGGATCTCGTCCTTCCAGGCGAGGAGCTTGCCGCGGAAATACTCACGTTGACGATCGTTCATGAACGGCTCGTCATCGCTCGGCTTGTAGTCCGCATCGAGGATGATCTGCTTCGACATGGGCGCGCTCTCTGAGTTGTCCGCTCACGCGCCCCTCGGCTTTGCCGTGGGAGGGTGAGCCGATTTGGCGCCCTTATAGCGATCCGTTTCAAGCGGAACAATCGCTTCCGACATCGCAATCAACGGCTTCGTGATCGCGGCCCGCCGAAAGGCCGAAAACGTGAAGAAAACCGCGATTAACGGCCTATCTTTCGAACTTGCCGAGTGCCGCCGCGATGTCGGCCTCGACCAACCGGGCAATAGGCCCGCGATAATGGTTGTGATCGAAGAACAGATTCGGCTCGTGCAGGGCTGGCCGATCAACCCGCCAGTCGACAAGAGCGGTGTTCGGGCGCCGAGCGGCGAGGTCGGCGAACGCCTTTCGGCAGGCCGCGTCAGCCGCGGCGTCCGGTGTTCCCGGCTTCGAGAGCGCGGTGACGTAGACCGGCGGCCGCACGAGAATCAGGGCCGTCCGCTGCGGCGCCGACTTCATCAATTCCTCGAGCTTCGCCGCAGCGGGGAAGGGACCGTCGACGTTGCCGCCGCCCAGTTCCACCGGTTGCTCCAGGCGCGCACGAAGCTCAGGCCGTTGCTCATGGCCCTGTAGCTCATTGCCGGCCTCGTAGTCCCAGTAGCCGTCGGGGCGCGCGCGCTCGGTCTTTCGCGAGGTCAGATAGGCGAAACGGCCCGGAATTTCCTCGATCAGGTCGTAGCGCATCAGTCCGCCGACATAGTCGAAGATGCTGCGGCTCAGCAGCCAAAACGGAAACGGCCTCTCGTTCGGCAGGGCCGGGTTGGAGGTGCACCAGTAGCTGTCGATGCCGACGACGATCGCCCGGGCCGGGGGCTGGCGATGGTGTCTCAGGAACCAGTCGATCGTTGCCAGTATCTCCCGCGGCATCGTCCCAGGTGCGATCAATGAGACGAAGGGGATGCCGGTTTTCTCCCGCAACTGCCCGGGGGAGATCAGCTGGATCTGCGAATTGCCGAAGATCGCCCCGGTGAACTGTGGATCACGCCCGCGGCTGGCCAAGGCCGTGCGCGGCCCTTGCGGGCGCACTCCCTCTTTCAAGGCAAGCGGTGTACGGCCGGAATCATAGGGGTCGACCAGCACTGCGAGCGTCAGGAAGGCGGCCGAGATCAGCGCGGCCGCGGCAAGCAGCGTCGCGATGAAGTTCCTCCACCTGGCCGCCTGACCCGGCGTGCCGGCCGGCTCAGAACTGGAAGTAGATGAACTCATAATTCGCGTCTTCGCCGATCTTCAGCAGGATGATGACGAACAGCAGCCCGGTCAGCACGGCGATCCAGCGGGCCGGTGGCAGCTTGTGGACGAGGTTCCAGGCGGTCGGGCCGATGATGGCGAAGCCCGCGGCCAGCACCAGCGCGCGCCATTTGAAGCCGGTCCCGATCGGGGCGAGGCCGAACAGCCCCTTGTAGATGGTCATCGCGGCTTCGAAGTTCGAAGCCCGGAACAGCACCCAGCAGAGCACCACGAAGAGGAAGGTCAGGAGCCAGCCGAGCGGCGCCGGCATCGGCCAGCCGGCGCGGCGCCAGAACAGCGCGAGGATCAGCGCGAGCCCGTGCGCCACGCCCCAGGCGACGAAGGTGAGGCCCGCGCCATGCCAGAGGCCGCCGAGCGCCATGGTGGCGAAGAGCGCCCAGACCTGGGTCGGCAGGCCGGATCGGGAGCCGCCGAGCGGGATGTAGAGATAATCGCGCAGGAAGCGCGACAGCGTCATGTGCCAGCGCCGCCAGAAATCCTGGATGCTGAGCGAGCGATAGGGCACCTCGAAATTCTGCGGCAGCACGATACCGAAGAGCAGCGCGAGGCCCAGCGCCATGTCGGTGTAGCCGGAGAAGTCGAAATAGATCTGGAAGGTGAAGGCGAGCGTCGCCTGCCAGGCTTCCATCACGCTGACGACCTTGCCGGCAGCGGCGGCTGCGAAGATCGGGTTGGCATATTCCGCCAGCGGATCGCCGATCAGCACCTTCTTGGCGAGGCCGAAGGTCAGGAGCATCAGGCCGCGCGCGATCCGCTCGGCGGCGTCGGGGCGCTGATAGGGCCGCTCGTCGAACTGGTGCATGATCTCGCGCCAGCGCACCAGCGGACCGGCGAGCACCTGCGGGAAGAAGGCGATGTAGAGCGCGTAGCGGACGAGATCGTAGCGCGGCGCCTGCCCGCGCCTCAGATCCGTCAGGTACATGATGTGGTGGAAGGTGAAGAAGGAGATGCCGAGCGGCAGCGCGATGTCGAATTTCGGCGCCGGCAAACCGGGAATCATTCCGGCGAGACTGGCGAAGAAGTTGAAGTACTTGAATACCGCCAGAACGGCGAGGTTCAGCACGATGGCCAGCGTGATGAGCCCGCTCGACTTCGTCTTCAGGAATGCTTCGGCAATCAGCCAGTTCACCCCGACGGAGAGGGCGAGCAGCGGCAGGAAGCGCCAGTCCCAATAGCCGTAGAAGGCGAAGGACAGCACGACCAGCACCGGCAGCCGCCATTGCGGCGCGAAGCGCTCGGCCAGCCAGTGGAGGGCCAGTGCCAGCGGCAGAAAGGCGAGCAGGAAGGCGAAGGAGTTGAAAAGCATCGGGCGGGGTGGGTGAGGGAATGGCTGCCGCCTTAGCCCATTCTCCCGCGCAAGTCATGTCATGGAGCGGCGGAGTTGCCGGGAAAGCCGCGGGAGTTCTTGTGCGATATTCAATCAATCAATTGATTGAATATCGCACAAGGAGTATTTTCATTCGGATGATCGCGACCTCAGATGCAGACCGTGGAACACGGGAGGCCCTGATCCGTGCGGGGCTGGAGCTGTTCGGAAAAAACGGCTTCGACGCGAGTTCGATCCGCGAAATCGCGCAGGCTGCAGGGGTCAACAGCGCCGGTATCGCCTATCATTTCGGGGGGAAGGACGGTCTGCGCCGGGCCTGTGCCGAGGCGATCGTGGCCACGATGCGGGAGCGGGTTCTGGGGCAGGAAAAGCTCGCTCCCTTGCCGTCGGCGTTGCATCCGGACGAGGCCTTGGAGGCCGTGCTCATGGCGGTCAGCCGCGTGATCGCCTTCGCCACCCGGGCTCCCGAGAGCGAGGCGATCGCCCGCTTCGTCGTTCGCGAGATGATGGAGCCGTCTTCCGCCTTCGATCTGCTCTACGAGGGCATGGTGGGGCCGATTCACGGCCGGCTTTGCGCTCTGTGGGGCATGGCGACCGGCGGGGATCGCGAAGCGCAGGGAACCAAGCTCGCCGTCTTCGCGATGATTGGTCAGGTCCTCTACTTCCGGCTCGCACGGCCCGCCGTCATCCGGCGGATGGAATGGCAGGCGATCGGCGAGGTCGAGAGCGAAGCCATAGCCAGCACCATCCGCGCGACGATCACCGCCTCGGTTCTGGCAGCGCGAGGAGAACGCTCATGATTCTCGGCTTGCTCTGTTCCGTCGTTCTGTTGGGCTCGATCATTCCGGGCTGCGTGTCGGATTCGATCACGATCGCCGGCTATGTCGAGGGCGAATATGTGCGGCTCGGCCCGATCGATACGGCACGTATCGAACGCATCGACGTGCGCCGTGGCGAGCGCGTCGCGGCCGGAAGGGTCGTGGCTACGCTGGAGACGACGGATGCGCAGAATGCGGTCGCGGAAAGCGAGGCCCGGCTGATCCAGGCGCAGGCGCAGCTCGACAATCTGCGCATTGGCAGGCGCCCGGAGGAGATCGCCGTGATCGAGGCGAGCCTCGTCTCGGCCCAGGCGCAGCAGCGCGAGGCCGAGCGGGCGCTGGAGCGGCGACAGGATCTGCTGCGGCGCGGCGTCTCGACCCAGGCCGATTTCGACCAGGCGGAAATGGCGCGCGACGTGGCAGCCGCGAGCGTGCGCCAAAGCGCCGCTAATCTCGCCGTCGCGAAGCTGGCGGCACGTCCCGACGAGATCAAGGCGAGCGAGAACGCTGTCGAGGAGGCGAAGGCTACGCTGGCACAGGCACGCTGGAAGCTGGAACAGCGCCGCCTTGCGGCTCCCTCGGCCGGCCGCGTCAGCGACGTGCTGCGGCGCGTCGGGGAGCTCGCGGGACCGAGCGCGCCGGTCTTGCTGATGCTGCCTGACGGGGCGGCCAAGCTGATGCTCTATGTGCCGGAAGCGTGGATTTCGAGCGTAGAGCCAGGGATGCGGCTCGATGTGCACTGCGATGGCTGCGCGGCAGGGCTGACGGCGAGCGTCACTTATGTCTCGCCGGAGCCCGAATTCACGCCGCCGGTGATCTATTCGGCGCAGACGCGCCAGAAGCTGGTCTATCTCGTCGAGGCACGCCCGGATGGCGGGCCGCAATCGGCACTCCAGCCCGGCCAGATCGTCGACGTCATGTTGCGGGGGCAGCGGTGAGCGCGCCGCTCGCCATCGATGTGCGCGGCATGACCAAACGCTTCGGCCGGCGTACGGTCGTCGACAACGTCGACCTGGCCGTGGGGACCGGGGAAATCGTCGGCTTTCTCGGCCCCAATGGCTCGGGCAAGACGACTACGATCCGGATGATCTGCGGCCTGCTCAAGCCCGATGCCGGGGAGGGCACGGTGCTGGCGCTCGATATCCGCACGCAGAGCGCCGCGATAAAGCGCCAGGTCGGCTACATGACGCAGCGCTTCTCCTTCTACGAAGACCTGACTATCGCCGAGAACCTGACCTTCGTGGCGCGGCTCTACGAGCTGGAGTCGGTCGAGGAGGCGGTGGCGAAGACGCTCGACGGGCTCGGGCTCGCCTCGCGCAAGGACCAACTCGCCGGCACGCTCTCCGGCGGCTGGAAGCAGCGGCTCGCGCTTGCGGCCTGCATCATGCACCAGCCGAAGCTGCTGCTGCTCGACGAGCCTACTGCGGGCGTCGATCCCAAGGCGCGACGGGAGTTCTGGGACGAGATCCATCGGCTTGCCGGCGAGGGGATCACCGTGCTGGTCTCCACCCACTACATGGACGAGGCCGAGCGCTGCCATCGCATCAGCTACATCGCCCATGGCCGCATGCTGGCGACGGGAACCGTCGATGACGTGGTCGGCGGCTCCGGCCTCGTCACTTATGTCGTCCATGGGGCGCTGAAGCCCGCGCAGATCGCGGCGCTGTCGGCGGCCGAGGGAGTCGAGCAGGTCGCTCCGTTCGGCGCGGCGCTGCATGTCGTCGGGACGGACAGGGACAAGCTGGAAGCCGCGCTTGCGCCGCTTGCGCGCGCGAGCGGGCTCCGTGTCGAGCCGGGAGAGACCAGCCTGGAGGATGTCTTCATCAAGTTCATGGCCGACGCAGGGGAGCGGGCGGTATGAGCGCGCTGTTCTCCATTCGCCGGCTTGGCGCGCTGCTCGCCAAGGAATTCGTGCAGATGCGGCGCGACCGCATCACCTTCGCGATGATGCTGGCGGTGCCGATCCTCCAGCTCCTGCTCTTCGGCTATGCGATCAACAACGACCCGCGTGGCCTGCCGGCCGCGATCCTGGCGCTCGGGCAGGACCGCTATACGCGCGCCGTGGTCTCGGCGCTGGAGGTCTCGGACTACTATCGCTTTCGCGAGCGGCCGCAGAGCGCGGCGCAGGCGGAGAGCCTGATGGCCAAGGGGGATATCTCCTTCCTCGTGACCATTCCCAGCGATTTCGGCGTGCGGGTCGAGCGGGCTGACCAGCCGCGCATCCTGGTCGAAGCGGATGCGACAGATCCGGCTGCTGCGAGCGGCGCGGTCTCGGCGCTGGGGACGATCGTCAGCCGCGCGCTGCTGCGCGTGCAAGGCGAGCCCGAGACGAACCCGGCTGCCGCCGGCGCGGACGGGCTCTCCTTCGTGGTCCATCGCCGCTACAATCCCGAGAACATCACGCAGTACAACATTGTCCCCGGCCTGCTCGGCGTCATCCTGCAGATGACGATGGTGATGATGACGGCGATGGCGCTGACGCGCGAGATCGAGCGCGGCACGATGGAGAACCTGCTCGCCATGCCGACGACGGCCGGCGAGATCATGCTTGGCAAGGTTTTGCCCTATCTGGTGGTCGGCGCGATACAGGTCGTGATCGTGCTCAGCGCGGCCAAGCTGCTCTTCGGCGTGCCGTTCCTCGGCGATCTTGCGCTTCTCCTGAGCTGTGTCCTGATCTTCGTTCTGGCGCTCGTGCTGCTCGGCTACACCATCTCGACGATGGCGCGCACGCAGCTTCAGGCGATGCAACTCACCTTCTTCTTTTTCCTGCCATCGCTGATGCTGTCCGGATTCATGTTCCCCTTCGCAGGCATGCCGGGCTGGGCGCAGACCTTGGGCGAACTGTTTCCGCTGACGCACTTCCTGCGCATCATCCGCGGGATCATGCTGAAGGGCGCCGATCTCGGGGATATCGGCGACGAGGTGTTCTATCTCAGCCTGTTCGTGCCGGTTTATGCCAGCGTTGCACTGATGCGGTTCCGGAACACGCTGGATTGAGCGGAGCTGCCGCGTGAAAAGCAGATCGCCGAAGTAACTTGCAAAATGATAGTAACTGAACTAGCTGGGGCCCATGCAGCCCCGGCTCGTCCCGCTCGCCGAATGTCCCTGCGCCCGCGCGGTCGAGGCCGTGGGCGAGTGGTGGAGTATCCTGATCCTGCGCGACGCGCTGCAGGGCTTCACCCGTTTCGACGAGTTCCAGCGCAGCCTCGGCATCGCGCCGAACATGCTGGCGCGACGCCTGAAACATCTCACCGAAGCCGGGCTGTTCCAGCGGCGGCTCTATAGCGAGCGGCCCAAGCGCTACGAATATGTGCTGACCGAGCGGGGCAGGGATTTCTTCCCGGTCGTCGCTGCGCTGGTGGCCTTCGGTAACCAGCATCTCGCGCCGGAAGGGCAAGCCTTGCTGCTCGCTGATCGGGAAAGCGGGCGGCCGGTCGTTCCGGCCTATGCCGATGCAGAAACCCTACAGCCCGTGAATTCCGACAACGTCACCGTCATCGCTGGCCCGCAGGCCAGCCCCGGCATGCTGCAACGCCTCGCCATCGTGGCGGCGCGGGATGTGGCTGCGCCGGTCCACCGCACATAGGAGTTTTCGCATGCGCCGTATCGTCGTCACCGGAATGGGCGTGGTCTCGCCGCTCGGCTGTGGAACCGAGATCGCCTGGCAGCGCCTGCTCGCGGGGCGTTCTGGCCTGCGCCGCCTGCCTGACGCCATCGTCGAGACCTTGCCGGCCAAGGTCGCGGGCATCGTGCCGTCAAAGGCCGAGGATGCCGAGGGCGGCTTCGATCCCGATGCGGTCATCGCGCCGAAGGACCAGCGCAAGATGGACCGCTTCATCCAGTTCGCACTGGTCGCCGCCAAGGAGGCGCTGACGCAGGCCGGCTGGCAGCCGCAAAGCGAGGCCGAGCGCGAGCGCACCGCGACGGTGATCGCCTCCGGCATCGGCGGTTTCCCGGCGATCGCCGAGGCGGTGCGGACCACCGACGAGCGTGGGGTGCGGCGGCTTTCGCCCTTCACGATCCCGTCCTTTCTCGTCAATCTCGCCGCCGGCCATGTCTCGATCGAGCACGGCTTCAAGGGGCCGATCGGTGCGCCTGTCACAGCCTGCGCCGCCGGTGTTCAGGCGATCGGCGACGCGGCACGCCTGATCCGGGCCGGCGAGGTCGATATCGCGCTCTGCGGGGGCACCGAGGCTTGCGTCGATCTCGTCGCGCTGGGCGGTTTTGCTGCCGCGCGCGCGCTTTCGACGGGCTTCAACGACGAGCCCGAGAAGGCTTCGCGGCCCTTCGACGCGGATCGCGACGGCTTCGTCATGGGCGAGGGCGCCGGCCTGCTGGTGATCGAGGCGCTGGAGCATGCGCAGGCGCGCGGCGCGACGATCCTGGCCGAGCTGACCGGCTACGGCACGAGCGCCGACGCCTATCACATCACCTCGGGACCAGAGGATGGCTCAGGCGCGCGGCGGGCGATGGAGACGGCGCTGAAGCAGGCCGGGCTCCAGCCGGCCGATGTCGCCCATCTCAACGCCCATTCGACCTCGACCCCGGTCGGCGACCGTGGCGAATTGGCCGCGATCAAGGCGGTATTCGGCGATGAGGGCGGCATCGCGATCAGCGCGACGAAATCGGCGACCGGCCATCTGCTCGGCGCCGCCGGCGGACTGGAGGCGATCTTCACGATCCTGGCGCTGCGCGACCAGATCGCTCCGCCGACGCTCAACCTGGAAAGCCCGGACGAGGCGGCGGCCGGGCTTGACCTCGTGGCGAAGGAGGCGCGCCCACTCGCGATGGAGCACGCCATCTCGAACGGCTTCGGCTTCGGCGGGGTCAATGCCAGCGCTGTGTTCAGGCGCTGGCCGTAGGCAGACCGCTCACAGCGGAATGTTGTCGTGCTTGCGCCAGGGCCGCTCGACGTTCTTCGTCCGCAGCATGGCCAGCGCCCGAGCGATGCGCCGGCGCGTCGAGTGCGGCATGATGACTTCGTCGATATAGCCGCGCTCGGCGGCGACGAAGGGCGACATGAAGCGGTCCTCGTATTCTTTCGTCTTGGCCGCGATGCCATCCGCGTCCATGCCGCGGAAGATGATCTCGACCGCGCCTTTCGCGCCCATCACCGCGATCTGCGCCGTCGGCCAGGCATAGTTGACGTCGGCGCCGATGTGCTTGGAAGCCATCACGTCATAGGCGCCGCCGAAGGCCTTGCGGGTGATGATCGTGACCAGCGGCACGGTGCATTCGCTATAGGCGAAGAGCAGCTTGGCGCCATGCTTGATCAGGCCGCCATATTCCTGCGCCGTGCCCGGCAGGAAGCCGGGAACATCTACAAGTGAGACGATCGGGATCTCGAAGGCGTCGCAATAGCGCACGAAGCGGGCGGCCTTGCGCGAAGCGTCGGAGTCGAGCACGCCGGCCAGCACCATCGGCTGGTTGGCGACGATGCCGACGGTGCGGCCCTCGATGCGGCCGAAGCCGGTGACGATGTTTTTCGCGTAGGCTTCCTGAATCTCGAAGAAGTCGCCCTCGTCGACCGTCTTCAGGATCAGTTCCTTGATGTCGTAGGGCTTGTTCGGATTATCGGGGACGAGCGTGTCGAGGCTCATGTCGACACGGTCGGGCACGTCGAAGCTCGGCCATTCCGGCACGCCGGCCGTGTTGTTGGCCGGCAGGAAGTCGAGCAGGCGCCGCACCTGCAGGAGCGCCTCGACATCGTTCTCGAAGGAGCCGTCGGCGACCGAGGACTTGGAGGTGTGGACCTTGGCGCCGCCGAGCTCCTCGGAGGTCACGGTCTCGTTGGTGACGGTCTTCACCACCTCCGGCCCGGTGACGAACATGTAGCTGGTGTCGCGGACCATGAAGATGAAGTCGGTCATCGCCGGGGAATAGACGTCGCCGCCGGCGCAGGGGCCCATGATCACCGAGATCTGCGGGATGACGCCCGAAGCCTGCACGTTGCGCTTGAAGACCTCGCCATAGCCGCCGAGCGCCGCGACGCCCTCCTGGATGCGGGCGCCGCCGGCATCGAACAGGCCGACGATCGGCGCGCGCATCTTCAGCGCCATGTCCTGGATCTTGATGATCTTCTGCGCGTGGGTCTCGGAGAGCGAGCCGCCGAAGACGGTGAAGTCCTTCGAGAAGACGAAGACGGTGCGGCCGTTGACCGTGCCCCAACCGGTGACGACGCCGTCGCCGGGGATCTTCTCGCCCTTGTCCATGCCGAAGTCGACGGCGCGGTGCTGCACGAACATGTCGAACTCCTCGAAGGAGTCCTTGTCGAGCAGGAGCTCGATGCGCTCGCGGGCCGTCAGCTTGCCGCGCTTGTGCTGGGCCTCGATGCGGCGCTCGCCGCCGCCCTTGCGGGCGCCCTCGCGCCGGGTTTCGAGCTGTTCGAGGATGTCCTTCATGGCGGCAAGGCTCCCGGCCGGAAATCGCGTCTCGAAAGCCGGCTTAAGCGGGGCTGTGTTGAGAGTCCATTGCGACGTTTGCCGAAGCGCGCCCGCGCATTCTGCAGACGAACGGCGGCTCAGCCTTTCGACAGCAGAAGCGCTGCAGCGTCGAACTCGCGGCGGCGGATGGCGCGGCGCTCGGCGGCTTCCTCGTCCTGGCCCCAGACGGAGATCTGGTAGTCCTCGTCGAGATGGGCAGCCTGCCAGGCCGCTTCCGCGTCGATCGACCCGCTGGCGAGGGCGAGCAGGATGATCGTCGAGCCCGTCAACGTCATGACGTTGTGCGCGCCGGCCAAAGCGAGCGGTGCGGGGATGTCCCCGACCTGCCGGGCGACGGCGGCCAGCGTCTCGGCCGGCTGCTCGGCGAAGACGACGCCCTCGGCCAGAACGAAGCGGGCGCCGATCAGCGCCTCGACGCTCTCCAGGATGGGCTGCCAGACGGCGTCGTAGCGCGCGACAAGCGCCTCCGGTTCGCCGGCGCGATAGCAGAGCGCGTCCGAAGCGGCGTAGCGCACGATCTCGGCGCGAACCGCTTCCTGCTGATCCTCGACGCCGTCCAGCGCCGAATTGACCAGACGCGTGAGCGGCATCTGCGCGGGGTCGATCCGCTCGGCCTGCCGCTCCCATTCCGCCGCGAGCGCGTCTGCGACATTGCGGGAGCCCACCGCCAGCGGCTTGCGCGCCGGGGTGCGGGCGGTGCGGCCGTCGAGCGCGACATGGAACAGACCGTCGCGCTCGAGCACGCCGGCCTCCTTGTAGAAACGGGCGGGCAGGGGATTACGCATGGCCTGCTGGGCGGCCGCCACGGGATCGGGCTGGCTGGCGCCGGGCGAACCGAAGCGGGCGAGAAAATCGTCAGTGGACATGGCGCTGCCATACCGCATTCGCGCCAGGCATGAAACCGGTCTTCAGGCAGCTCGGACGCGCCCGAGGAACTGCGCGACCTCGGCATCGAGATGTGAAGATTGGAGCGAGAGCTGATCGGCGGACTGGGCAATGTGGCTGGCGGCCTCGTCGGTCTCGGCCGCGACGCGGCTGACGATATCGATGTGGCCGGCGGCAGCGATCGTTTCATCGGCAGCCTGACGAATGTTGTCGGCGATGCCAGCCGTCGCCACGTTCTGCTGTTCGACGACGACCGCGACCGTGCCGGAGATCTGGTTCAGCGAGCCAATGGTTGCGTTCATTGCGTCGATCGCTGCGATGGCCTCGTAGCCCGAACGATGGATTGCCTCGATCTGGCCCTGGATTTCCTCCGTCGCGCGCCAGGTCTGGTTCGCAAGGGACTTGATCTCCTGCGCCACGATGGTGAAGCCGCCGCCGGAGCGCCCGAGCCGCGCCGCCTCGATAGATGCATTGAGCGCCAGCAGGTTGGTGTGCTTGGCGATCGTCGAGATCACCCCGGCGATATTGCGGATCTCGTCGGCCTTGCGCGAGAGATCGCCGACGGTGTGCAGGACGTTGCCGGCCTGCAGGGTCGCGTCGCCGACGATACGTGCTGTTTCCGTTACTTGCCGGTCCACCTCCGCGAAGGACTGTGCCAGCTCGGAGGTGACCTGCGTCACCGCCACAACGTTGGACGAGGTCTGGCGCGAAGATTGCGAGGCTGCGGTCGAGCGCTGCAATACCTCAAGCGCGCCGTTCTTCATCTGCTGCGCGGCGGTGCGAAGAGACTGCACGGACGCTATCACGTCGCGCGCGATGCGGGCGATGGCGTGCTCGAAGTCATTCGCGACGCTGTGCAGGATCCGCTGCTTTTCGTTCGCCGCTCGGGCTGTGGTCTCGGCGACGTCGCGGCGGGCCTCGTCGGCGACCTCGCGCGCGGCGTCGGCCTGCCGGCGTTCGGTTTCCGAGATTTCGAGGGATTGTCGCAAGGACCAGACGAGCCAGCTGAGTGCTGCGGACTGCACGACGACGATCAGGCCGTGGAGCAGCACACGGCCGATATCGTTGCCGTTCAGAAAGACGCCTGTCGGCTGCAGAAGGCTGAGGAGGAGATGATGAGCCGCGATCGCGATGGTGGCCGGGACGAAGACGCGCCAGTCGAGCCAGCCGGCGAGCACGGCCAGCATGGCGAAGAAGTACATGTGCATGTCGGATTGATAGGGGTGCCCGGCAAAGGCGTAGACCAGCAGCATGACCTGGCAAAGTGTCGCGATGCTGGTGATCTGCCGGGTGGGCCAACCCGTGCCATAGACACGCCACGCCAGAGTGCCGAGCGCGGCCAGCGCCGCCCCCGCCAAAACAAGAGATCGCCGGCTGATCAGAGGCTCGGTGAGCGGGGCGAGCGCCAAAAGGGTCGCATTGATCCACAGGAGGAGGAGCAGCAGGCGGGCGAAATGTGCGCGAAACCGGGCGACGTCGTTCATCGACTGCTCCATTCGGCAGAGCCTACGCAGAGTCGGGCGAGGCCAGCATCGATCACCAGCCAGGCTCCGGCCTGATAGAGCGCTCCAATAAAGCGGTCGTTCTCGCCAAGCGTGACGGTGACGGCGGGTGTCGTGTCGATCCGGATCAGGCTGCCGCCGGCAGTGGCAATGGCGGCGGCCATGTCGTGCGCCGAACTGCCGGCCGGGAAAAAGGCCGCGACGGGGCGGCCTTGCACCGGCCACGCCGCGATCAGGAAGGCACCTAACGCTGCGGCAATACCGCAGACCAGGCCAAAGCCGATCTCCCGCATCCTGCCCCCCTAGCCTTCCGGCCTTGCAGGCTGAACCTATCGCTCAGGTTGCAGGAGCAGGCTTGCGATTTGGTAAATCGGCTGGGTTCGGAAGCGGTGTGCCCGCGGTGGTTGCGTCGCCGCTCAGCTGCCGAAACGGTCTCTCCAGGCCGGTCTGGCTTCGGGGAAGGGCAGTGCCGTTGCGGCATATACCCCGCGGGCGACGGCACGGGCCAGGACATCGGCTGCGGTGGCGCAAAGTTCGGTGAGAGCGAAAGCGTCGGACGGCGCTCCGCTATGGCCCGTCGCTGCGGCAAAGACGACGTCACCGTCGAGCGGGGCGTGGGCCGGTCGCAGGGCGCGGGCAAGCCCGTCATGAGCTGCCAGCGCAAGCCGCCGCGCCTGGGCCTTGGTCAGCACCGCATCGGTCGCCACGAGCGCGATCGTCGTGTTCTGGCCGGTGCCTCCCTTGAAGCGCAGGGCCAGGTCCGCCGGGGCGATCGTCGCCGGCCAGCCGAGCCCGCCGAACTCGCCTTCACGCTCATAGGGCGCGGCCCAGAAATGCGGGCCGTCGCCGATCGTTGCGGTGCCGACGGCGTTGACCGCGACGAGGGCGCCCACGATTTGCCCGGTCGCGGCACGGGCGCTCGCCGAGCCGATGCCGCCCTTGAGGTTGGCCGTCGTCGCGCCGAAGCCGGCTCCGGCAGTACCCAGCGCGAAAGAGGTCGATGCGCCTGCGGCGGCCTTCGCGCCCAGTTCGCCATAGGGCGTGTCGCCGTCTCCACGCGCCCAGGGCTTCTCGCCGCCATTGGTGAGGTCGAAGAGGATGGCCTGCGGGACGATCGGGACGCGGAAGGCGCCGACCTGGAACCCGCGCCCTTCTCCCGCCAGCCAGCGCATCACGCCGTCGGCCGCACCGAGCCCCCAGGCGGAGCCGCCGGAAAGCACGATCGCGTCGATATGCTCGACCGTCATCTCCGGGATGAGCAGCGCCGTCTCCCGGGTGCCGGGCGCGCCGCCGAGCACGGCGACGGAGGCGACCGTCGGGCGCTCGAAGACGACTGCCGTCACGCCGGTCGCTGCCGCGACGTCATCGGCATGGCCGACATGGAGGCCGCGGACGTCAGTGATGAGGTTTTGCATGGAACGTCCGATGGCGAACCGAATCGCGTCGCGCGCGTTGTCGCCACATTACGATCTTTTCATCTTGAGGCCATTGCCGGGTCAGACATCAGGAGGCAGGCTGACCTCATCGCCAATCGGCTTCGAGACCCGCTGCGCGACACACCGACCGGACTGCCTCAAGGGAGATTCCCATGAAACCCATCGCCCTCATCGCCGCTTCGTCGATTGCGATGCTCGCCGGCACCCTCGCATTCGCGCAGCCGCAGCCGGTTCCACCGGCAGGTGGCGATCAGAAGCAGGAGCGTACCGACAGCCGCGACCAGCGCCGGCAGGATTGGCGCGAGCAGCGTGCCGAGCGCGCCAAGGCGCGGCTTGACGAGCGGCTGGCGAAGGTGCGCGCCGACCTCAAGCTCAAGCCCGAACAGGTCCCGCTGTTCGACAAGGTCGAGGCGCTCGTCAAGCGACGGAGCGAGCAGCGTGTCCAGCAAATGGCGGGGATGCGCGAGGAGCGCGAAAAGCTGCGCCATGCCGATCTGATGGAGCGCCTGGATGCAGCGGCCACGCGGCAGAATGAGCGGGCGGTGCGTTCCAAGGAACTGGCGGACACGGTTCGCCCGCTCTGGGTCACGCTCAGCGACGAGCAGAAGACCGTGCTGCGCCGCTCGGTGCGCGAGGCAGTGGCGGAAGGGCGTGAGCGTTTCCGCGAGATGCGGGCCGGGCGCGGCGGCTGGCAGCAGAACGAGGACGATCGCGGGCCGCGCCGCTGGCGCGACCGGGAAGACCGGCGCGATCGTGGTGGGTACGACGACGACGAGTGAGCTAAGGTTACAGCCGCCAATTCCTGCCTGGCACTGAATCCTGACGACATGGCGCCTCCGGCTTGCCGGAGGCGCACCTTCATGCGAAGCACCGCCGCCTGCCACGCGAGCCAGCGGCCATGCGCTTCATCCAGACCTTCGAACTCGCGCCTTTCCTGGACACGGTCGTCAGCCTGACGGCCGCTTTCGTGCTGGGCATACTGATTGGCGCCGAACGCCAGTATCGGCAGCGCACTGCGGGATTGCGCACGACCGTTCTCGTCGCGCTCGGGGCTGCGGCCTTCGTCGATCTCGGCATGCGCATCGAGGGAGCGCCCGGCGCCATCCGCGTGATCGCCTATGTCGTCTCGGGCATCGGCTTCCTGGGCGCCGGCGTGATCATGAAGGAGGGCACGAACGTTCGCGGCCTCAACACGGCGGCGACGCTCTGGGGCTCTGCTGCCGTGGGGGCCTGTGCCGGCGCGGATATGATCGCCGAGGCGGTGCTCGTCGCGGCCTTCGTCATCCTCGGCAATACGCTGCTGCGGCCGCTCGTCAACGCGATCAACCGCATCCCGCTCAACGAGCGGACACTCGAGGCGACCTACGAAGTCGTTGTCACCGCAAGGACCCAGGCGCTCGCCGAGGTGCGCGAGACGCTCGTCGACTATCTCGAAGCGGCGCAATATCCGGTCAGCGACATTACGACGGTCGAGCGTGGCGAGGACGCAGTCGAGATCGTTGCCAAGCTGATCAGCACGGCGGTCGACCGGAAAGAACTCGATCAGGTCGTCGACAGGCTGGCGCGCCTGCCGGCTGTGAGCCATGCGACCTGGGAGAGCAGCACCGCCGATTGACCGGGCCGGTCATTGCGAGCGGCCGTATCGCGATGCTGCCGACTTTGCTCAGGCGCTCAGCCGCCGACGGCGTCGGTCACGCATTTCTTGGTGAAGCTCGTCTTGGCGGCGCCGGCCAGCTTCTTGTCGGCCGCCTGCTTGTCGCAGGTCGAGGTCGCGTCCTTCTCGCATTTGGTCAGGAAGCTGGTTTTGGCAGCGCCAGCCAACTTCTTGTCCGAAGCCTGGATATTGCAGCTTTGGGCATAGGCCAGGCTCGCGGAGCAGGACAGCGCGAGGGCAATCAACAAGGTTTTGGTCATGGCGAATCTCTCCGCGGTAGCGAGGGCAACGATGACGCTACGGCATTATGGCGACACTGAGAACGGAATTCATCGGCTTCGCCCCGATTTTGCCGAACTTGCTAACGTGCGGATCTGAATAGGGATTTCGTGATTTACCATATCCGTTCAGATCGGATTCACGGCTTGCCGTTTACGTTTTGTCAGGAAAGGCAATGCGAGAGGTTAGCCATGAAGCAGATGTGGTTAGCATGGGCTATGCGGGCCTTTATCGGCTCCGTTTTTGTCGTGTGCCTTTTCGGGCCCTACGCGCTGTCGATCCTGATCGGCTGCATCGGGCTGGGCTGCTACTTCTTCCGTGACGAGGTCGGTTCGCATCTCTAGGAGATGCCCGCCGCGGCTGCTCGGTCGCGGTTCACCTGATCCGACGCAGGTGACAGGTCTTCACTCTTCCGCCCCGTCCATCCGAACGCCAGACGCAGCCGGAGTTGCTCGGCGTCCGATCATAGAGATGGATGGCCGCGCGGCGCTTGCGGTCGAAGCTCTGGTTCGAGAAATCATGGCCTCCGACGCGGACGTTACGCCCGAACCGCACTTCGGCCTGCGCCGTCGATAGCGTTGCCAGAAAGCCCAACAGGGCGAGCCATCCAAGAGCGCGGCCGCGCAGGCATCTGCGGGCCCGGACATCGGGATTCCCGGCGAAATGCGCGGTCGTCGTCTTCATTGGCATCGGTGAATCTTAGGAAAGCGGCGCCGAGTGCTCAAGGACGGGCGGCTGCCCTCGGATCGGAGGGGCTCGCTTGCCGCTGTATCTTTTTGCGGCGGCCTCGGCAGAAGCGTATGGTGAGTTGCGCAGCCTTCAGCTGATGCAGCGGAGGGTTTGCTGTTTCCCAAGGGAGGATGCCATGGGTCGCAAGTTCATCGACTGCCGGGCATTTCCGAGTGAGATGAAGTGCTCAATCGCGATCAGTGCCGATACTGAAGGCGAACTCCTGGAGGCGGCGGTGCAGCATGCCGTCGCAGTGCACAGGCATCAGGATACGCCCGAGCTACGTGACCAGATCAAAAGTGTCATCAGGGATGGCATGCCCTCCGAGAGGGCGCCGGATCGCGCCGCTTGACGCGCCAAACGCGGCGGCTCCGCTTAAACAGCACAGTTGGACAGCGATAAAGCGCCTCGCAGCGTTGGCCATGAGCACATGAAGGCTGGCTTCTACCAGGAGAGCGGGGAGCCTGCGGAACTCTGCCGGGCGTCTCCAAGAGCGCCTTGAGGGAGCCGCGCCGAATATGCGGCCACCCGAAGGGAGGTAAAAACATTTTGGGGGAGGGCAAAATCTTGCCCTCCCCCAAAGCATTGAACGTAAACGGATATTCTGCCCGTGCCGAACGGCTTAGCGCGAGTAGAACTCGATAACCAGGTTCGGTTCCATCTGCACCGCGTAGGGCACGTCCGACAGCGTCGGGGTGCGGGCGAACGTGGCGGTCGACTTGCTGTGGTCGGCGTCGATGTAATCGGGAACGTCACGCTCGGCCAGCGTGGCCGACTCGATGACGATCGCGAGCTGGCGCGAGCTCTCCTTGATCGCGACGACGTCGCCCGGCTTGACCTGATAGGAAGCGATGTTGACGCGCTTGCCGTTCACGGTGACGTGGCCGTGGTTGACGAACTGACGGGCCGCGAAAACGGTCGGCACGAACTTGGCGCGGTAGATCACCGCGTCGAGACGGCGCTCGAGCAGGCCGACCAGGTTCTCGCCCGAGTCGCCCTTCAGGCGGATGGCCTCGGCGTAATAGCGGCGGAACTGCTTCTCGGAGATCGAGCCGTAGTAGCCCTTCAGCTTCTGCTTGGCGCGCAGCTGGGTGCCGAAGTCGGACGGCTTGCCCTTACGGCGCTGGCCGTGCTGGCCGGGGCCGTACTCGCGGCGGTTGACCGGGGACTTCGGGCGGCCCCAGATGTTCTGACCGAGACGGCGGTCAATCTTGTACTTCGCCTCATGGCGCTTCGACATGTCGCGTGTCCTCTATGGTTCGCGAGTTTGAGGACCGCGCCCTCCTGCTCCCTGGCATCTTGCCGGGCATCCTGCGGATGCCACGTTGGTAAGCTGCCATTTTCTTTGCATCGGTTTGCCCGAAAAGCGGGAACCACTTTTCGGACCGATGCACCGGGGCGACAGATCCGGCTTCCGAAGGAAAGCGGATCACGGGTGCGGAAAAAGTCACGCGGCCCCGTGAGGAGCCGCGTGACGAGAGGCCTATGACCTAAAGCCGGCTTCGAGTCAATTCCGCTCCGGCGGAAACCACCGCTCAGCGCTAGTAGCGATAGCGGCGATAATAGTGGTGGTGATGTCGGTGGTGGTTGTACCAGCCATAGTGATGGCCGCGGTGCCAGCCATGGTGCCGGCGCGGACCATGGCCATGATAGGCATGATGTCCGTGGCCCCCGTGCCAGCCGTGAGGCCTCGCCTGCGCTTCGGAGGTCGCTCCGAAACCGATGAAGGCGAAGCCGAGTGCAAGCACTGACAGAAGCAGCAATTTTCTCATGCGCATGCCTTCCTTGCGATGGTCGCCATCACAAGGAACGCGAGGAGGGAATCAGAGTTCCTGTCAGCTCACCAGCGGCATGGGCTCGATCGCCACATGCGCGAGGCCGTAGCCGGCGAGCGCGATCCGCAAGGGACCGCTCAGCCCTGCGCCGGAAGTGAAGATGGCGGTGGCGTTCGGGCAGGGGACGTCGCCCACGGGGCCGAGCAACTCGACGACGCGGCGCGCGATCGCCGGAGCGGGATCGATCCATTCCACGGGCCAGGGCGCGAGCCGCTTCATCCGCTCCAGCAGAAGCGGGTAATGCGTGCAGGAGAGCGTGACCACGTCGGTGCGTCGCCCGTTCGCCTCGACGAAGCAGGGCGCGATCTCGGCGAGCAGCGCCTCATCATCGACGGGTTCGCCCTTCAGCGCCTGCTCGGCCAGGCCCGCGAGCCGCGTCGCGCCGATGAGCGTGACGTCGCAGGCGGCGGCATAGGTCTCGATCAGCTCGCGGGTATAGACGCGCGCGACCGTACCGGGGGTGGCGAGCACGGAGATCATCCCGCTCTTGGTTGCGGTTGCTGCCGGCTTGATCGCCGGCACGGTGCCGACGAAGGGGATGGCAAAGCGCGCCCGAAGCGTTGGCAGGACCAGCGTCGAGGCCGTATTGCAGGCGATTACCACGAGGTCGGGATGACAGCGCGCGATCAGCCGCTCCATCACGGCGAGGATGCGGGCGACGAGCGCGTCCTCCGCGAGCCGGCCATAGGGAAAACCGGCATCGTCGGCGGCGTAGACGATATGGGCGCCCGGGCAGGCCTGCGTCGTGCGCGAGAGCACGGTAAGGCCGCCGAGCCCGGAATCGAAGACAAGGATGGTGGGTTGGGGGCGCGGGATCGCGAGGGGGCGGTATCCCGTTCCGGCGAGAAGATCGACCTGCATGTCAGCGCCGTGAGACATCAAAACCCGACTTCGCCAGAGACCGGTTAAAGGATGGTCAATGTCGTATCGTCAGCCTGTCTCGAAATTAGTTGATTCTGTCTACTAGTTGAATTGGTGTCGCGGCGGAGGTGAGCCATGGATGCCATTGAGACCGAAGCCGTCGCTGCGATCCGCCGGTTCAATCGCTTCCATACCCGCTGGGTCGGGGCGCTCGGCGGCAGCCGGCATAGCTCCGGGCTGTCGCTGGCGGACGCGCAGGTGCTCCACGAACTGGCGCAGCGCGACGATTGGCAGGCGGCGGAGCTGGCCAAGGCGCTCGACCTCGATCCGGCCTATCTGTCGCGCATCCTGCGGCGCTTCGCGACGCGTGAGTGGCTCGACCGCAGCCGGTCTTCGGTCGACGGGCGGGCATGGCGCCTGCAATTGACCGATGAGGGCAGGGCCGCCTTCGCCGCGCTCGACGGTGCGTCAGACGCTCAGGCGCGGTCGATCCTGTCGCGACTGCCTCTCCCCGAGCAGGCTGACCTGGTTGACGCGCTCGCCACGACGCAGCGCCTTCTCTCGGGAGAGCGGCAAGCCTGTCCTCGTCCCACTATCCGCGAGCACCGGCCCGGCGATATCGGCTGGGTGATTGCTGCCCATGGGCGGCTCTATGCCGAGGAATATGGCTGGGATCAGAGTTTCGAGGCGCTGGTCGCCGAGATTGCCGCCAAATTCCTGCGCGAATTCAAGCCCGATCGCGAGCGCTGCTTCATCGCTGAATTGGAGGGGATGCCGGCAGGTTCATCCTTTGTCGTCGAAGAGGACGAAGAGACCGCGAAGCTCAGGCTCTCGCTGGTCGAGAAGCGCGCGCAGGGGCTGGGGCTCGGCAAAGCGCTGGTGCGCGATGCCGTCGACTTCGCCCGCAGGGCGGGTTACCGGCGCATGGCGCTCTGGACCAACGACATTCTCCATGCCGCCCGCGCGATCTATGTCGCGGAGGGCTTCCGCCTGGTTGCGGAAGAGCGGCTCCATTCCTTTGGCCAGGACCTGGTCGGGCAGAACTGGGAGCTTGTGCTCCGGCCCGAGATGGCGTCAGGCCTTTAGCCGCGCCAGTGCTGCGGCTGCTGCCCGGCCGGCGAGCGTGGCCCCGCCCACGGTCATCGCGCCGCCGCCCGCAGTCGCCTCTCCGGCAATGAGCAGGCGCCCGCCGATCGGCTGGGCGAGGGCTTCCCGGGCCTTCTCATGGCCGGGATCGCAGACGGAATAGGAGCCGCGCGCGAACGGGTCGGTCCACCAGGCCGGGAAGGAAGCGGCCTTGACCGTCTTGCGGAAGTCGGCGCCGACCATCTTCGCCAGGAGGTCGACGACATGGGCGCGCGCTTCTTCCGGGCCGGCCTCGGAGAGCTTGCGCGCATAATCGCCGCCGCAATAGCCGATGACGATGTCCTTGCCGTCCGGGTACATGTCGAAATTCATCATGCGCTCGGGTGCGCCGGTCTCGAGCAGGCTCGCGCCAGGCGTGAGGCCGAAGCGATCGCCTTCGACCTTGAGCGCGATCTTGGTCAGCGCTCCCATGTGCAGCCCGCCGAGGGCGTCGCGGGTGGCTGCCGGAAGGTCCGGGGCAAAGCGGATGGCGCCCGACTTGAGCACGCCGACCGGCACGGTGAGAATGCAGGCATTGGCGCGGATGTCGCCCGAAGGCGTGGTGACCGTCACGGCCGGTCCGTCCCAGCGGATCGCTTCGACCGCCTGATTGAGGCGAATATCGAGGCCCGCGGCGGAGCGCGTGACGAGATTGCCATAGCCCGAGGGGACAACGAGATCGTCGCCGGCCCAGAGACGCTGATAGTCGCGCGCCGAAATCCGGCTTGATTCCTCGCCGATCGAGAGCAGCAGGCCCGACGCCGCGATGGGGGCGCTGTTCGGGCCGAGATCGCCGAGCAATTCTGCGATCGACATGTCGCGCCCGGCGAGATCTACCGTCTCGAGCCGCCGGTCGATCTGGTTGAAGGCATCGCGCCGGCGGCGGCGATCGGCGTCAGCCATGGGGTGGCCGTCGGTAAAGACCCGGAAACCGCCACCCCGGGGTTCCGATGCGGTCTCGACACCGAGATCGCGGGCAATCTGGACCCAAGGGTTGCGCTCCGCCCAATGGATGAACATTGCGCCCGCGTCGTATGCCGCGCCGAGAGAGGCATCGGTAAAGGCGCGTCCGCCGACGCGTCCGCGGGCCTCCAGCACGATGGGCTTGCGACCTGCGGCGCGCAGCGCCTGAGCCGCGGCAATGCCTGCCGCTCCCGCGCCGACGACGACAACATCGGCATCGGTCGCGGCAGAGCTGCGGCCGGCGACGGCGAAAGCAGTGACCATGGCGCTGCCCCCAGTCAGCAGCCTGCGGCGGGTCACTCTGGCATGACGGAGATTCATGACACGACAATGCGCGCTGTCTGCGACGTTGCAATGGCCGGAAGCGCGGAAGACGCGGCTTTGACGATCACGACATCGGGAGCGAGGCGTGGCCACAAATCTATCGCGTGTAATTCTACATTAGAATAGTTCTCTTTTGGAATGAATCTATTGTTTATGCGAATGTTTTCCGACAATTGACAGTATACGACTCAATCAATATCGATCCTGTCGCCTTGCATTAGCGTATAAGGCCTTCTTTTTACTCATTTTAAATTGCCGCTCAAGGCCGAAGGGCCGAGCGGCAAGGACGGGATACGGGCGATGGGGAATCTTTCCGGCCGGCTTCGCGGCAGTGTTGCGCTTGGAAGCCTGGCATTGGTGCTTTTTGTTTCGACTGCTGAAGCGCAACAGCGGAACCAGCAGGCGGCGCCTGCACCGAGTTCCGTCGGCGAGGCGCCGGTTGTGCTGGATCAGATCAATGTGCAGGGGGAGGGTGCGCCAGGCGGCGCGCTGGTGAGCGGGCCGACGACGACGCGCGTGACGCGCCAGGAACTCGACCGCGAGCAGATCCAGAGCCTGACGGACCTGTCGAACCGGGTCGAGGCGGGCATCACGCTCAACCGCCAGACCAACTCGCTCAATATCCGCGGCCTCGATGGCGCGCGCGTGCTGACGACCATCGATGGCATCCGCCAGCCCTTCCTCATCGATACCCGCGTCAATCGCGGCGCCCAGAACGCCTTCGATTTCGATTCACTGTCGACGCTCGACCTGCTGCGCGGCGGCAGCGGCGCCAGCACGCTCGGCGGCGGCGCGCTCGGCGGCGCGCTCGCGGTGCGCACGCTCGATCCGGAAGACCTGCTGCGCAATGGCCGCTCCTACGGCGCGCTCGCCAAGACCGGCTATGACAGCACCGACCGCGCCTGGTTCGGCAGCGCCGCTGCGGCAGCGCGCATGGGCAATACCTCCGTGTTGCTGCAGGGCGGCTTCCGCAACGGGCACGAGACCGACAACCGGGGCGATGACAAGACCATCGGTGCGGCGCGCACGGCGCCCAACCCGACCGACTTCAACCAGTACAACTTCCTCGGCAAGATCTATCAGCAGGTCGGCGAGGCGCATCGCTTTGGTCTCACCGGTGAGATGTTCAAGCGCGCCGACCGCGTCCAGACCCGCACGAACGCTGTTTCGCTGACCGGCAATTTCCGCCCCGGTTCCTACGAGACCGGCGAGGATGTCGAGCGCAATCGCGTCTCGCTGAGCTACGACTACAACATGCCGGGCTCGTTCTTCGATGAGGCCCATGCCGTCGCTTATTGGCAGCGCCTGAAGCGCAACGATCTCGTCAACGCCTGGCGCTACACCAGCATTGTCGGCCCCTATGCGCGCGACAACGAGAACGAAGAGAACGCCTACGGCTTCAACGGCCACGTTATCAAGAATTTCCAGACCGGCGCGTTCTCGCATCGCGTGCTGGCCGGTACTGAGCTGCGCATGTCGACGCTGGAGCAGTTCTCCTCGGGTATCGACAACTGCCCGGCGCGGCCGGCTTCCGGCCTCTTCGCCGCGCCGTTCACGACCTGCAACAATCTGCACACCAACCAGGCCGACCAGCCGAAGGTCGATGGCAAGCTCGTCGGCATTTACCTGCATGACGAGATCGGCATGCTCGACAATCGCCTGCGCCTGACGCCGGGTGCGCGCTTCGACTGGTATGAGGAGAAGCCGCAGAACACGCCGGCCTACACGCTGGGCGGTTCCCGCCCCACGGGGCTGCCGGCGTCCTCCAGCGATACCGGTTGGTCGCCGCGGGTGCGCCTCGAATACGACATCCTGAAGAACGCGCCCTGGGTGAAGGACGTCACCTTCTTCGCGCAGTGGGCCAAGACCTTCCGCGCCCCGACGGCGAACGAGCTCTATGGCCGCTTCGGCGGGCCGGGGACCTATCTGCGCGTCGGCAATCCCGACCTGCGCCCTGAAGAGGGCAACGGCATCGATGTCGGCCTGCGCTTCGGCGACAAGCAGCTCGGCGGCTCGATCACTTACTTCTACACGAAGTACCACAACTTCATCGAACAGCAGCAGATCGCTCCCCCGAACGCGCTCTATCCGCAGGGCGGGATCGTCGGCTTCCGCAACATTCCGCGTGCCGAGATCCAGGGCGTGGAGATCAACGGCCGATATGCCTTCGCTCAGAACTGGCTGGTCCGCGGCTCCTTCGCCTACACCCGTGGCGTGAACCAGACCGACAATACCTACCTGAACTCGATCCCGCCGGTGCAGGGCATCCTCGCCATTGCGTATGGCACGGACAGCTGGGGTGCGGAGGTTTCGACCAAGCTCGCCGGCAAGCGCGACGATGTCGCGGCGACGACGGGCGCCAACCAGGGCTTCCGGGCGCCGGGTTATGCAATCTTCAATGCTTCGGCCTGGTGGCGACCGATGCCGCAGATCGCAGACCTTGAATTGCAGATCGGCGTCTATAATATCTTTGATCGCAAGTACTGGGATGCGGTTAACGTTCCCACCGGGGTACTGGCGCAGGCTCGCGATTACTATACCGAGCCGGGCCGCACCGTGAAGGCGACGTTGAAGTATCAATTCTGACCGGGTGTTTCGAGACCCCCCGACCAGACGAGCCGGCCCTTCGGGGCCGGCTTTTTTCTTGAGAAGAGCGCGCCTTCATTCCGGAATGACGGTGCGTTTTGTCGATCAGTCTTCCGAGGTTTCGGCCTGCCGCGCGAGCAGGCGGGCCTTCTTCGGTCCCTCGACCAGCGACTTGAAGACGCCGCGCAGCGTGCGGGCCTCCTGCTCGGTCATGTCGAGCCGGTGCAGGATGTCGCGGAGGTTAGCGGTCATGACCGGCTTCTTGCCGGCGGGAAAGAAGCCGCAGAGGTCGAGCTCGGCTTCGAGATAGTCGAACATCGACAGGATCATCTCCCGCTTGGCCGGCGGAGAGGGATTATTCTCGCGGAAAGGCGGCTCGCCATTGGTCGTCTTGAACCATTCATAGCCGTTGAGCAGCACGGCTTGGGCGAGATTCAGCGAGGCGAAGGCTGGATTGACCGGGAAGGTCAGGATCGCGTCGGCGAGGCTGATTTCCTCGTTGGTCAGGCCGATGCGCTCGCGCCCGAACAGGATGCCGACGCGCTCGCCGCCGCCGATGCGGCCCGCGACCTCCGGCATCGCCTCGGCCGGGGTGAGCACGCGCTTCATCTGGCCGCGCTCACGGGCCGTCGTCGCCAGCACATGGTTGAGGTCGGCGATCGCCTCGGCCGCGCTGCCGAACAGCCGGGCATTCTCGAGGATATGCGTCGCGCCGGAGGCCGCCGCCGTGGCGCCCTTCTTGAGGCCGCCACCGCCCGGCCAGCCGTCGCGCGGCGCGACGAGGCGCATCTCGGAGAGGCCGAAATTCGCCATGGCACGGGCGCACATGCCGATATTCTCGGCGAGCTGCGGCTCGACCAGGATGACAATGGGGGCAGTGGCCTGGACGGCCGGGCGGGTGCGGTCGGTGCCGGAACCGGTCATGGGAAATCAGGTCTTGTCTTTGCGATGAGGCTGGCATCGCACTCCGACTGGCCGAGCGCGATGGGCAAGCTCATACGTCATGCTCGCCCTTGTGGCGAGCATCCACGTCCTGATCCCACGCCAGACAATGAGAGACGTGGATGGTCGGGACAAGCCCGACCATGACGCTATCGGGAGCGTCAGCCCGCCGCCGCTTCCACCGCACGGAGCACGCGCAGCATGTTGCCGCCGGCGAGCTTGGCGAGGTTTTCCTCCGACCAGCCGCGGCGGATCAGCTCGGCGATCACCGACGGGAAGGTCGTGGTGTCCTCCAACCCGTCCGGATTGACCCAGCCGAAGAAGTCCGAGCCGATGCCGATGTGATCATGGCCGATGCGCTTGGCGAGGTATTCGACATGGTCGCAATACTCCGGCAGCGTCGCGGTCGGGCGCGGGCCTGACTTGGCGACGATCTCGGCCTCGACCTTTGCATAGTCCATGCTCTCGGGCGTCTTGCCGTACTGGTCCTTGGCCGGGCGGTGCCAGTCGCGCGAGGCCTGGCTGATGAAATCCGGCACGAAGGTCGCCATCACGACGCCGCCATTGCCGGCGACACGGTCGAGCACGTCGTCGGGAACGTTGCGCGGGTGGTCGCAGAGCGTGAAGGCGTTGGAATGCGACCAGACCAGCGGCGCGCTTGAGACGTCGAGCGCGTCATGCATCACCTTCGGCGCGACATGGGCGAGGTCGATCACCATGCCCAGCTTGTTCATTCGGCGCAGCACGTCCTTGCCGAAGGCGGTGAGGCCATTGTGGCGCGGGGCGTCGGTAGCGGAATCGCACCAGTCGGTGGTGTCGTTGTGACAGAGCGTCATCAAGCGCACGCCGAGATCGTAGTAGGCGTCGAGTGCGTCGAGTTCGCCGTCGACGGCAGAGCCGTTCTCGATCGTCATGAACAGGGCGATGCGCCCCTCGGCCTTGGCGGCCTCGACATCCGCCGCGGAGAGGCCGGGGCGGAAGGCGCTCGCGTGGCGCTTGAGGATGTCGCGCATCAGCGCGATCTGGGCAAGGGCGAAACCGGCGGGATTGGCCTGCTTCGGCGGGACATAGGCCGCGAAGAACTGCGCCGCCATCTTGCCGGCCTGCATGCGCGGGATATCGGTGTCGCCTTCCGCGTGGACCTCGTCGAGGCCGTAGGCGGCGACATCGCCCTTCGCGTTGCGGTCCTTGCGGATGACGTAGGGCAGGTCGTTATGGCCGTCGATCAGTGGCACACGGTCAAGCAGGGCGAGCGCGGCGGCGTAGGCATTGTCCTGGACGGGCGGTTTGGCGAGGGCCATGGCGAGGTCTCGGTGAGAATCGGGAGCCGGATCGTGGCAGGGCGCGGACTGGCAGGCGAGGGGGCTTGGCGCAGGGCTGACCGTCTTCCCGCGTCATGCTCGGGCTCGACCCGAGCATCTCATGCCGACAGGCGCCGCTATAGGCTGGCAATTCTCGGGTCCGCGCAGGCGCGGCCCGAGAATGACGGCGCTGCTTAGGCGAAGCGCGACGGCGCGAAGGGCGACGGATCGACGAAGACCTTCCGGCCACTCACCATCTCGGCGACCATGCGGCCGGTGACGGCGGCGAGCGTCAGGCCGTGATGGGCGTGGCCGAAGGAGAACCACAGACCCTTGTGCTTCGGCGCCGGGCCGATGATCGGCATCATGTCCGGTGTGCACGGCCGGCGGCCAAGCCAGGGCTCGGGATCGACACGTTCGCCGAGCGGGAAGAGCGCCTTGGCGATCGGCTCGGCCCGTGCGAGCTGGACTGGGGTCTTGGGTGCGTCGCGATCGGCGAACTCGGCGCCGGTGGTCAGGCGGATGCCCTGCTGCATCGGCGCGAGGAAATAGCCGCGCTCGGTGTCGAGCACCGGGTGGTTGAGCACAGCATTGCCCTGCGGCTTGTAATGCATGTGGTAGCCGCGCTTGACCGCGAGCGGCAGCCGGTAGCCGAGCTGCTTGGTCAGCACGTCGGCCCAGGGGCCGAGCGCGACGACGACGTCCTTCGCTTCGGCCTTGGTGCCGTCGGCGAGGGTGACGCTCCACCCGGCGCCGCTCTGCGCGAGCGTCGCGGCATCGCCGATGGCGAGCTTGCCGCCGAGCTTCTCGAAGAGTGCGACATAGGCCTTGGACAGGCCGAGCGGATCGATGACGGTGACCGGATCGGTCCAGTGCAGGCCGCCGATCAGGCTGGCATGGTCGAGATGCGGCTCCTCGGCCCTGAGGGCGGCCATGTCGAGGGCGCGGTAGTTCACGCCGAATTCACGCTTCCAGCGGGCGGCCTCGGCGAGGCGCTCCTCGCGCTCCCTCTCGGTGCGGAACACCTTCATCCAGCCCTTGCGGCGCAGAAGCTCCGTGGCGCCGGCTTCCTGCGCCAGAGCGTCGTGCTCGGTGACGCAGTGCTCGATCAGCTTCGCGTATTTGTGGGCGATCGCCTCGTGGTGGGAGGCGCGCGAATGCATCCAGTAGGAGAACAGGAAGGGCGCGAGCTTCGGGATCGCGCTCCAATGGTAGGACGCGTCGATGGTGTTGTTCATCGCGTAGCGGAAGAGCGCGCCGAAATCATGCGGGAAGCCGTAGGGGTAGACGCCCTCGCGCTGGATCAGGCCGGCATTTCCGTAGCTCGTCTCCTCGCCCGGCCCGCGCCGGTCGACGAGCAGCGTGGAGCGGCCGGCCTTCTGCAGGTGAAGCGCGACCGAAATGCCGACGATGCCGGCGCCAAGAACGATCGTATCCACCTTCATGAACCTACTCCTGCCAACCCCTTTTTCCGCAAAATACCGGTTTGCGCCGGCTTGTCAGCGGCGCGACCGGATTTTGCGTCGGATCGCGGTATCTTTCGTAAGTTCTGCGCCATCTTTGTGAAAGTGTCCCGTTAAGGCAGCATTCGAGGCGTATGGGCGCAACTTTATGCCGGCGCAGGACCGCTCCGCTCGGCGTGCAGGTGACGCCCCGGGCGCGATGGGCCAGTGTGGGGCCGTTTCGCGAACGATTCCAGAGCTATGCCGATGCGTCCAGTCGCCCTTCTCGCCGCCGCGCTCGCATGGCTCGGGCGCTACGGCACGCAAGGCTTCGCGCTGTCCATTTTTCTCGGTCTCGCGCTCCCGCAGTTTTCCGCCGCGGCGCGGCCGGTGCTGCCCATCACCATCTTCTGCTTCACGACCGTCGTATTCATGCGGGTCGATCTGGGAGTCACCGCCCGGCTGCTGCGCCGGCCGGCCAAGCTTGCGGCCTCCTGCCTGTGGCTGATCACCGGCCCGGTGCTGCTGATCGGCGGGGCGCTGCTGCTCGTCGGGCGCGAGAACCTCGATCCGGGGATCGTGCTCGGGCTCGCGATCATGGGGTCGGCGCCGCCGATCATGTCCTCGCCGGCGGTGGCGATCCTCTACGGCTTCGAGCCGTCGCTGATCATCGCCAGTGTCATCGTCACCACCATTCTGAGCCCCCTCATCGCGCCGTTTCTGGTCGAGCTGCTGGCGGGGGCGGCGGTGCCGCTCGACCGCGGGGTGCTGATGCTGCGGCTGCTGATTTTCATCGGCGGCGGCATGGCGGTCGCTTTCGCGCTGCGCGCGTGGCTCGGCACCAAGCGGATCAAGGCGATGAAGGCCAATCTCGATGGCTTCGGCGTGCTGATGTATTTCATCTTCGCCATCGCGGCGATGGATGGTGTGACGCGGGCCGCGCTCGGCAATCCCCGGCTCGTCCTGTTCGTCCTGGCCTGCGTCTTCGCGGTCTCTGCGGCGGGGTTGCTCTCGAGCTGGCTCGTGTTGCGGAAGCTGCCCGCATCGGAGCGCTTCATGATCGGCTACGGCACGGGCCAGCGGAATATGGGGTTGCTGGTGGCGGCGCTGGGCGCCGGCGTCTCGCCGACGACCTTCCTGTTCTTCGCGCTGGCGCAGTTCCCGATCTACCTCTTGCCGTGGCTGCTGGGCGGCATCGCGGCGCGAATCCGGCGCAAGGAGTCCAGTCAGGCTGCTGACGGGTGATGACGCGCCGTCCTGCGAGGTTTTCACCGCCGCAGGAGAACCGCGTCATGATCACACTCTATTCCGGGCCGCTGAGCCTGTTCTCGCGCAAGGTCGAGATCGCGCTGGAAGAAAAGGGCCTCGCCTTTCAGCGTATCATGGTGCCGTTCAACCAGACGACCGGCTACGATCCCAAGCATCCCGAGGTGGTCGCGCTCAACCCGAAAGAGCAGGTGCCGGTCCTCAGCGATTGCGGGCTCGTGCTCTACGACTCCACAGTGATCAACGAATATCTCGATGAGGCCTATCCCGAGCCGAAGCTGATGCCCGACAGCCCGGTCGAGCGAGCGCGCTGCCGGCTCGACGAGCTCTATGCCGACGAGATCATGCTGCAGGCGCTGAGGCCGCTGATGAACCGGACGAGCCCGCCTTCGCCCGACCGCGACCGGCGCATCGCGCAGGAGGCCGATGCCCTGATCGCCGAGGAGGCGCTGATGCGCCATTACGAGGTGCTGGAGCAGAAGCTGGCGGGGCGCGAGTTCTTCGGCGGCCGGCTTTCGCTGGCCGATATCGCGCTGTTCATGAGCGTGCTCTTCTCCCGCCGGCTCGGCGGGCCGCCGCTCGACGGTTTCGAGGCGCTGGCCAGTTGGTTCGTCCGGTTGAAGCTGCGCCCGGCCTTCGCGAAGGTGGCGGCGGAGATCGCGGAAGCCGACAGAAGGCTGTCCTTTCCGGTGAAACTGCGCTCGGCATGATTGCGGCGGCAGGGGCATGGCGTTAAACCGCCAGCCATGACGCACCCCATCCGTATCGCCCCCTCCATCCTCTCGGCCGATTTCGCCAAGCTGGGCGAGGAGGTGCACGCGGTCGATGCGGCCGGTGCCGACTGGATCCATTGCGACGTGATGGACGGGCATTTCGTGCCGAACATCACCTTCGGCCCCGATGTGCTGAAGGCGATCCGCCCGCACACCAAGAAGTTCTTCGACGTGCATCTGATGATCGCGCCCGTCGACCCCTATGTCGAAGCCTTCGCCAAGGCCGGCGCCGATCTGATCTCCTTCCATGTCGAAGCCGGACCGCACCCGCACCGCACGCTGCAGGCGATCAAGGCTCAAGGGAAGCAGGCCGGCATCGTGCTCAATCCCGGTACACCGGCGAGCGCAATCGAGGCACTGATCGCGGATGTCGACCTCATCCTGCTGATGACGGTCAATCCCGGCTTCGGCGGGCAGAGCTTCATCCGCTCCGTGGTCGAGAAAGTTGCGCAGGTGAAGGCGCTGATCGGCGACCGCCCGATTGCGCTGGAGATCGACGGCGGCGTGACGCCGGAGACCGCGCCGCTGGTCGTGAAGGCCGGCGCGAACGCGCTGGTCGCCGGCTCGGCCGTGTTCAAGGGCGGGCCTTCGGCCTATGCCGGGAATATCCAAGCGATCCGCAAGGCGGCAGAAGCCGCGCGCGGCGACTGGGTTTGAGATTATTGCCGTTTTCGGCGCCGACCGTCATGGTCGGGCTTGTCCCGACCATCCACGTCTTGGCAGATCGAGGGTGGTGTTCAAGTCGTGGATGCTCGCCACAAGGGCGAGCATGACGGCGGTGCAGAGGCTGAAACGAGCATGATCCCGCGCTATTCCCGCCCCGAGATGGTCGCCATCTGGGAGCCGCAGACCCGCTTCCGCATCTGGTTCGAGATCGAGGCGCACGCCACCGACAAGCTCGCCGAGCTCGGCGTGGTGCCGAAGGAGGCCGCGGCGACGATCTGGGCCAAGGCCAAGGACGCCGTCTTCGATGTCGCGCGCATCGACGAGATCGAGCGCGTCACCAAGCACGACGTCATCGCCTTCCTCACCCATCTGGCCGAGATCGTCGGGCCGGAGGCGCGCTTCGTCCACCAGGGCATGACCTCGTCGGATATCCTCGACACCACGCTCTCGGTTCAGCTTGCGCGGGCCACCGATATCCTGATTGCCGATGTCGACGCGCTGCTCGCCGCGATCAGGCGCCGTGCCTTCGAGCACAAGCTCACCCCGACGATCGGCCGCTCGCACGGCATTCATGCCGAGCCTGTGACCTTCGGGCTCAAGCTCGCGCAGGCCTATGCCGAGTTCGATCGATGCAAGGCTCGTCTGATCGCTGCACGGGCCGAGATCGCAACCTGCGCCATCTCGGGCGCGGTCGGCACCTTCGCCAATATCAACCCGCAGGTCGAAGCCTATGTGGCCGAAAAGATGGGGCTCACCGTCGAGCCGGTCTCGACCCAGGTGATCCCGCGTGACCGGCACGCGATGTATTTCGCGACGCTCGGCGTCGTCGCTTCCTGCATCGAGCGGCTGGCCACCGAGATCCGCCATCTGCAGCGCACCGAGGTCTATGAGGCGGAGGAGTATTTTTCGCCGGGCCAGAAGGGATCCTCGGCGATGCCGCACAAGCGCAACCCCGTCCTCACCGAGAACCTGACCGGCCTTGCCCGCCTCGTGCGCGGCATGGTCACGCCTGCGCTGGAGAATGTTGCGCTCTGGCATGAGCGGGATATCTCGCACTCTTCGGTCGAGCGCATGATCGGCCCGGATGCGACGGTGACGCTCGATTTCGCGCTGGCGCGGCTGACGGGCGTCGTCGACAAGCTGCTGATCTATCCGCAGAACATGCGCCGGAATCTCGACCGCCTCGGGGGCTTGCACAATTCCCAGCGCGTGCTGCTGGCGCTGACGCAGGCGGGCGCGAGCCGCGAGGACGCCTATTCCATGGTCCAGCGCAACGCGATGCGCACCTGGGAGCATGGCGAGGACTTCCTGACCAATCTGCTCGCCGACAAGGACGTGGCGGAGAAGCTCTCGGCCTCCGAACTGCAGGCGATGTTCGACGAGGGCTATCACTTCAAGCATGTCGACACGATCTTCCGCCGGGTGTTCGGGGAATAACTGACGGTCTGGACTTCGGCGACGGCAGGGCTATCTACGGCTGATGAAATCCTCCGACGTCGATATCCTCATCATCCCCGGCTGGTCGGGCTCTGGCCCGGATCATTGGCAAAGCCGTTGGGAGTCCCGGCTCCAGACGGCGCGCCGCGTTGTTCAGGACGACTGGTACAAGCCGTCTCGCCATGTCTGGGCCGGGCGCATCGTGCAGGCGGTGCGCAGCGCGACGCGGCCGGTCGTGCTCGTCGCCCATTCGGCCGGCGTGAGCGCCGTCGCCCATGCGGCGGAACATCTGCATCCGGGCGAGGTCGCCGGCGCGTTCCTGGTCGCCCCGGCTTCCGAGGCGGCCAAGCGCGCGATCCCCGGCATGGGGCCGGACTTCATCGAGCACCGCCGCGAGAGGCTGCCGTTTCCCTCGGTGCTGATCTCCAGTGCGACCGACCCTTACTGCACGCAGGATGAGGCGCGGGAACTGGCGAAAGCCTGGGGTTCGGAGTTCGTCGATGCCGGGGACAGCGGCCATCTCAACAGCGAGTCCGGGCATGGTCCTTGGCCGGATGGCCTGCTGCGGTTCGGCGGGTTTCTCAAGAGCTTGACTGCGGTTCCTCAGAGGTTGAGCCAGTAGGCACGCTGCCCGCCCTCGCGACATCTCGCGAGAGGCATTTCGCTGGCGAGACTGTTCGAGCATGGATGCATTCTCCGATCCGCAGGCCGTCGCCCGCTATGCCGAGGGGCCGCCGCGTCTGGTGCCCGGCTTTGCCGATCTGCAACGCATGGTCATGCTCCTGCTTGCGGAGCGGGCCCCGGATGATGCGCGGGTGCTGGTCCTCGGCGCTGGTGGCGGCCTGGAAATCAAGGCATTTGCCGAGGCGCAGCCCGGCTGGCGCTTCGACGGGGTCGATCCGTCCGCCGAGATGCTGGATCTCGCACGGCTGACCCTCGGCCCTCTCGTCGCCCGCACGGATTTGCATCATGGGCTCATCGACATCGCGCCCGAGGGGCCATTCGATGCCGCGGCGTGCATCCTGACCTTGCACTTCGTCGAGAGGGAGGAGCGCCTGCGCACGCTTGGAGAGGTGCGGCGGCGCCTGAAACCTGGCGCCCCCTTCGCCGTCGCACATTTCAGCTTCCCCCAAGGCGATCGCGATCTCTGGCTGTCGCGTTATGCCGCCTTTGCGACGGCGTCCGGCATCGAGGCATCGCAGGCGCAGAAGGCCCGGTCGATGATCGCCGCGCGCCTGCCTATCCTCGCTCCCGAGGAGGACGAGCGGCTACTGCGCGATGCCGGGTTCAGCGATGTCAGCCTCTTCTATGCCGGCTTCGCGTTCCGCGGTTGGGTCGCCTACGCTTAGGCGAGCGGCCATCGTCGCAGGGCCGAACATCCAGGCGAAGACCGAGCGCCTGCCTCCATAGTTTGGATGATGCCGGCAATTGTCACTTGAGCATCGATCCTTCGCTGAGGCAGCGCGGCAGTCGCCGTCGCCGCGCTGGCTGGCGGATACCAATCCGGTCAAGACTCTATTGCCGAAGAGCCCTCAAGCGGCAATTCCATCAGTCGCTATGGTCTGCCCATCACGAAGGCCGTCAACATTATGAAACTTGCTCACATCAACTTGGTCGCCCGTAACGCAGAAGCGCTCGCGGCCTTCTATGTGAATGTCTTCAAATGCGAGCACCTTCGTGAACCCAAGGTGTTGTCGGGCGAGAAAGTATCACGAGGGAACGGCCTTCCGAATTCAGAGATATACTCGATCTGGCTGAAATTCCCCGATTGCGACGCCCCATTCCTGGAGATACATGAGCACAAAGTCACGCATGACCGGAAGCGGCCCAGGGTGAATGAACCTGGCTTCGGGCATATCTCCTTTCAGTTGGGAGATATCAGCGCGGGTCTGTCGGAGATCATCGAAGCAGGCGGGACGCGGGTCGGTGAAATCGTAGACTTTGGAACGGCGGCGAAGCCATTTCTCATTGCCTATGCGCGCGATCCAGAAGGCAACATTCTTGAACTTGAGCAGATCGTCCGGGCCGACGCCTGGGCTTCCTCTCCTCAATAGAAAACCCGCCCCGGAGGTCCGGGACGGGTTCTTCACGTCGGGCCGGATCAGCCGCCGAGATCAGTTCTCGATATAGGTGATCTTGCCGTCGGCACCCTTCTTCCAGGTGTAGACGGTGTAGTCCGGACGGGTGATGTCGCCCTTCTTGTCGAAGCCGATGTCGCCGATCACGGTCTTGACCGGCTGGCCGCCATGCAGCACGTCGGCGATCTTCTTCGGATCGGTTGAGTTCGCGCGCTTGGCGCCTTCCGCCATGATCTGGACGGCAGCGTAGCTGTAGAGCGTGTAGGCTTCCGGCTTGAAGTTCTTGGCCGCGAACTTCTGGACGACGGCAGCAGCCTCCGGGCGCTTCTGCGGGTCCGGCGGGAAGGTCATCAGGGTGCCTTCGACGCCGGGGCCGCCGATCGTGGCGAACTCGTCGGTGGTGATGCCGTCACCCGAGACAAGCACGGTCTTCAGGCCCTGGTCGCGCATCTGACGCACGATCAGGCCGCCTTCGGTGTGCAGGCCACCCCAGTAAAGGTAGTCGGCACCGGCGGCCTTGATCTTCGAGACGAGCGCAGAGAAGTCCTTCTCGCCGGCGTTGACGCCTTCGTAGAGCACTTCCTTCACGCCGCCGGCGTTGAGGCCCTTCTTGGTCTCGTCGGCGAGGCCCTGGCCATAGGTCGTCTTGTCGTGGACGACGGCGATCTTCTTGTCCTTGAAGTTCTTCAGCAGATAGGCGGCGGCGACGCTGCCCTGCTGATCGTCACGGCCGCAGGTGCGGAAGGTGTTCCACAGGCCGCGCTCGGTGATCTTCGGGTTGGTGGCCGAAGGCGAGATCATCAGGATGCCGTTCTCGGCATAGACTTCCGAGGCCGGCATGGTGACGCCGGAGTTGAAGTGGCCGAGAACCCATTTCACGCCGTCGCCGACGAACTTGTTGGCAACCGAGACGCCCTGCTTCGGATCGGAGACGTCGTCGCCGACCGAGATGGTGATCTTCTGGCCGAGGACGCCGCCAGCGGCGTTGATGTCCTCGACCGCCTGCTCGGCGCCGTTCTTGAGCTGCGCGCCAAACGCAGCGTTCGGGCCGGTGATCGGGCCGCCGACGCCGAGCTTGATCTGCGCATTGGCCACGCCGGACATGGCGAGGACCGCCCCGAGTGCAATGCCGCCCAACAGCAGTTTCTTCATGTGATGCAACTCCCCTCTATGATTGACAACGGGTTGGACGGTCCACCCGTCTCGGTGCGTTTTCGTCACCCTAAGCAGCAGTCTTGCGCTTTTTCGGTGGTCTGTCACGCACCAAGCTCGTGAGCTCTTCAGAGCAATTCAGGCCTGATCGGGACCCCGGGGCGCGGCCTCCAGCCGAAGGGGCCGGCGCGCTCGAAGAGCCAGTGATATTGCCGCGTCATCTGCTTGGCGCGGTTGTAGCGCCAGCCGGCGAAGCCGAAGGCGAGCAGCACGACACAGTCGACGATGTAGTAGTGCAGCGTCAGCAGCGTGGCCTGGAACAGTGCGAAATGAATAAAGCGCACGAACAGGCCGAGGATCAGCATGTAGACGACGAGCTGCCAGTTCGGCCGCCAGGTCAGGGCGATGGCGCGGCCGGACATCCAGGCGAGCCAGCCACCCATGATCACGGTGACCAGCAGGAAGAGCCAGACCGTCGGTTCTTCGTAGATGATGCCCTGCATCTCGTGCTCCCGGCTTCACGCGAGGGTGGAAGCGGCCAGCGTCGCCACAGCGATGGCATGGCGGGCGCGCAGCCGTCTCTCATCAAAAAGTTGCAGCGGCAGGCGCAAGCCCGGCCGCCAGGCATCAGTGGCGGCCGCCTTCGAGATAGGCGGCGCGCACCTGCGGATTGGCGAGCAGTTCCTTGCCGGAGCCGCTCATCGTGATGACGCCGTTGACCATGACGTAGCCGCGATGGGCGAGCTTCAGCGCGTGGAAGGCGTTCTGCTCGACCAAGAAGACGGTGAGGCCCTGCGTCCTGTTGAGTTCGCGGATGGCCTCGAAGATCTGCTTCACGATCAGGGGGGCGAGGCCGAGCGAGGGCTCGTCGAGCAGCAGCAGCTTCGGCCGGGCCATCAGTGCGCGGGCGATAGCGACCATCTGCTGTTCACCGCCCGAGAGCGTGCCGCCGCGCTGCTGCAGACGCTCCTTGATGCGCGGGAAGAGCACGCAGATCTTCTCGAGGTCCTCGTCGAAATGCTCGAAATTGCGGACGGCGGCGCCCATCTGCAGGTTTTCGAACACCGTCATGCGCGGGAAGATTCGTCGTCCTTCGGGGGACTGCGCTATGCCCAGACGGGCGATCTGGTGGCTCGGCATCCGGGTGATGTCCCGGCCCTCATAGGTGACCGAGCCTTCTCGCGCCTGCGGGTTGCCGAAGATCGTCATCATCAGGGTGGATTTGCCGGCGCCGTTGGCGCCGATCATGGTGACGATCTCGCCGGCATTGACGTCGATGTCGACGCCCTTCAGTGCGATGATCTTGCCGTAATAGGTCTTGACGCCGCGGACGGCGAGGAGAGGTTGGGCCACAGTCACGAGATGCCGACCTCCGCTTCCACCACTTCGACCTCTTCGTCGTCGACGCCGAGATAGGCGGCGATGACCTTCGGGTCGGCCTGCACTTCGGCCGGCGTGCCATCTGCGATCTTGGTGCCGTAGTCGAGGACCACGACATGGTCCGAGATTTCCATGACGACCGACATGTCGTGCTCGATCAGCAGCAGGGCCGTGCCGAGATCCTTGCGGATCGAGAGCAGCAGGGCGTTGAGGTCTAGGCTTTCGCGCGGGTTGAGGCCGGCAGCCGGCTCGTCGAGGCAGAGCAGGACCGGGTCGGTGCACATGGCGCGCGCGATTTCGAGCCGGCGCTGATCGCCATAGGGCAGGTCGGCGGCCGGATCGTCGGCGCGATGGGTGAGGTTGATCTTGTCGAGCCAGAACTTGGCCTTCTCGATCGCCGCCCGCTCGCTGGCCTTGTAGCCGCCGATCCCGAGCAGGCCGAGGAAGGTGAAGCCAGAGGCGATCATCAGCGGGTTGTGCTGGGCGATGAGCAGGTTCTCCAGCACCGTCATGCCGCCGAAGAGGCGGATGTTCTGGAAGGTGCGGGCGACCTTGGCCTTCCAGGAGATGCGGAAGTCCGGCATGCGCTCCAGCAGGAAGCTGGAACCGTCGTCATGGTTCAGCGCGATCAGGCCCTGCGTCGGCTTGTAGAAGCCGGTGATGCAGTTGAACACCGTGGTCTTGCCGGCGCCGTTGGGGCCGATCAGCGCGGTGATCTCGCCCTTGCGAGCCTCGAAGGAGAGGGCGTTGACGGCGGTCAGGCCGCCGAAGCGCATGGTGAGCTGCTCGACTTCGAGCAGGGAACGGCCGGGGGAGGTGGTCGAGGCCATCAGCCATGCCCCTCCTGAACGAGATCGGCCGAGATCGTCTTCTTTTCCTTCAGGAAGGCGGTTGGCTCGCGTACCGAGATCAGGCCGCGCGGCTTCCAGATCATGATCACAACCATGGCGAAGCCGAAGATCAGCATGCGGTACTTCGTCGGGTCGAAATCCTGCCCGAAGATCTGCTTCAGGAAATCGAGTTCGCGCAGCAATTCAGTGCCGCCGATCATGGCGATCGCCGCGATGGCGCAGCCCCAGAGCGAGCCCATGCCGCCGAGGACGACGATGGCCAGGATGACCGCCGATTCCATGAAGACGAAGGATTCGGGACTGATGAAGCCTTGGCGGGCGGAGAAGAACGCCCCGGCGAAACCGCCGAACATCGCGCCCATCGAGAAGGCCGTGAGCTTGGTGTTGGTGGTGTTGATGCCGAGCGAGCGGCAGGCGATCTCGTCCTCGCGCAGCGCCTCCCAGGCGCGGCCGACCGGCAGCCGGCGCAGGCGCAGCGTGACGAAGGCCGTCAGCAAAGCCAGGCACAGGATGAGGTAGTAGAGGAAGATCGTTCGGTAGAGCGGCGAGAATTCGAGCCCGAACGTCGCCGCGAAGCCATTATCGGCTGCGGTGAAGGGAATGCCGAAGAAGGTCGGGCGCGGAATGCCGGAGATGCCGGCATAGCCGTTGGAGAACTCCGTCCAGTTGACCAGCACCAGGCGAATGATCTCGCCGAAGGCCAGCGTCACGATGGCGAGGTAGTCGCCGCGCAGGCGCAGTACGGGGAAGCCGAGCAGCATGCCCCAGAAGGCGGCGAGGATGCCGGCGAGCGGCAGCAGGATCCAGAAGGAGAGGCCGAAGTTCTTGGCGAGCAGCGCATAGGAATAGGCGCCGACCGCGTAGAAGGCGACGTAGCCGAGATCGAGCAGGCCGGCGAGGCCGACGACGATGTTCAGCCCCCAGCCGAGCATGACGTAGATCAGGATCTGGACGCCGAAATTATCGATCCACTTCAGCGCGCCGCCCCAGCCGGCGAGGCCGATCGCGATTGCGGGGAAGCTGACGAGGAAGCCGAGGCCGAAGAGCGAGAAGAGCCGCGAATGGCGCTGGAAGAAGGCGATGGTGCCGTGCGGCAGCAGGCGCACTCGCGCCTTCTCCTTGCCGCGCCCCTGCTGGCGCAGCGCGATCAGGAAGCGCCCGACGAAGACGATGCCGATGGCCCAGGCGACGGCGTCCCAGCGCGGATCGAGCACCAGCACGTTGTCCATGTTCTGGCGCGTGCCCCAGGCCACGACCGGAATGCACAGGCCGAGCGTGACCAGGGCTGCGAAGCCGGCCTCCTTGAAGGCCGCCTTGAAGTCGCGGCCGGGAGCGGCCGTGGGTGTGGTCGGTTTGCTCGCCATGACGTCAGACCTTCTCGACTTCGGGGCGACCGAGGATGCCCGAGGGCATGAAGACCAGCACGAGGGCCAGGATGCAGAAGGCGGCGACGTCCTTGTAGTCGATGGTGAAGTAGGCGGACCACATCACCTCGATCAGGCCGATCAGCAGGCCGCCGATCACCGCGCCGGGCAGTGAGCCGATGCCGCCGAGCACCGCCGCGGTGAAGGCCTTGACGCCCGGCGTAAAGCCGTCGGCGAAGTTCACCACGCCGTAGAGCACGAGGTACATCACGCCGGCCACCGCGGCGAGGGCTGCACCCATCACGAAGGTGATCGAGATGGTGCGGTCGACGTCGATGCCGAGGAGGGCGGCCATCTTGCGGTCCTGCTCGCAGGCGCGCTGGGCGCGGCCGAGCGGCGTCTTCTGGACGATGTACCAGAAGGCCGCGAGCAGCGCCGCCGTCGTCAGGATGATGACGATCTGCTTGTAGGAGATCTGCACCGTGTAGACCGCGCTGTCGATCAGCGTGATCGACTTGTTCAGGATCGGCGGGATCGACTTGTTGCGCGGGCCCTGCACGACCTGCACGAAGTTCACCAGGAAGATCGACATGCCGATCGCGGAGATCAGCGGCGCGAGGCGGAAGGAGCCGCGCAAGGGCCGGTAGGCGACCCGTTCGATCGTCCAGTTCCAGAGAGAGGTGAAGAACATCGCCAGCGCCAGGACGATGACGAGCGCCAGCAGGATCATGCCGGCGCTCGTGCCGAGGACCGCCGTGACCAGCATGAAGAAGATCAGGGCGATGAAGGCGGAGAGCATGAAGATATCGCCGTGGGCGAAGTTCACCATGCCGATGATGCCGAACACCATCGTGTATCCGATGGCGATGAGACCGTAGATCGATCCCAGTGTCAGCCCGTTGATGAGCTGCTGCAGAAAGACTTCCATTGACGACGCCGACCCCTCGAACCAGCTCCCGTTCTCGTCATCAGCATGACGCTGACGCATGCGGGATGCGATTTCCATGCAGAGCTACCAATGGCTTGCGCCACCGACAATCGCTCCGCGTCAAATTTCTGTCAAAAGCAATTACGAACGAAACGCCTCGAAATTGTGCAGAATACTCTGCGCCGCAGCGCGCTTTCGGCGCATGATGATTGCGCCATGCGCGCGCGCCATCTGTGCCGAACGGCTTCGGCGAGCGGCTCCGAACGACAACGGCGGTTCGAAACAGGAACTCTTCAGGGAGGTGCGCCCGGGATAGCGGTTGACGGGCGGTCAGCGGTTTTTCCGCTCCAGGGCAGTCATCGAAGGGGATGATTGCTCCTGGGTTCGCCATGTCAGAACCGCGCGGGGCTGAAGGGGGAAAGATCGATCGGCGGCTGGCGCCCGGCGACGAGTGCGGCAACGAGATCGGCCGTCGCGTGGGATTGCGTCATGCCGTAATGGCCATGGCCGAAGGCATAGATCACGTGCGGATTGCGGTGCGCCGTGCCGATCACCGGCAGCGAATCGGGCAGGGAAGGGCGGAAGCCCATCCAGAGCTTGCCGCTGTCGAAGGCAGGCAGACCGTCGATCAGGCGGTTGGCCTTGTCGTAGAGGCGGCGGGTGCGGGCATGATTCGGCGGAGCATCGAGACCGCCAAACTCGACCGCGCCGCCGATTCGCAGGCCCGAGTCGAGAGGTGTCGTGACGAAGCCGTGGCCCTCGAAGCCGACCGGGCGCGACAAGATCCCGGACACATCGGGAAAGCTGACATTGTAGCCGCGTTCGGTGTCGAGCGGCACGGCATCGCCCAAAGCTGCCGCCAGCGGTCTGGCCCAGGCGCCGGCTGCGACGACCGCGCGGTCTACCACGCGTTGCCAGCCATCGGGGCCGATCAGGGCGGGGCGATCGCCGAGGGAGATATTGCTGACGTCGGCCTTTTCGAAGACGGCGCCGCGTTCCAACGCGGCCTCGAACAAGGCGAGGGTCAGCTGGTGAGGGTCGCTGATATGGGCGGCGTCGGGGTGGAAGGCCGCGCCGACGAAAGCGGGCTTTAGCGCGGGCTCGAGCTGACGCAGTTCGGCGGCCCCGATCATCTCGACCTTGATGCCGAAGGCTGCCTGGCGCTCCGCGACCTTGTGCGCCGCGGCCAGCGCCCCGGCATCGTCAAAAACGTAAAGTCCGCCCTTCTGATGGATATGGCGCGTCAGGTTCGTGCGCTCGGCGCGCGCGAGCCAGGCCGGCAGGGCGCGCTTCTGCAGGGCGGCGATTCCGACGATGGAGCGCTCATAGGCTTGCGGGCGCGAGGCGAGCGCGAAACGCAGCAACCAGGGCAGGAGCTTCGGCAAATAGGCCGGACGGATGCTGAGCGGGCCGAGCGGATCGGCCAGGAACTTCGGCACCTGCCCCAGGATCTTGGGGCTGGCGATCGGCAGGATATCGGTATGGGCGATCCAGCCTGCATTGCCGCGCGAGGGGCCGAAGGCCGGCTCCTGGCGTTCGACGATCAGGACCTCATGCCCCTCATCGATAAGCGCATGGGCGATCGCGACGCCGACGATCCCTGCGCCGACAACCGCGACCTTCATGACAGGGCGAGCTCCTGGAGAGCCGAAGGCTGCTTCACCTCGATCTCGATGAATGCGATCGGGTGGTCGGACCCGTTCATCACGTCATGGCGGATGCCGGCCGCGCGCATATAGGCCTGCCCCTGATCCAGCGGCGTATCGATGACATCGTTGCCATTATGGATACGCAGCGTGCCGGCGATGAGCATCACCACGAAATAGGGCCAGCCATGCTGATGCCAGCCCGTCACGGCGCCCGGTTCGAAATCCCAGCGCGTGATCCGGATCGTCTCGTCATCCTGCTGGACGGTCGGCACGGCGGGAATCGAACAGGCGAAGGCCATCCGCTAACTCCTTCTCGGTCCGCCGCATCATTGGTCGGTGCAGCGCTCCGATCCATCGGACCGGTTGTCGGGCTGCTGCCAACCAATCGCGGCGATCGCTGCCGAGCTTGATATATCTGGATTGATATATCAAGCTGCCAGGCGAGATCAAGGTGCCGCGGCATCGCTCGGGGAAGCTATGAAGCAAAAGGAGGCCATCGATCCGGGCCGTGACGGCACGGACGTCGCCGGAGCGGGCGGGAGCCTGGCCGAGGTCGCCTACCGGCGCCTGGAAGAGGCCATCGTCACGCTCTCTCTGCGCCCCGGCGCGGTGCTGACGGAAGCGCAGCTGATCGACCTCGTCGGGCTCGGGCGGACGCCGGTTCGCGAGGCCTTGATCCGGCTGGCGCAACACGGGCTTGTCCAGATCCTGTCGCGCAAGGGCATTCTTGTCGCCGACATCAGCGCGATCGATATCATTGCGGCTCTCGATGCGCGCGAGGTGCTGGAACGCCTCGTGGTCGGCGAGGCGGCGAAGCGGGCGGGGCCTGTCGAGCGGATCGCGATTGTCGAAGCCGCGAAGGCAATGCGCCGGACCGCCGAGGATGGCGATGTTGCGGGCTATATGCGGCTCGACAAGGAACTGGACGGGCTGGTGGCCCAGGCCGCGCGCAGCCCCTATGCGACCCGCGCGGTCGAGCCTCTGCAGGCGCTGATCCGGCGCGCCTGGTATCATTTCGAGCGGCAGGACGACCTCGTGCCCGCCGCCCTGCACCATGGCAGCCTTGCCCAAGCCATCGCAGGCGCGGATTCGCTTGCCGCCACGGCGGCGAGCGATGCGCTGATGTCGCATCTTCGCAAAGGGTTGCTGGCGACGCTGGACCGCTGAGATGACCGCGGTCTCCATCTGATATATCTGATGGTACGACCCGGGCCGTGGCTTGCCCGGCGGCGACTGGTGCTGGCGGCTCCGAACCTCTACATGGTCAGGTATCCTCTGATCCGGAACAGTGAGCCGGCGCCCTAGTCCATGACGAAAACCGTTCACCCGCTGCCGCCCGCCCTGGAGCGCCCGGATGCTGCCGCGTTCCGCGATGCCATGGCGCAGGTCGTCAGTGCGGTGCATGTCGTGACGACGGAGGGGCCTGGCGGTCGCGTGGGGCTGACGGCGACGGCGGTCGCCTCTGTTTCCGATTCGCCGCCGACGGTGCTGGCCTGCCTCGCAAGGGCGAGCCGCACGCTGGCGGCGATCGAGGCAAGCGGCGCCTTCTGCATCAATACCTTGCCGGCCCATCTCGCCGAGCTGGCGGAGATTTTCGCGAGCCGGCGCGGCATCGATGGCGATGCGCGCTTCATGACGGCGCGCTGGGGCACGCTTACGACCGGCGCGCCGGTTCTGCTCGACGCGATTTCCGCCTTCGACTGCCGGCTGGTCGCTGCGCACGATATTGCCAGCCATCGCATCCTGATCGGCGAGGTCGCGGGCCTCGGCGGGGCGGGGCAGGGTGCGAGCCTGATCTATCGTCAGCGGCTGTTCGGTTCCGTCTGACTTTCCATCAATCACCTGTCCGCCTCGCCCCTTGTGCAGACGAGCGCTTTGCGACCATGGATAGGAACTGGACAGCCTTCGAACCGCGCCGGCCGCAGTCGTCCGAGCCGCGGCCTACAGCTCGGGAGATGCGCCATGGCGATGACGATGAACGGCGAGGTGACTCTGCCCGCCGCAAAGGAAGTGGTTTGGGCCAAGCTGAACGATGCTGACGTGCTGAAGGCCTGCATTCCAGGCTGCGAGCAGCTCAACAAGGACGATGAAACGCATTTCTCCGCCGTGGTGAAGGTCAAGCTCGGGCCGGTGAAGGCCAACTTCAAGGGCAAGGTCGAGCTCAACGACCTCGACCCGCCGAACGGTTATCGCATCGCAGGCGAGGGCGAGGGCGGCATCGCCGGCTTCGCCAAGGGCGGGGCCCGGGTCAATCTGAGCGATGCCGAAGGCGGTCAGACGCTGCTGCGCTACGAGGTCGAGGCCCAGGTCGGCGGCAAGCTGATGCAGCTGGGCTCGCGGCTGATCGATTCGGTCTCGAAGAAGCTCGCCGACGAGTTCTTCGCCAATTTTGCCAAGGCGGTCAGTGAAGGCTAGATCGCCGCGCGTCCTTTCCGACGCGAAGTGGCGATCTATCTCGGACCTCAGGAGGCCTTGCGCAGAGCGTCCAGCGCCTGGGAGACCGCCGTCTCGGCCGCGCCGACCTGAAGGGCGACGTCCGCCGCGGCCGCGTTTGCCCGTTCCAGGGCGCCCTGCGTCATGTCGAGGCTGTCGTTGACGGCGTTGGCGCTCTCGATCGCGACATCCGAACTGCCGGCGACCAGCGAGGCATCGTGAGCGATCATCGCCGTCACCCGGCTCTGCTGGGAGACGGCGTCCGAAATCGCCTCCGAATCCTGCCTGATCGCGTCAACCGTGGCGGCGATGGCTGCAGCATGTGCGCTGCAGGATTGGGCGCTGGCGGTCAGCTCGGCGATCTGGCCGGCAATGTCCTGCGTGGCGTTCGCGGTCTGCGTCGCCAGTGACTTTACTTCGGAAGCGACCACGGAGAAGCCGCGTCCGGACTCCCCGGCGCGCGCCGCCTCGATCGTGGCGTTGAGGGCGAGCAGATTGGTCTGCGCCGCGATGTCGGCGATCATGCCGACGACCTTGCCGATATTGCCCGTCACTTCGCGCAAGCGGGCGATCGCCTCGTTCATCTGCCCGGCATCGAGCACGGCCTGATGCGTGATCGACAAGCTCTGCCGGGCGCGCTGGCCGATATCGGCGATGTTGGCCGACATCTCCTCCGTGGCGGCGGCGGTCTGGATCGACTTTTCCCGGACGACCACCGATGCGCTCGCGACCTTGCCGACCGTATCCTTGATGAAGGCGGTGGCGCGACCGGTTTCGGTGGCCGTGGAGACGAACTGCTCGACCGCTTCGCTGATGGTGTTGTCCAGGTTGCCGATTCGGAATCGCAGGGTCGCGGCGGTCTGATCGATGGCGGAGGCCCGCCGCCGTGCATCGGCTTCCTCGTACTCCCGGTTCATCGTCATCGCGGTGTTGACGTCGTAGGTCAGCACCCGTTCGATCACGAAAAGATCCTCGGCGAATTGCCGCGGTGTGAACAGCGAGCGGCGGCGGCTCTCGAGGCAGAGCTCKCGGAACAGCGAGAAAGCGATCGAGGAGCGAGCCCTGGCGCGAACGCGGGCTTCCCTCTCGAGCAGACAGAGCCGCTCGGCCGAAGTGACGTAGTTCTCGTCGTAATCGCCTTCGAACAACAGGCGGAAATGCGCGGCGGAGGCTGGGTAGAGCGTCTCCGATACGGGGGCGACGCTGTTGCGAAGCTCGCTGTGGATGGAAAAGGCGCGCTCGAAATCGGCTGCAACCAACTGGTCGATCACGTCGTCGACCAAAGGGCGGTAGAGGCGCAGACGTGTGCGCTGCTTCTCGCCGTAGCCGATCGCCAGCAGCCGGCGTTGAATCTGTTCCATCAACACGGGCACGCGGCGACCCTCGTTCGCGGCCGGGATGGCGGCCACGAGCGCCGATGTTGTGGCAATACCCTTAAAAAAGCACCAACGCTGCAAGCTGGCTCACGATTTCCGGTCAGCGTCCGAGCAAGACGAAAACCGTCCTAATTCGGCGCAAAATGCATAGCACACTGAAAGTACCTGCCGCTTGACCCGGCAAAATCGTGGGTCCACATTCGTTTTTGAGCTGTTCCAAGGAAAAGCTGCCCGATGGGGCGAAGCTGCCGGAAGCGCTCAGCCTGACCCAGACCCAGGGAGGGGGTGGGCGGGCATCAGAGACGGGTCACAGGAGATGTGCTCATGACCACTGTTTCGCTGACGGTGAACGGCAAAGCCGTCACCGCCAATGTCGACCCGCGCACGCTGTTGGTGCAGCTTCTTCGCGAAGATCTGAGACTGACCGGCACCCATGTCGGTTGCGACACCAGCCAGTGCGGCGCCTGCGTCGTGCATCTCGACGGCAAGGCCGTCAAATCCTGCACCACGCTGGCCGTCTCGGTCGACGGTGCGAACGTGACCACCATCGAGGGGCTGGCCGATGGCGCCACCCTGCACCCGATGCAGGAGGCGTTCCGCGAGCATCACGGCCTGCAATGCGGCTTCTGCACGCCCGGCATGATCATGGCCGCCGTCGACATGGTGAACCGACGCGGCCACGAGCTCGACGAGAAGACGATCCGCGAGGATCTCGAAGGCAACATCTGCCGCTGCACGGGCTACCATAACATCGTCAAGGCGATCGCCGCCGGTGCGGAGGCGATGGGCAAGAGCGCGGCGCCGGTGCGCCAGGCTGCCGAGTGAGGCACCCGCCTGCGCCCCGTGGCGCGGGTTTTCATCCTTCATGCGTTCCAGCAGTGAGGCGTCCGAAAGAGGCGCTGTGCGAGGAGGGAACACCATGTCCGTTACCGGAATCGGCGCCGCAGTCCGCCGCAAGGAAGATCACCGCTTCATCACCGGCCAGGGCCGCTATACCGACGACGTCAACCGTCCGGGGCAGGCTCATGCCTACTTCCTGCGCTCGCCCCATGCCCATGCCAAGATCGGGGCGATCGACACCAAGGCAGCCGCGGCGATGCCGGGCGTGCTTGGCATCTTCACCGGTGCCGATCTCGCCGCCGACAAGATCGGCGGGTTGATCTGCGGCTGGATGATCCACAACAAGGACGGCTCGCCGATGCGTGCCGGTCCGCACCCGGCGCTGGCGCAGGGCAAGGTGCGCTATGTCGGCGACCATCTCGCCGTGGTGGTTGCCGAGACCCTGGCGCAGGCGCGCGACGCGGCAGAGGCGATCGTGGTCGATTACCAGGAGCTGCCGGCGGTGGTCGACACCGCCACGGCCATCGGCGCCAAGACGGTTGTCCATGACGAGGCGCCCGACAACAGCGTGTTCAACTGGCATCTCGGCGACAAGGACGCGACCGAGAAGGCGTTCAAGGCGGCCAAGCACGTCACGAAGCTCGACCTCGTCAACAATCGGCTGGTGCCGAACGCGATGGAGCCGCGCGCTGCCGTCGGCGATTACGACGCCGGAGACGGCGTCTTCACACTCTATACGACCAGCCAGAACCCGCATGTGGCGCGGCTCGTGCTCTCTGCCTTTATCGGCATCGCGCCGGAGAACAAGTTGCGCGTGATCGCGCCGGATGTCGGCGGCGGCTTCGGCTCGAAGATCTTCATTTATGCCGAGGAGACCGTCTGCGTCTGGGCGGCGAAGAAGGTCGGGCGGCCGGTGAAGTGGACGGCGGACCGGACGGAGGCCTTCCTTTCCGACGCACATGGCCGAGACCACGTCACCCACGCGGAACTCGCGACCGACGCGGAGGGCAGGATCCTCGGCATGAGGGTGCACACCACGGCCAATCTCGGCGCCTATCTTTCGACCTTCTCCTCCTCGGTGCCGACCTATCTCTACGCCCCGCTGCTCTCGGGCCAGTACGACATCCCGGCGATCTATTGCGAGGTCGACGCGGTCTACACCAACACCGCCCCGGTCGATGCCTATCGCGGCGCCGGGCGACCGGAGGCGACCTTCGTGGTCGAGCGGCTGGTCGAGGTCACGGCGCGCCAGCTCGGCAAGGATCCGGCCAAGTTCCGGCTGCAGAACTACATCAAGAAGTTCCCGCATCAGACGCCGGTCATCATGATGTACGACACCGGCAACTACAGCGCCTCGCTGAAGAAGGCGCTGGAGATGATCGACTACAAGGGGCTGGGCAAGCGCAAGCGCGACTCCGCCCGCAACGGCAAGCTGCGCGGCATCGGCTTCTCATCCTATATCGAGGCCTGCGGCATCGCGCCTTCGGCGGCGGTGGGCTCGCTTGGCGCAGGCGTCGGCCTGTGGGAATCGGCGGAGGTCAGGGTCAATCCGGTCGGGACGGTCGAGGTGCTCACCGGCTCGCACAGCCATGGCCAGGGCCATGAGACGACCTTCGCCCAGCTCGTCTCGGACCGGCTCGGCATTCCGATCGACAATGTCTCGATCGTCCATGGCGACACCGACAAGGTGCAGATGGGTATGGGCACCTATGGCTCGCGCTCGGGCGCCGTCGGCATGTCGGCGATCTTCAAGGCGCTCGACAAGGTCATCGCCAAGGGCAAGAAGGTCGCCGCCCATGTGCTGGAGGCGGATGAGGCCGATATCGACTTTGCCGACGGGCATTTCGCGGTGAAGGGCACCGACCGGAAGCTCGATTTCGGCTCCTGCGCGCTGCAGGCCTATATCGCCCACAAGTTCAACGGGCAGGAGCTGGAGCCGGGGCTGAAGGAGGGGGCGTTCTACGACCCGACCAACTTCACCTTCCCGGCCGGCGTCCATATCTGCGAGGTCGAGATCGACCCGGACACGGGTGTGACCCGGATCGATCGCTGGGCGGCGGTCGACGATTTCGGCAACATCATCAACCCGATGATCGTCGAGGGTCAGGTCCATGGCGGCATCGCCCAAGGCGTCGGCCAGGCGCTGCTGGAAGGCGCGCGCTACAATGACGACGGCCAGCTCGTGACCGCGAGCTTCATGGACTACTGCATGCCGCGCGCAGACGATTTGCCGTCCTTCGATGTCGGCATGACGGTGACGCCATGCCCGTCGAATCCGCTCGGCATCAAGGGCTGCGGCGAGGCCGGAGCCATCGCATCGCCCCCCGCCGTCATCAACGCCATCACCGACGCGCTCGGCCATGAGGACATCGCGATGCCGGCCACACCCCAGGCGGTGTGGCGCGCGGCGCAGAAGTCGATCAGCCGCATGGCGGCCGAGTGAGCTGAAAGGAAGAGCAAATGTACGCTTTCACCTATCACAAGCCCACCAGCGCCCGGCAGGCGGCGACGCTGCTTGCCAAGAAGGAGGACGCCAAGCTGCTGGCCGGCGGCCACACCTTGCTGCCGACGATGAAGCAGCGGCTGGCCTCGCCGACCGCGCTCGTCGATCTCGGCGGCTGCGCCGATCTCAAGGGCATCGCCCGCAAGGGCCGCAACCTCGTCATCGGCGCGATGACGACCCATGCCGAGGTCGCTGCCTCGGCTGAGGTGCAGGAAGCCATTCCGGCGCTCGCCTTCCTCGCCGACCATATCGGCGACCCGCATGTGCGCCATCGCGGCACGATCGGCGGCTCGGTCGCCAACAACGACCCGGCGGCGGACTATCCTGCGGCGCTGCTGGCGCTCGGCGCCACAGTCGTCACCAACAAGCGCAAGCTGACCGCCGACGAGTTCTTCACCGGGCTCTACGAGACGGCGTTGGAAGAGGGCGAGATCATCACGAAGGTCTCGTTCCCGCTCGCCTCGAAGGCGGGCTACGCCAAGTTCCGCAATCCGGCCTCCCGCTATGCCATGGTCGGCGTTTTCGTCGCCAAGCGCGGCAGCGAGATCCGCGTCGCGGTGACGGGCGCGGGCGAGGGCGGCGTCTTCCGCTGGCCGGAGGCGGAAGCGGCGCTCAAGACGCGCTTTGCGCCGAAGTCGCTCGACGGGCTCAAGCACACGGCTGACGGCATCAACGGCGACATTCACGCCGACCCCGAGTACCGCGCCCACCTGATCGGCTCCATGGCCAAGCAAGCCGTGGCGCAGGCGACGGCGAAGGCGGGCTGACGGCCGAGGGTTTGTCCGAGGCATGGCGGCACATGCTCCGTGATGCCCGGGCTCGACCCGAGCATCTCGTGAAGGCGAGGCGTGCTTCTTCCGGCAGGAGATTCTCGGGTCAGCGCTTCGCGCTGCCCCCAGAATGACGATCTACGGAGATGCTTCAGTAGAAGAAACGTTCCTCGGCGATCCGGCCGTTCGCGACGGTGTAGAGACCGACCTCGTCCATCACGCGGCGTTCGCCGGTCTCCTTGACGGTGACGTCGACATGGAAGCGGACGGCGAACTGGTCGCCGTTGAGATAGGGGCCTTCGCTGCTGAAATCGTGCATCTCGTGGTTCGCGACCCACCACTCGCCCTTCTGCCTGACGGCTTCCTTGCCGCGGCAGACGGCCATCGGGCCGGACATGTTCTCGTAGCTGACGATGTCGTCGGCGTTGAAGCGGTTGGCGGCCTCGTGGTGCTTGCCCTCCTTGAGCAGGGCAACGAAGTCCTTGGCGATCTGATCGGTGGTCATGATCTGCGCTCCGTCGTTCAGGCATATCGAGCCTGGAGTTCTCTACCGCTCTGCCATGTCAGCAGCATGGCCGTGCGTTCCGCGCCTTCCTTCATCCTGCCCGCCGCGATAGAAAATCGGTCATGCTGAACGCTTCCCGCATTCCCGCCTCCATCGACGCCACGCTCGCCCTGCTGCAGTCGCAGGGCTATGTCGCCGACCGCGCGCTGGCGACAGTGCTGTTTCTGGCGCTCCGGATGAAGCGGCCGCTGCTGCTCGAAGGGGAGGCCGGCACCGGCAAGACCGAGATCGCGAAGGTGCTCGCCGCTGGCCTGGGCCGGCGGCTCATCCGGCTGCAATGCTATGAGGGGCTCGACCTCGCCTCCGCCGTCTACGAGTGGAACTATTCCGGGCAGATGATGGCGATCCGGCTCGCCGAGGCCGGCGGCGTTGCCGAGGATCGCGAACGGCTGGAAGGCGATATCTTCTCCGAGAAATATCTGGTGAAGCGGCCGCTGCTGCAGGCGCTCGAACCGCAGGACGGCGGTGCGCCGATCCTGCTGATCGACGAGCTCGACCGCACCGACGAGGCCTTCGAGGCTTTCCTGCTCGAAGTGCTGGCTGATGCGCAGGTGACGATCCCGGAGTTCGGCACGGTGAAGGCTGCCGAACCGCCGATCGTGATCCTGACCTCGAACCGCACGCGCGAGATCCACGACGCGCTGAAGCGGCGCTGCCTCTATCACTGGGTCGGGTATCCCGACGCGGCGCGCGAACTCGCCATCCTCAAGGCAAAGGTGCCGGACGCGCCTGCCAAGCTCTCGAAGCAGGTCGTCGGCTTCGTGCAGGCGATCCGCAAGGAGGAGCTGTTCAAGGCGCCGGGTGTGGCCGAGACGCTGGACTGGGCGACGGCGCTGGTCGAGCTCGACGCCGTTGCGCTCGATCCGGCCATCGTCTCCGACACGCTGGGCGCGCTGCTGAAGTACCAGGACGATATCCAGGCGATGCAGAGCTCCAAGGTGAAGGAGTTGCTGGATCAGGCCAAGGCCGAGGTGGGTCGCTAGTCTTCAACTCGCGACAACAAGCGACATCGGCGGAGCAGCGTGAGGAGGGATGTCGTGAACGCAGACATCAAGGCCGTTGAAGCGACGGTGCGGACTTATCTCGATGGGCTCTATGAGGGGGATGCGGAAAAGCTCGCGCATGTATTTCATCCGACAAGCGCGCTCACCACCGCCCGCGAGGACGGCACGATCCACATCGTCCCGCGCGATCAATGGCTCGATCTCGTTCGGAACCGGCCTTCGCCCCACGCCGCGGGGCTGCAGCGCGACGACCATATCCTGACCATCGATCTCGTCGGGCCGACGCTGGCGCTGGTCAAGGTCAAATGCCAGATGCCGCCGCGCTACTTCACCGATCTGCTCTCGCTGCTGAAGATCGAGAGCCGCTGGCAGGTTGTCCAGAAGGTGTTCATGACGGAGACGAAGCCGGTATGATCAACCTCGGCCATCATCCTCAGGAGCCGCGCAGCGGCGTCTCGAAGGATGCTTCAGAGCGAACTGGAACATCCTTCCAGACGCGGGCGGTGCCCGCTCCTCAGGAGGAGGGTTGAGCTATGTGCTGTCCCCCATGACCGGGAAGCTCTCCGAGAACGTTGCCTATTTTGCGCGAGCCTTGCGCGCGGCCGGGCTGCCGGTCGGGTCCGGGGCGGTGGTCGAGGCGGTCGAGGCCTTGGGCGATGGTGCATTGGGCGACCGCGACGATGTCTACTGGGCCCTCCACGCGATCTTCGTGAAGAAGCATGAGGACAGCCCGATCTACGATCAGGCGTTCCGGCTGTTCTGGCGCCGCCGCAACCTGATCGAGAAGATCATGGCGCAGATGTCGCCGGTTTCGCCCGGGGCCGAGCGCCAGCCGCAGAAGGCCGAGGCGGGGGCGTTGCGCGTGGCCGAGGCCTTCTCGCCGCCTGCCCGCGAGGATGAGCCGCCGGTTGAGCTGACGGAGCTTACGGCGCGGCTGACGGTCTCGGATCGCGAGATGCTGAAATCGCGCGACTTCGCGCAGATGACCGCGGCGGAAATCGCCCGCGCCAAGCAGCTCATGGCCGAATTGAGGCTGCCGGACGACAGCGTGCCGACGCGGCGGTTCAGGCCCCTGGCGCATGGACGGACGATCGATCTGCGCCGGACGCTCCGGCAATCGCTCAGGGGAGGCGGCGGCTCGATCGACCTGGCCTTCCGTGAGCGGCGCGAGATGCATCCGCCGATCGTGGCGCTGGTCGATATCTCCGGCTCGATGGCGGAGTATTCGCGCATCTTCCTGCATTTCCTGCATGCGCTGACCGAGAAGCGCCGGCGCGTGCATTCCTTCGTCTTCGGCACCCGGCTGACCAACGTCACCCGGATGCTGAAGGCGCGCGATCCGGACGAGGCGCTGGCGCTTGCCGGGAGGGCGGCGCCGGATTGGGAGGGTGGCACCCGCATCTCCGCGGCACTGCACGAGTTCAACCGCGTCTGGTCGCGGCGCGTGCTGGCGGGCGGGGCGGTGGTGCTGCTCTTCACGGACGGGCTCGAGCGCCATCTCGACGACAGCCTCGCCTTCGAAATGGACCGGCTGCACCGTTCCTGCCGGCAACTGATCTGGCTCAACCCGCTGCTGCGTTACGACGCCTTCGCTGCGCGGGCGAGCGGCATCCGGGCGATGCTGCCGCATGTCGACAGCTTCCGGCCGATCCACAATCTCGCTGCCATGGCGGATCTCTGCACGGCGCTTTCGCGGGAGGTGGGGCGCGAGAACGATCCGCGCCTGTGGTTGAAACGGGCGCAGATGCCGAGGATCAGCGCCTGAAGCGGCCGTGCTGCAGGAAGTGGATGGTCTGGGCCATGGCTTCCGGATCGCGCATGATCAGGGGATGGCTCGTCGGCAGGACGATGTGGTCGCTCATGCCGGCGACGCGGGTGCGCTCGACCGAGACGCGCCCGTCATTGGGGCCGGGCAGCACCAGCGACGCGAAGACATAGAGCGAGCGATCACCGGCGATGACGCCGAGCGGGTAATCCACCGCTCCGAGCAGACGGCACAGCTCTTCGCTGCGCTGCGTCGCGAGCTGCCCGCCTGCCGGGCCGAAGGCGCTCTGATATAGCCAGTTCCGCTGCAGCAGGTCGGCGATCTCGCTGCCCTCGTTCGGCGGGGCGAGCATGACCACGCGGCCAAGCCGCTCCGGGGGGAAACGGTTGAGATAGGCGCGGGCGACGAGCCCGCCCATCGAATGGGTGACGAAGTGGAGATGCCCGGTCAGCGCGGCCTCGAAGGCCGCGATCGGGTCGCGAAGCCCTTCCACGATCTCGGACAGATCCTGCCGGCGCGAGGGGTAATCGAGATTGAGGACGCGATAGCCCGCCGCCGTGAGGGCCTGTTCGAGCAGCTTCATGGAGGTTGCGCGGCGCAGTATGCCGTGCAGCAGGACGACGCCGTCTTGGCCGGTCGCGGCCATGGATTTCCTCGGATCGGAGCGGGAAGGGCTTTGAACTTGGCAGAGCGCTAGCACATATATCGGCTGAGCATAACGACCGTGCTGGGTTCGCTCGACGCGAACCGGCCATTGGCGCATAAGATCGCATCTCGTTTCCGCGTCATCCGCGAAAGGCCCGGCGATGATCAGCACCGACACCGACATCCTGCGCGCTGCCGAGGAGTGGAGCCGCGGTGGCCGGCATGTGGCGATCGCCACGGTGGTCGAGACCTGGGGCTCGGCGCCGCGCCCGGTCGGCTCGCATCTCGTCATCGACGGCGAGGGCAATTTCCTCGGATCGGTCTCCGGCGGCTGTGTCGAAGGCGCGGTGGTGGCCGAAGCCGCCGACGTGATTGCCGACGGCAAGGCGCGCATGCTGGAATTCGGTGTCGCCGACGAGGCGGCCTGGAAGGTCGGCCTCTCCTGCGGCGGCCGCATCAAGGTCTATGTCGAGAAGGTGAACTGAGATGGCCTCCTGGGAAACGCTGATCGCCTTCGCGACGGTGACGATCCTTGTCGCCTATTTTCCGGGGCCGGCGCTGCTCTACACCGCTGCCCAGACGATCAGCCATGGCCGCAAGGCTGGCCTGATGGCGATGCTCGGAATCCATCTCGGCTGCTATGTCCACGTCTTCGCCGCCGCCTTCGGCCTCTCCGCCGTGTTCAAGCATGTGCCGGAACTCTACATGGCGGTGAAGATCGCCGGAGCGATCTATCTGGTCTGGATCGGCATCGGCATGATCCGCTCGCGGATGGGCGCGCCCGATCAGCCTGTCGCACCTCCGAAGACGGTGAAGCGCGCCCTGCTCGATTCCTTCATCGTCGAGATCCTGAACCCGAAGGTCGCGCTGTTCTTCATCGCGCTCCTGCCGCAGTTCGTCGATCCCGCCGCCTCGCTGCCGGTCTGGGTACAGTTCCTGATCCTCGGCACGATCGTCAATTTTGCCTTCTCCTCGGCCGATCTCGTCACTGTCTTCGGCGCCTCCTTCGTTGTGGGCGCGATGAAGAAGACCAAGGCGGGGTTCGCCTTCGGACGCTGGATCGGCGGCTCGCTGATGATCGGGCTGGGGCTGAAACTCGCGGTGGACAGGGGCTGAGCCCGTGGATCTCTCACTCCTCGCGGCGCTCAATGCCGAGCGCCAGGCACGCCGCGCCACCGTGCTCGTCACCGACATAGCCAGTGGTGCGCAGCGGCTCGTCAGGCAGGCGGCGATTACCGGCGATCCGCTGGCCGAGCCGCTGGAACGGCAGCTGCGCATGGGCAAGAGCGGCATGGTCGAGGTCGAGGGTGTCCAGTACTTCCTCACCGTGCAGGCCCCGCATCCGCGGATCGTGGTGACGGGCGCCGTTCATATCTCGCAGGCGATGGCGCCGATGGCGAAGACGCTCGACCTCGACCTCGTCATCATCGACCCCCGCACCGCCTTCGCGACGCCCGAGCGGTTTCCGGAGACCGAATTGCTGGCGGAATGGCCGGATGAGGCCATCGGCCGGATCGGCCTCGACAGCTACACCGCCTTCGTCGCCCTGACGCATGATCCGAAGATCGACGATCCCGGCCTGGAAGCGGCGCTGCGTTCGGACTGCTTCTATGTCGGCGCGCTCGGCAGCCGGAAGACCCATGGCAAGCGTGTCGAGCGCCTGACCGCGGCGGGCTTCGATTCTGCCGCGATCGAGCGCATCCGCGCGCCGATCGGGCTCGATATCGGGGCGGTTTCGCCGGCGGAGATCGCGCTCGCGATCCTCGCGGAGATCGTCTCGACTTTGCGCGGCCCGCGCCGCAAGCCGGCCTGAAAGGCGCAGCAGATGAGGTTCGGGCCCGTCCCCATCGCCGAGGCTGTCGGCTGCATTGCGGCGCATACGATTCGCGCCGGCGGGGCGACGGTGAAGAAGGGCGCCACGATCAAGGCGGAGATGGCGGCGCGGCTCCAGGAAGCCGGTGTCCGCGAGATCGTCGCGGTACGTCTGGAGCCTGGCGATATCGGCGAGAACGCAGCTGCCGAGCGCCTGGCCGCACAGATGACCGGCGAGGCGATTACCGCCGAGCTGCCCTTCACCGGCCGGGTCAACATGTTCGCCGCCGCGGCGGGCGTTCTCAAGATCGACGTGGCCGCCATCGATGCCTTCAACGCGGTGGATGAGGCGATCACGGTCGCGACACTGCCGGCCCTCAAGGCAGTGGTGGCGGGCGAGCTCGTTGCGACGGTCAAGATCATTCCCTACGCGGTTGCCGAGACCCAGATGCAGCAGGCGCTGGCGGCGCTCGGGGCCGGGCCGGCCATCGCGGTCGCACCCTATCGTCCATCGCGGGTGGCGGTGATCTCGACCCTGTTGCCGGGCCTCAAGCCGAGCGTCGTCGACAAAACCTTGCGGATCATGGAGGAGCGTCTGGCGCCGGCACAGGCCGTTCTGGCGGCCGACAAGCGCGTGCCGCATCAGCCGCGGCCGCTCGCCGAGGCCATTGCCGAGCAGGCGAAGGGAAATGCCGACATCATCGTGGTGTTCGGCGCCTCGGCCATCACCGACCGGCGCGACGTCATTCCGCAGGCTCTGGTGGAAGCCGGCGGCGAGGTCGAGCATCTCGGCATGCCGGTCGACCCCGGCAATCTGTTGATGCTCGGCAGGCTCGAAGGCAAGCCGGTGATAGGGGCGCCCGGCTGTGCTCGCTCGCCCAAGGAAAACAGCTTCGACTGGGTGCTGCAGCGCAGCCTCGCCGGCATCCGGGTCGGACGGTCGGACGTCCAGCGGATGGGCGTCGGCGGGCTGCTGATGGAGATCGTCTCGCGGCCGCAGCCGCGCGCGCCCGGGCATGGCGAAGCCGGCTCGATTGCCGGAATCGTGCTCGCCGCCGGGCAGTCGGCGCGCATGGGGGCAAGCAACAAGCTGCTTCAGCCGCTGCGCGGCAAGCCGATCCTGCGTCACGCAGTGGAGGCGCAGCTCGAAGCCGGCCTGTCTCCGGTCCTCGTCATTACCGGTCACGAGCAGGGTGCCGTCGCGGCTGCCCTTGCGGATCTGCCCGTCCGGGTCGTGCACAACCCCGATTATGCCTCGGGCCTGGCGAGCTCCTTGAAAACCGGGATCGCGGCCCTGCCCGGCGAGGTGCGGGGGGCGGTGGTCTCGCTCGGCGACATGCCGAACGTGACCCCGAATGTGATCGAGCGGCTGATCGACGCGCATGGAGCGCGGCCCGAGGCGCTCGCCGTCGTGCCCACGCTGTTCGGGCAGCGGGGCAACCCGGTGCTGCTGGCGCGAGAGGTCTTCCCGGCAGTGTCGTTGCTCACGGGCGATCGCGGGGCGCGGCGGCTGCTCGACGAAGCCGGCGAGCGGGTGGTCGAGGTCGCCTTCGAAGATCCGGCGATCGCGATCGACGTCGATACGCCGGAGGCGTTGCGGGCGCTGCAGGGCTGAGCGTCAAAGGAGCCAGTGCAGGCTCAGCGAGCCATAGGCGTTCGAAGGCCGGTCGCTTGTTCTCTGCCAGCCGCCGGACAGGCGCCATTCCAGATTGAGGAATCGCAGGCCCGTGAGGTGAAGCCCGAGCCGCAGCTTGCGATAGTCTTGCTCGCGATAGGCCTCGACTTCGGGGCCGACATAGAACCCGGTCGGCATCTGCCAGCCGGGTGCAAGCCGCCCCCAGAGCCGATGATTGACCGAGGAAACATAGGCATTGGCCTGCAGCATCATGCCATCGGCAGGCATTGCCCAGAGATCGGCCTGGAGCCGCGCGCCGTAGCGCGTCGTGATCATCGATGGACCGAAGGTTTCGACGCTCTGCTCGCTTTCGACGTCGGAGCCGGCATAAAGCGCGAAAAAGCTGTCGCCAATGCGCCATTCATAGCCCAGCAGCGCCTGTGACTCGGCCTTGTAGGTGGTGCCATGCGGTGGCTGGCGCCGCGTCTGTTCCTGCGAGCCCCCGGCTTTGAGGAAGAGCCTGAAGCCACTTTCGGCAAGCCCGCCGCCGAGCGCCCGTTTCGTGCCGACCGATGCGAAGGTTTTTGTCGGCCCTGCTTCCATCGAGCCGAATATCACCACCGAGACGGGGGAACGCTCTTCCGAGGCCTCCTCCGCACAAGGCAGATCGACAGGAGCGGCTGTCACGACAAGCACCAGCCCGGCCCGCTTGGCCTTGCCCCAGCCATACGCCACGCACACCCCCCGATAACGCGATGTCGCGGGCGCCGACCCACGTACCGGTTGAGATTGCAGCAGGTTGGCATTAAAATTGCAAGGGTTTGTTAACCAACCGGGAGCAGCCTCGACATATCCGGCAAAGCTTTCATTCCGTTTCAGGAGAGGAGGTGGCGATGGTCTCGGCAGACTTCATCAAGCAGCTGGAAGGCTACGGGCTGACAACGGCGACGATCCTCTATCGTATGCCGGATCACCTCCACGTCCTGCAGACCTATATCTGGCAGCAATACGACCTGGCGCCTCGCTTTCCGGTGCTTCAGGAATTTCTCGCCTTCTGGCGGCGCGAGCTCGATGGACCGCTTCATTCGGTCACCGTCGCGCATTCACGCCTGATCCGGCCGGCCGAAATCCGCAACCTGAACGGCGTGCTGACGCTGCACTGAGCAGGCCGCCCTTGGGGTGGCCTTGAGCGCCGGGCATTGAACGCCTGCGCGGGGCGTGCTTGTTGGGCGGCGGTCGGCCATGCTAGGCGGGCGCTTCCGCTTCGGCACGGCCTTTGTTCCCTTGTCATCTTCCCTGCGCACCTCCGGACTTCTCACGGCTCTCGCCGGACTGCCCGGGGAACGGATTGCGGTCGGTACGATCGTCGCCGCACTTCAGGACCGGGCCTACGCCCTGCTCGTCGTGCTGCTCGGCCTGCCGAACTGCCTTCCGATGCCGCCGCCGATCCCGTTGGTCTGCGGTCTGGTCCTCGCCTTCATTGCCCTGCAGATGCTGATGGGCCGGCGGATGCCGTGGCTTCCGCAGGCGCTGCTTACCCGCAGCATCGGCAAGCCCGAGCTCAATCGCGCTGTGCAGCGGGCGCTTCCAGCGCTGGTCCGGCTCGAACGCTTCTCCAAGCCGCGCCTGACGATGCTGGGCAGCCCCTACGCGGTCCCGATACTGGGACTTCTGATACTGGTCCTGGCGCTGGGTCTGATCGTCGCAGCGCCGTTCATCGGCCAGATACCGCTCGGCCTCGCCGTCTGTCTGGTCGGACTCGGCCTCGTCGAGCGCGACGGGGTGCTGATCATCATCGGGGCGGTCTTCGGTGCGGCGGGGCTGCTGCTCAGCGCCGGTTTCGCCTACGCGATCTTCAGCGGCATCCACGAGCTGCTGTTCTGAAGACGGATTTCAGGCGGCAACGAGGACTTCAGCAAAAGGGTTGTTGAGATCCAGCAGCCGGTCGATTTCGTTGGCGGGCACAGCCTTCGAGAACAGGAAGCCCTGGAGCTCATGGCAGCCGATTGCCTGCAGGAAGCGATGCTGCTCGGCCGTCTCGACGCCTTCAGCACAGACGCGCAGGCCAAGTGCGCGGCCGAGATGCGCCATGGAGTGAACCAGAATCGCGGATTCGCCGGTCGCTTCCATGTATTCGAGGAAGGAGCGGTCGATCTTGATCTTGTCGAAGGCGAAGCGCCGCAGATAGATCAAGCTCGAATAGCCGGTGCCGAAATCGTCGAGCGCCAGGCCGACGCCATGAGCGCGGATATCCATCATCGCGGTCTCGGCCGCATCGGCATCCTCGATCAGCACGCCTTCGGTGAGCTCGAGCTCCAGCTGTGCCGGATCGAAATCGGTCTCCTCGATGATGCGGATGACGTTGGCGACGAAGTCCTTGTGGCGGAACTGGATCGGCGAGACGTTGACGGCGAGCCGGACGCCCGACCAGCGCCTGGCTTCCGTGCAGGCGCGCCGCAGCACCCATTCGCTCAGCGGCACGATCAGGCCACGTTCCTCGGCGATGGCGATGAAGTCCGATGGCGGGATCATGCCATGCACCGGGTGCKGCCAGCGCACCAGCGCCTCGACCCCGACGATGGTGGAGCCGTCGACCGAGACCTGCGGCTGGTAGTGCAGCGTCAGCTCGTCATTCTCGATGGCGCGGCGCAGATCATCCTCGACCATCCGCTTGAGCTGCAGCGACCGGTTCATCTGCGTTTCGAAGAAAGCAAACCGATTCCGGCCGTTGTTCTTGGACTGGTAGAGCGCCGTATCTGCCAGCTTCAGCAGCATCTCGCGGTCCTTGCCGTCGCGCGGGCCCATCGCGATGCCGATCGAGCAGCCGATCGTGACCTCGATGCCCATGACGAGGAAGGGCTCGGTAAGGCGCGCAAGGATGCGTTCCGCCAGCGCGGTGCAGCGGGCGGGCGTGGCCTGCGTCTGAATGATGCCGAACTCGTCACCCCCGATGCGCGCGACCGTGCCTTCGGCCGGTGTGGCGCTTGCGAGCCGCGTGGCGACCTGCCGGATCAGCTCGTCGCCCGCAGTATGGCCATAGGTGTCGTTGACCGCCTTGAAGCGATCGAGGTCGATCAGCATCACCGCAAGGCTTTGGCCGTCCTGCTGCATATCGGCGAGGGTCTGGTCGAGAGTCAGGTCGAAGCTGCGCCGGTTCGGCAGGAGCGAGAGCTCGTCCTGGCCGGCGAGACGCTGGATCTGGCGCTCGCGCAGTTCGATCTGCCCGGCGGCTGCGCGCAGGCGCTGAACGACGAAAATGAAGATCGCCGAAAACAGCAATGCCACTGCGATCAGGGCCCAGAGGAACCGGTGCAGCATGACGTCGCCGGGGCGAGCCGGTGTCCAGCTCAGCCAGCCGGAGACCGCCCCGTCGGGAGCCCGCAATGCCAACCCGTTAAGCGCGTCGCTAGGCTGCGCGGCGACCAGGCGGATGTCGGCAATGCGATAGCGGTTGGAGAGCTCAGCCAGCAGGCCTGTCGATATGTGCCGGTAGGCAAGCAGGAAGAGCGCTTCCGGCGTGCTCGCGGCGTTGAACGGCATGACGCGTGAAAGGTCGACGACCGTCAGCATCAGGGTTTCGTCCCCGTCCCGGACAATCGTCGAACGCGTGGCTCCGAACTGTGGAAGGATCTCCTCGCCGACGGCGGCGGAAACCRGAGATTTTTTCGCACCGTGCAGCAACATCTCGAGATGGCGCAGCCCTTCCGCACCCGCCCGGCCCAGCTGCGTGTCCGTCTCGATGCCGGCCAGCACGATGCCGCGCGCGGACGCGATATAGGCCCCGTCGAAATCGGCGAACTGACCGCGCAGGCGTTTGAAGGCCGCCTGAAGCGCGGGCTTGGGATCATCCCCCTCCAAGGCATCCGGCAGCTCGCCGGTCGCGGTCAGGCCCTGCAGGCGCAGTTCATTGGCCTTGATCTGGGCGTTGAAGGCGGCCTCGATCCGTTCCGCCTGGCGTTGCACTTCGAGACGATTGGCCTCGCGGGTGATCGCGATGACGACGCCGATGCCGGCTGCCATCAGGAGCAGGAACGCGCAGCCGAGAGTCACCACCGTGCTCGCGAACATACGAGCGGAGGCCCCCGCATTCGTCATCTTCGCGGCAAACGGTTGCAGCATTCGTTATCCAAGGCAGGTCGTTGGCGCGATCTAAAGCCGAAATTATTGATATCCCGTTGCAGTTCGATAGCATCAGGATTCGGAGGGGAGGTAAGGCGGGCGCGGGATCGCCATGTGGGCCGCCCGCAAGGCGGCGGACCAGCGCTCGCGCAGGTCGTGGAAATAGGGCTCCCCAGCCTCGATCCGCCGGTTGAGTTCGAGATCGTCGGCATCGCGCCGCATGACGAGCAGGTCGATCGGCAAGCCGACGCCGAGATTGGAACGCATCGTCGAATCCATCGAGATCAATCCGACCTTGAGGGCATCGTAGAGATGCGTCTTGAAGGTCACGGCACGGTCCAGAATCGGCTTGCCGTATTTGTGCTCGCCGATCTGGAGGAAGGGCGCGTCCACACCGCATTCGATGAAGTTGCCGGCGCCATAAATCATGAAGAGCCGCATAGGCTGCCCCTTGATCTGGCCACCGAACAACATTGAGATGTCGAACTTGACCCGCGCTTCCTCCAGGGCGGTGCCGTCGATCTCGCGGATATGGCGAATGCAGCGCCCAACGAGCTGCGCGGCCCGGAACATCGAGCTCACATTCTGCAGGGTGTCGACCTCGCCGGTTTCCGGATTGGGCAGGCCTTCGTGCAGGAAGCTCACGACCGACTGGGTGATCGAGAGGTTGCCGGCGGTCATCAGACCGAAGTTCCGGTCGCCCGGCCACGAGAACACGTGGAGCTTGCGGAAGGTCGAGATGTCGTCGAGCCCCGCATTGGTGCGGGTATCGGCGATCATGACGAGGCCATCCTGCACGAGGATTCCGGCGCAGTAGGTCACGGGGCTTGTCCTTGCATCTGCGGCACTCCCGGGGAGGCGCGATCACTGGTTGGCGAAACGGCCCTCGGCCTCGCGGGCGCTGACGAGCACGTTGAGGTTTTCGCCCTCGCCGCCCTGACGCGAGCCGCGGACCGGCGCAGCATCGGCGAAGTCGAGCCCCACTGCCACGCGAACATGCGTATCGATCGGGCACAGGCCGTTGGCGCAGTCGAACCCGATCCAGCCATAGTCGTCCAGATGAACCTCCGCCCAGGCATGGGCGCCATTGCCGTGTGGCAGGCCGTCTGAGTGCGCGACATAGCCCGAGACGTAGCGGGCGGGCATGCCGAGATGCCGGGCGCAGGCCATGAAGACATGGGCAATATCCTGCGCGATCGCCTCCTGCTCGGCAAAGGCCGCGATCGCGCCGACGCCGCTGCGGCCGCTGGCATCGATGCAATTCATCCTGTCGCCGACGGCAGCCATGAGAGCATGCATCTGCGACAGCGGCGTGGCGGCGCCCGCCGTCACCTCGTCCGCAAAGCTGCGGAGCGCTTCGTCCTGTCCGGTCAGCAAGGTCTCGCGTCGATAGACATCGCAGGGAACCCGTTCGAGGCCGCCGCGAACCACACCGGCGAGATCGATCGTCTCGATCAACCCGTCAATGCGAATGCCGAGCGAAGAGATCGGGCCTTCGGCGTAGAAGCTATGGACGATGTTGCCGTGCGCATCCTGCGTCGCGCGCAAACGGCCGTCGACGCTCGGCTCGATGCGCCAGGACATCACATGCTGGCCGTCATGGTCGCGCGGCGTCAGGCGCAGGATCTGCGTGATGTGGCGCGCCGGCTCGGCGTAGTCGTAGCTGATCGTGTGGGAAATCCTGATCCGCATGATCCAATCCGAGCGGGTTACCGCAGCCGCGTTTTTGCGGCGAGCCTGAACGCGAGCAAGCCTTTCATTGCAGATACTGCTCGAAAATGGTGTTGCCGAGGCGATTGTTCTCCGTGATGAACTCCTCGATGAACTCGTGCAGCCCATGATCGAAGACATCGTCGATCCGGGTGTTGCTGAGGCCCGCCAGCGTCTTGCGCGCCTGGCGCTGGGCCGCGCCCTGCCGGCCATAGGCGTCGCCGAGATGGTCGAGGAAGCGCGAGATGTTCTCGTAGCAGGCGGCGAGCGAGCGGGGCATGCGGCGGTTCAGGATAAGCAGATCGGCGATCAGGATCGGCTTCACCGCCTCGCGATAGACCCAGTGATAAGCAGTCAGCGCGGAAACCTCGCGCAGCACTGTCGTCCACTGGAAGTAGTCGAGCGAGCCGCCGACCTGTTCGTTGGCCGGCAGCAGCATATGGTACTTCACGTCGAGGATACGAGCGGTGTTGTCGGCGCGCTCGATATAGACGCCCAGCCGCGAGAACCAGTAGCTGTCGTCGCGCAGCATGGTGCGGTAGGCCGAGCCATCGAAGACCAGCGAGACGTTCTTCACCCAGTCGAGAAAGCGGGCGAATTCCTCGCGATCCATGCGCTTCTTCTCGAAGCGCTGCAGTTCCAGCCAGGCGCCGTTCAGCGCATCCCACATCTCCGAGGTCAGCGCCGTGCGCACCGCTCGCGCATTGGAGCGCGCCTGGGCGAGGCAGTTGCGGATCGAGGAGGGGTTGTCGGGATTGAAGGTCAGGAAATCGCAGACATTGCGCTCGTTCGCTTCGCCATAGGCCCGGGCGAAGGTGTCCTCGCAGCCGGCGGTCAAGACCGCGCTCTGCCATTCCGTGCCGGCGCCGCCATAGGTCGAGGGCAGGTTGGTGAGGCGGGTGGTCGCGTCGAGGATGCGGGCGAGATATTCGGCCCGCTCGACATAGCGGGAAACCCAGTAGAGGCTGTCGGCAGTACGCGAAAGCATGATCAGCGAGAGCCTTTCCGCAGCAGGGCAGTCGGTTGCGGGGACATGATGGCGTGGCGTGAGGCTGCGTCCGTCATGCGTCGAGCACCCAGGTGTCCTTGGTGCCGCCGCCCTGGCTCGAATTGACGACGAGCGAGCCTTCCTTGAGTGCGACGCGGGTCAGCCCGCCGGGCACGCAGGAGATGCCGTTGGCGCCGGAAAGCACATAGGGACGCAGGTCGACATGGCGCGGCGCCACGCCCGAGGCAACGAAGGTCGGGCAGGTCGAGAGCGCCAGCGTCGGCTGCGCGATGAAGCCCTCGGGCTGGGCCTTGAGCTTGCGCCGGAATGTCTCGATCTGCGCCTTGTTGGCGTGCGGGCCGACGAGCATCCCGTAACCGCCGGAGCCGTTGACCTCCTTGACGACGAGCTTCTCGAGATTGTCGAGGACGTAGGCGTTGGCTTCCGGCTCGCGGCAGCGGAAGGTCGGGACGTTCTTCAGGATCGGCTCCTCGCCGGTGAAGAACTTCACGATCTCCGGCATGTAGCTGTAGACCGCCTTGTCGTCGGCGACGCCGGTACCCACCGCGTTGGCCAGCGTGACGTTGCCGGCCTTGTAGGCGCCGATGATGCCCGGCACGCCCAGAATCGAGTCGCTGCGGAAGACGAGCGGATCGATGAAATCGTCGTCGATACGCCGGTAGATCACGTCGACGCGCTTCGGCCCCTGCGTCGTGCGCATGTAGACGACGTCGTCCTTGACCAGCAGGTCCGAGCCCTCGACCAGCTCGACGCCGAGCTTGTCGGCGAGGAAGGAGTGCTCGTAGAAGGCCGAATTGTACTGGCCGGGCGTCAGGAGGCAGATCGTCGGGTCGGAGGGGGCGCTGCGCGGTGCGACCGAGCGCAGCGTCGCCAGCAACTGGTCCGGATAATTATCGACCGGCGCGACGCGATGCGTGGCGAAGAGCTCGGGGAAGAGCCTGAGCATCACCTCCCGGTTCTCCATCATGTAGGAGACGCCGGAGGGCGTGCGCGCATTGTCCTCGAGGACGTAGAAGGTATCCGCGTCGACCCGCACCACATCGATGCCTGCGACGTGGCAGTAGATGCCGTGAGGCACCTTGAAATCGACCATTTCGAGTTGGTAGCAGGCGTTCCGGTAGACCAGATCCGGCGGAATGATGCCGGCCTTCAGGCATTCCTTCGGCCCGTAGACATCGGCAAGGAACATGTTGAGCGCGGTGACACGCTGGCGCAGGCCCTTCTCCAGCTTGGTCCATTCCGGCTTGGTCAGGACGCGCGGGATGATGTCGAAGGGGATCAGCCGTTCGGTCGATTCGGCGTCGCCATAGACGGCGAAGGTAATGCCGATGCGGCGGAAGAACAGTTCGGCCTGGCTACGCCTCAAGGCGAGGGTTTCCGGCGGGGCCTCCTTCAGCCAGCGGTCGAGAGCTTCGTAGGCGGGCCGCAGCTCCGTGCCCGAGCCGGTCATTTCATCGAATGCGACCATGCTGCCCTCTTCCCCTTTTCGGCCAGCCTATGCGCATTCGCTGGCGTTCGGGAAGAGGGGGGAGAGGCCGCCAATTGGTCGGGTCTGCCTAATTCATGAGCAAGATTGCGTGAGGTGTTCGCGCAACCGAGCGGAAATACGCGAAGATGAAATCGCGCCGACGGCGGGCACTTCTGCCGCCAAGCCTCGCGGCGAGGGCGCTTCTAGGCGGTTTTAGTCGAAATGGATCGTTCCTGCAGCCAGAGCCTCAAGGCTTCGGCATTGTTCCGATGCTCGTCCTTCGCAGCGTAAAGCAAGGTCACCGGGCCTTCCTTCAGCTTCTCGTCCAGCGTGGCAACGGCCGCCTGCGCCGGCGCTGTGCCGAGTTCGGCAGCATAGGCTGCGCGAAACTCATCCCAGCGGTCGGGGTGGCCGTGGAATTCGTGCCGCAAGGTGTCGCTGGGCGCGATCTCCTTGAGCCAGAGGTCGATCCTGTCCTTGGCGATGCCGCGCGGCCACAACCGATCGACCAGGATTCGCATGCCATCGCTGGGGGCCGGCGAATCGTAGACACGTTTCACTGTCAGCTGCGACATGTGCTCTGCCTCCCGTGGAGGTGGTGTGCGGCTCAGATCAGGCCGAGGCTGCGGAAGCTCGCATGGCCGTCGCGGCCGACGATGATGTGGTCGTGGATGGCGATGCCGAGTGGCTTGGCGATATCGACGAGCTCGCGCGTCATCCGCATGTCGGCCCCCGAGGGCGTCGGGTCCCCGGACGGGTGGTTGTGCACGAGGATGATCGCCGAAGCCGAGAGTTCCAGCGCCCGGCGCATGACCTCGCGCGGATAGACCGGCGTGTGATCGACCGTGCCGGTCTGCTGCACCTCGTCGGCGATCAGTGCGTTCTTCTTGTCGAGGAAGAGGATGCGGAACTGCTCGCGTTCCGCGAAGGCCATCGCCATGCGGCAATAATCGAGCACCGAGGACCAGGAGGACAGGACGGGCCGCTTGGAGACCGCGCCCTTGGCCATGCGCTTCAGCGCGGCTTCGACGATCTTGAGATCGAGCGCCACGCCCTCGCCGACGCCCTTCACCTCGGTGAGACGCGAGGCCGGCGCGGCCAGCACCTCGGCGAAGGAGCCGAAGCGCTGGATCAGCTCCTTGGCGAGCGGCTTGATGTCGCGCTGCGGGATGGAACGAAACAGCAGCAGCTCCAGCAGCTCATAATCGGGCAGCGCGTCGGCCCCGCCTTCCTGGAAGCGGGCGCGCAGCCGCTCGCGGTGGCCGTGATAATGCGGCGCCGGCGCTTGCGGGGCAGGGGCTTCGGCAAAGACGTCAGGCGAGGGTGCCTTGCGTGGTCCCTTGCCGACGCCGGCGCTCATTTTGCGGCGAGCGGATTGTCGAGGCCGGCCGGCGAGAGCGTGAAGATCTCGCAGCCCGTCTCGGTGACGCCGATCTGATGCTCGAACTGGGCGGAGAGCGAGCGGTCGCGCGTCACCGCAGTCCAGCCATCCGAAAGCACCTTCACCCCCGGTTTGCCGAGATTGATCATCGGCTCGATGGTGAAGACCATGCCCGGCTTGAGCTCGATGCCTTCGCCGGGGCTGCCGTAATGCAGGATGTTCGGCGCGTCATGGAAGAGCTGGCCGATGCCGTGGCCGCAGAAGTCACGCACCACCGAGCAGCGCTCGGCCTCGGCATAGCGCTGGATGGCGAAGCCGATGTCGCCGGTCGTGGCGCCGGCGCGCACGGCCTTGATGCCGCGCAGCAAGCTCTCATAAGTGATCTCGATCAGCCGCTCGGCCTTCCGCGAGATCTCGCCGACGCCGTACATGCGGCTCGAATCGCCGTGCCAGCCATCGACGATCAGCGTGTAGTCGATGTTGAGGATGTCGCCTTCGCGCAGCGGCTTGTCGTCGGGAATGCCGTGGCAGACGACGTGGTTGATCGAGGTGCAGATCGACTTGGTGTAGCCGCGATAGAACAAGGTTGCCGGGTAGGCGCCGTTGTCCATGGCGAACTGGAAGGCGAGATCGTCGAGGCGCTGGGTGGTGACGCCCGGCTTGACATAAGAGCCGAGCATGTCGAGCCCCTCCGCCGTCAGGCGCCCGGCCTTGTGCATGGCCGCGAAGGCTTCGGGGCCATGAATTTTGATGGCGGGCTCGCGCGAACGCGAGCGGCCGATGGTGTCTTCGAATGTCATCGCGCGCGGAAAACTCCTCCCCCCATATCTATTGCGTTTGGTGGGAGGCGCAAGCCGGTTGAATGCGGGAGGCATGCGGGTGCGGGCATGCAGCTTCCGTGATGCCGTAAGGTTCGTGGCGCGCGAATGATTGTTGCTTCGGGATTTGCGGGATTGTAACTTTTTTGAGGCAATTCGTCGCCGCACCCTCGATTCGACCGGCTCGCTTCCCTTTGGACACATGCAAGCGTCTGTTTCCAGCCTGGCCGCCGATACTCCCGACCCGACGCTCAGCGCGCTCGATGCCTTGGTCGTCGATCTCGCAATGGCCCGCGGCCTCGACGAGGTCATGGCCGTGGTGCGCCGCAACGCGCGGGGGCTGACCGGCGCGGACGGCATCAGCTTCGTCCTGCGTGAGAACGGCCGTTGCTACTATGCCGACGAGGACGCCGTTACGCCGCTCTGGAAAGGCCAGCGTTTTCCGATGGAGGCCTGCATTTCCGGCTGGGCCATGCGGCACGGCGAGATCGTCGTCATCGAGGACATCTACGCGGACGACCGCGTTCCCCATGCCGCCTATCGTCCGACCTTCGTGCGCAGCCTGGTCATGGTGCCGGTGAGGCAGGACGACCCGGTCGCCGCGATCGGTGCCTACTGGGCCCGCCGTCATCGTCCCCAGCCCGAGGTGATCCGGGCCCTGAGGCGGATCGCCAACAGCGCGGCCGTCGCCATGACGAACATCGCGCTGGTGAATTCGCTCTCGGCCGCGCTGGAGGAAGCGGAGCGGGCGAAGGATGCCATCATCCTGGCCATGGCGTCGCTCGCGGAGACGCGCGACAACGAGACGGCCAATCATGTCCGCCGCACCCAGCATTATCTGCGAGCGCTTGCGGAGGGCGCCCGGGAGCGAGGCCTCTTCTCCGAGGAACTGGACGACGCGGCCCTGGACCTGCTGTTCAAGTCGGCTCCGCTGCACGACATCGGCAAGGTCGGCATTCCCGACAGCATCCTGCTGAAGCCCGGAAAGCTCGACGAGGAAGAGCGGGCCGTGATGCAAACCCATGCCGAGCTCGGACGTGTCGCCATCGCCAATGCCGAGCGCCATCTGGGCGGATCGAGCTCCTTTCTCCGGCTCGCCAAGGAAATCGCCTATACGCATCATGAGCGCTGGGACGGGGCCGGCTATCCGCAAGGTCTTGCCGGCCAGGCCATTCCGCTGGCGGGGCGGCTGATGGCGATTGCCGACGTCTACGACGCTCTTGTCACGGAGCGGGTCTACAAGGCGGCGATGACGCATGACGAGGCGGTCGCCGTGATCCTGAGCGAACGTGGGCGGCAGTTCGATCCCCGGCTCGTCGATGTCTTCATCGAGATCGCGCCCCTGTTCGGCGAGATCCATTCGCGTTTCGCCGACGCGCGGTGACGTCAGGCGATTGTGTATCCTGACGACTGGCGTCCCGGCGCCGCGAGGTGTATCAGGCTGGCCCGATGGCCACCATGATCGATCAATCCGCTGGCGAGGAGCGGCCTTACGGCGCCTTTGCCCCGAAAGCCTTCGTCGCACGCATCATCGCCTGGACACGCGCGACCACCAACAGCTTCCTGGGGCGCAAGCTCGCCCTTGCGCTGCGCAGCATCGCCGTGCGCGCGCTCGACGGTACCCCGGTCGACATCGAGGCGCTCGGCGCCAGGATGCGGCTCCATCCGAACGGCAATATCTGCGAGAAGCGCGTGCTGTTCACGCCGCAGAGTTTCGACGTGTCGGAGCGCGAGATGCTGACGGCGCGGCTGCGCGAAGGCTTCACCTTCATCGATGTCGGCGCGAATGTCGGCGCCTATTCCTTGTTCGTGGCGGCGCAGGCGGGGCGCGGCGCGCGCATCCTCGCGGTCGAGCCGCAGCCGGATATTTTCGCGCGGCTCGCTTTCAACATCGCGCAGAACCCGTTCGGCACGATCAAGGCGGTGGCCTGCGCTCTGGCCGACAAGCCGGGCGAGCTGACCCTGTTCATCGATCAGGCCAATCGCGGCGAGTCGAGCGTCCGTATCATCAATTCGAGCGCGGGAACCGCGCTGAAGGTGCCGGCGATGACCCTGCTCGCTCTGGTCCAGGGCGAGGGCTATGAGCGGATCGACGCGATCAAGCTCGATGTCGAGGGCGCCGAGGACATCATTCTCGAGCCTTTCCTGCGCGATGCGCCGGAGGCGCTCTGGCCGAGCTTCATCATCATCGAGGATTCGCGCCAGCGCTGGCAGAGCGACCTCGTCGGGCTGCTGACGCGCAGCGGTTACGAACTCGTTTCGCAGACGCGGCTCAATCTCGCCTTCGAGCGCAAGCGCGCCTGAACCGGCGCGTCCGTGCCGCGCAGGGGCGCGTCTGCGGAGCTGCTTGAGCACCGCGCAAATATGCCATAGACCACCGCGCGTCCCGCCGGACGCGGCGGTGGTATTCTATCTATCTGTTATCGCATCGCATTTTTCCGAAAAGTCGATTCCACTTTTCGGCCTGATGCTATAGCTCTTGTGCTGCAAGCCAGGAGCGCCGCCATGACCGCCAGTGAAGCCAGTTCCTCCGCCGCCATCGTGACGGCCGCGATCCTGGTGATCGGCGACGAGATCCTGTCGGGGCGCACGAAGGACAAGAACATCGGCTATATCGCCGAGTACCTCACCAATATCGGCATCGAGTTGCGCGAGGTCCGGGTGGTGCCGGACGTCACCGAGGAGATCGTCGCGGCGCTCAACGCCCTGCGGAACCGCTACAGCTATGTCTTCACCACCGGCGGTATCGGGCCGACCCATGACGACATCACGGCCGATTCGGTCGCGGCCGCCTTTGGCGTCGACATCGACTACGATCCGCGCGCGGTCGCGATGCTGTCGGAGCGCTTCTCGCCGGCCGAGCTCAACGAGGCGCGCATGCGGATGGCCCGCATTCCCGCCGGTGCCGAACTGATCGCCAATGCCATCTCAAAGGCGCCGGGCTTCAATATCGGGAATGTCTATGTGATGGCTGGCGTTCCGGCGATCATGCAAGCCATGCTCGATGTCGTGGCACCGACGCTGCGGACCGGGACCAAGATCCTCTCCGACACCGTCCGCGCCGGTCTCCGCGAGGGCGATATAGGCGGCCCGCTGGCGGAGATCGCTAGGGCTCATCCGGCGGTCTCGATCGGCTCCTATCCGTTTTGGTCGGACACCGGGCCGGACACGAACATCGTCGTGCGGTCGCGCGAAGCAGACAAGCTCCAGGCTGCCATGGGCGATGTGAAGGCTATGATTGCTTTCGAAAATCAAAGTAGGAAAGACGATAAATAAGTGTTTCGGCCTTTGCGGCTAGGGCACGATTCAACTCTTGTTTTCTGCTCCAAAACGATGCGGAATAGGGTAATGGCCTGTCTTCTTATTGTTTTGTAGCAGTATTTTATACGTGAATATTTCTTTATTTTATGTCTTATGGCATATTGAACTACATATACATCATTCATCAATCAGTTGACGCCATGATCCCCCAGTAGCCGAAAAGAATTCGGCTCTTGTCGCTACGTTTTCGCGTAGCGGGCGTTCGATGACGGCTTTCATGACGGCGCTGGCCCGAGACGAAGCCTGATGCGCGGGGCCGCGCCAAAAGGGGGGATATTGATGTCGCTCTTTTCCGGCCTATTCTCGAACAAGCATACCGCGGGCCAGCTTGAGGCGATCAACCGATCGCAAGCGGTCATCGAATTCGATATCGACGGGAAAATACTGGACGCAAACGCAAATTTTCTCACTACGATGGGTTACACGCTGGCCGAAATCAAAGGTCAGCACCACAGCATGTTCGTGACGCCGGAAGAAAAGATCAGCGCGAGCTACCAGCAGTTCTGGGTCGATCTTGGGCGAGGCGAATTTTCGCGTGGGCAATACCTTCGCGTCGGCAAGGGCGGCAAGGAAGTCTGGATCCAGGCGAGCTACAATCCGATCATGGGCGCCGGCGGCAAGCCGATCGGGGTGATCAAATACGCTTTCGATGTCACCGAACAGAAGAACCGCCTTGCCGATCTCGAAGGGCAGCGCGCCGCAATCGACAAGGCGCAGGCCGTGATCGAGTTCGATCTCTCCGGCAAGATCCTGCACGCGAACGAGAACTTCCTGAGCGTTCTCGGCTATGAACTTGCGGATATCGTCGGCCACCACCACAGGATGTTCGTCGATCCCGCAGAGCGCGAATCATCGACCTACCGCGCCTTCTGGGAGCGGCTGGGACGCGGCGAATACGACGCCGGGCAGTACCGGCGCATCGGCAAGGGCGGCAAGGAGATCTGGATCCAGGCGAGCTACAACCCGATCCTCGATGCGCAGGGACGGCCCTACAAGGTCGTGAAGTTCGCCAGCGACATCACCGCGACCTTCAAGGGCAAGCAGCTCGAAGCTGCCGTGAAGGAGACGAGCGAGGTCATCGCGCTCGCCAAGAACAAGGATCTGACCGGCCGCGTGCCGCTCGACGGCAAGAGCGGGGAAGTCGCTACGCTCTGCAACGGGGTCAACGATCTGCTCGATACGCTGGCGGAGGTGGTCGGCTCGGTCCGCGACATCTCAGGACGCATCGATGGCGCCTCGCTGAAGATCACTTCCGACAGCCAGCAGCTGGCGGAGCGAACGGAGGCCAATGCCGCCAGTTTGCAGCAGACGGCGGCGACGACGGAAGAGCTTGCGGCTTCGGTCAAGCACAGCGCCGGCAATTCGAAAATGGCGGTGCAGCTCGGCAATGATGCGAGCGCAGTTGCCGCGCGCGGCGGCGCCATCGTCACGCAGGCGGTGGAGGCGATGGGGCGGATCGAGAAGGCCTCGTCCGGCATCTCCGAGATCATCTCGATGATCGACGAGATCGCCTTCCAGACCAATCTGCTGGCGCTCAATGCCGCGGTCGAGGCTGCCCGGGCCGGCGAGGCAGGACGCGGCTTCGCCGTGGTTGCGACCGAGGTGCGTGCGCTGGCTGCCCGCTGCAGCGAATCCGCCAACGGCGTCAAGGCGTTGATCGCGAATTCCGCGCAACAGATTCAAGCGGGTGTCGGCCTCGTCAAGGATGCCGGCACGACATTGCACGAGATCGTGGATGCGGCCTCGAAAGTCGCCTCGACCGTCAGCGAGATCTCGCAGGCAACGACCGAGCAGGCCAACGGCATCGACGAGATGGCCCGCACGGTCGCGCATATGGACGAGATCACGCAGCAGAACTCGCTCCTTGCCGAACAGAGCGCCCGGGTTGCCCGCGACCTCCAGCTGGAAACCGAGCAATTGAGCACGATGGCGGCGTCTTTCAGGCTTGGAAGCGAGCATTCCAGGCCGGCGCTACAGCCCATCCGCGCTGCGGCACCGGCGCTGCGCGCCGTGCCGTCGGCGGTGTCCATCCCCCGTGGCCGGAGAGTGGCGTCCGGCGGCGGAGCGGATGGCTGGGCCGAATTCTGAGGCGCAATCGCCGGCTCGGCTGGGGATGTTCGGCGCGTGCCTCTTGTCAGGCGCGCGCCGATAGGCTTTTCGGACTTAAAACCGGCGCGTCCTGCGCCGCCACCAGCCCGGAGCGCGACGCCATGGCCGAACCGTCCTCGAACAAGGCTTTCCCGGTTTCCTGGGATCAGTTCCACCGCGATGCCCGCGCGCTCGCCTGGCGCCTCGCCGAAAAGGGACCCTTCGAGGCGATGGTCTGCATCACCCGCGGCGGTCTGGTGCCGGCGGCGATCATCTGCCGCGAGCTGGGCCTGCGCATGATCGAGACGGTCTGCGTCGCGAGCTATCACGATTACCGCAACCAGTCCGAACTCAGGGTGCTCAAGGACATCGCGCCGAACATCAAGGCGATCGGCGACGGCAAGGGCAAGGGCGTGCTGGTCGTCGACGACCTGACCGACACCGGCAAGACGGCCCGCGTCGTGCGCGAAATGCTGCCGAACGCGCATTTCGCCACGGTTTATGCCAAGCCGGCCGGCGTGCCGACGGTCGACACCTTCGTCACCGAGGTCAGCCAGGACACCTGGATCTACTTCCCCTGGGATATGGCTCTCACCTATGTCGAGCCGATCGCCAAGGGGCATCAGGGCTGAGAAGACGCTCGCCCGCTCAGCCGACGGAGGGTGAGCGGAAGGCGATCAGCATACCCGTCACCACCACGGCCATGCCGACGAGCTCCGTCGGCGTGGGGGTTTCCGCCAGCAGCAGGGCGCTGGCGGTAGCGGTCGCGATCGGCACGAGCGGCAGGAACAGCGTTGCCTTCGCCGCGCCGAGCGTCGCCACCGTGCGGGCGTAGAGATAGAGCGCGACCACCCCGACGAGCACGCCCTGATAGAGCGCCTGCAGCAGCAGTTCGGCGAAGGGTGCCCGCGCCATGTGAATGGGTAGCACCAGCGCGACGATCACCAGCAGCGGCACCGAGAGCAGGCACGAGGCGGCGGTGACCTCGAGCGAGCTCACGCCCCAGCGCCTGGCCAGCAACCCGAAGATCGACCACAGGCAGGCGATCAGCACGAAGAGCAGATCGCCGATCCAGGCGTCCGGCCGCGACGGCGTCACCGCCAGCGCGTCCCGTGAGAAGATGCCGATGCCGATGACGAGAATCCCGAGGCCGATCAGCCGCATCCGCCCGGCGCGCTCGCCGGTGACGAGGAAGACCAGCAGGGCGGTGAATACCGGGATCAGGCCGGGCGAGATGATCGATGAATGCAGGGCCGGCGCGAAATGGGCGCCTCCAACGAGGATCAGGCTGTAGAGCGGGCCGATCAGCAGGGCCATGACCCAGGCCCGCGGCCAGCCGAGCGAACCGACCGGGAAGGGGCGCATGTTCTTCAGCGCCCAGGGCAGCAGCACGGCTCCGGCCGAGACGAAGCGCAGGATCGTGACGTCGGCAGGGGTTAGGTCGATCAGCATGGCGTGCCGCGAGACCACGGCCTGCACCCCCCAGATCATCGAGGTCAGCAGCCCGCAGAGGATGCCGAGCCATTGCGCGCGGGTGGTCATGTCGAGGCGGCCTTGTGAGATCCGGGCGGGGCGCGGCGAGCGCAGTGCCGCCGCTATGCCGTTGGGCGCAAGGCCCGGCAATGGCGCTGAGCGCAGCCCGCCCCGGCGTGCCGCCTATGCCGCGCGGTTGCCGCCTGCCGCCGGCGGCGTCAGGACCAGCGGCAGCAGGCGCGAATCTTCGATGGCGGCCAGGCGGTGCCCGTAGCCGGCGAGGTAAGCCTCGTGGCTGGCGAAGGCGAGGAAGTTCTGCACGGAGGATTGCCTGACCAGCATGGCGCGATCCCACCGCTCGGCTTCCGGGCCGATGAAGAACGGACCGCCTTCGCCGATGAAGAGCAGAGAACCGCCGCTGGCCTCCAGATAGGGCAGGGTGTGGGCGACGTAGTGCTCGAAGGCCTGCGCGCCGCTGATCGGTTCGTCCGGCGCCAGCTGCGGCGTGGCGGAGTAGTCGGCAATTTCCCGCAATCGCAGGAGATTGAGCATCACGACGTCGCCGGCGATGTTGCGCTTGAAGAGGTCGCGGCCGGATTCCCAGCTCGGAGCGAGATAGGCCGTCACGGGCGCGGCTCCGGATCGGCCGAACCTGCAAGCAGCTTTTGCGCGTAGGCGCGGATATCGGCGGGCCAGGACCGGCTGTGGGTGGCGAAACCTTCGCCGTCGCTGGCGAAGAGGGCGCGCGAGGCTTCCTCGAAGCCCTCGCGGTTGCCCGCCATGGCGGAGATGAAGGCATAGGCGGCAGCTTGCGCGGCGCGGGCGCGGCTGCGCCCGCCATTGTTCTTGCGCGCTTCGTCGACGAGGCGCCGCAGGACCTGGGAAGCGCCGCCGGGCTGCAGAGCGAGCCAGTCCCAATGCCGCGGCAGCAGTGTGACCTCGCGCGCGACGACGCCGAGCTTGGGCCGGCCCCGCCCGCGCGGCGCTTCGGCACCGCCTGTTTCCGAAGCGGTGTTCGAGGCCTTGTCTGGTTGAGGCGCAAGCCGTGCGACGATCTCCGCATCGCTGCCGCGCAAATCGAGGTCGACGACCTTTCCGCTTGCGTCGTCGAAGACGAGGATCGCTGCTGCTGCATCGGCTGCCAGCGCCGCCTTCACGGCGAGCGCGACGTCGGGCAGCGCCCCCCCGGCGATACGGGTGGCGTCATGGAAGGCGGTGCAGTGCATGGGCAGGCTGGTGGACATCTGTTCTCCTCGACGGAGGGTTTATTATCCGGGTAGTTTTGTCCGCGCAATATGATCCGGGTAAAATTTATCCGAGTCGGCGATACCGTTCCGGCTTGCGGCTGCGGTCATCCGATGCTGCAATGCAGCACGAACCGGCTGTGCCTACGAAGCCGGACGCGCCACGGGAGGGCGGTCATGGCTGCAGAGATCGCGCAGGAAAGCCCGGTAGTTCCCGGCGTCGAGGCGCTCGCAGACGAACTGCTGAGTCGGATCGAGGAGGCGCGCCGGGATTCTCGCGACGACCCCTTTGGCAACCCGGTGCTGCGGGTCACGCTCTGGCTGACCCGGCTGATGGACCGCAGCGAACTGACCGTGGAAGGGGCAGGCGAACTGGTTCGTCAGCTCGGGCGGCAGGCTCTGCGGCAGCGGGCCGTGCGCGTCGCCCGCTATGTCGGGCTCGACAAGGATGAAGCGACTGTGTTCTCCGGGTTGGCGGAGGGAGTGGCCGGTGCGGCCGCGTCCTTCGACGATTTCCGGCAGGCCGTGGAGCGGGCGCGCTTTGCCGCCGTCTTCACCGCGCATCCGACCTTCGGCATGGCGCGCCGGCTCTGCCATGCACTCGCCGATCTCGCCTCCGGCGGCACTGCGGGGGAGGCGGTCGTCGGAGAGGCCGATCTGAGCTTCCGCCCCGATGGCCGGATCACGCTGCAGGACGAGTTCGAGCAGGCGCGCTACGCCGTGCGCCATGCGCGCGATGCCCTCGACCGGCTGAACGCCGCGTTCTTTGCTATCGCCCTCGAACGCTGGCCCGAGCGCTGGACCGAGCTTGCGCCGAAGCCGATCACGCTCGCTTCCTGGGTCGGCTGCGATACGGACGGGCGCACCGATATCGGCTGGTGGGACACGCTGCGCTACCGGCTGGAATCGAAGAGCGGGCAGTTCGCGCGCATCCTCGAAAAGCTGCCGAACGTGCCGGTGGCTGGGCCTGTCCACGCGCTGGTCGGCACGGCGTTGGCGGCAGTGGAGCGCCAGCTCGCGCTGGCGCCGCCGATCGGCACGCAGCCCTCGCTGCAGGCCTTGCAGGCCTTCGCGCTCTCACTGGTGCATGAACGCGAGACCGCGCTGCCGGAGGCCTCCGGCCTGATCGAGATGCTCGACGCAGCCCTGGCCGATGCCGCCGACGACGAGACGCGGCTCGTACTTGCACAGATCCGGGCCGGCTGCCTCGCCCATGGCGTCTCGATCGCGCTGCCGCATTTCCGGCTCAACGCCTCGCAGCTCCACAACGCGCTGCGCTCGGTCATTCCGCTGGAGGAGGAGCCAGGCCAGCCCGCCCAACGCCGCGCCTTCCTCGCTGCGGCCAACACCGAGCTCGGCAAGGTCGAACCGGTTGCCGTCGATTTCGGGGCGCTGGCGGCCGAGCGGGCCTCGGCGGCGCGGATGATGATGACGATCGCGCAGATCGTGAAGCATATCGACGGCACGAAGCCTGTGCGCTTCCTGATCGCGGAAACCGAGACCGGCTACACGCTGCTCTGTGCGCTCTGGCTCGCCAGTCGCTTCGGTATCGCCGACCGGATCGAGATCTCGCCGCTGTTCGAGACCTCGGACGCGCTGGAACAGGGGCCGCGCATCATCGACGAGGCACTCCGTAGCCCGCATTTCCGCGAATACCTCAAGCGCCACGGGCGGCTGTGTATCCAGTTCGGCTATTCCGATTCCGGGCGCTATATCGGGCAGGTCGCCTCGACCTTCTGGGTCGAGCGGCTGCGCATCCGCATCTGCGAGCTGCTCGCGCGCTACGAACTCGAGGATGTCGAGCTCGTCATCTTCGACACCCATGGCGAGTCGGTCGGGCGCGGCGCCCATCCCGACAGCCTGTCGGACCGGCTGGCCTATCTTGACCCGGCCTATGCGCGGCAGGCCTTCGCGCGCGCCGGCATCAGGACGGTACGTGAGACCAGCTTCCAGGGCAGCGATGGCTATCTCCTGTTCGGCACCTCGCAGCTCGCTGGTGCGACGGTCGGCCGGATCGCCGAAGCGGTGTTCGCGCCGACCCAGGAGGTGGACGACCCGATCTATGACGAGCCGGATTTTGCCAGCGAGTTCTTCCAGACCGTGCGCGAGGAGATGAACGTACTGGTCGACGACCCCGGCTACGCCGCCCTGATCGGCACCTTCGGCCCCTCGCTGCTCGACAAGACCGGCTCGCGCCCGGCCGCGCGCCAGTCGGAAGGGACGGGGCCGACACGCATCCGGCATCCGCGCGAGCTGCGCGCCATCCCCAACAACGCCATCCTCCAGCAGCTCGGCTGGATGGCGAACAGCATGCACGGCGTCGGCCACGCGGCCTCGCGCTCGCCGGATCTTTTCCGCGCCATGCGCGAGCGCTCCGAGCGCTTCGATCGCGCCTATCGGCTCGCAGCCTATGCGATGGCGCATAGCGACCTCGACGTGCTGCGGGCCTATCTCGACTCGCTCGACCCCGGCAGCTGGTTCGACCGGGCACGCCGAACGGTGCGCGAAGGCCGGCGCGAGGAATTGCTGGCGGTGGCGGAAGCGCTGTCGCGGCTGGAGCTGGCGCCCGCGCTGCGCCGCCTGTTCTGGCGGCTCTCGGCCGATGCGCTGAAGCTAAAGGTGGCGGCGGAGGACACCCCGCAGATGCCGGCGCGGCTTGCGGCGCTCCATGCTCTCAGGCTCGCGGCGATGCACCGGATCTGGCTTGCCTGCGCCCATATCCCGGATTTTCGGCCGCATGCGGGGCTGACGCGCGAGGCGTTGATCGAGCGGCTGCTGCGCCTCGATGTGCCGGCCTGTCTCGCTTTCCTGGCCGAGATATTCCCCCGCGATCCCGACCCGACCATCGGCCTCGATTTCGGCGAGCCTCCGGGTCCGCGCGAAGGCGGCACCTACGAGGCCCTGCACCGCGACGTCTTCGCGCCGATCCTGGCGCTGTTCGCGCTGATCCGCGAGATTTCAGGGGCGATCCAGCACGAGATCGGGGCCTTCGGGTAATGCCGGGAGGCGGCTGCCGCGCCCCGCGCGTCATGGTCGGGCTTATCCCGACCATCCACGTCTTCTCTTCTTCGAGGGCAGTGTTCAAGACGTGGATGCTCGCCACAAGGGCGAGCATGACGGCTGTGGCACCCGCGCATTGTCTGAAGCAGCGTTGAAACCGGCGCCGATCTCACTAGTTTGACCGGCAGAGGACATGCTGACCGGGAGACGCGCCAGATATGGCCGCCACCAGCTTCGACGCCGCGGGCGCGCGGATCACGATCTTTCGCGCCCTGCTGCAGACCATCGCGCGCCACGGCAAGGGCCGCATCGCGCTGGAGGACCCCGAGCGTCAGCCGATCACCTATGGCCGGCTCGTGCTGGGCGCGCTGGTGCTCGGCCGCAGGCTTGCGGCGCTGACGGCCCAGCGCGAGCATGTCGGCGTGCTGCTGCCGAACATGCAGGGCATGGCGGTGACTCTGTTCGCACTCCTGGCCTATGGCCGCGTGCCGGCGCTGCTCAACTTCACGGCCGGCGTCCGCAACCTGCGGGCGGCGGCGGAGGTCGCGCAGCTCAAGACCATCGTCACCTCGCGCCGCTTCGTCGATCAGGGCAAGCTGGATGAGGAGGTCGCGGCGCTCGGCGAGGGGCGGCGCGTCGTCTATCTCGAGGACCTCCGCAAGCAGATCACCAGCTTCGACAAGGCGCTCGGCGCGTTGCAGAGCCTGCTGCCGGGGCTCGTCCATCGTTCCTATGAGGCCAAGCCGGACGACACGGCCGTCATCCTCTTCACCTCGGGAACCGAGGGCAAGCCGAAGGGCGTGGCGCTGAGCCATGCCAACATCGTCTCCAATGCGCGGCAGGTCTTTGCCCATGCCGCCGGCGCGATCTCCGAGCGGGACGTCTTCATGAATCCGCTGCCGRCCTTCCACTCTTTCGGGCTGACCGCCGGGATGATGGTGCCGCTGCTGCACGGCATGAAGGTTGTGCTCTATCCGAGCCCGCTGCACTACAAGCAGGTGCCGAAGCTGATCGGCGACATGAAGGCGACCTTCCTGCTGGCGACCGATACGTTTTTGCAGGGATACGCTCGCGCTGCGGAAAAGAACGATCTCGGCAGCGTGCGCTACGTCGTCGCCGGGGCGGAGCGGGTCAAGGCCGAGACGAAGCGGATGTGGGAGCCCTACGGCACCACCATCCTCGAAGGCTATGGCTGTACCGAGTGCTCGCCGGTGCTCGCGGTCAACACGCCGGCGGCGATCCGGGAGGGCACTGTCGGCAAGCTCCTGCCCGGCATCGAGGCGAAGCTGGAGCCCGTCGAGGGCATCCATGAGGGCGGCCGGCTTACCGTGCGCGGGCCGAACGTCATGGCCGGTTATCTCGACCCGGAGCAGCCGGGTCGCGTCATCCCGCCGGAGGGCGGCTGGCACGACACCGGTGACATCGTCGTGATCGAGGACGGCTTCGTCGCGATCCGTGGCCGGGCCAAGCGCTTTGCGAAGCTCGGCGGCGAAATGGTTTCGCTCGCAGCGGTCGAGACCATGATCGCCAAGCTCTGGCCGGACCAGAACCATGTCGTGGTCGGCCTGCCCGATCCGCGCAAAGGCGAGCAGCTCATCCTCGTCACCGAGAAGCCCGACGCAGACCGTGCGGCGCTGCAGGAGGCGGCCAAGGCGCAAGGCTTCCCGGAGCTGTGGGTGCCGCGCGCCATCCTGGTGACGCCATCGATCCCCGTGCTCGGCAATGGCAAAATCGACTATGGCGCAACCCGGGAGCTCGCCGCCTCGCGGCGCGCGCTGCTGTAAAGCCATAATTGTAATGTTGTTTCACCGCATGATGATTCCGGCCTCGATTCTCGTTACGCTGCGCGTCGCCGCGCTTGCGCCTGCCCTCTCGCTTGCGAGCCCAGGCGATCTGGCGGCCCAGAGCCCCGGAAACACCTATGTCCGGCGCGACGAATGCATCGCAGGCGGCCTGCTCAGCGCAGAGCAATGCGAGTTCGCCTATCGCAACGCACGCGCCGAATTCGAGCAACGGGCGCCACGTTACGCCACGCGCACGGCCTGCGAGCGTGCCCACAAGCGCTGCGGGGCGCAGGTCGTCTCGGCCGGCGGCTGGGAATCCTTCGGCAAGGGTGGCGCGACCTATGTGCCGCGTTTCGTCGGCGTCAGGGTGACGGGCGAGGGCGCAGCGAGGCGGGCCCTGCCCATGGTCGAAGGCAGCGCCAAGGTCGCCTTCGTCGGCCGCCCGGTGACGGAACTGCAGGACAAGGTTGGGGGCCGGCAGGGCGTGATCGGGCTTGCCAGCAGCGTCGGGCGCGGCGCACACCGCCATTCCGAACAGGCCTCCGGCACCTATGTGAAACGCGGCGACCGCGACGACACGGTGCGCGTTCCGATGGAGGAGAAGAGCATCGGTTCGAACGTGCCGCCGGGGCTCTATGTCGATCCAGACGGGGTCGAATGGTACAAGCCGGCGCGCCCGCACTGAGGGAACGCTGCGATCGCCCTGTGCGAAGGCGGGCCGGAGGCTTGCGCGCACCGTGCCCGCCCGCTATCGCTGTGACGCCTGCGGACGTGGCGAAACTGGTAGACGCACGAGACTTAAAATCTTGCGCCTTCAAAGGCTTGCGGGTTCGAGTCCCGCCGTCCGCACCAAGCTGGCCGCGAGGTGATTCATCAGCAGCCCGGTCTAGGGAGCGTGTTGCGGCGCCAACCAGTCGCGATACTTGGTGGCGAAGTTCAGGGCCAGACGATCGATCGGATCGGCCATCAAGGCCGCATCGAGCATTGTTCCGCCGATTCCCTGGCCGGCCAGCGCGATCGCGCTGAACTCCGGATAGTTCACGAGGACAGCTCCGGTTTTGGCGTCTGTCACGCTGACATCGGCGACCATCTCGTGGCCTCCGCCCACGACCACCCGCTGGATGGCCGAGGCGATGTAGAGCCGACGCAGATTGATCCTGATTTTCACCGGGCGGTGACCGGTCATGACCGGCTTCAGCTGCTCCTCGAGAGCGTTGCCGATCTTCGCGGAAGCCAGCTTGGCGACAAAAGCGCGCGCTTCAGGCGTCTTGGAGAGTTCTTCGGATTCGGCCTCCGACCGTCCCTTGGATCTCGCATAGGCGCGGTCCCCGTCCCCCCACCACAGGGTCGCTGCAACGTCGGTTTCTACATGGATGCTGGCGAGGCGGAAGGTTTCGACGTCCCGCTGCGACAGCGGGTTTTGCATGGTGACGCAGCCAGCAAGAACAAACGCCAAAAAGCCTAGGCATAGAATACGCTTAATCATGAACGCCCCCTTGGATCAGTGGCCGGCGTAATCCAGCGCTCGCCGGATTCGCCAGCCCGACGAATGGACGAGACAGAGGCTTTGCGGGGGTGGCTTTGGCAGGCGCCTGCGGAGCTTTCGACGGCGGTTTCTCTCAACCGGCTCGGAAGATCACGCTCAGATTGTTGGCTGGCATCTCGATGACTTGCGGGGTGCCGAAACCGTTCGCTGCGGCAAGGGTCGTAATCTCTCCGAGGTCGCGGAGGCCCCATTCAGGATCGCGGCCGCGCAGGCTTTCGTCGAAGGCCGCGTTGCTCGGTTCGAGCGGCCGACCGGGCCGGCGATAGGGGCCGTAGAGATAGAGTGGGCCATCCGGCTTCAGCAGCAGCCGCGCCTGGCGGAACAAGCCCTCGGTGGCCCTCCAGGGCGAGATATGGATCATGTTGATGCAGAGAATGGCGTCGGCAGCTTCGACCGGCCATTGTGGGGCACAGGCGTCGAGCATCAGCGGCGGCAGGATGTTTGTTAGCCCGGATGCCTGCGTCCAGGCTGCGATGCTCGCCAGCGCGTCGGGAGCGGGATCGCTCGGCTGGAAAGTCAGGGCGGGCAGGGCGGCCGCGAAATGGATGGCATGCTCTCCGGAGCCGCTCGCGATCTCCAGCACAAGCCCGGAAGGCGGCAGCACATGGCGCAACACGTCCAGGATCGCATCGCGATTACGCTCGGCGGCCGGTGCCTGCAAGCGGCGGTCGATGCCCGCATGTTCGCCCTGCGTCGGTTGCCAGAACCTCGACTTCGTCATCATTCGCTCACGATTCTTTCGTCTGGCTTATCGCGTTAGTGCAACGATCCGCTATAAGGAGCGTGGAAGCGGGCTGCCAAATGTCGCAGCGCCGCAGCAAACGGATTGGTTTTGTTAACCGAAATCCTGATCGTCCTGGCGCTGACGATCGTGAATGGACTTCTCGCCATGTCCGAGCTCGCGGTAGTTTCGTCGCGGCCGGCTCGCCTCAGGGTCCTTAGCGACCAGGGCAACAAGGGCGCCGCGACCGCGATTCGCCTGGCCGAAGACCCCGGCCGCTTTCTCTCCACTGTTCAGATCGGCATTACGCTTGTCGGTGTGCTCTCCGGTGCCTTCTCCGGCGCCACGCTGGGCGCGCGCCTGTCGGAATGGCTGGGCACCCAGGGTTTTTCGCAATCGGTGTCGGATACGCTCGGCGTCGGCATCGTCGTCGTCGCGATCACCTATCTGTCGCTGATCCTCGGCGAATTGGTTCCGAAGCAGATCGCGCTGCGCGACCCCGAGCGTGTGGCGGCACGCGTCGCTCCCGCGATGTTGTTCATGTCGAAGATCGGCGCGCCACTCGTATTCCTGCTCGACGTCTCCGGCAAGTCGGTGCTCGCACTGCTCGGCCAGAAGGGCGAAACTGACGAGAAGGTGACCGAGGAGGAGGTGCGCACCATCATTGCCGAGGCGGAGACCGCCGGCGTGCTGGAGCGCGACGAACGCGAGATGATCGCTGGCGTGATGCGACTGGCGGACCGCTCGGCGCGCGCCCTGATGACGCCGCGCCGCGAGGTCGAGGTGATCGACCTGTCGGATAGCGCCGAGGAACTCCGCCAGCAGCTGAAGGACTGCCGCCGCTCGCGCCTGCCGGTTCAGGACGGCGAGTCGGATTCGATCATCGGTGTCGTGCTGGTGAAGGATCTGATCGACTTCCTGGCCGCGGGCGACATCGAGGAGCTGCGCCGACGTGTCCAGGATGCCCCGATGGTGATGGACACCGCCGACTCCCTGCATGTGCTGCGCGAAATCCGCTCCAGCCGCGTGCATATGGCGCTGGTCTTCGACGAGTACGGCCATTTCGAGGGCATCATCACCCCAGGCGACGTGCTCGAGGCGATCATCGGCGCCTTCCAGGAAGAGGAGGAGGACGAGCCGGCCATCGTGACGCGCGCCGACGGGTCCTATCTCGTTGCGGGCTGGATGCCGGTCGACGAGTTCTCGCACGAACTCGGTATCCCGATCCCGCGCGACGCCGACTTCCAGACGGTCGCCGGCTTCATCCTCGCGGAGATGAACCATCTGCCCAATGTCGGCGAAAGCTTCGACAAGGGGTTCTGGCGCTTCGAGGTCGTCGATCTCGACGGCCGCCGCATCGACAAGATTCTGGTCAGCCGGATCGAGTGAGCCTCCAAAGCCGGCTCTCACTCAAAATACAGAGCCGTCTTACCGATTAGCCTGCACCGGCAGGCTGTTCGGAACGGGTTCCAGATCGCCTTGCGTCCCTTCGGACGCGAAGTGGCGATCTGTCCCCTTGTCAAAGCATCGCGTTCTTCCGAAAAGTGGATTCCATTTTTCGGCCAATGCTCTAGCGGCGCGGCTCGTCCGGCTCGATGATGCGGTATTCCGCATCGATCACCTCGATCCGTTCGGTTCGCTGCGGTCCGCCGGCGAAGGGATCGGCACGGTCGAAACCGGCCGCCTTCAACTTGGCCTTGAGGCGCCAGACCGCGATCACGCCGGCTATGGCGACGATCGGGATCAAGATCAGGGCGAGGCTCGCCGCGACCAGAAACAGGGTGATGCCGACGACGAAGCTCGCCGCCATGGCGAGCCATGCTGCCCAGCGCGGCATCGCGCGGGCCCGGCCATTGAGTTGCTCGTAAAGGTTGACGCGGATCATCTCTCTTTCATCCCTCTCCGGACCTACAGATAGGGATGGAATGCGGCGATGACGAGATCAGCTGGAGCGCCACACGTCCGGCCGGACGCGCTAAGGGTGACCTATCTATCTGTTATCGCATCGGATTTTTCCGAAAAGGGGATTCCGCTTTTCGGTCCGATGCTATATGTCGCGCCAGTCGTAAAGCCAGCCATAGCGGTTGCGCAGCCCCTCGGGGCCGAGCCTTTTCAGGGCGAAATCGCGGGCGATGCTGAGCGGCCAGCCGAGATGGTAGTTGCGGCCGTTGCCGCGGCTTTCGTCCTGCACCCGGGCGACGCGCCGGGCCCTGGCTCCCGCATAGGCGGCGAAGGCGGCGGGGACGCCTGCGGCGCCGTCGCGGCCGAGGGCCTCGGCCAGCAGGCGCGCCAGCACCGCGGCATCCTCGATCGCGAGCGAGGCGCCCTGGGCGAGGAAGGGCAGGATGGGGTGGGCGGCGTCGCCCATCAGCGCGATGCGCCCTCCGGCCATGGCGGCGGGCTTGCGGTCGAACAGCGACCAGACCTGCCAGCCCTGCGCCGCACCCGTAAGCTCTCGCAGCGCCGGGGAAGCGCCGGAGAGATGCTCGGTGACGACGCTGGCGTCGCCGTCGCGCGACCAGCCCTCACGGGCTTCCTTGGCCTGGCGGACGACGACGACGTTGATCTCCCTGCCGCCGGCGACGGGGTAATGCACGGCATGCCGGCCGGGGCCGAGATGGAGCGTCACGCGCGGCTTATCGACGGCGCGGGCCGGCACGACGGCGCGCCAGGCTTCGTAGCCTGTGAAGACTGGCGGCGAGGCATCGCCGGAGAGGTCCCGCACGCGTGACCACAGCCCGTCGGCGCCGATCAGCCCGAGCGCGGAAATCGTCTCGCTGCTGCCGTTCTGCCCGCCGAGCCTGACCGCGACGCCGTTCGCGTCCTGACTCACCTCCTGTACGCCGCGGCCGACCATCAGGCGGATGTTCGGCATGGCGCGCGCGGCGTCGAGCAGGACGGTGTGAAGGTCGTTGCGCCTGAGCATGCGGAACGGGGTCGGCATGTGCTCCGGGCTGGAGGGCATCTCCAACACCTGCGAGCCGTCGCGCCAGCGCCGGATCATCAGCCCGTGCGAGGAGACGCTGACGCGCTTCAGCGGCAGCGTCAGGTCGAGAGCATCGAGCACGCGGCCGGAATTGGAGGTGATCTGGAGACCGGCGCCCGTCTCGCCGAAGCCGGTGCGCTTCTCGACGACGGTGGCGGCGATGCCGCGGCGGGCCAGTGACAGCGCCATGGTCAGCCCGCCGATGCCGGCGCCGGCGATGACGAAATGAGGAGCAGACACGAAGGATGCCCTTGATCGATGGCGCCGGGAGGGCGCGGGTGCCCCTCAGAACCCGCGCTTCGGCGGAGCCGGCTTCAGGCCGCCTTGGCGGTGTCGTGCCAGGCGCATTCCGGCGGGGTGCATTCGGCGCCCTTCAGCGACGGCTCGTATTTGAACAGCGTCGAGCAGTAGGGGCAGATGATCTCGCTGTCCGAGCCCATGTCGAGGAAGACATGCGGGTGGTCGAAGGGCGGCTTGGCGCCGATGCACATGAACTCGTGCGCGCCGACATGGACGACGGCGACGCCGGGGTCGTTGTGGAAATGCGGAATGCCGGTCGCGGCCATGGTCGTCGCTCTTCAGAAGCTGGAATTCGGGCGCAACCTATCCCGTCAGCCGGCGCGACGCCAGTCCGGGATTTGCATCAACGCTCGCGGAGGCAGGCCTGAGCGAGCGCGCTCACGCGGGCGCCTTCGTCCGGTGAGAGCAGGTCGTCGAGCGCCTTCTGCCAGAGCTGCTCGCGCTTGAGCTTGTCGATGGTGCAGCCGCAGACGGCGCGGCAGAGCTGCTCCGGCACGTCGGGCCCGCAGCTGCGCTGGCATTCGGCCCGGAAGGCACGCTCGGCCGGCGGAGGCGGCGGGGCAACGAAGGTCACCAGCGTCAGGGCGGCGATGAAGACCGGCTGGTGGACGAGATAGACGAGCAGGCTGTGGCGCCCGCCAGAGGCGACGATTCGCGTCGGGAGCATGCGAGGGCGCCAGGCTGCGAGCCGCGTGCCTTCGAGGGGGGGCAGCAGCAGGCGCGCCAGCACGATGCCGGTGAGCACGCAGCCGAACCAGGGGAAGACCGGTACGAAATCGGCCGTCTGAAGCGGCGCATGCGAGAAGCCGAGCCAGGACAGCCAGGGGGCGTCGAGCAGCGGGTGGGCGACGAAGCGCGGCAGCGCGAAAGCGAGCACCACCGATAGCGTCACGACGGCGACCGGCAGCCGCAGGAAGGGCAGGGCCAGCACGCTCGCCAGCGCGATGTGGTGGAGGATGCCGAAGAAGATGAAGTTGCCGGGGATCGCGAACCAGGTGCCCAGCGAAACCAGGGCGGCGGCACCGGCGACCATCGCGAGGCGCTTCAGATAGGCGGGGCGGTTTAGGCCCTTGCGCGTGGCCAGGACGAGGCTGAAGCCGACGACGATCAGGAAGGAGCCGGCGATGCAGCGCGCGAAGATCCGCCAGCCTGGCTCGGCGACGACGTCGGTCTCGATCAGCCCGAAGAAAGAGAGATCATAGGCGAAGTGGTAGACGAACATCGCCAGCAACGCGATGCCGCGCGCGACGTCGACGAAAGCGAAGCGGGGCGATTGCGTCGTCGCGGAGGGGGGTGGCGCGCTGTTGGCGGTCTGGCTCATGGCGATAGTTCATAAGCAAGCCGCGCCGCAGCGGCTACCCAAAGCCCGACCTGCATGGCAGGGAAGGGCAACAACCGGTTTCGTCATCCCGCCTCGTTCCGAGATCCGCATGCAGAGCTTTTCCTCCGACGGCGTGAAGATCGCTTTCATCGATCTGGCCCCGACTGGCGACACGCCGCAGCACCGGACCGTGGTGCTGGTCCACGGCTTCGCCTCCTCCCACATGACCAACTGGGTCAACACCCAGTGGACGAAGACGCTGACCCATGCCGGCTACCGCGTCGTCGCGCTCGACGACCGCGGCCATGGCCAGAGCGAGAAGCTCTATGAGCCCGCTGCCTATTCCTCGGAGATCATGGCCGAGGACGTGCGCCGCCTGATGGATCATCTCGACATCCCGCGCGCGGCCGTGATGGGCTATTCGATGGGCGCGCGCATCTCGGCGCATCTGGCGCTGGCGCATCCGCGCCGGCTCGATGCGCTGCTGCTCGGCGGGCTCGGCATCCATCTCGTCGAGGGCGTCGGGCTGCCGCTCGGCATCGCCGACGCCATGGAGGCGCCGTCGCTCGACGTGCTGACCGACTCGATGCAGCGCATGTTCCGCGCCTTCGCCGAGCAGACCAAGAGCGACCTCGGGGCGCTCGCCGCCTGCATCCGCGGCTCGCGCCAGACTCTCACGGCCGAGCAGGTCGGGCAGATCGCGATGCCGACCCTGATCAGCGTCGGCACGAAGGACGATGTTTCAGGCTCCGGCCCGGAGCTGGCGAAGCTCATTCCCGACGCGGAATCCTTCGCGATCGAAGGGCGGGACCACAACCTCGCGGTCGGCGACAAGAGCCATAAGCAGGCCGTCCTCGACTTTCTCGCGCGTTTGTGAGAACGTCGCGGATGAATAGAGGCAATCTGGAAAAGCGGGCGACGCCAATGTGTTGTCGACATTCCCTGAAAAACTGAATCCGCTGCCTCGCTTTTTGATTCAACTTTGGTCGGCTTGAGCCTTTGGTGCGGACGCCAGCTTGTGGCTAGGCTGTCCTCCTGTTGACGACCCTTTCCGGAGAATGATCATGCCGTCAGGGCGCTCTGCCGTGGAAGCACGCGATCTCACGACCGGCCTCAACCGGCTCGACCCCGTCTGGTCTCGCCTGCGTGGCGAGGCCGAGGCGGCCGTTGCGGCCGAGCCGGCGCTGGGCACTCTCATCGTCGCCTCGATTCTCAACCAACCCTCGTTCGAATGCGCGGTCGCCCATCGCGTCGCGGCCCGGCTCGGCCATCCGGCAGTGACGGCCGATCTGATCGAGCAGGGCTTCGCCGAGGCGATGGCCGATGACGAGACGATCGGCGCCGGCATGCGTGCCGACGTGATGGCGGTGCTCGACCGCGACCCGGCCTGCTACCGCGTGCTCGAACCGGTGCTGTTCTTCAAGGGCTTCCACGCGTTGCAGTGCCACCGCCTGGCGCATTGGCTCTGGACGCGGGATCGGCGCGATTTCGCGCTCTATCTGCAGGCGCGCTCCTCGGAGGTTTTCCAGACCGACATCAACCCGGCCGCAAAGATCGGCAAGGGCGTGTTCCTCGACCATGCCACTGGCCTCGTCGTCGGCGAGACGGCGGTGATCGAGGACGATGTCTCGCTGCTGCATGGCGTCACGCTTGGCGGCACCGGCAAGCAGGGCGGCGATCGCCATCCGAAAATCCGCAAGGGCGTGCTGATCGGCGCGGGCGCCAAGATCCTCGGCAATATCGAGGTCGGCCAGTGCAGCCGCGTCGCGGCGGGCTCGGTGGTGCTGACAGCGGTGCCGCGCAACAAGACCGTGGCGGGCGTGCCGGCCAAGGTCGTCGGCGAGGCCGGGTGCGCCGAGCCATCGCGCTCGATGGACCAGATCCTCGAAGGCAATTGCGGCGCCTATATCTGAGCCAGGCCCCTATTTTCGGTAGCCCTCATCCTGAGTAGCCATTCCGTTGGGAATGGCGTTTCGAAGGATGTTTCAGGAGGCTCCGGAACCAGCTGGAGCATCCTTCGAGACGCCGGTCGCGCTGCTCCTCAGGATCGGGGCTCACAAGACCGCGAGGGCACTTGGAGAATCTTCCCGTGCCGAGCGCGCCAGCCATTCCATGATTTCGCCCCGGCGGGCATGCGCGCCGGGGCCGATAGCCGGCGTCAGCGTTGGCCGGTCCGGCGTCGCCATGGCCTGTGCGAAGGGCGCGACGAGCCGCCGGTTCGCGAGATGGGGTGCAACGAGGCTCATCCGGCCCATCAGCACGCCCGAGCCTGACAGGCAGGCATCCAGCGCCAGACTGTAAAGCGAGAAGGCCGGGCCGCGCCCGGAGTCGATCCGGGCTTCCGGAAGCGCAAAGGCAAGCCAGCGCGCCCAGTCGTTGCGCCAGACGGCATCGTGCAGCAGCGTCTGCCGTGCGAGGTCGGCGGCGGACGAGATCTGGCTGGCGAGAGTCGGGGCACAGACCGGCAGGATGGCGTCGTCGCCGAGCTGCTGGGCTCCCGCCTCGGCCGATACCCGGTAGAACAGCGCGAGATCGTATGGCTCCCGGCGCGGATCGGGCGGCTCCTCCATGGCGGTGAGCGAGATCTGCAGGTCCGGGAAGGCCTGCTGCAGCGCCGGCAGGCGCGGCGAGAGCCAGAGCTGGGCGAGACAGGGCAGGGCTGTGATAGCCAGCGGACGATGCGGCTCCGCCTCCCGCAGTGCCTGAACGGCCTGACCGAGCATGTCGAAGCCGCGCGTCAGCCTCGGCAGGGCCTCGCGCGCCGCATCGGTCAGGGTGACGCCCTGCGCCAGCCGGCGGAAGACCGGGAAGCCGAGCGTCGCTTCGAGCTGCCGGATCTGCTGAGTCACGGCGCCGGCCGTGACGCCGAGTTCGTCCGCCGCCCTGGTGAAGCTCTCCAGCCGCGCCGCCGCCTCGAAGGCGCGCAGCGCGTTGAGCGAGGGCAGGCGCGGGCGGGGCGGTTTGACGGGCACGGCGAGCATCCGGTTCGAGGCTGAGATTTTCTCAGCCTGCGAGCGAGGAATACTCGTTTGCGCGCGACGCGGCAAACCGCTGATATGCCAGAAGGCAGGCGACAGCGGAGGGAAGGTGGCATGACGGCACTGGGCAGGCGCAATTGGGTGCCGCAGGCGAGCGAGGACTATGTGCTCAAGGTCGCCGGCGAGACGGCGAGCCAGCCGCTCGAGGCGATCGCGGCGCGGATCGACACACTCGCGGCGGAGAATCGCGCCATCCATGAGCGCGACTGCGTCAACCTCAACCCCGCGACCAACGTCATGAACCCGAAAGCTGAAGCGCTGCTCTCGGCGGGGATCGGGGCGCGGCCCTCGCTTGGCTATCCCGGCGACAAATACGAAATGGGGCTGGAGGCGATCGAGCAGATCGAGATCATCGCCGCCGAGCTGGCGGCCGAGGTCTTCGGCGCTGAATATGCCGAGATCCGGGTGCCTTCGGGCGCCATCGCCAATCTCTACGCCTTCATGGTCGCGGCCAAGGCGGGCGACTGCATCATCGCGCCGCCGGGCGAGATCGGCGGCCACGTCACCCATCACGGCGCCGGCGCTGCCGGGCTCTACGGCATCGTCACCCATCCGGCGCCGATCGACCCGGTGAACTACACGGTCGATGTCGAAAAGCTCAGGGCGGATGCACTGCGGCTCCGGCCGAAGCTGATCTCGATCGGCGGCAGCCTCAACCTGTTTCCGCATCCGATCCGCGAGATCCGCGCCATTGCCGACGAGGTCGGCGCGCTCGTCCTGTTCGATGCGGCGCATATGTCCGGCATGATCGCCGGCCATGGTTGGCAGCAACCGCTGGAGGAGGGCGCTCACCTGATGACGATGAGCACCTATAAGAGCCTGGGCGGGCCGCCTTCCGGGCTGATCCTCACCAACGATGCCGAGATCGCGAAAAAACTCGACGCCATCGCCTATCCAGGCCTCACCGCCAATTTCGACGCGGCGAAATCGGCCTCGCTCGCGGTTTCCTTGCTCGACTGGAAAGCGCATGGCCGCGCCTATGCTCAGGAGATGGCCAAGACCGCGAAGGCGTTGGCCGAAGCGCTGTCCGAGCGGCAGGTGCCGGTCTTCGCCCGCGACCGCGGCATGACAACCTCGCATCAGTTCGCGATCGAGGCCGCGCCCTATGGCGGCGGGCAGGCCGCGGCGAAGAAGCTGCGCGCGGTCAACATCCTGTCCTGCGGCATCGGCCTGCCGCTGCCGGCAGTCGCTGGTGACGTCAACGGCCTCAGGCTGGGCACGCCCGAGATCGTGCGCTTCGGCATGACCGCAGCCGATATGCCGGAGCTGGCGGGCTATATCGCCGAAGGCCTCAACGGCGCACGCTCCGCCGCGGCCGTGGCGAGGGACGTGACGGCCTTCCGCGGACGATTCCGGGAACTGCATTTCATGCGCTAGGATGGGTTCCGGAGGCAGGAGCTCATGAGCATCGACATCAGGCTCGAGCGGCCGGGCGACGAGGCTGAAATCGCGGAGATCACCACGGCGGCCTTTGCCAAGGCGCAACACAGCAGCGGCGCGGAGGCGGCGATCGTCTCCGGCCTGCGGGAGGCGGGGGCGCTGAGTCTGTCGCTTGTCGCCGTCGAGGGCGGCGGCGTCATCGGCCATGTCGCGTTCTCACCAATCGAGATCGCGGAAGTGATGGGCGCCTGGTACGGGCTCGGCCCGGTTTCGGTCTCGCCCCTGCGGCAGCGCCGCGGGATCGGCGGAGCGCTGATCGAGGAAGGCCTCGCCCAGTTGCGCGCGAGCGGGGCGACCGGCGTCGTGGTGATGGGCGATCCGGCCTTCTACCATCGCTTCGGTTTTGCCAGCGATGGCGAGTTGCGGTTCGGCGATGCCCCGCCGGCCGCTCTGCAATGGCTGGCCTTCAAGGCGGCGGCGCCGCGTGGCGAGTGCGTTACCACCCGGCCTTCGGCTGAAGGCGGCCCATTTCCGCGTTTCGAGAAAGCGCGGAAATGCCCTTGCCGCGCAGTCGTCAGGAGTCGCCAACTGGCGCAAAAAAGCAGAGCAATTCGCCGGCATCGTTGATGCAGAGATGCCAATGCCCGTCAGGCGACGGCGTGGCCTTGTCGTAGGGGATTTCGAGCTTCAGGGGCACGCGGCGCTCCTTCGGCCACATCGGGTGTTCGCCCGGCAGCACTGTCACGACGAAGCCGCCATGGACTTCCCGCACGGCCTCTGCCTCCAGCGGCGCGCAGTCGGCGCCGGAGCAGCAGTAGAACGGGTAGTCCCAGCGGCTTGGCGCCTGATGGGAGAATGCGCGCGTCGCTCCCAAGGCAAGCAAAGCCGCCACGGCGATTGAAGCGATCACACGCATCGGCCGGCCCTCGCAATTAAAATGCGGCGCAAAGGCGGCGAATGCGTGGCGGGTGGCGCGGATGATTGCGCCATCGCCGGAAAGCGCTGCTCGCGCCAGGCTGTGCCGTCAGCGTGCCGCACCACCGGGCTCGGCCGTGCGCCGAGCATCCAGGTCTTGTGTGGCTATCGACCTCGGCATGTGCGGGTTCAGGTCGAGGGCCGTGCGCGGTCCAGCGGCAATGTCCGAAGCGGGCGGAGAGCCGACACTGGCGATCTGCCAGCAAGCGGACACCATCTGCCTGCCGGCTCGCAATTAGCCGCGGTACGTAGCCAGGCAGGCGCCCCAAAACAGGCTGGAAAAGTACCATGTTGGCGGCCCAAATCCGGCAGCCTCCAGCAAAGCAGCGACCTCGTTCTCCGATGCGGGCGGATCGGCGCCCTGCAAAATCTTGGCGCGCTTCGCTTCGACTTCGGCGGGCTTTGCTCCGTGCATGCGCCAGCGCTCTGCCCAGGCCGCCAGCAGCAGAGGTTCGGCGGCGTAGGCAAAGCGATTGCCGGCAAGAATGAGTGGAGCGCCGGGTTTCAGCCGTGACGCAATGGAGTCGAGAATGTCGCCCTTGGCCTTTCTTCCCGGGAGATGATGCAGCACGCCGATCAGCGTCGCGGCGTCGAAATCGCGCACGGCGGGAAGCTCTTCGACATAGCCGATCGCGATCTCCGTCCGATCAAGGAATCCGAGCTCCTGCAACCGCCCCGCCGTAACATCCATCATCTGTGCGGATGGGTCGACGGCGACAAATCTCCAGCCCGGTTCGAGAGATGCGGCGCTGACAATCTCCTGTCCGCCGCCACCAGCTCCAACGGCGAGCACTCGGGCTGCGTTGCCCGGACCTAGCGTCGCCGCCAGCATGCAGGCCGAAAGCTCATGACAAGCTTCGTAACCTGCCAGCGCAATGCGGCTCTGGATGAGATACTCGCCGGCGCGGTCGGCGTCGAATTTCGCGACGGAGATGGGTGTCGGTTCAGCAGAGGCCATGGCTACCTGGCGAAGTTTTGCGAGCGCCCGCGTCGTTGTTGGGCGACATGAGCCTTTCAATTGCTCATGCAGGCCGCCACGGCAAGATTTCGACAGCCAGGGGCAGGGCGCGCCTTGCGCACGGCGCTTCTGCCCAAGAGCGGACGCCGGCAATGCCCGAGATGAGCTGAGAGCGGTCATGGGATGCGGGCATGGCATACGCAAAATTGAGGCTCTGGCGCATCGGAAATGGCGATGCGCGAGAGCGACAGTGACGCACGACGACCGATTGCTCCCACAGGGCGAGCATGAAGGGGGCAGGGACCCGGGCTCGAGACCCGAATGTGCGGATGCCGTCAGGCTCCCTTAGGGGGCTCATAGCGCGCCAGCATCTCGGCGCGCATTTCCTCTTCGCCGACGAGACGGCCGCCGCCGAGGCGAACGGAACGCACGGCGCCGGTCTCGTCGCGCTGGAGTTCCGCCGTCTCGCCGGGGCTGCTGAAGCCGGAGGCGCGCGTGATGCGGCCGCGATCGGGCGCCTCCAGCGTAATCTCGGGGGCGTCGAGGAAGGGCATGAGCAGGGCCGGGGCGGTGACGAGCACCTGCTTCCCGACCGGGACGAGATCATTCGCGCCCCAGATGGTCCACCAGCGGCCGGCCCAATCCCGCGCTTCCGCCGGCGGCGCGCCGCGCTCGGCGAAGGTCTTGAGGATATGGGCGACGCCGTCGAGCCAGGGGTGGGCGAGGCCGTCGATGGCGTTGGTCAGCACCGCGACGGTAAGGTCCTGCTCGGGGAAGACGCAGGTGCGGGTGATGAAGCCCTGGAAGCCGCCGGAATGGCCGAACCAGCGCCAGCCGCCTTCGCCGCCGGAGATGGTCCCGAGGCCGTAATGGCGCCCCAGGCTCGACTCGTCGTCCGGCCAGAGGCGCCGCGTCATCTCACGGCGGCTGAGGGCCGAGAGGATGCTGGTCTCAGCCTTCGGCGAGAGCTGCGCGAAATAGCGCGCGACATCGGCGGCCGTGGCGACGAAGCCGGCGGCGGAGGTCATGGCGTGGCCGGGATTGTCGGCGGGGATGACGACGCGCCGGCCGAGCGGCTGCGTGCCGCTATGGCCCTTCGCCATGGGGCGGTGGCCCCGGAGCTCGATATCGGCCTTGGTTTCGAGCAGCCCGGCCTTGGAGACGACCTCGTCGGTGATCCACTCATCGTAGCTCAGGCCCGTCACCGCCTCGATGACGAGGCCGAGCAGGGCGAAGCCGTGATTGGAGTATTTGAAGCGCTGCGAGCCGGAATAGACCGGAGCCACGGCGAGATCGGCGAGCAGTTCCGCCTTGCTGCAATAGGGTTTGCGGTCGAGGAACTGGCCGTTGTCCGGCCCGTCGCGGGTCAGGCCCGCACTGTTGGAGAGCACCTGCTCGATGGTGACGTCGGCGATCTCGGGATGCAGCCCGTCGATGAAGCGGCCGACCTTGTCGTCGAGCCGCAGCCGGCCTTCCTCGACCAGGCGCAGGATGCCGGCCGAGGTGAAGCTCTTGGAATGGGAGGCGATGCGGAAGCCGTGGCGCGGCGTCAATGCCTCGCCAGTCGCGAGGTTCGCGCTGCCGAAGGCGGCTTCGAGCACGATCTCCGTGCCGCTAGCAATCGCGACGGCACAGCCGGGCTGGTCATGGTAGCGGCGCTGGAATTCAAGCCAGCTCGCGACATAGGCGAGGGCGGGGGCAAGCCATGGCTTCATAGGTCGGCATCCGGCACGGTTGCGGCAGGTGGCCAGCATCGCATGATTCCGCGGGCTGCCGGCAAGCCGTGGAGATGTAGGGCGGCCATGTGCGGGGCGGCTGCTTTCGCTTGCCCTTCACGGCCTGCCGTGGCATCGCTCCCGGCCAATCGAAAGGACCCTGATCGTGGACAAGAAAGAACTCGCCAAGCTCGAAGCCTATCTGCGCCGCACCTTCAACAACCACGCGATCAGCGTGCGCGCCCGGATGAAGAAGACCGACTCGGCCGAGGTCTATCTGGGCGAGGAGTTCATCGGCATCATCCATGTGGACGATGAGGATGGCGACCGCTCCTTCAACTTCACCATGGCGATCCTCGACGTCGATCTCGAAGACTGAGGCCGCAGCGCGGCGGGCTATCTGATCAGCCCGTCGAGCGTCTGCCGCACGCCGCCGAGCATCAGCGCCCAGTCGGCGATGATGCTGCGCGGGAAGCGGATGTTCACATCCATGCCGCGATGCTGGAAGGTGATGCGGCAGGGCTCGTCGAGATGGGCGGCGGTCTCGATCGGGCAGCGCGCAGCGAAGCCTTTCCCGTCCGGAACCGAGACATAGAATTCGTCGCCCTCGAAGGGCGAGCCCTTGCGGAAGCCGCGCACGACCAGCCCGCCGGGATTCGACCAGACAGTCGGCGTCAGGAAGCGGGCATAGGTCGCAAGCTGGCGCGCCGGCTCATTGACCTTGTCGGGCGGGCTCAGCGTGATCAGCAGGCGCTTCCTGTTCTGCGGCTGAGCCGGGCCGAGGTTCGGCCAGCCGAGCCGCAACCGAGCCATGCCGACGAGGCGGCTGGTGTCATCGTCCTCGTCGAGCCCGGTCAGATCCTTGGGGATCAGCAGAGCGACATTGCCGACACGGGCCGGCTGCAGCGCGGCGGGCTCCTCGGGGCGGCGATGGGTCAGATAGAGCCCGAGCCCGGTTGCCAGCGCGCCTGCTAGCATGATCAGCAGCGCGACCCTGAGCAGGGCGCCATCAGCACGCGGCAGGGGCGCGCGTGGCCGCTGCAAGCGTGTGCGCACCATCGAGGTGAGATGGGCGGCCTGCTGGCCGGGCCGGTGATGGGACAGAGACGCAGTCATTCCGGATACTCTCGCCCGATCCTTCGGACCGGCTCCGCATCACTGAAACACCACCGGCTTAACGGCGCGTAAACCATAACCGGGTGCTTATCGTTAACTATCGGTAAAGACTTGCCTTCACAGTTCGTAAACCATGCGGCAGGCTCTCGCGCGTCGTTCCGGGGAGGGACCGCGCTCGTGACCATTCAGCCTGCCGCGACCGAGGCGCTCCAATCGCTTCTCATCGGCTTTGCCTTCGCAGGGCTGCTGGCCAGCGCGTTTGAGCTGTTCACCTCGCATCGGGCCGACTTCAAGCTGTTGGAAATGGGCGGTCTTGCTGCTGTCGCGAGCGTGCCGGTCGTGGTCTTCAGCGCGCCCTTCCTGATCCTGCGCGATACCGCGCGCAGCCGGCAGATCGAAGGGCGGCCCTTCATGTTCGTGATGATCGCCGGCATGACGGCCGGGGTCTGGGGCATGGCTTCCGGCCGGGTGGTGCTCGATCTGCTGCACATGCTCGGCGCTTGACGGCGAGGGGCTGTCGTCTGCAATCCTCAGGCGGCCGAAGCATCAGGATATCGCTCATGCCGCTCTACGCGCTCGATGGAACAAGACCCGACGTGCCGGGCGAGGGGGCCTGGTGGCTGGCGCCCGATGCGCATGTGATCGGACACGTAAGGCTCGCTGCCGATGTCGGTATCTGGTTCGGCGCCGTCCTGCGCGGCGACAATGAGTGGATCACCATCGGCGAGGGCAGCAACATCCAGGAAGGCTGCGTTCTGCACACCGATATGGGCTTTCCGCTGACCGTGGGAGCCAATTGCACGATCGGCCATCGCGCGATTCTCCATGGCTGCACGATCGGGGAGAACAGCCTGGTCGGCATGGGCGCGACCGTGTTGAACGGCGCGAAGATCGGCCGCAACAGCCTCGTCGGCGCCAATGCGCTGGTGACCGAGGGCAAGGAGTTTCCCGACAATTCGCTGATCGTCGGCGCGCCGGCGCGGGCGGTGCGGACGCTGGACGAAACGGCCGCGGCAGGGATCACCGCTTCAGCCCAGGCCTATGTCCGGCGCTGGCGGCAATTCGCGGCCGGTCTCGAAAGGCTGGACTGAAAAAAAGAAGCGGGCCGGCCTTCCGGGGAGGAAAGCCGGCCCTGGCGAAACCCGATCCTTGGGGACGGGTGGGTGGGGACGTGACCGAGCCTCGCCGTCCTATCGCCGCAGCCGCTTGGTGGCCGCGGAAATCTTCATCAGCGCTGCACCGAGGCGACCGTCGGGGTCTGCGCGCCGCCGAGCGAGGTCCAGCCCGTGCGGTACTGCGACTCGCGCTTGACGTAGACGTAGCCAGTCTGGCTCCAGGGCAGGATTGCGTTGCGCTTGTTGTCGAGCACGAAGTCGCCGCGGTCGGTGCGGATCATCAGCACGGCATGGCCGGCGTTCTCCTCGTCGATCACGACGGTCATCAGCATGGCGCGGCGCGGCAGCCCGGCTTCGGCGAGGCGCTTGCGCTTCAGCAGCGCGTAGTCCTCGCAATCGCCCTTGCCGTCGGTCGGAATGTCCCAGCGATCGACGACACCCCAGTGCTCGTCGTCGGTGACGGCCTCGATCTCCCGATTGACGCTGTTGTTGATGGTGACGATCGTCTTCCACAGCTTGGCGTTCAGCTCGACGCGCTCCGGCTCGCGGGTGTCGGTGCGGCATTCGGACGGTGTGCGCTTGCAGAAGTCCGTCCACGCATAGGGCGCGCGGGCATCGCCAGAGGCTTCGGCCGGAAGGCTCGCGACCGGGATGCCGACCGAGCCTTGAGCATTCGCCACGGTTGCTCCACCGAGCGTGACCAGAGCGGCGAGTGCGGTACCAATCAGATTGCGATGAATTGAGAGCATGTCGTCCCCTTTCTGTCCCGGGGCTGACGATGCGTGCAGGCAAATGGATTCCGGCTGAAATGGAAACGTACAAATTTATGTATTCGACCGAGCGGTCAGCGAAGAATAGATCAGTATCAATCTTGCTGGAATGGGGAAGTAACGATTCGTATCAATCGCACAACGGGATGTTAACCATTAATTCTTTGTTGTTCGGTAGAGGATCATTAACTTACGCATCCCTTAAGCGGGGGGTGTGGAGCCAGCGCGCCAGCTGCCTGCGCTCCGGCTGCGACGCCGCCACGGAGTTCCAGTTTCACAAGAGGATGCCGAGATCGCCGCACGACGTGGCCGCGCAAATTCGGCCGCTCAGGCGGTTTGCGCGAAGCGGCCGGCCGGGCCGGCTTTCAGAGCTCGAGGTTTTCGTCGAGCAGATCGGCGGAGAGCGGGAAGCGGAATTCCGCCGCGTAGCCGCCGTCGAAGCGGCGCACGATCCGCGCCGGCGTCGAACCGATCCGCACCGCAGTGTTGATCGGCAGATCGAGATCGCTCGAAAAGGCGGCGCCCGAGAGCGAAATGTCGACGATGCGGACGACGTATTCCAAGCCGTCCTCCATCGTGAGAATGGAGCGCGGATTGCGCGGCACGACACGCTCGTGTCGGCGATCTTCCGGCAGGCCGAGCTCCTCGCGGTTGGCGAGCCAGGTGAGCTGGGCCGTGAACTTCTCGCGCTTGCGGCTTGTCGCGGTGATGGTCATCGCGAAGCCTTCCAACGTCGTACGGACGCAGGTGCCTTCGATCCGGCCGAGATGTTCGAGATAGGTGATTACGCGGTCGCCCGGCTTGGCCTTGGCCGGAGCGGCCATGTGCACGCCACCGGGCGAGATGTCGATCGTCTGACAGGGATATTCCATGCGGTTGGGCAGCATGTAGCGGCCCAGCAGCACCACCTTCATACGGTGATGCCGCCTGCGCTCAGCAGGAATGGCAGCCGTTCGGGGCGTTTGGAGCGCGCTCAGCATCTATGACCGACCTAGATTCGGGCGGATCGTAGGCGCGGTCTGGTTAACGGATAGTTCCGATCAGGCGCGTCCGCCCGGCAGGACGACGAGACGCGGCGGCTCCGCTCGGCGTGCTGCCGCGGGCGGACGCGAGGCGGCGGCGGGCCAAAGCATCCGCAGCGAGATCATGCGCATCGACTCGATGGTATCGAGGCCGAGCCAGTCGGGCGAGACCGCCGGCGAAAGTGCGCCGAGAATGCGTGCATGGGTACGGCCGCGATAGCGCAGCGGCAGCAGCAGCAACTCCAGGTAGATCGGCGCGCCGGTCCTGGATTCCCCGGAGAGACCGGCGACGGCGCCGGCGCTCTCGTCCATCACGGTCTGGACGAGGCGGCGCATGTCGCCTTGCGATTCGACATCCGGCCAGAGCGCCGTGAAGGCCCGCCCCCTCAGCTCGTGCCCGATCAGCGCGCACAGGCGCGTTCCCGCCAGACGGAAGACGGGGCCGATGGGCTCGTTCTCCAGCACGAAGGTGTCGGCCAGCGCAGGGCGCAACGCACCGGGTTCGATCTCGCCACGCTCTGGCGCGGCCCGCTCGCCACGCAGCGCGTCCCAATATTCGAAAACCAGACGTGTGCTTGTGTTTTTCATCCTGCGCCCATGCTGCCGGCTGCGCCCCCCGGGACGGTGCGGCGACCGAGATTGGCGCAGAACCGTTCGAAAGAGGGACGAATCGCTTCCCCTGATTACCGAAGACGCATTCGCCATGCCGTCTTGCCACCGTCGTCTGAGTCGGGGGAGGCAGGCGGGGGCATTAGGGTTAACCAAATCTTACCTTTGTGGAAGATCGCTAGAATGCGTATAAAATGCTTTGGAATTCGCGGGCGCTGAGCCTGCCCGCAATGCGAGGTGGAAGGGGGCGTGACCTTGCCGTCCGGTGCTACCGGGCGGCGTCACAGCCTGCGGAGAAGGGGAGGGCGCGAGCCGCTCCCCTTTTTCGTTGCATCATGTGCAGGGGGTGCTTGCGCGGCATGGACGCTTCGGCAAGTGTGACGCCGCATGGCTTTTCAAGATCCTCCCCGGCCGGCACGTGAGCCGGCGCTCAACCTGCCTCCGGCCGTCGTCTGGCTGCTCGCCGCTCTGGCGCTCATCCAGGCGGGCCGTTCCTTGCTGTCCGACTATGACGATTACGTCCTGATGTCGTGGCTGGCCTTCGTGCCGGCGCGGCTGACGCTGTGGCTTTCGCCCGGGCGGCTGGAGGACGTGGTCGGCGCGATGGCGCAATCCACGGCGGGGCAGGATGTGGTCGAGAGGCTGCAGCTCGTGCGGCTGCTCCTCGCTGACGGCGGCGTCAGGCTCTGGACCCTGCTGACCTACGGGTTCCTGCATGGCTCCTGGCTGCACCTGGTGTCGAATGCGGTCTGGCTGGCGGCGTTCGGCAGTCCGGTGGCGCGGCGGCTCGGGACGAGCCGCTTCCTCAATCTGATGGCACTTTCGACGATCGGTGGTGCGCTGCTGCACTGGTGGTCGCGCGAACTCGACGTCCTGCCGCTGGTCGGCGCGTCGGCCGGCGTTTCCGGAGCCACCGCGGCGGCGATTCGTTTCGTCTTCGCTCCAGGCCTCCGCTTCGGTGAATTGGGCAACGATGAGGTGGTGCGGGCGATCCCGGCCGAACCGCTCGGCCAGCTCTGGCGCAATTCGCGCGCGCTCCTGTTCATCGCCATCTGGTTCGCGACGAACATCCTGTTCGGGGCGGGGCTGGTGCCGATCCTCGGCGAGGAGACGAGCATCGCCTGGGAGGCCCATATCGGGGGTTTCGTCGTCGGGCTGCTGCTGTTTCCGCTGTTCGATCGAGGCACGCTCAGGCGCTGAGCGGCGGGGTTCGATCCGGAGGGAGATAGCGTTCGGCGAACGGCTGGCGAGCCTTGCTTGCGCCGGTCTCTTCCCCCACACTCTCAATCATTGCGAAGCACTCTTCGAGCCGATCCGGCATCGCGAGGTTGCCGGTGGCTCGCGGGGTTCCAGCGGAACCGCGCGCCGGCAATTGGCGCGCCTGCGAGGAGGGACTTCCATGAATGTCGAGAAGCTGCTGGGCGACAAGGGACGCGAAGTCATCTCGGTGCTGCCGCACCGGACGCTGGCCGAGGCGATCCGCACGCTGAGCGAGAAGCGCATCGGTGCCGTGGTCGTCATGGGGGCGGATGGAGCGCTGGTCGGCATCCTGTCCGAGCGCGACATCGTCCGTGCGCTGGGAGAGCATGGTGCCACGGCATTGGAGAGCGCGGTGTCGCGGTCGATGACGTCCAAGGTCGTGACCTGCCGGCCGCAGACCAGCGTCGATGAGTTGATGGAAATCATGACGATGGGCCGCTTCCGCCATATCCCGGTGGTCGAGAACGGGCGCGTCACCGGCATTGTCTCGATCGGCGACGTCGTCAAGCATCGCGTCGCGGCGATCGAGGCCGAAAGCCAAGCGATGCGCGACTATATCGCGATGGCCTGACGGGTATTGCATCGGACCGGAAGTGGAGCCGCGCTTTTCGGAAAAATCCGATACGATAACGAATACATGGATCGCCGTTGTCGCGTCCGGTGGGACGCACGGTGATCCAGCGCGTCCGGCTCAGCTTTCCGGCGCGATATGGCTGGCGGCGACGAGGGCGGCGATATCGTCGAGCGCGCGCTGCGCCGCCTGCCGCCCGAACTCCATGGTTTCGTCGGCGCGATGGAAATCGAACAGGCCGATACGGCCGAGCTTCGGGCCGATCATCACGTCCGGCGGATCGCCGGCGAGTCGCGAACGCGAGATCCGATCCTGCGTGATGTTGAAGGCGTCGATCATGACGCCGGCGAGGCCCGGACGGTTCTCGGAGGGGCGGCCGACGATGTTGCGGACGCGCTTGGCCGCGCCGCTGATACCGTCATACCAGCGTGGCTCGGGGCGGATCTCCAGCTCGGGGACGAGCGGATCGGGATCAGAGCCGTGGTTCTGGATGATCGTACCGCGGCCGGAGAGATCGTTGTTCAAATTGACGCAGATCACGATGTCGGCACCGAGTGCGCGGGCCGCTGTGACCGGGACCGGGTTGACCAGCGCGCCGTCCATCAGCCAGCGACCGCCGAGCTTCACCGGGTCGAATACGCCGGGCAGGGCATAGGAGGCGCGCAGTGCCTCAACCAGCGGGCCGTGCGTCAGCCAGATTTCGTGACCGGACCCCAGCTCGGTCGCGATGGCGACGAAGCGATTCGACAATTCCTCGATACGGATGCCGTCGACATGCTGGTCGAGCAGGCGCTTGAGCCGTCCGCCGGAAATGAGGCCGGCGCCGCCGATATGGAAATCCATCAGGCCGACGATGCGGCGCTTGGTCAGGCTGGTGGCGAATTCGGCGAGTTCGGGCAGCTTGCCGGCGGCGAAGCAGCCACCCACCACGGCGCCGATCGAGGTGCCGGCGATCACGTCGGGGGCGAAGCCCGCTTCGATCAGGACTTCGAGCGCCCCAATATGAGCCCAACCGCGGGCCGCGCCGCCGCCGAGCGCCAGGCCAATCTTCGGCCTGCCCGCCAAGGACTGCTCTTCGATCGAACGCATCTCGTTCATTGCGGCACCACCTCCGCCGAGACCAAAGGCCCGCCGCGCGGCATCGTCCCAGAACATGGACCCATTCCTCCGTAGGGATTTAGGGTCTCAGAAGCCGATGAGTGAATAGTGAACGGCATGACAGGCGGCATTATCGCCTGCATTTGACGAAACCGTGAAGGCGCCGCCGCGGCATTGCCGATGCGCGCAGGCTTCAGGTGCATAGGACGAGTGGCTTCTGCGCATCCTCGCGCAGCGGCTGGACCCGATAGAAGCAGGAACAGCGGCCGGTGTGGCAGCAGCCGCCATCGCCGCCGACCTTGACCTTGAGCCAGATCGCGTCCTGATCGCAGTCGACCCGCATCTCGACGATGGTCTGTATCTGGCCCGAGGTCGCGCCTTTATGCCAGAGCTCCTGGCGCGAGCGCGACCAGTACCAGGCCTCGCCAGTTTCGATCGAGCGCTTCAGCGCCTCGGCATTCATATGCGCAACCATCAGCACCGCGCCGCTGTCGGCTTCGGTAGCGACGACCGTCACGAGGCCATTCGCATCGAAGCGGGGGCTGAGCACCATGCCCTCCTCGAGGGCGTGTTTGTCGGCCGCGGCGGGGAAGAGGCTCATTGGCGGCTCCATCGTGGAAAAGGCGCGTCATCCGACGCGCCTTGTAGGGAACTGGCCGGGTGACGCCAACCGTCGGGATCACAGTCCCGGCGACTTCACCATCGTGAAGAAGCGGACCTGCTCGGCCGGATCATCGCGGAAGACGCCGCGATACTGCGTCGTCATGGTCGAGGAGCCCTGCTTCTGCACGCCGCGCATCGACATGCACATATGCTCGGCCTCGACGAGGATTGCGATGCCGCGCGGCTCCAGCGCCTCCTCGATCACATCGGCGATCTGGGCGGTCATCGTCTCCTGCGTCTGCAGGCGCCGGGCATAGACGTCGACGATGCGGGCAAGCTTCGAGAGGCCGACCACGCCCTTCGACGGGTAGTAGCCGATATGCGCCTTGCCGACGAAGGGAACCATGTGGTGTTCGCAATGCGAATAGAACGGAATGTCGCGCACCAAGACCATGTCCTGGTAGCCGTCGACCTCCTCGAAGACGCGGTCGAGGATGTCATGGGGGTCCTCGGCATAGCCGCTATAGAGTTCCTTGTAGGCCTTGGCGACGCGCTGGGGGGTCTCGAGGAGACCTTCGCGCGACGGATCGTCGCCGGCCCAGAGTATGAGCGTGCGGACGGCGGCCTCGGCCTCTTCCCGCGTCGGCTTGCGGACCAGAAACTTGTCAGCGGAGGGGCCGATGGCCCCCTCGACGGACAAGGACTTAACCACAGGGATCATGTGGTGCCTCCCGTTGGGACGGTGGGGGCCACGCGCTCGGCGGCCAAGCGACCGCGACCGCGAGGCCGTTGCGACAAGTTTCACGCCCTCAGGCGGAAGAGGTTTCCATGCCCTCCCGTTTCGCGGCGATCAACCCTATATTGGGTTCCCAGGCCGGTCATTCCAGATCGGCGAGAGACCAAGCCATGCTGGACGACGTCTACAACAAGCGCATCCTTTCGCTTGCGGCCAACATCCCCCTGCTGCAGCGGCTGCCGTCTCCGGACGCCACGGCGCGGGCTCATTCGAAGTTATGCGGCTCCACCGTGACAGTCGATGTCACCATGGAGGGCGACGTCGTCACCGGCTTCGGCCATGAGGTGAAGGCCTGCGCGCTCGGACAGGCTTCCTCCTCGATCATGGCACGGCATATCGTCGGCTCGACGGCGGAGGAGCTGCGCCGGGTGCGCGAGCAGGCCCGCGCCATCCTGAAGGAGAATGCCGAGCCGCCGGAGGGCAAATGGAGCGATCTTGCCGTGCTCGTGCCGGTGCGCGACTTCAAGGCGCGCCACGCCTCGACGATGCTGACCTTCGATGCGGTGGTTGATGCGATCGACCAGATCGAGGCGCGGCGGCGCGAGGCCGCTGCCTGATCACTTCACGCCGAAGGCGACCTTGATCTCCGGAATCGTCTCGTCGAAGCGGGCCTTGAAGGCGCGTTCCGCCAGCAGGGCCTTGGCGACGGCACGCCCGACCTTGTCGCCGGCGGCGAGATCGCTGGGAAAGTGGAAGCCGCAGATCAGGCGGCTTTCGTCATAGCTCTTGACGCGCTCTTCGAGCTTGTCCGCCATTGAGGGGACCGCCGTCTTGAGCAGTTCCGAATAGAGCGCAGCCGTCGCCGCATGGGCGGAGGGGAAGGACGTACCCTCCGGGCGCGCACCGGGGCAGGGCTTGACGCGGACCTTGGACCAGAGCTGGAAGGGGCGCGTGCGACTCGTCAGGCGGTGGACGCTCTTCAGCAGGATGCCAAGCTCGACCTGCGCTTCGCGGAACAACAGCCGCACCTCGCGATGGGTGCTGTCGACATAGTTCGTTTCCATGCCATTCAGGAAGTTGACCAGCCCCTGGCGCTGGTCGGCGATCGCCTGCTTCTCGCGCTCCGGCGTGCGGCCCTGCGTGAGCTGCTGCACCTGCTCGAACTCGGCCTTGGCTTCCGGGCTGTTCTGCGCCGGGGGCAGGCCGATGATATGCGCGACGTCGATCTTCGCGCCGTCGAGCCAGAGCAGGTAAGGCCGCTGCTGGGCCGAGGCCGGCGCAGCGAGGCCGAGGCTCAACGCCAGTCCGAAACCCGCAAGAGTATTGCGCAGGTGGACTGGGCGAAGGAGGGCATGGCGAAAGCGAGCGGCGCGCATCATGTTTCCGGTACTAGGCAATTGAAGGCGGGAATGGAAAGCGGGTTCTGGTGGCGACTGAACAAGACGAAGCAGACGATCTATTCCAGCGTCTCTTTGTTAAGCAAAGATTTTCGCGCTTGCGAAGCCTTGCGCTTTTGCCGCGCCGTTCTGCACATTTCGCAATTCGCGGCTATCAGCTCAGTCTCTCCATGCTGGTCGGACGCCATTGTCGGCATTGGCCAAGCTGCTCCGTCTATACCGACGAGGCGATCCAGCGCTTCGGCCTGTGGCGCGGCGGCTGGGTGGGCCTTGCGCGGATCTGTCGCTGCAACCCATGGGGAACGAGCGGCATCGATATCGTCTGCGAGGAACTGCCGGCGGGTGCGAACTGGTTTCGTCCGTGGCGATACGGCCGCTGGCGTGGAACCCGCGTGCCTGAATCGGCAGGGCTCGCTGCGCCGGGCCCTAGGAATTCCCTGGACGCTGGGCCTGGGCGGCCTTGAGCGCATCCTTGCAGCCATCCGAGAAAGAAGCCTCCTTCTGGTGCATGCAGGCGAGCAGACGGCCGCCGCCGGGCCTGACGCCGGGACAGTTCTTCGCGAAATCCGCCTGACAGGCGGCGCGCACCGCAGCCTGATCCTGAGCGAGGGCCGGGACGGAAACGGCAAACAGCAGGGCAGCCAGCGAGATGCGGATCATGGGCGGTCCTTTCCGGATGGGATTCAGGAGCCTCAAGGGTGATTGCAGCACGTTTGCGGGGGCCTGACCATGGCGTGACAAATCGGCAAGCTCGCGGCTCTCCGTGATTGCGCGCTGCCGCACCGTCGTATAGGCGAGTGCCTCTCGCGCGCGCCGAACCGGCTGCGGGCCCGCGCGCTCTTCCGACAGGCAGTCGGCCTTGACTTACGGGGTTCGTATCCCCGAGTGAGCAGGAGCGCGATCGATGACGATCTCCCTGACTTTTCCCGATGGCGCCAAGCGCGAATTCCCCTCCGGCATCACCGGGGTCGATATCGCCAAGGGCATTTCCCCCTCTCTCCTGAAGCGCACCGTCGCCATGGCGCTCGACGGCTCGGTCGTCGATCTCGCCGATCCGATCGAGCGCGATGCCAGGATCGAGTTCCTGAACCGGGAAGATCCGCGTTCGCTGGAGCTGATCCGGCACGACACCGCGCACGTGCTCGCCGAAGCCGTGCAGGAGCTTTTCCCCGGCACGCAGGTGACGATCGGCCCCGTCATCGAGAGCGGCTTCTACTACGATTTCGCCCGCAACGAGCCCTTCACCCCGGAGGACTTCCCGGCGATCGAGAAGAAGATGCGCGAGATCATCGCGCGCGATAAGCCCTTCACCAAGGAGGTCTGGAGCCGCGACAAGGCCAAGGACTTCTTCGCCAACAAGGGCGAGGCCTACAAGGTCGAGTTGGTCGATGCAATTCCGGCCGACCAGACACTGAAGATGTACGCGCAGGGCGATTGGATCGACCTCTGCCGCGGCCCGCACATGACCTCCGTCGGCAAGGTCGGCAACGCCTTCAAGCTGATGAAGACCGCCGGCGCCTATTGGCGCGGTGACAGCAAGAACGCGATGCTGACCCGCATCTACGGTACCGCCTTCGCCAAGCAGGAGGAACTCGACGCCTATCTCAAGCAGCTCGAGGAGGCGGAAAAGCGCGACCACCGCAAGCTTGGTCGGGAGATGGACCTGTTCCACTTCCAGGAGGAGGGGCCGGGCGTCGTGTTCTGGCACTCCAAGGGCTGGCGGCTCTTCCAGGAGATCATCGCCTATATGCGCCGGCGCCTCGCTGCCGACTATGAGGAGGTGAATGCGCCGCAGATCCTCGACAAGTCGCTCTGGGAGACCTCCGGCCACTGGGGCTGGTACCAGGACAACATGTTCGCGGTGAAGTCGGCTGCGGCCTTCGAGAACCCGGCCGATGCCGAGCGCGACCATCGCGTCTTCGCCCTGAAGCCGATGAACTGCCCCGGCCATGTCCAGATCTTCAAGCACGGGCTGAAGAGCTATCGCGACCTGCCGATCCGCCTCGCTGAGTTCGGCAACGTCCATCGCTACGAGCCGTCCGGCGCGCTGCACGGGCTGATGCGCGTGCGCGGCTTCACGCAGGACGACGCGCATATCTTCTGCACCGAGGAGCAGCTCGCGGCCGAGTGCCTGAAGATCAACGACCTGATCCTCTCGGTCTATTCGGATTTCGGCTTCACCGACGACCTCGTCATCAAGCTCTCGACCCGGCCCGAGAAGCGCGTCGGCTCCGACGAGCTGTGGGACCACGCCGAGGACGTCATGACCAAGGTGCTGGAGCAGATCGCGGCACAGTCGGGCAACCGGATCAAGACCGAGATCAATCCGGGCGAGGGCGCGTTCTACGGGCCGAAGTTCGAATATGTGCTGCGCGACGCCATCGGCCGCGACTGGCAGTGCGGCACGACGCAGGTCGACTTCAACCTGCCGGAGCGTTTCGGCGCCTTCTATATCGGCGCCGATGGCGAGAAGAAGCAGCCGGTCATGGTCCACCGTGCCATCTGCGGCTCGCTGGAGCGCTTCACCGGCATCCTGATCGAGCACCATGCCGGGCATTTCCCGCTCTGGCTGGCGCCCGAGCAGATCGTGGTCTCGCCGATCACCTCGGACGCCGACGGCTATGCCGAGGAGGTGACGATGGCTCTAATGGGCGCCGGCCTGCGCGCCCGCGCCGACCTGCGCAACGAGAAGATCTCCTACAAGGTGCGGGAGCACTCGCTGGCGAAGGTCCCGGTCATCATCGCCGTCGGCAAGCGCGAGGCCGAGGAGAAGACCGTGACGATCCGCCGCCTCGGCAGCCAGGCCCAGACGGTGATGCCGCTCTCGGAAGCGCTCGCCACGCTGACGCAGGAGGCGTCGGCGCCGGACGTCGCGCGGACGAAGGCAGCCAAGGCGGCGTGACCTGTCCCTCCGTCATGCCCGGGCTTGCCCCGGGCATGACGGGAAAGAGAGGCTCCTGTCCCCTGAGAGATTCTCGGGTCGAAGCCTTGCTTCGCCCGAGAATGACGGTCGTTGGAGCGTACCTCTAGCTAAAGCCGCTTCGCTCATGCCAGATTGCCGGCGATGCTGACGGGTTCCTATCGCAAGCGGCTCGAGGCCGATCTCATCCGCTGGGTCGATGGCGGGCTGCTCAGCGCCGAGAGCGCCGGCTCGATCCGCCGCTCCGTTGCCCGTGAGCAGAGCGGTTTCGGCCTGCCGGCGCTGCTTGGCCTGCTTGGCGGGCTGCTGATCGCATCGAGCGTCGCGGCCTTCGTCGCTGCAAACTGGGAGGCGATCCCGCGCCTCGCCAAGCTCGGCATGATCCTCGCGAGCATCGCGGTCTGCCTTGCGCTCGCCTTCCGGCTGGAGCGCGGGGGCTCAGCCCGCGGCAGCGATGCGGCAGTGACCTGCGGCGTGCTGATCTTCGGCGCCGGGGTCGCGCTCGTCGGGCAGATGTACCATCTGCCGGCTGATTGGGCAGGTGGGGCCGTGCTGGTCGCGCTGGGAGCACTCGCGGTCGCCTTCCTGATGCGGTCGAGCGGAGCTCTCGCCATCGCCTTCGTCGCCATCTGCGCCTGGAGCTTTGGGCGCTGGGAGGAAGCGCGCGGCGGCGCCCATTTCGAGTTCTTCATCCTCTATCTTCCGGCGCTGTGGCTGGCCCTGTCGCGCAATAACCGGCTGATCCAGCATCTTGCCGTGCTCACCGGCGCGTTCTGGATCGGCATGGCGCCCGGCTACTGGCTGTTCGAGCGCTTCGATTACGGCCTTCTCGCCTATGGGCTGGCCGTCTCGGCACTTTATGTCGCGCTGGGCGCGATCGCGCTCGACCGGGGCGGTCCGGGCCTGCTGACGGCCTGCCTGCCCTGGGGCCTGCTCGGACTCGTGGTCGTTCTCAATGCCGAGCTGATCCGCATCCTCGACAATGACGAGGCCCGCGCCGGGCATGCCTTCCTCTTCGTGTTCTACGCTTATGCCGTCGCGGTCCCGCTGACGATCCTGGCCGGGGTAACAGCTCGTGACCGGCGCTTCACCTGGCCGCTGGCGGCAGCGCTCGTGCTGTCGCTGCTGGTGCCCGCCGTGTTCTGGAGCGGCACCGCCACCGGCATGCCCGGCAAGATTGCCGTGGCAAGCCTCATCCTCCTCTCGGCTACCGCTCTCATGGTCGCCGGGGCGGCGGGGGGCGTTCGCCGGCTCGTCATGGCGGGTTCCATCCTGTTCGGCATCGCGATCCTGATCCTGCTCTGGCAGACGATCGGCACGCTGCTCGACCAGTCGCTGTTCTTCCTCGTCGCCGGGGCGGCGCTGCTGGCCGTTGCCTCCGGGGCGCGGCGCCTGTTCGCGCGGCTGAACCCGCCTGCCGGGAAGGAGGCCGCGTGATGCGTCCGTTCTCGGCCGATGGGATTGCCGTGAAGGTGCCACTGCTCTGGCGCACGGTCGCCGCCGCGCTGGTGCTGGGTCTCGCCTTGCTCGCACTGGTCGAGCAGCGGGCGCGCATCCTGCGCAACGGCACGGAGGTGCGGCTGAAGACGGTGCCGGTCGATCCGCGCGATCTCTTCCGCGGTGATTATGTCGTGCTCGCCTATCCGATCAGCATGGTCGAGACGGGGCCGGAGGGCGCGCGGCCATACCAGCGCGGCGACAGCGTCTTCGTCACGCTCGGCCGCGACGAGCAGGGCTTTGCGCGGGCGCTCGGCGTCTCGCGCGAATGGCCGAAAGGCAGCGGCGAGGCGGTCGTGATCGCCGGGCGCGTGACGTCGATCGGAGGCTGCGCGATCAACGCCAACGGCCAGACTGATTGCAACCGAAGCGGCAGCCGCCTGCGCATCGCCTACGGGCTCGAGAGCTATTTCGTGCCCCAGGGCGAGGGCAAGGCGATCGAGACCACCGAAAAGGCCCGCATCGAGGTCGTCGCGGCCGTGTCGCCGTCGGGCGAGGCCGCGATCAAGCGACTGCTGATCGACGGCAAGCAGGTCTATCAGGAACCGCCCTACTGACGGGCGGGCAGTCCGCCAATCAACGATTGCGCGGAATTGAAGCGGCGCTCTGACAGCTGCACAGCGGCTGGGGCGCATCACGTTGCCGTGTTGCCAGACGCTCGCAGGCGATTTGTCTCACCTCCGCCGCAAAGCGGCAGAACGGTCGCCACACGCGCTTGTGACAACGCGCCGCGTGACGGGAATCCTCTTCAGTTATATGAACGGCAGATGAACAGACTCGACAGGGAATGTTCATCTCAAGGCCCGTCGACGGGGAACCGCGACCAGCCGCCTGCGTTCCGCCCGAGCCTTTCCTCGCTGCTGAAGGACAGCCCCGTGTCGTCCATCCCCTCCTTCAGACGCTTCCTGCTTCTCGGCCAACGGGCCGACGGCGTGGTGCGCTCTGCCGGCGGGCGGGATGCGCGGATCGACGTGGTGCGCGGGCTCGCGCTGCTGATCATCTTCATCAACCACATGCCGGGGAACGTGGTCTCGGCCTATATGCCGCACAGCTACGGCTTCTCGGACGCGGCCGATATCTTCGTCCTGCTGGCCGGCGTCTCGGCTACCCTGGCCTATGGCGGGCTGATCGAGCAACGTGGCCTGTCGCTCGCAGCGCTGAAGCTCGGCGGGCGGATATGGACGCTCTACATCGCTCATATCGCGGTGTTCGTGCTCGTCTGCGGGGTCGTCGCCACCGCGGTTACGCAGACGCAGAACCCGCTCTACATCGAGACGATCAATATCCAGCCCTTCTTCCGCGACACGGTCGAGGCGCTGATCGGCGCGCTGACATTGACCTATCAGCCGTCCTATCTCGACATCCTGCCGCTCTACATCGTGCTGCTCGCGCTGTTCCCGGCGATCTACTATGCCGTGCGGATCAGCCCGCTGCTGGCGCTCGCCATCTCGCTGACGATCTGGCAGGTCGCGCTCGCCTTCGAGCTCAACCTGCCGAACGGCAGTGCCGGTGTCTGGTTCTTCAACCCCTTCGCCTGGCAAGTCGTTTTCACGGTCGGGATCATCATCGGCCGGGCGGCGCAGCTCGGCGTTGCCGCGCCGCGGCTGCTGTGGCTCGATGTGGCTGCCGTCGCGTTCATCGCCTTCGCCTGGGTGGTAAAGATCTCGTCAGGCAACCCGACGGGCATCGGCGCGTTGAATGATTGGTTCGATTCCGTCCAGCTCGGCTCGGATAAGACCAATCTGGCCTGGACCCGGCTGATGCATATCGGCGCGCTGGCGTGGCTCGCGATCCGCTGGCTGCCGACGGGCGGGGCGATGGCGAAGCCGGCAGTCGGGCGCGCATTGGCTTCGACGGGGCAGAATTCGCTCCACGTGTTCTGCGTCGGGATCGTGCTCTCGATCATCGGGCAGATCGTCCTGGCGGAAACGTCCTTCGCTTTGGGCATTCAGTTGCTGATTTGCACAGCGGGCATTACTATTTTGGCAGGGTTAGGGATTTTCCTGTCGTGGTACCACTCGATCACGAAACGCGGCGCAAGCGCCGAACCTGTCCCGGCCCGTGGCGCGCAGGCGCCGCGGCCCTCCTTTTCCTCGCGCTGAATTCATCCGCCATCGCGGTGCCGATGCCGGCGCTGTCCGACACACGCTGCCGCGCCGATGCGACGAAGCCCGTCTTCCAGCCGAATTTGCCAGCCGCGCGCAAGGCACTGCAGGAAACCGGCAAGCTGACGATCGTGGCGCTCGGCTCGTCCGCGACGGCCGGCTCCGGAGCCAGCGCTGAGGACAAGAGCTATCCGTCGGTGCTGCAGACCGAACTCAGACGCCGCCTGCCCGGCGCCGAGGTCAATGTCGTCAACAAGGGGGTCGGCGGCCAGTCAGCGTACGACATGCTGCTCCGCATGCAGGCGGACGTCATCGACGAGAAGCCCGCGATCGTGATCTGGCAGACCGTCATCAACGACGCGATCCGCGACATCGGCGAGGAGAAGCTCGCCAAGATCCTCAACAAGGGCATCGGCAAGGCGCGCGCCGCCGGGATCGACATGGTGCTGATGGATCTGCCGTGGTTGCCGCGCGAGGGGCGCTATCCGCATTACGACGACTATCGCGCGGTCCTGATGCGGACGGCGCAGGAGCAGGGCATCTCGCTCTTCCCGCGCTATGCGCTGATGAAGGGCTGGTCGAATTCGCGGCAATTCACGCCGGAGGAACTGCTCGGCATGGACGGGCTGCATCTCGTCGATGCCGGCTATCGCTGCCTCGGCCTGCGCCTCGCCGACGGGATCGTCTCAGGCATCGGCAATGTCCGGATCGAGACGGCAGGCCGTGAGATGAAGCCGGTGAACTGAGCGCTGGCGAAGCCCGACTACTTCGCGAGAACCTCGATATCGCGGTCGGAGCCCGACTCGACCTTGAAGTCGCGCGAATAGACCTGTCCCTCCTGCCGGGCGATCAGGACATAGTCGCCCTCGGCCAGGATGACCTGCGGGAAGGCGCCGATGGCCTCGCGGATGACGTCGCCGCCCGGCGTCAGCACGCTGAAGGCGGTGCCGGCGAAGGCCTCGCCTCCGGCGCTGGCGACGAGCTTCAGGGTGACCTTGGCGGCGCGGTGATGCAGCGTGGCTTCGGTGACCTTGCCGGTCTCGACCTTCACGTCGGCGCGCTGGATGGCGTTTGAGTCGCCGTAGGTGGAGACGACATGATAGGTGCCCTCGGGCAGGCGGATGATCTCGCCGGCCTTGGCGCCGCTGGTGATGAGCCGCCCTTCCGAGTTTCCCTGCAGGGGCACGAAGACGGAGAAGGTGAGCTGCCCGGCCGGGATCGGGGCGTCACCGATCGAGCCCGCCAGCGAGAGCGCGCCGGCGCTGATCTGCACCTGATCGCGCAGCCCCTGCGCGCCTACGCTGACGCGCTTGGTGCCGCTGGCGAAGCCGTAGGCGGCATGGACGATGTAGTTGCCCGGTGGCACCGAGAAGCTGGGTTCGGATTCGGAGGAGCGCGCGATGATTTTTGGGGCCGATCCGTCCACGGTTTCGCTGAGGATGCGCCAGTTCAGCCCGGACTTGATCGGCCTGCGATCGCTTGCGAACTGCGCGGAGACGCTGAGCCTGGCCTGTGCGCTCGGAGCGCCGGGGATCGCGGGGGCCTGGGTGTCCGCGCCGGGGCCGGCGTCGGGCGTCGTGGTTTGGGCTGATGCCGGCGATAAGAGGACGGCCATGGCGAAGACGACGCCGGCGAGGCGGCGGCCAGCTTCAAAACCATCCAATTCAAACATGCTTTCCGTCCTCGACGCCCCTGCGGCCATGTATGAGCAGGCACGCTTGTCCTCATCATGGCGAAGGAATAGGTCAATCCTATCGCCATCATCCGGATGTTTCATGACCGATACGCTCTCTCTGCTCAAGCTGCGTCGCTCTGTGCCGCCGCAGTTCCTCTCCGCTCCGGGGCCGCAAGGCGCCGAGCTCGACGAATTGCTGGCGATCGCGGCGCGTGTGCCGGATCACGGGAAGCTGGCGCCATGGCGCTTCATCATCTTCGCCGGTGCGGCGCGCGAGGAGGCGGCCGAGGTGGTCGCGCGCGTCTTCCGGAAGAAGAACCCCCAGGCGAACGACGATCAGGTCGAGTTCGAGCGCAAGCGCCTGCTGCATGCGCCCGTCATCGTGGGGGTGGTCTCGCGGGCGCGCGAGCACGTCAAGATCCCGCTCTGGGAGCAAGAGCTCTCGGCAGGCGCCGTCTGCATGAACCTGCTCGTCGCGGCCTATGCCATGGGCTATGCCGGCTCCTGGCTGACGAACTGGTTCTCCTTCGACCGCGAGGTGATGACCGCGTTCGGGCTCGCCGAGGACGAGCGGATGGCCGGCTTCATTCATATCGGCACGCCGACCGCGCCCATCACCGATCGAGACCGCCCGGTGATGGCCGACATCGTCAGCTATTACGGTGCCTGACGTGAGCTACTACTCCGCGACGAAGGACGAACTCGGCTTCACCTACGATCCGTTCAAGGCGATCGTGGCGCCAAGGCCGATCGGCTGGATCACGGCGCTGAGCGCGAAGGGTGAGGTCAATCTCTCGCCCTACAGCTTCTTCAACGCGATCTCGTCGCGGCCGAACATCGTGATGTTCTCTTCGGAGAACAAGAAGGATGCGGTCTCCTTCATCGAGGAGACCGGCGAATTCACCTGCTCGCTGGTGACGAAGGTGCTGGCGCAGCAGATGAACCTGACCTCGGCGCCGCTGCCGCGCGGCGAGAACGAGTACATCCATGCCGGGCTCGAAATGGCGCCGTCGCGCTTCGTCAAGCCGCCGCGCGTCGCAGGCACGCCGGCTGCGCTCGAGTGCAAGCTGCTTTCGATCCAGCAACTTCATGATCTCGACGGCAACGCCGTGCCGCGCTGGATGGTGCTTGGGCAGGTCGTCGGCACCTTCGTCGACGATGCCTTCGTCAAGGACGGGCGCTTCGATACGGCCGGCGCCAACCCGATCGCGCGCTGCGGCTATGCCGATTATGCCGAGGTGACGAGCCTGTTCTCGATCCAGCGGCCGGCGGGCGGGTAGGGCGGTCGTCGGGCCGGCGTCATTCTCGGGTGGAGCGAAGCGCAGACCCGAGGATCTCGTGACAGGAGGATGCCAGGCCTCCTTCGGCCGGAGATGCTCGGGCCGCGCCCGAGCGTGGCCCTCTGTGACTGCCGGCTTCAGCCCTGCGCCAGAGGCCCTTTGGCGCGGTAGTCGCCGAGTGGGGAGAGGGCGCGGTTGATCGCCTCGGCGTCGAGGTCGACGCCATCCGGCAAAGTCAGTTGCGGCGGGTCGAGCGTGACTTTCGCGCCCGCGACAAGCGCCGTGGCCGCCTGTTGGACGCGCGAGGCGCAGCCGCCGCAATGCATGCCCGAAATCGCAAAAACCTGAGTCATCCGAATCGCCTCGGGCCGATCATTCAGCCAGTTTCTGAGCGCACGCGAGAAGCCGCTGCGCCCTGACCAGATGGGGACGATCGAGCATTTCACCATCGAGGCCGATGACGCCGGCTCCGGGATTGGCCGCAAACAGCGCGACGATCTGCTCCGCCTTGGCCAGTGCTGCCGGCGAGGGCGAGAAAATCTCGTTGATCGGCGCAACCTGGGCCGGATGGATCGCCATCTTGCCGGTGAAGCCGTCCCGCCGCGCCGCCAGGCATTCGGCGCGGAAGGCGGCTTCGTCCCGGAAATTGGTGAAGACGGTGTCGATCGCCTCGACCTGCGCCGCCGTTGCCCCGAACAGCGTCAGCGCGCGGGCGAGGCGGTAGGGATCGGTATAGGAGCCGTCCTCCAGCCGGTTGGCTTCGGCGCCGAGATCGGCTGAGAGGTCTTCGGCTCCCCAGGTCAGGGCCATCAGCCGGTGGGAGGAGCGGCTATAGCTGCCGAGCCCGAAGATGCCCTTGGCGTTCTCGGTGGTGATGGGCACGATCCGCGTGGTGCCGTCGGGCAGGTCGGACTCCGCTTCGCGCACCGCGATCTTGGCGGCGAGGTGGCCAACATCGGCGCCACCTTCCGATTTCGGCAGCATGATCGCGTCGGGCGCGCCGGGCATGACGGCGTCGAGATCGGCGTCGCTCATCCCCGTGGCGAGGCCGTTGATGCGCACGATCAGCAGCGGGCGCTTCGGCAGCGGGCGGGTGGCGTCCAGGAAGGCGCGGGTGATCTCGCGCGCCTGCGGCTTGGCGTCGAGCGCGACGGAATCCTCCAGATCCAGGATCAGCGCGTCGGCGCTGCTCTCCAGGCCCTTGAGCTGCTTCTTCGGGCTGTCGCCCGGCACGAACAGGAGCGAACGCATGACGTCAGACCGCGACCGTGGCGGGGGCGGGCCGCTTGCGCATGAAGGCCTGGCGACGGCACTGGGCGACGAGCGTGCCGTCCTGCTTGTAGGCCTTGTGCAGGAAGTCGACGATGCCGGCATCGGGCCGCGAGCGCGACTCGCGCTTGGAGACGATTTCCGTCGTGCAATTCACGGTGTCGCCCTCGAAAAGCGGGGCGGGGAAGGTGACGTCGGTCATGCCGAGATTGCCGATGGTGGTGCCGACTGTGGTGTCGTTGACGGAGATGCCAATCATCAGGCCAAGGGTGAAGAGCGAGTTCATCAGCGGCTTGCCCCACTCGGTCTCGGTCGCGCAGAAATGTGCGTCGATATGAAGGGGTTGCGGGTTGAGCGTCATGTTGGAGAACAACATGTTGTCCATCTGTGTGACGGTTCGGGTCAGGCCGTGCTCGATCACCGCGCCGACCTGGAAATCCTCGAAATAGATACCGCCACGCTTGTGACGCACCACATTCGCCATCGACGCCTCCGCCTTCGCCTCGCCCGCCGCTGAGCCGGCGCGAGAAGTCGTAGAATGCCATCTGCCGGGAGGGAAGCGGAAAGCGCGGCGTTAAGCTTTGGGAGGGGGCGCTTAACGGTTCGCTTACCATAATGGAGCATTGTTTGGATTGCGCTTTCCGCAATGCACGGAAGCCGCATGCCGAAGGCTCCAGATGTTCCTGTTCACCACGCCGCAGACCCGCGACGCGCAGCCAGCCAATCCGGTCGTCAGCGCCATCCGTCAAGGCGCGGAGCGGACAGGTGCGGGCTTCGATTACCTGCTCAAGACGGCGCAGCGCGAATCCTCGCTGGAGCCGGAGGCCAAGGCCAAGACGTCGAGCGCGACCGGGCTCTTCCAGTTCATCGAGCAGACCTGGCTTTCCATGGTGAAGCAGGAGGGGCCGAAGCAAGGTCTCACACAATATGCCGATGCAATCTCCGAGAGCGGCGGGCGGCTGACGGTTTCCGACCCATCTGCGCGGGAGAAGATCCTACAGCTTCGCAACGATCCGCAGGTGGCGGCGTTGATGGCCGGCGCGTTGACGCAGAAGAATCGCGACCAGCTTGCCGGCGCCCTCGGGCGGCAGCCGCAGGCGGGAGAGCTCTATATGGCGCATGTGCTCGGTGCGCGCGGTGCCTCCGACCTGATCAAGGCGGCAGCCAGTGATCCCAATCGCGTCGCGGCGCGCGACTTCCCGGAGGCGGCGGCGGCCAACCGGTCGATTTTCTACGACAAGGCGGGCCAGGCGCGCAGTGTCCAGGAGGTTTATGGCGTGCTGGCGGCGAGCCATGCCAACACCCAGGTTGCGGCGAGCGCCACGCAAGGCCCTCCGGCGGGGCAGGGCGATATCCCGGAAACCGAGATCGCCGCTGCGCTGCGTCCGGGCCGCGCGAAGGGGCTCGTCGGCCTGTTCTCCACCAATGGCTCGCGCGACCCGGTCTCCAAGGCCGTCGCCAATCTCTGGACGACACCGAGCCGGGGCGGCACGCGCATGGCGTCGCTCGATGGCGGGGAGCGCTATTTTCCGCGCCCCGGCCAGAGCGACGCGACGTCGACGTCCGATGCGAACTCCCCGACCGACGCTCTCGCGTCGACCGATTCAGGCAAAGTCGTCAACGCGCCGTTGCCGCCCTCGCGGCCGAGCGAGCTGTCCTCCACCACCGCTGCGGCACCGCAGGCGGTGGCGGCAGGGAAAGCACGTCGCGGCCCGCTCGACCTGTCCTCCTTCATGATCCGGCGGGGGGGAGCATGATCGTTCGCCGTTTCCTGCTCTGGGCTCGGACCGCACCGGCCGAAGCGCGCGCCTCGGGCGCTGCCGCGCTTGCGGGCGCCTATCTGCGCTCCGGAATGTCGGACGAGGATCGACGCGAGGCGGAGACGGCGCTGATCGCGCTGATCGACGACCCCTCGCCGCTGGTTCGGCGGGCCATTGCAGAAGAAATGGCTCCCTCGATGCGCACGCCGCGCAACCTCGCGCTCGGCTTGATCGCCGATCAGAGCGATGTGGCGGCGCTGGTCCTGGCGCATTCGCCGGTGCTGACCGAGGCCGATCTGGTCGACGCGGCGGCAGTTGGCGACACGCTGGCGCAGCGCGCGATAGCGATGCGCCGCTGCCTGCCGGTCAGCGTCTGCGCAGCGTTGGCGGAGGTCGGCTGCGAAGAAGCGCTGATCACGCTCGCAGGCAACCGCACCGCAGAAATCCCCGATTTCTCGTTTGAACGCATGGTCGAGCGCCGCGGCGACAGCGGCGCGCTGCGCGAGGCGCTGTTGGAGCGGGCGGACCTGCCCGCCGGGCTGCGGCAGAGCATCGCCGCGCGCGTGTCGGACACGCTGGCAAGCTTCGTCGCCGGTTGCGGCTGGTTGACCCCCGAGCGCAGCGCCCGCCTCGCGCGCGAGGCCACCGAGCGCGTCGCGGTGGCGCTTGCGGCGGGAGGAGAGGCGACAGATGCGCCGGCGGTCGTCGAGGTTCTGCGCGCGACCGGGCGGCTGACGCCCGGCCTGATGCTGCGCTCTCTGCTGAGCGGAGAACCGGCGCTGGCGGAGGCCGCCTTCGTCTCGCTTGCCAACTTGCCAGCTGCGCGGGTCGCAGCGCTGCTGCGCGACAGACGTGGTGCCGGGCTCAAGGCGCTGTGCCGCAAGGCCGGATTGCCGACTGCACTGGAACCGGCCTTCACGGCCGCGATCCTTGCTCTCAATGCCCGTGGCTTCGATGCGGGCGGCGCACGGCACGGCATCGACCGTGACTTGTTGCGCGACGTCCTGATCGCCTGCGAGGCGATGGAGGGTTCGGAGGCCGATTCGCTCATGGCGCTGCTGCGGCGCATGGATTCCGAAGCTGCCCGCGACGAGGCGAAGGTTCTGGCGGATTCGTTCGCCGATGATGCGGCACTTGCCCTGTTGATCGAAGCCGACCCAGCCTTCCTGGTGGAGCTCGAAGCGGGCGATCTGCGCGACGTCGCCTGAGACGAAGGTAAGCTAGTAGCCGAACTGCTCGCGCAGGATGCGCTCGTCCAGGCTGTGGCCGGGGTCGTGCATCATGACGAGATCGACTGCGCGGTCGATCTCGATCGAAACGGAGGTGACCTCGTCGATCTGGGTGTGATCGGCAACGGCACTGACCGGCCGCTTATCGGCTTCCAGCACTTCCACGAAGACTTTGGCGTGATCCGGCAGGAGCGCCCCGCGCCAGCGACGGGGCCGAAACGCCGAGATCGGCGTCAGCGCGAGGAGGGGTGCATCGAGCGGCAGGATCGGCCCATTGGCCGAGAGATTGTAGGCGGTGGAACCCGCAGGCGTCGCGAGCAGAAGCCCGTCGGCGATCAGTTCCGACAATCGCACCTGGCCATCGACCGAGATCCGCAGCTTCGCGGCCTGGTAGGAACGGCGCAGCAGCGAAACTTCGTTGATCGCCTTGGCCTGCACCGTCGCGCCATTGCGGTCGACGGCCTGCATCGACAGCGGATGCACGATGCTGCGCTGGGCGGACTCCAGCCGCTTTCGCAGGCCGCGCTCCTTGAACTCGTTCATCAGGAAGCCGACCGAGCCGCGATTCATCCCGTAGATCGGTTTGCCGGTGCCGAGAAAGCGGTGGAGAGTCTGCAGCATCAGCCCGTCGCCGCCGAGCGCGACCACGACATCGGCTTCCGCTGGATTGGCGTTGCCATAGCGCTCGACCAGCTTGTCGAGCGCCGCCTGCGCTTCGGGCGTATCACTGGCGACGAAGGAGATCGCGCCGAATCGGTCGGTCATAGCGTGTCCTGAAGGGGCAGGCCCTGCGGCATCGGCGCAGGCTTAACACGACCGGATGGCGGGCGGCGAGACTACGCCGACGACAAACCCCCGAGACGAAAGAGGCCGGGCTTTCGCCCGGCCTTGACGAGAGGCGATGCGCGGTGCCGGTCAGATCGCCGGAGTCCACTGGACCGGCACCATCTCGAAGCCGTTGCCGTCCTTGGCGATGTAGCCGACGGCCGGGAAGGGCGCGTGGTAGAAGGCGACCTGCATCCGATCGCTCGAGACCATGTCGAGCAGCTTGCGGCGGGTGGCTGCGGCCTGGGTCCCGTCCATGTCGAAGACGGCCGACCAGTCGGGATTGCGCACGAAGAGCGCGGGATGATTGGTCGTGTCCGACATGATCATCAGCTTGCCGTTCCCAGAGGTGAGGGCGAAGACAGTGTGGCCGGGCGTATGTCCGGGTGCGGCGATCGGGGTCAGCCCCGGCAGGATCTCCTTGCCCGGCTCGAACTGCTTCACGTCCTTGGAAACCGGGCCGAAGACACGCCGCACGCCGGCAAAGGCGCCCTTCATGGCTTCCGGCGCCGCGTTCATCTTGGCGTCGTCCATCCAGAAGGCCCATTCGGCCGCCGGCACCATGACTTCCGCACTCGGGAAGACGGCCGTGCCGTCCTTCAGGCGGAAGCCGTTGATGTGATCGCCATGGAAATGGCTGAACACGACTGTCGAGACATCCTTCGCTTCGAAGCCGGCAGCCTTGAAGTTCTTCATCCAGGTGCCGGAGGTCGGCGCGCCGGAATCGCCGTTGCCGGTGTCGATCAGCGTGAGCTTCCCGCCGTGCTGGATCGCCAGCGTCGTGAAGGTGATGTTCAACGCGTCCTGCGGCAGGAAGGCCTGATCCATGGCCTTCTTGACGTCGGCGAGCTCGGCATTGCGGACGAAGCCTTCCAGCGGACGCTTGGCAAAACCGTCATTGATGGCGGTCACCGTCACATCGCCGACCTTGTAGCGATAGAAACCGGGAGCTTGATTCACGGGAACTCCTTGCGCTTGGGCCAGACCGAGCCCCGGAAGGTCCAGGGTTGCAGCTGCGACGAGAGCACCTGCACCCGCCATCGCGGTCCGGCGCGAAAATCTTATGTCCTGCATCGTTTACTCCCCTCAGATCGCAGGCAGACTAGCGGGGGCAGGTGACCGTTCAACCGCGACAATGTGTCGATAGGTCAAGTTTCCGTGAGGCGGCCGACGGGAGCGGTCGCACCGGCGGCTTCCGCGGTCTCGGAACCCTGCCGGCCCGCGGAATCGCGCCGCGCGAGGGCGCGCAACATCGCGGCGCAAAGGGCGAGCGAGCCCATCACGCCCTGGCCCGAGCAATCGGCGACGAGTGCCTGGAACGCAATGGCATCGTCGCCTGCCAGGCATTGCAGGCTCCAGCTCCAGTCGGGAGCCTTCTGCCGCAGGAGCGAGACGGCGACATCAATGTCGGCGCTGACCGCGCCGAGAGTCTTCCAGAAGGAGCCATGCTGATAGATGCCGCCGGCCGGGGTGCGGCGGGTGGCGAGTCGTGTCGGCTTGCGCCGCACCGTGTAACCGAGCGCTTCGTAGATATCGGCATCCAGCTCCCGGTCGGGCTTGCTGGAAGTCTCGCAGCGCGCGGCCAATGTCAAAAGATGAGTCCGGTCGTCCATTCCGGGTTCGCACAAGGATCGATCAGGGGTAACGCCGCCAGGCGGCGACGGCGTGACCGAACATCTACCTCATGATGGCGCGTGCCGGCCAGCCATCTGTACGGGCCGGCCGATCCAGGATCGCCGTGCCTCCCATCGGGCGCGACGACGGTGGTCCACGCGTTTGTTATCGCGCCGGATCTTTCCGAAAGGTGGATTTCACCTTTCGGTCAGATGCTATAGCGGGCTTTCAGTAGCCGACGACTGCGCCGCGCGCGTGACCGCCGGGCACGCGGCAGGAGCAACCCGTACCGAGAGGGGCGGGCGCGTAGAGGGTGCAGATCCTCACCGGCGTGCTGCATTGGCCGCCATCTGCGGTGGGCACCACCTCATAGGCCGGATAAACGGGATAGGCAGGGTAGGCATAGGCCGGATAGGCAGCCACCGCGCCGAGCGTCGCGACTGCGGCCAGGCCGGAAGCCACGCCCCAGTAAGGATATCCGCCCCCGCCCCAATAGCGCCGATAGGGATAATAGCCACCCCAGTAAACGGGTCTGCGCGGGTAGAAGCCGGCGCCACGCCAGCCCCAGCCGCCACGCCAACCGGTGCCGTAGCCGGGGCGAATCCCGTAGGGCCTCATGCCGATCCCGTGAGCGTGAAAGCCGCCGGCGCGGAAGCCTCCGCCTCCGAAACGATATTGAGCGCTCGCTGAAAATCCAGTGGCTAGCAGCGACGACGCAACCGATACAGCGAGAAGCAGAGAGCGACGCATGCGAATCTCCCCGGAGAACGGGACTCACCCCACACGCTGAACGTTGTGTCGCGGCTCAAGTTCCACCTAAATCGCCGGGCGCCCGATCGGACGCGGCAACGGCGATCTATGCATTTGTTACCGCATCGGATGTTTCCGAAAAGCGGAGTCCCGTTCTCGGTCCGATGCTGCAAGCGCCGCGGTCAATCGAACCAGCGCGACTGCGATTTGCAACGGTAGCCGACAAAGCAGGCCTCCTGGTCGCGACTTGGAACCCAGGCCGGATCGAGCGATTCGTCGAACTGGCAGAAGCTCCGGTCGCGGACAAAGCGGTCATAGGTGAAGCCGCCCGTGCCGAGCACGATCGCGCCATGCACCTGGACATCCCTCTGGCTGGCCGCACAAGGGCGCGATACGGTGGAGGGGCGCGCCTGTGCCAGTGCGGCGCCTGCATTCAGCGCGAGAACGAGCGTGAGAGCGATGGCCTTCATCGGAGCCTCCCGGCCTGTCGAGGCGGACAACTGACCCGCTGCGCCAAAACGTTCCCGCAGCGGGTGGATGTCAATCCCGAAACACGGTTCCACGCGAACCTGCCAAGGCAGCGATGCCATGCCAGCGGCCGCCCTGCAGGTTTCGCGATCGTACTGGCTTGGCTTGCGACCGTGCCGGGACAATGAGACGCCGGGAGCTTACGAGGCTGCAGCCAGGGCCAGCAGGGCGCCCATGATATTGATCGCCGTCAGCAGCCAGTGAGGCACTACGGCGGCGACGATTGCCGATACTTCGCCGTTCTCGAACATTGGCCCCTCACGCCACGCTCCAACCGGCCGATTTCAATTGATCCGAGGAAAGTCCGCAGCCCCCAAACGGGGGCATCTCGACGCAATCCGGCTCGCCTCTGGAGGGCGGCAGGAGCGAGGCGCCGGACTGCATCCGGCGCCTCGTATCAACATCTTGAAACCATTCTGGAATTCGTGGTGCCGGTGGAGAGGATCGAACTCCCGACCTTCGGTTTACAAAACCGCTGCACTACCGCTGTGCTACACCGGCATCCCTGACTGCTCGGCCAGGATTGCCGCCGACGGAAATTTTCTCGTCGGCGGTGCCGTAGCGGTTACCAGCCGATGACAGCGAGAGCAAGCATCTCCGATGCTGCTGCCGCCGATCCGTTGCGCGGCATTCGTGCGCAATGACGTGGAAAGGCCGTTTCAGGAACGTCTGCCTGGCCTCATCGTCTGGCTGACGGGCTCAGCTCATCGAGCGGATGATTTCGCGATAGGCCGCCTCGGGAAAGGCCTTGAGGGTTTGGGTGCGGACATTGCCGAGCATGCCGAGTTGCAGGCAGAAGCGCGCCTGGACCGCATCGTCCGGCGCCTCGCAGACGATCACCATGTCGTATTTGCCCATCGTCATGAAAAAGGCCTTGAACTCGCCGCCCATCTCCTTGAGCGCCTGTTTGGCAGCGTCGAGACGGCTCGGCGAGGCGTTGACGTGGCGCGCTCCCTGATCGGTCCAATTGGCCAGCATGATGTAGGTTGTCATCGCGCTACTCCCTGAAACGGCCCGGCCTGTTCATCGGAAGTATCGGGCGGCGGCTTGATCGTCGCCGCTGGTGGGATGGCTCCTGCCATCTGCCGGACCTTGACGTTACGATAGCACAGCGGGCGGCGGAACAGCACGGCAAAGCGGCTTTGGGGCAGCGAGAGAAGTCACGGCCTCGAGCGGCAAAGAAAAGGCCCCGCTCTTGCGAGCGGGGCCGAGATGATCGCCTGAAGTGGGGGTCACTTCAGGATGTCGCGGTCCTTGGTTTCCGGCAGGAAGAGCAAGCCGATCACGAAGGTGCCGAGCGCAACGATGATCGGATACCAGAGGCCGGAGAAGATGTTGCCGCTGGCGGCCACGATGGCGAAGGCGGTCGGGGGCAGGAAGCCGCCGAACCAGCCGTTGCCGATGTGGTAGGGCAGCGACATGCCGGAGTAGCGGATGCGGGTCGGGAAGAGTTCGACCAGCAGCGCCGCGATCGGGCCGTAGACCATCGTCACGAAGAGGACGAGCACGAACAGGATGCCCACGGCCTTCATGGCGCGGCCGTCGCTCAGCACCTGGCCCATCGAGGGCGTCTTCAGGATGGTCGCATCCCCCGCCTTCGGATAGCCGGCCGCCTGGGCGGCGGTGACGAGATCGGCCGCGCCGCTCGGCGCAGCAGCCCCGTTGATCGTTGCCTTGAGCGGCGAGCCGGCCGGGCCGGGCACCAGATCGTAGTGGATCGAGTTGGTGGCCAGCGTGCGGCGGACGACGTCGCAGGGCTTGGTGAAGGTGCGCACGCCCACCGGGTCGAACAGCGTGCCGCATTCGGCCGGATCGGCGGCGAGGACAAGCTTCACGTTCTCGGTCGCCGACATCAGCTTCGGGTTGGCGGTGCTCGCGAGCATCGTGAACAGCGGGAAGTAGGTCAGCGCCGCGATCAGGCAGCCGGCGAGCAGGATGGGCTTGCGGCCGATCTTGTCCGAGAGCCAGCCGAACAGGATGAAGAACGGCGTGCCGGCGAGCAGCGAGAGCGCGATCAGCAGGTTGGCGGTGGTACCGTCGATCTTCAGCGTCTGCGTCAGGAAGAACAGGGCGTAGAACTGGCCGGTGTACCAGACGACGGCCTGGCCGGCGGTGCCGCCGAACAGCGCGATGAGGCCGATCTTGGCGTTCTGCCAGGTGCCGAAGGCCTCCGAGAGCGGCGCCTTCGACTGGGTGCCTTCTTCCTTCATCTTCACGAAGGCTGGCGATTCGGAGAGCTGGAGACGGATCCAGATCGAGAAGCCGAGCAGGATGATCGAGAGCAGGAACGGAACGCGCCAGCCCCAGGCGGCGAAGGCTTCCGGCGTCATGCTGAGGCGCAGGCCGAGAATCACGATCAGCGACAGGAACAGGCCGACGGTCGCGGTCGTCTGGATCCACGACGTATAGAAGCCGCGCCGGCCCATCGGGGCATGCTCGGCGACATAGGTCGCGGCGCCGCCATACTCGCCGCCGAGCGCGAGGCCCTGCAGCAGGCGGCAGGCGATGAAGATCACGGGCGCGGCGTAGCCGATGGTCTGGAAGCTGGGCAGCAGGCCGACGAGGAAGGTCGAGATGCCCATCACGGTCATGGTGACGAGGAAGGTGTATTTGCGGCCGATCATGTCGCCGAGGCGGCCGAAGAACAGGGCGCCGAAGGGGCGGACCGCAAAGCCGGCTGCGAAGCCGAAGAGCACGAAGATGAACTTCGCCGTGTCGTTGTCGCCGGGCACGAAGGTCTGGGCGATGTTGGCGGCGAGCGAGCCTGCCAGATAGAAGTCATACCACTCGAAGACCGTTCCGGCCGACGAGGCAATGATGACCTTCCTCTCTTCCTTGGTCATCGGCCGAGGCGCAGCCCTCGAGTCCGATGTTTGCGATGCCATGCTCATGGCGCTTGTCTCCCCTGGTAAAGCCCTCAAGCCGGGATGTCCCGGCCGGTTCCTTCAACGCGGCTCGCACTTCTGATGTGGCGATGACCGCGATGCCGGGTGGCAGAAAAATTCCGCCACGCCAGACTGGCYCAGAGATTTGCGCGCGTATTGTCGCAGGGGCAATCGAGCACTTGGTCTTGCACCGTTCGTCTTAAGACTATCGACGAGGCGGGTGGGAGGCCAACGACTGTGGAAAACCAGTGGCTTTCCAGCGGGCGCGGCGGCATTATAGTCCTCTTCGGGAGGCCTGACGAGATGCGGTTGAGGAGGCGCGCCATGTCGCGGCTTGCGATCACCTTGTCCTGCGGTTTCTTCGTTGCTGCGACGCTGTCGACGGGCGCCTGGGCCGCCGGGCGCAGCGGCGGACACGCAGCGCCCGTGTCGATCGGCCACGGGCGAGCCATTGCCGGGTATCCCGTTCGGGGCGTCCGGCCGTGGCGAGGTGCAGGCCGCGGAGCGCATGGCTGGCATCATCGCCGCTTCGGCTGGAATTCGCCGGGCTATGATTGGCCCTGGTACGATGCAGGCGCGGCAACGGCATCGGGCGGTGTCACCGTCATCGAGCAGCAAGCCGAGGCGCTGCAGACGATCGATCCCGATGCGTTCGAGAATCTGCCCGTGCGGGCCGGAATCCAACGTTCGCCCACGCCGGAGCCGACGATCTACCGGCTAGAGGGGCCACGCTCGCGTCCCGTCGCTCGAATTATCCGGATTGGCGGCGCGGACGATGCCCGAGAAGGCGCCCGCAGCCGATACGCCCATGCCGAGACTGGCGCGCTGCTGCTGACGGTGCCGCGCCGCTGATCGGGTGTTTGCCCAAACCAATCTTCGGGCCAGAGATAGGCCTCAACTTCGTCGCTAGCGGCGGCTTGCGACGTAGAGCGCGATCGCCGTGGCATTCGAGACGTTGAGGCTGGTAATCGCACCCGGGACTTCAAGCCGCGCGACGTGATCGCACAGTTCGCGGGTGCGCTGACGCAGGCCCTTGCCTTCCGCTCCCATCACCATGACGAGCGGCCGCTTCAGCGTCACTTCGTCGAGCGCGACGTCTCCATCCGAATCGAAGCCGATGCGCAGGAAGCGGCGCTTGCCGAGCGTCTCGAGCGCATCGCCGAGGTTGCGGACTGAGATTACAGGCACATGCTCCAGCGCGCCGGAGGCCGATTTTGCCAGCACGCCGGTGGCCGCGGGCGAATGGCGGATGGTGACGATGACCGCCGCTGCGCCGAATGCTGCCGCGGAGCGCAGGATGGCGCCGACATTGTGAGGGTCGGTGATCTGGTCGAGCGCCAGCACGACGGCGTCGTCCGCCAGGTCGTCGAGCTCGGGCGAGGGCAGGGGATCGCAGACCAGATAAAGGCCTTGATGCACCGAATCAGGCGTGAGCAGCCGGTCGATCTCGGAGGGGCGCACGATCTCGGGTTCGAGCGGGAGCGTGCCCACCACTTCCTGCAGCCGCCGCAACCCGTTCTCGGTGGCGAGCAGGCGCCGGTGCCGGCGCTCCGGGTTGCGCAGCGCCTCGACCACGGGATGGACGCCGTAAAGCACGGCCTCGTCGATATCGCCGGGCCGATGCGGCGGCGGGCCACCGGCGCGTCGGGGGGCGCCGGGGCGGCCGCCGGCAGGCCTCGCTTGTTTCGGGCGGAATGGCGGGGCCATCGCATTCTCCAGATTGACCGGAGTGCCGTGCCATGGCGCGAGGCGCTTGGCCAGAGCCAAGCGCAGGACGTGGACGGATCGCAGAGGAAAGGATCGACCATGACAGACAGGACAGATCGGCTGATCGTCCTCACGGGAGGGCCCGGCTCGGGCAAGACGACCCTGATCGAGGCGCTGGCGAAACGCGGCCATGCCGTGCAGCCCGAGGCCGGCCGGGCGATCATCCGCGATCAGCGGGCGATCGGCGGCGAGGGATTGCCGTGGAAGAATCGCGCGCTCTTCGCGGAGCTGATGCTCGCGGCCGATCTGCGTAGCTACGATGAGGCGTGTGGACGAGGCGAGCTTGTCTTCTTCGACCGTGGATTGCCCGACATCGTGGGCTATCTCGCGCTCTGCGGACTGCCGGTGCCGCCGCATGCGGGGGCTGCGGCGGAACGATTCCGTTATCGCAGGACGGTGTTCATCGCGCCGCCATGGCCTGCCATCTTCGGGCAGGATGCCGAGCGCAAGCAGGATTTCGCCGAGGCCGAGCGGACCTATGAGGCGATGGCCCGGACCTATCCTCGTTATGGCTACGATCTCGTCGAATTGCCCCAGGAAAGCGTCGAAACACGGGTCGATTTCGTCCTGAAGCGCCTCGGCGCTGCGAGTTGAGCGATTTCTGCCGGGCTCGCTTCACAGGGAATTCGCGCCTTCGGTCGTTTTGCCGTTGACAGGGGGCGGCCCGGTCACCATAAGTCCGGCCGCGCCTGCCGGTCGTCGCGAAAGTGACATATCGGCGGCCCTCGGCCCCACAGGCCGATCATGGGCGCAGGCGGGGGAATGTCCCGAGCGGCAAAGGGGGCGGACTGTAAATCCGCTGGCTATGCCTTCGCAGGTTCGAGTCCTGCTTCCCCCACCACCCATCTCCTTGAAACTTGAAATTGCTCAGCTTCTGCCGCTGATGCCGTGCCGAGAGCGGGCCTGTGCCCGCTCTCGTCGAAGGTCGCGCGTATTTTACCGCAGCGGGGGCGCGTAGAGCACGCCGCCCATGCTCCAGAGCTGGTTGAGGCCGCGGGGGATGCCGAGCTTCGAGCCGGTCCCGAGGTTGCGCTCGTAGATCTCGGCATAGTTCCCGGTCGCCTTGACGGCCCGGATCGCCCAGTCCGCATCGAGCCCCATCGCCTTGCCGAAGCCGCCTTCCGCGCCGGTGAAGCGGCGTGCGTCGGGCTTCTGCGATTTCAGGGCCTCATCGACATTGCCGGTGGAAATGCCGAGCTCTTCGGCGTTGACCAGCGCGAAGTTCACCCACTTCACCACGTTGAACCAGGGGAAGTCGTCGCTGCGCACCACCGGACCCAGGGGCTCCTTCGAGATTACATCCGGCAGCACGATCGCGTCCGCCGGCTTCGCCAGCCTGAGCCGCTCGCCGTGCAGAGCCGACTGGTCGCGGGTCAGCACGTCGCATTGTCCGCTCTCGAAGGCGGCGAAGGCTTCCGCCGCGCTCGGATAGACCTTCTCCTCATAGGTCATGGAATTGGACTTGAAGAAGTCGGCAAGGTTGAGCTGGGTCGTGGTGCCGGCCTCGACGCAGATTTTCGCCTTGTCCAGAGACAACGCGTCGTCGACCTTGAGCGAGCGCTTCGCCAGGAAGCCCTGGCCGTCGTGATAGGTGATGCCGGCGAAGGCGAGACCCAATTCGGCCTCGCGGCCGAGTGTCCAGGTGGAGTTGCGTGCCAGCAGATCGACCTTGCCACCCTTCAGCGCATCGAAGCGCTCGCTGGCGGAGAGCGGCGTGAAGGCGACCTTGTTCGCATCGCCAAGGACGGCGGCCGCGACGGCGCGGCAGAAGTCGACGTCGAAGCCGCTCCATTTGCCCTCGGCATCCTTTGCCGAGAAACCGAGCACGCCCTCGCTCACGCCGCACTGGAGCGTGCCGCGCTGTTTCACCGTATCGAGTGTGCCTGCAACGGCCGGAGCCGCCAGAGTGGCGGCAAGCGCGGCGCCGGCGGCGAGGCCGGGCAGGCGAAACCATGAGGCCTTGGACATGGCTCTCTTTTCCCTTCGGATTCGGTTGCGCACGGCGCCAGTCACAGCGTGGCGTTGTGGCGGATGATCACCTTGGTCCCCACCGGGACCCGCTCGTAGAGATCGACGATGTCGCCATTGGCGAGCCGGAAGCAGCCGGACGAGATCGCCTCGCCGATCGTCTCGGGCTGGTTGGTGCCGTGGATGCGGAAGACGGTCGAGCCGAGATAGAGGGCGCGCGCGCCCATCGGATTGCCGGGGCCACCGGCCATGAAGCGCGGCAAATAGGGCTGGCGCTGCAGCATCTCCGGCGGCGGGCGCCAATCCGGCCATTCGGACTTGCGGCTGATCTGGACCTGGCCCGACCAGGTAAAGCCCTCGCGGCCGACGCCGATGCCGTAGCGCAGCGCGCGGCCATTGCCCTGGACGACATAGAGGAAGCGCTCGCCGGAATGGATCACGACGGTGCCGGGCGCTTCGCTGGAGCGGAACAGCACCATCTGGCGGGCATAGGGACCCTCGGTGATGCTGACCTCCTCGGTGGAGACACGGCCGGGCTCGTCCCCGATATCCATCGTCTCCTTCATCCCCGCTGGGGCGCGCGGCTGCGCGAGGGAGGCGCCGGAGAGGGCTAGCAGCGGCAGGCAGGCGAAGCCGGCAGCAAGGCCGATGCCGGCGAGGGTCTTTGAGAGGTTCATGTCCCGTCAGCTCCAGATCAGCAGCGGCTGTAGACGAAGGTGCCGTAGCGCCGGTTCGCGTCCGGATCGACGAAGCGCATCACCAGCTCCTTCTGCGATACCGAAAGCAGCTCGCGATCCTGCGGATCGCCGGCCGGCGCCTCGAAGCCGACATAGCTCTTGCCGCCCGGGCCGGCCTTCAGCCGCAGCTCATAGGGCTTGGGGTCGTCGGCGACATGCATCATCACACCGTCGCCGGGGCCCTTCGTGATCGTATAGGGCTGCTTGCATTGCGCCCGCGCTTCGGCCTCGGTGCGCTTGCGGTCCTTTTCGGTGTGGAAGGAGGCGATGCCCCAGCGGCCCACCAGCGCATCACGCGTGACATTGGTCGGGGGCGGGGCGGCGTCCGCGACGCTCGCCACCGGCGACAGCGCCTCGCCGCCGCCACAGCCTGAGAGCAACAGCGCCAGAAGCAGGCTTCCACTCAACGAACCGATTCCGGCACCGGAACCTCCGGCCCTAAACCCTAGCTGTCTCATCGGTCCTCCATCGCGATTGGTCAGAGTCGAAGCGATGCATCATGGTGAAAGGCAAAGGGGTGGCCGATGCTAGGACAGCATGGCCCTTATCATTGATCCTGGAGCTGGTGATCGCGTGGCGTCCATCGGCTTCCCGGAGTGCCCCCTGGCCAGAGATGCAGCAGCACAGCCGCAAACGCGATCAGGATCAAGCCCCCTTTGCCGTTCTTTCATCGGCGGAGCTATCCGCCCCGGTTGTCGTATGGGTCGTTGGCGGGGCGGTTGGCGCCTGACCGAGCCCGCGCCCGCTCGGCCAGATGCCGCTTCAGGGCCGCGAGTTCCTCAGCCGACCAGCGGCCGGTGCCGAGGACGGCCGTCCACGCCTCGACATAGTGTTCGGGCGCATAGACATGGCCGTAGCCGATGGGGGTGCTGGTCGCCACGGCCATGTCGAGCGCTAGCTGCAGCATCGTGACGATCGGATACCAGCGTAGCTCGGTCGACACGTCCGGCCCGCGCGGCTGCTTCATCCAGTCCGGCTGCCGATAGGCATCGCGATAGTCGAAGAAGGTGATCGGGTCGCTCGCATATTGCAGATAGACCAGCCGCATCGGCCCCCAGGGTCGATCGGGCGGGACCGTCGGGCCGTTCTGGTTCATGAAGCGCACGATGCGGCCGTCCCGGAATTCGGGCAGCCATTGCGGGGTGCCGGGATTGCGGGCCTCGGTGATCGAGCGCCAGTTCCGGGTCTCGAAGGGCGGGCCGCTCCAGAGCGCGCCGTCGATCGGATCGCCGATCATCTCGAACAGCTCGGCGGATTTCTCGGAGTTCATCGCGCCCAGGCTGAGGCCGTGCAGATAGAGCTTCGGCCGCGCGTCATGGGGCAGGGCGGTCCAGTGGCGATAGATCTCGCGGAAGAGCGCGCGGGCGGTCTCGGCTCCGTATTCCGGCTGGGTCAGGAGCGAGAGGGGGCTGCTCAGATAGGAGTACTGCACCGCGACGCTGGCGACATCGCCATCGCGCAGATGTTCCAGCGCATCCATCGCGGAAGGATCGACCCAGCCGGTGCCCGTCGGCGTCACGACGACGAGCGTCGAACGCGAAAAGCCGCCGACGCGCTTGAGTTCCTCCAGAGCGAGCCTGGCCCGCGCCTCGGCCGTCTGGGCGCCGCGCAGACCGACATAGACCCGGATGGGCTCCATTGCCGGATGCCCGGTCTCGGCGCTGATCCGCGCGGCGGTCGGGCCAGCGGCGATGAATTCACGACCGGCACGGCCGAGTTCCTGCCAGTTCACGAGCGAGGCCGGGCTGCCGGTCTTGTTCGGGGCGGTGGGTTGCGGCCGCTCGGGCTCGAGCCGGGCATCCAGTTCGCGATAGGAGGAATCCAGCATGCGGAAGACCGCGCTCGCCAGGACGTTGCTCGCCAGCGACCAGAACAGGAGCGCGGCCAGGCCGACGCCGATCACGGTGGCGAGCCGGGCAGGGATGAAGCGCCGGGTGACGCCGACCAGCCAGTCGGCCAGCCGCTTGAACAGGCGCGCGATGACCAGCACCAGCACAAAGGTCGCGAATGCCATGAGGCACAGCTTGGTCGGGTGAGAACTCGGCAAATGACTCAGACCGACGACCGCGCGAACGGAATTCTGCCACTCGGCCGCTTTCCACAGGAACAGCAGCGCGATCAGCAGGGACAAGAGAAGTGCCACGGCATTGGTCGGCCGCCGCAGCCGGTCCGACGGCTCGGGGAGTTCGAGATAGCGCCAGAGCTGTCGCGACAGAACGCCGAGGCCATAGCCGATCGCAAAGCAGATGCCGGCGAGCGCACCCTGCGTGAGATAGCTGCGCGGTACGAGAGTCGGCGTCAGAGCTGCTGCGAACAGCAGCGTTCCCAAGACCAAGCCTACGCCCGACAGCGACGACAACTGCCTGCGAATCCAACGCGTCACGACTGGCTATCCCCCTCGCTCGGATCCGTCCGGCCGTTTCGCCGACAATGTTCCGATGCGGAACCGTAGTCGCCGCACATCCGGGCTGGCAATGCAGGTGAAGCGACGGAGGGTTGCGGCACAGGCGGTTGTGCATAGCTGTATCGAAATATTATATAGATGCTTATGACAAGCATGCCTACAAAGCCACCGCCGACCGTGGGCTTCCTCCTGCACGACGTCGCGCGTCTGCTGCGCAAGCGCTTCGAGCAGAACGCCCGCGACACTGGCCTGACGCGCTCACAATGGCAGGTGCTCGCCTATCTCGACCGGAATGCCGGCATCCAGCAGGGGATGCTCGCCGAGCTGATCGACGTCGAGCCGATCACCGTCGGCCGGATCGTCGACAAGCTTGAGAGCTGCGGGCTGGTCGAGCGCAGGCCCAATCCGAACGACCGGCGCAGCTGGCAGCTCTACCTGACCGAGAAGGCGGGGCCGACGCTCGAAACGATGCGCGCGCTCGGCGAAGTCACGCGGGCAGAGGCGTTCGGCACGATTCCTGAAGCGGAGCGCGCGCGACTGCTCGGCCTCCTCGAAACCATGAAAGAGAATCTTGTGGCCGCCTGCCAATCGCCGGCGGCCGAAGGACAGGTCCGCCATGGATGACGTTGCCAGAAGAACCGATGCCGGCGTGGAGAATGCTCGCGAACCCGAGCCGCGTGACAATGTGACCGAGATCAAGCGCGCGGGAGAGATGAAGGCGCCGCCTGCGCCCGCCGGCAATACGCCCGAGACGACGCCGGTCGCCGCTTCCGCTCCCTCGCCGACGCGCCCCGCGCGCAACCGCAAGCGCCAGTTGCTCTTCGCGCTGCTGCCGGTCGCGCTGATCGCGGGCGGATATACCTACGTCACCGGCGGTCAGGTGATGTCGACCGACAACGCTTACGTGCAGGCCGACATCGTCGGCATCTCGACGGATGTCGCGGGGATCGTCAGCGAGGTCGATGTCCGCGACAACCAGCCGGTGAAGGCCGGCGAAGTGCTCTTCCGGCTCGACGACAAGCCGTTCCGCTTCGCGCTGGAGCGGGCCGACGCGCAGATCGGCGTGGTCAGCAACGATCTCGCGGCGCTGAAGGCGACCTACAAGGGCATGCAAAGCCAGATCGCCCAGGCCGAGAGCGATATCGCGTTCTTCCAGACCACGTTCAAGCGCCAGCAGGACCTCGCCACGAAATCCGTCGCGTCGCAGGCGACCTACGATCAGGCCAAGCACGATCTCGACGGCTCGCAGCAGAAGCTGGTGCAGTTGCAGACCCAGCTCGCCGGCATCGCCGCCGGCCTGAACGGCAAGCCCGATGCGCCGATCGAGGAACATCCGCGCTACCGCGACGCCGTCGCCGCCCGCGCCGAGGCAGCCCGCCAGCTCGACCATACCGTGGTGCGCGCATCGATGGACGGCATCGTCACCAACGTGCCCTCGCTGCAGAAGGGGCAATATCTGGCAGAGGCGACCAACGCCTTCAGCCTGGTTTCCACGGACCATGTCTGGATCCAGGCGAACCCCAAGGAGACCGAGCTGACCTGGGTGCGGCCGGGGCAGAAGGCCGAAATCTATGTCGACACCTATCCAGGCGCGAACTGGAGCGGCACGGTCGACAGCATCAGCCCGGCCTCGGCGGCAAGCTTCTCGCTGCTGCCGGCACAGAACACCAGCGGCAACTGGGTCAAGGTCGTCCAGCGCATCGCCATGCGGGTGAAGATCGAGACGCCGCCCGACCGGCCGCAACTGCGCGCCGGCATGAGCGTGACGCTCGATGTCGACACCGGCCATGCGCGCGGCATGCCTGACTTCATTGGCTCGGCGATGGGCATGAGCAAGAACCCGGGCACGGGCAAAAACCCGAGCATGGACAAGAAGACAGAGAACAACCATGGCTAGCGCCATCGCCGCGGCAGCGACCCCGGTCGCCAACCGCGGCGCCATCACCGCCTGCGTCATTCTCGCGGTGATCATGCAGGCGCTCGACACCACGATTGCCAATGTCGCGCTGCCCTATATCCAGGGCAGCGTCTCGGCCAGCGCCGACCAGATCAACTGGGTCCTGACCTCCTACATCGTCGCGGCCGCGATCATGACGCCGCCCTCAGGCTTCCTGGCCGCGCGCTTCGGGCGCAAGCGGGTGCTGTCGGTGGCGATCATCGGCTTCGTCGTCGCCTCGATCCTGTGCGGGGCGGCGCAGTCGCTCCCCCAGATCGTCGGCTTTCGGCTGATGCAGGGCTTCTTCGGCGCGGCGCTGGTGCCGCTGTCGCAGAGCATCCTGCTCGACATCTACACGCCCGAGGAGCGCGGCTCGGCGATGGCGCTGTTCGGCGTCTCGGTGATGGTGGGGCCGGTGCTCGGCCCGGTGATCGGCGGCTGGCTGACCGAGAACATCTCCTGGCGCTGGGTGTTCTACATCAACCTGCCGCTGGGCATCCTGGCTTTGGTCGGCGTCTCGATCTTCGTCAGCGAGACGAAATCCAGTGCATCGGCGAAGCTCGACTGGGTCGGTTTCGGCGCGCTCAGCATCGCGATCGGCGCGTTGCAGCTCTTCCTCGATCGCGGTGCGCAGCTCGACTGGTTCGACTCCTTCGAGATCGTCGTCGAGGCGACGGTCTGCGTCGCGGCGCTCTATATCCTCGTGGTGCATACGTTCACGGCCGAGAATTCCTTCATCAAGCCGCGGCTTTTCCTCGACCGTAATTTCTGCGTCGGGCTGATCTTCATCTTCATCGTCGGCATCTGCTACCTGGCGTCGCTGGCGCTGATGACGCCCTATCTGCAGACGCTGATGGGCTATCCGGTGGTGACCGCCGGCATCGTCATGGGGCCGCGGGGCTTAGGCACGATGGCCTGCATGTTCATGGTCGGGAAGCTGATCGGCAAGGTCGATACACGCATCCTGCTCGGTTCCGGCCTGCTGGTCAGCGCCTGGGCGATGTACGATATGGCCGGCTGGACGCCCGACGTGTCGCAACAGACCATCATGGTGACCGGCTTCCTGCAGGGGGCGGGGCTCGGACTGCTCTTCGTGCCGCTGACGACGATCACCTTCGCGACGCTCCCGGCCGAGTATCGCGGCGACGGCACCGGCCTCTACAACCTCTCGCGCAATATCGGCTCGAGCGTGGGCATCTCGCTGGTCGCCTATCTGCTCACCCGCAACGTGCAGGTGAACCATGCCGAGATCGCGAATTATGTCACGCCGTTCAACCGCATCTTCGATATGCCGGCGATCAAGGAGGCCTGGGATCCGCTGACGCTGGCGGGGCGCGCCGCGCTCGACGAGGTCGTGACACGGCAGGCGACGATCATTTCCTATGTCGACGACTTCAAGCTGCTGATGATCCTCTGCCTTGCAGCGCTGCCCTTCCTGGCGCTGTTGCGCACGCCTCGCCAAAAGGCGGCTGCGCCGGCTGATGACCACGCGATGGTGATGGAGTAGCGCCTCGCGTGGCGCGTCGGCCTTGGGGCTGACCCAAGGTTAATCTTGTTCGGTCAAACTCGCCTGAAATCTCACCTAGAGCTTTTGCGCAGATCGATTTCAGTCGATTATCATGGTGTCGGATTAACGCAATTTTAACGCTACGAGCCCGTGTCATGCGACCAGAGCGCGTGCCTCGAATCCCCACCCCGTTCCGCATCTCCAGCCCGGCTCGGATGCCGCGGGCGGCGAACGACAACGTTCCCGAAAATCCCGCGAGCATGGCGAGCTTTTTCGTCGGGCGGTTCGTGATCCTCGTGGCGCTGGTGGCGGCGCTGGCGATCATGCTCGGCTGCGCCGTCTGGTTCGGGCGCACCGTCTGGCGGCTGTTGACCTGAGGGACTGCGCGCCGGCTGCACTGGCTGGCGAGCGGGGCCGCGCAACGCTTGCGTCAGAGCACGCACCGATCCGATTGCGCCGCAATCCGACCGGATCATGCGTTCTCTCTCAATAAGTTAGAGGAGGTTCCGAGCAGGTTGATTCAACCTGGCCGGACCCGGTTCTAGCGCGCGTTGGTGAAAGCCTTTCGACTGAACACCGTTCGGAACAGGATCGCGACGTCGAGCCAGAACGACCAGTTGTCGATGTACCAGTGATCATAGGCGACGCGCTTGGCCATCTTCTCGTCGGTGTCGGTCTCGCCCCGAAAGCCGTTCACCTGAGCCCAGCCGGTTATGCCCGGCTTGACGTTGTGACGGCGCGCGTAGTTGGCGATCCTGCACTGGAACTCGACATCATGGGCGAGCGCATGCGGCCGCGGCCCCACCAGCGACATGTCACCGGCAATCACGTTCAGAAGCTGGGGCAGTTCGTCGAGATTGTAGCGGCGCAGCACCTGCCCGACCCTGGTGATCCGGGGATCGTTGCGCTTGGCCTGGACGACGACCTGGCCGTCGTCGGTCGTGGTCATGGTCCGGAACTTGAAGATGCGGAACGCCTGCTGATTGAAGCCATAGCGACGCTGCCGGAAGAGGATTGGGCCGGGCGAGTCGAGCCGGATCAACGCGGCGATCATGATGAGGAGCGGCAGGGTCAGGACCAAACCCGAGACGGCAGCAACCATGTCGAGCGCGCGCTTGGTGGCGATCTCCGCTCCGGACAGCGGCTGACGGGTCAGGCGCAGGCTGGAAAACGAGCCGGAGCGAACGAAATGCGGCGTCTCAAAACGCTCCATGATCGGCTCAGGCGCGAGATGGATCGCGACCGGAAGATTGGTGAAGGCGCCGACGCAGGCCTCGATGGTCTTCTGCTCCGACCAGGGCAGGGCGATGAGGACGGCATCGGGCCGCCTGGCCCGGCAATTTGCCACGGCGGCGGCCAGATTGGCCGAGAGTTCCGCCGGATTGCCATCCCGGCCCGATTTCAGGAACGCAACGTCTGCGATCGCGAAACCGACATGCCAGGGTTTGTGCCGGGCGACGAAGGACATCACGTTGTCTTCCCGCCCGATCAGGAACACGCGCTCGGACGTGATCCGACCTGCCTTGCTACCGGCTGCGACCCACCGGGCAAGAAGCGAGCGCGACAGCGCAATCACCGGTATTCCGGCGAAATAGGTCGTGAAAATGACGATTCGCGAATAGTGACCAGTGATCTTGGCGACGAAGATGAGCGCCAGGAAAGCGACCATCGTGATGTTCCAGACCGAGAAGGCCGATGCGATCTGTCCCTGGGGCGAGAGGTAGTTTTTGAGCTGATAGCGCCCTTGCATCAGATTGATGAAGACGAAGATCGTCATCAGCATCGCCGCCAGCTCGGGGGCAGCGCGATCCATGCCGATTTCGTTCTGAGTTACCAGGTAATAGGCGGCCGACGCCGCACCGACGAGAGAGCCGACGATGATCGCGTCGCTCGCCGCAGTGAGCGGCCCGAGCCAGTACCGCCAAAGGCGCGGCCGGCTTTCGGACGTTGTCAGCAGCGTGCTGTCCAGATCGTTGACGCTCATGTCACCCCGCCTTCAGATCCGAGCGGCAGCGACGCCTCGTCCCAAAGCGGGACGCAGGCTCACAGCGGATCCGTCGTGAAGGCTGAGGTGGCAATGCCTGTGCCGCCAACAGGTGGCCCAGATCGAGACACTGGATCTGGCGGGTTCCACGTTCAGATGGCGTTGCGGAAGCGCCGGAGCATATATTCGAAGGAGCTCGCCATGGCGGAGCCGACAAGCGCCCCCATGATCTTGACCAGCGCGTCATGAGGCAGCCCGTGACGGGTCATCTCCAGCGTCTGCAGCCATTCCAAACCTGCGGCCAGACCGATCAGGCCGGGCAGCACCAGCCAGCGCTGGCGCGGGTAAGCGAAGGTGAGCAATGCGCCGGCGGCAAGATAGGCGAGGAAGCGTTCGGTATCCGCACCCAGGTCCATGAGGTGGGGCCGCGCATCGATCGGCGACAGCGTCGAAACGACGATCACGAGGAGGGCGGTCCAGCCGATCAGGACGGCGGCGCGGCGCAGCTTGTCGAGGGAGGCGTTCAAACCGGAACTCCGAATGCTGGCGGGGCGCATAGCAAGATTTAGGCCAGCACTGTAAGAATCGTTTCGCGCCGATGCCCAGCTATGCCCTTATGGCAATGTAAAAACGGCGAAGCAATGGCATAGGTGAAATCTGTGTCATGTCTTCGCGCCGGCTATGCTGTCGTAAGGGCGTCGGGTCAACATGTCGGCGATGAACGGGAGAGGTTTCATGCTGGAGAGTTCTGCCGCGTCGTCGGCGGCGCGGATCGCGCCGGGCGGCAAGGCCATCCATGGCATGCCGCTCGGCACCTGATGCCGGAGGCGCGCTTTCCACGCATTCCCGGCGACATGGGCAATGGCACGTTCGGCTGAGCCGGCCGACTTATCCCCGGCTTCGGCAATCGCCCGATAATCCCCCTCGCGACAGCCCGGCGCTGCATCCCCTTCGCGAGGCCACATGACCGACACCCCCCGACTTTCCCTACCCCTGCTCGCCGCCGGACAGGCGCAGAAGCACGTCACCCACAACGACGCGCTGACGCGACTGGATGCCTTGATCCACCTCGTCGTCGACAGTCGCACGCAGACCGCGCCGCCGGCCTCGCCGACGGAGCTTTCCGCCTATATCGTGCCCCCGGGCGGCACCGGCGCCTTCGCCGGCCGGGCCGATCAGCTGGCGCTGTTCGAGGATGGCGGCTGGACCTTCCTGACGCCGCGTGCGGGCTGGCAGGCCTGGGTCGCGGACGAAGCCGAGCACAATCTCTGGACCGGGACGGAATGGCGCCGCGCCAGCCCGCTCAGCAGCCTCGGCGCCGAACGCTGGGGCATCAACGCGTCTGCGGATGCGACCAACCGGCTCGCGGTCTCCTCCGAGGCCAGCCTGTTCAACCATGCCGGCGGCGATCATCGCCTCAAGATCAACAAGGGCGCTGCGGGCAACACCGCGAGCGTTCTGTTCCAGGCCAACTGGTCGGGGCGCGCCGAATTCGGCCTGGCCGGAGACGACGAATTCCGGGTGAAGGTCAGCGGGGACGGCTCGGCCTGGCACGATGCAATCGCGATCGATCGCTGGACGGGAAGCGTGGTTCTGCCAGGCTCGGCCTGGGCTTGCGGCACGGACCTCCTGATCAATGGCGACATGCAGATCAACCAGCGCGGCTTCGCGGGCGGAGCGCTTGCGACGGGAAACTACGGGTTCGATCGCTGGAAGGCGGCGAGCGGCGGCGCCAATCTTTCGCGCAGCGGTTTCGCTATCACGTTGAACTCAGGTGGAATCGTGCAGGTCGTCGAGCCGGCGCTGTGGGGCCTTGCCTCCTTCGCCGGTCTGTCGCTGACGCTGTCCGTCGAAGGCCTGAGCGGCGGCAATCTCTCGGTCGCCATCGGTAGCCAGACCGGCACGATTACGGCAGGCGCAGACCGGCGTTCGGTGACGTTGACCCCGGCTGTGGGCGACACGGGGGCCTTGACGGTGCGGTTGTCCCCGAGCGCCGGGACGGTCAGCTTCGCCCGCATCAAGCTGGAGCGGGGCGGCGTCGCCACTGGATGGGGAGCCCGCGCGCTGGCGATCGAGCAAATGTTGTGCCGACGCTACCATTGGCGCCCGGACGGACAGATCCTGATCGACGCCTACCAGGCTGCGGCGGCGGGCGCTCGCCAGAGCATCGGGATGCCCGTACCAATGCGAACGACGCCGGCAGTCGGCTTCACCGTGTCCTCGGAAATCAATGTGCAAGGCAGCGATCGCGGCGTTGTCGCCCAATCACCCGAGCGTGCCTATGCCTATGTCACCGCACAAACGCTGGGGCGGGTGCGGGCGGCGTTCGACGCCATCGCCTTCGATGCGGAGTTTTAGGGCAGCGCGTCATGCTCGGGCTTGCCCCGAGCATCTCCGGGAGAGTGGGCTCTGGAGCCTCCCTCGGCTCGAGATTCTCGATTCCGCGCCGGGCGCGGCCCGGGAATGACGCCTCCTGCTCGCGTCAGTGAATCTCGGGTTCCGCCACCTTGGCAGTGCCTTCGAGATAGTCGAAATCGCAGCCCTTGTCGGCCTGCCGGATATGGGCCGCGGACATCTTGCCCCAGCCGCGCGGATAGTCGCGGTCGGGCGGCGTCCAGACGGCGAGGCGGGCGGCGATCTCTGCTTCGGTGAGGTTGACCGAGATGCTGCGGGCCTCGACGTCGACGCTGATGATGTCGCCGGTCTGCACCGCGGCGAGCGGGCCCTTGATATAGGCCTCCGGCGCGACATGCAGGATGCAGGCGCCGTAACTGGTGCCGGACATGCGGGCATCCGAGATACGCAGCATGTCGCGCACGCCCTGCTTCAGCAGCTTCTTCGGGATCGGCAGCATGCCCCATTCCGGCATGCCGGGGCCGCCGACCGGGCCGCAATTCTTCAGCACCATGATGTGGTCGGCGCTGACGTCGAGGTTCTCGTCGTTCACCGCCCGCATCATTGCGTCGTAATCCTCGAAGACGAGGGCCGGGCCGGAATGCTTGAGCAGGCGAGGCTCGGCGGCGGAGGGCTTGATGACGCAGCCATCGGGGGCGAGGTTGCCCTTCAGCACGGCGAGGCCATTGGCCGTCGAGACCGGGCGGTCGAGCGGGCGGATGACGTTGTCATCATAGACATTGGCGAGCGCGATGGTCTGCGCCAGCGGCTTGCCGGTCACGGTCATCGCATCGGTGTGGAGCTTGCTCTCGAGCTGCTTCAGCAGGGCGGGGAGGCCGCCGGCATAGAAGAAATCCTCCATCAGGAAGTCGCCCGAGGGGCGCAAATTCGCGATGACCGGGACCGTGCGCGAGAAGGCGTCGAAATCATCCGGTGTCAGCGGCACTCCGGCGCGACCGGCCATGGCGACGAGATGGATGATCGCGTTGGTCGAGCCGGCGACGGCCATGTGGACCGTCAGTGCATTCTCGAAGCTCTTGCGGGTCAGGATCTGGTCCGGCGTCAGATCCTCCCAGACCATCTCGACGATGCGCTTGCCTGCGGCGGCGGCCATGCGTGGATGGGCGGCGTCGGCGGCAGGGATGGCGGAGGCGCCGGGCAAGGTGAGGCCGACTACCTCGGCATGGCTCATCATCGTCGCGGCCGTGCCCATCACCATGCAGGTGCCGTAGGAGCGGGCAATGCCGCTTTCCATATCGCGCCACTGATCGTCGGTGATGTTGCCGGCTTCCTTCTCGGCCCAGTACTTCCAGACGTCGGCGCCGGAACCCAGCACCTTGCCGGCCCAGTTGCCGCGCAGCATCGGCCCGGCCGGGACGAAGATGAAGGGAAGCCCCGCGCTGCAGGCGCCCATGATCAGGGCCGGCGTGGACTTGTCGCAGCCGCCGAGCAGCACCGCGCCGTCGAGCGGGTGGGAGCGGATCGATTCCTCCGTCTCCATCGCCAGGAAGTTGCGATAGAGCATTGTCGTCGGCTTCTGGTACTGCTCCGAGACCGACATCACGGGGATTTCGATCGGGAAGCCGCCGGCCGCCCAGACCGCGCGCTTCACCGCCTCGGCGCGGTCGCGCAGGTGCGTGTGGCAGGGGTTGATCTCTGACCAGGTATTGATGATGCCGATGACCGGCTTGCCCATGAATTCCTCATGGCCCAAGCCCATCTGCAGCGCCCGCGAGCGATGGCCGAAGGAGCGCAGATCGCTCGCCCCGAACCAGCGCCAGCTGCGCAGGGTCTCGGGCGTCTTGCGGGGGCGGGACATGGGCGTTTCCTCGGAATTCTTGTCGTTCTAGTCGGTTCTGGCGTCATGGTCGGGCTTGACCCGACCATCCCGGAAACCAGTGCCATCTTGTCATGAGATTCTCGGGTCTGCGCTTCGCTCCGCCCGAGAATGACGGCCTGTCACTCAGCCGCGGCCTTCACGGCGCCCCAGCCCGACACGATGCCGCGCAATTCCGCCCGCTCGGCCTCGTTCAGCTCCGGCAGGCCGGGCAGTCTGACCGGGCCGACATCGGTGCCGAGCAGGCCGAGTGCTTCCTTCACCACGGTGACGTTGGCGCCGTTGCCGTATTTGGTGCGCAGCTTCTCGAAGCCGGCGATGGCATCGACCTCCCGGCGCGCCGCGGCATAGTCACCGGCTTCCAGCGCACGCCAGACAGCGAGCGAGCGCTCGGGCACGACATTGATAAGACCGGAGGTGAAGCCGCGCGCGCCGAGCGCATAGAAGGGTGCGGCCCAGCCCTCGGCGAGGCCGCAGATCCAGTTGGCCGAGGAGCCTTCGGTCTCGCGTACGCAATCGGCGAGCAGCATCATGTTGTTGGAAGCGAACTTGACGCCGGCGACGTTCGGATGCGTCGCGACGCGGATCAGGTCCTTCACGCCGATCGCGTCCGAACGGATATAGGCGACGAGCGGGATCGACAGCGCCTCGGCGATGGCGAGGATGTAGTCGGCCTGGGCTTGCGGCGCGGCGAAGGGGTCTAGCGGGTGATGCACCATCGCGGCATCGCAGCCGGCCCTGGCGGCGAGCTTGCCGGTCGCTACCGCCTCGCGCAGGGACCTGCCGATGCCGGCGGTGACCAGCGCCTTGCCGGCGGCAGACTCGGCTGCGACGGCGTGGGAACGTTCCACCTCCGCCGTCGTCATCGGGTAGAACTCACCGGTGTTGCCGGCCGAGACGATATTGTGGATGCCGGCCTCGGCGATGCGCCGGACTATCTTGCCGGTCAGGCCCCAGTCGGCCTCGCCATCCGCCTTCCAGGCGGTGACATGGACGCCGGAAATGCCGCGCAGCGCGCTGCGCACCTTGTCATTCGTCATAGTCCAGTCCCTCCGCATCCGCGCCGAAGACCAGCCTTACATGGGCCTTCGCCGAGCGGACGATGTGGCGGCGCATCCTGAGTTCGGCGAGCGCGGGATCGCGCGCCAGGAGCGCCTCGTAGATGCCGCGATGCTCCTCGAAGCCGCGGCGGCGTTCGGCCAGCTCCGAATGAAGCGAAATGCGCTGGGCGTGATCGTACATGCGCTGGCCGTCGAGCCGGCGCTCCAGATAGGTGCAGCCCGAAATGCGATGGATCGCGCGGTGATAAGTCTCGTTGAGCGCGACCAGATCCTCGAGGTCGCCATGCTCGGTCGCCTGCTCCATCTCGGCGATCAGCCGGGCGAGCTCTCTTTCGTCGCTCCCGGTCAGGTGGTTTGCCGCGATATGGGCCATGACGCTTTCGAGCGCGGCGCGGCCCAGCGCCATCTCCAGCGCCTGCCGCGGCGAGAACTCGACGAAGACGCCGCGCCGCGCCTCCGTCCGCACCAGCCCTTCGCTCTCCAGCTTGCGGATCGCGTCCTTCACCGGTGTCGTGCTGACGCCGAGCATCTCGGCGAGCTGGCGTTCGTTCAGCCGCTCGCCATTGCGGAAGCGCCCGGCGACAATGGCGCGGCGCAGGCGCTCATGCACGTGCTCGCGCAGCGAACGCAGCAGATCGGGGGCGACGGGTTCGACGGCAGGCTGCAACATCATCATTCCGAAGCGGCCAGTCAACATCCACCAAAGCCGGATAACGACCCGCGCCGCACACCGGCATCAAACAGCACAATCCTCCTGTTCCGGCAATCTGAAATTTCAGATTTCAAATCTGCAATCCTGTGATATCCCTCGGGCAAGCGCCCAGAACGAGGCGCAAGGCGGAATGTCCGTGACGGGGAGGAACAAGACCAATGAGCATCAGCCGCAGAACGATCATCATCGCCGCCGCTTGCCTGGCTGCGGCTGGGCCTGCCTTCGCGCAAGGCGACTATCCGGGCAGCAAGGTCGTCACCATCGTCGTGCCCTTCGCGGCCGGCGGCACCACCGACCTGCTCGGGCGCATTCTGGCTGACCGGCTGGGCCAGCGCCTCGGCGGCAAATTCATCGTCGAGAACCGGCCGGGCGCCGGCGGGAATACCGGTGTTGCTGCCGTCGCACGCGCGCCGGCCGATGGCTACACGCTGACCATGGGCACTGTCTCGACCCATGCGATCAACCCGGCTGTCTATGCCAGGCTGCCCTTCGACCACACCAAGGACTTCGCGCCGATTTCACAGGTGGCGAGTGTGCCGAACATCCTGATGGTCAATATCGATCTGCCGGCCAAGACGGTTCCCGAACTGATCGACCTGCTCAAGAAAAATCCCGGCAAGTACTCCTTCGGCTCGTCTGGGGCGGGCACCTCGACCCATATGGCGGCGGAACTGTTCAAGGTCGCGACCGGGACCGACATGGCGCATGTGCCTTATCGGTCGAGCGGGCAGGTGACGCAGGACCTGCTCTCCGGCCAGATCCAGATCACCTTCGACAACATCACAATTGCCTGGCCGCATGTGCAGGAGGGCAAGATCAGGGCGCTGGCTACCGCGACACCGCAGCGGCTGGAGGTCGCCAAGGACTTGCCGGCGCTGGCCGAGTTCATTCCAGGCTATGATGCCAGCTCCTGGCACGGCTTCTTCGCGCCATCCGGCGTGCCGAAAGAGATCGTCGCCAAGCTCTCGGCCGAGACGCAGGCGATCATGAAAGAGCAGGCGGTGATCGACCAGCTCAAGAAGCTCGGCGTCGATCCCGTCGGCTCGTCGCAGGAGCAGTTCACCGCCCATATCGCCTCGGAGACCAAGCGCTGGGCCGAGGTGGCGCAGAAGGCGAATGTGAAGATCGAGTGAGGCGGTCGGGCTTCCGGCGCCGCGAGCCGTGGAATCAATCCGCGGCCGCAGTGGCGATCGCATTCATGAGCCAGCGCAGCGCGGGGTCCGCCAGCGCGCGCCGTGCGTGCAGCAGGTCGATATCGAAGGCGGCCACTTCGCAGGGGAGCGGCAACACTGCGACGCCGGCGCTTGCTGCAAAGCGGCGGGCAACCCGCTCGGCCATCGTGGCCACCAGATCGGTGCCGGCTACCGCGAAGGGAACCGCGACGACATGGGGCAGGGTGACGGCGACGCGGCGCCTCAGCCCCATTTGATCAAGGGCGATATCGATGGCGCTCGGCAGGCCGTCGCCACCGGCCGCCGAGAACAGGGCGTGGGGCAGGGCGGCATACTCGCTCAGCGTCATATCGGCTCCGCCTCCGGCGCGCGCAGGGTCCCGGATGCAGACGAAGCGTTCCTCGATCAGGCGCCGGCGCAGGCAGAGTGCTGAATCGGGCAGGTGGCCGCCGATCAGGGCGTCGAGTTCGCCCCGCTCCAGCCGCGCCAGAGCGTCTCCTGCGTCGGTGATCGGCCGCACGGCGAGGTCGACGCCCGGAGCCTCTCGACGCAGCAGCCTGACCAGGGTGGGGACGACGACGAGATCGCCATAGTCCGTCACGGCAACGGCGAAACGCCGGTTCGATGTGGCGGGCTCGAAGCCTTGCCGGGGCGCGAGCGCTTGCCGGATCTGCTCGAGCGCGGCGCCGATCGGCCGGGCAAGCGCCAGCGCCTTCTCGGTCGGCTGCATGCCGGAGGCGGTGCGCAGGAACAGCTCGTCGTCGAACAACTCGCGCAAACGCCGCAGGGCACTGCTCATCGAGGGCTGCGCCAGGCCGATCCGGCCGGCGGCGCGGGTGACGTGGCGCTCCTCGATCAGCGCCTCGAAGGCCACCAGCAGGTTGAGATCGATCGACGCTAAATTCATGCAGACAATGATGCATATACGAACAATCGATTTCAAGAATGTCGTGGAGGTATCTACACCGGCATCCGTTGTACCGACGGGCCGATAGCTGCGATGTCCCCCTCTCTTGCGCGCTGCATTCCAGGTGGACCGACATTGCTGATGGTCGGGGTGCTCGCAGGCCTCGCGATTCCGGCGCTGGCCGATGCTGTGCGCCCGGCAATGGCTGCCGCCATCTTCGTGATCGTCCTGGGCACATTGCTCAGGGTCGACGGCAACGCCTTCCTGATGACATTGCGGCGACCGCGCCTGTCGCTCTTTCTGCCGGGGCTAGTGATGCTGGTTTGCCCGCTGCTCGTCGCGGCGGTGGTGCGCGGTGCCGGGCTGGCGCCTGAGCTTGCACTGGCGGTGGTGCTCGCCGTCTGCGCACCGCCTTCCGGCGGAAACGCGGCGGTGGCGCGGCTGCTTGGCCTCGACCCGACGCTGCCGCTTACGGTGACCTTGCTGTCGATGGCGGCCGCGCCTCTGACGGTGCCGCTCCTCGCGCAATGGCTCGGCGGTATCGGTTTCGACCCCTATGAGCTGGCATTCCGGCTGTTCGCTCTGACGGCCGGAGCCGCTGCGTTCGCCTGGCTGTTGCGCCGCCATGCGGGTGCGGCGCTGGGCCGGCATGGAGCTACGGTCGATGCAACCGTTCTCGGCGCCCTGCTGATCTTCGCGCTGGCCGCGATGGCCGGAGTGCGAGTCCAGATCGAGGCCGATCCCACTATGGCGCTGTCCTGCGTTGCGCTCGCCTTCGCTTGCAACATCGCGTTGCAGGGGCTCGGCGTCGTCCTGACGCCCGGCAGCCTCGCCGCGCGGTTGACCGTCGGCCTGACCCTCGGCAACCGTAATGTCGGATTGGTCTGGTCCGCGCTCGGCGCCGCGACCTCGCCGACGATGGCGCTTTTCTTCGCGGCGACGCAGTTTCCCATCTACATGACCCCACGCCTGATCGCCTTCGTGATGCGTCGCGCCGAACCGGAGACAGCCAAGCCATGACCGCCCCCGCCCTGACCGAAGAGATTGCGCTGCGCTTCGCCCGGATCGCGCTCGGCCATGTCCGGCGGGAGTACCCGAACAAGCCGGACCACACCTTGGCCGGGCCGGAGGACGCGCGCACGCCAAGCGCGCTGCATCCGGTGTTCTACGGCAGCTATGACTGGCATTCCTGCGTGCATAGCTACTGGATGCTGGCCCGCCTGCTGCGGCGCTATCCAAACATGGAGGCCGCCGCCGACATCGTGGCCTTGTTTGATGCGCAGCTCGTTCCGGAGAAGATCGCAGTCGAATGCGCCTATCTCGCTGCCCCGACGGCGCGCGGCTTCAAGCGGCCTTATGGCTGGGGTTGGCTGCTGAAGCTCGCCGCCGAGCTGGACGGGTTAGACGATGGGCGCTGGGGCAGGGCACTGGCGCCGCTCGCCGAGATCTTCGCGCAGCGCTTCCGCGACTTCCTGCCGATCGCGACCTATCCGGTCCGCGTCGGCACGCATTTCAACACCGCCTTCGGCCTGCGGATGGCTGCCGACTATGCGGCGGCGACTGAGGATGGGGCGTTCCTGACGCTGCTGCGCGAGACGGCGCTGCGCTGGTACGGCGCTGATGTCGACTGCCCGGCCTGGGGCGAGCCGAGCGGGGACGATTTCCAATCCTCGGCCCTGATCGAGGCGGAATGCATGCGCCGCCTGCTTCCGGCGGAACGGTTCCTACCCTGGTTCGAGCGCTTCCTGCCGCATGTCGCACAGAGCAAGCCGGYCATTCTGTTCAAGCCGGCCACCGTGAGCGACCGGACCGACGGCAAGATCGCGCATCTCGACGGGCTCAATCTCAGCCGGGCCTGGTGCTGGAGCGCGCTCGCCGCGGCCTTGCCGGCGGGCGATGCGCGGCGCCCGGTCATCGACGATGCCGGGCGGCGGCATCTCGAAGCCGGTCTGCCGCATATCGCCGGCGACTATATGGGCGAGCACTGGCTCGCGACCTTCGCTGTGCTCGCTATCGAGGAGCGGTAGCCGTTCAGGCAGCTCCCTTCAGCTCAGCTCCTCCGCGCCAGCCGAGCGCCGGCGCGACGAGGGCAGCGAAGTCGCCAATGATCTGGCGGTAGTCGTCGATGCGGAAGTTGTAGGGCAGCTCCAGCCGTAAGGTATCGACGAGCGGCAGGATCGGGTCCGCCGCAAGCCGTTCGATCAGCTCGGCCGCCGTTCCGACCAAATCCGGCGCGAATTGCGTGCGCCGTTCGCCCTGCGGGGCGAGGGTGCGGGCGTGGCGGCTGGCTGCGTAGTCGCGATAGCGCTGGCGCGTCGCGGCGTCTGCTCCGTCGATCGGGACGATGACGCGGCCGACTGCGATCCGCGGTGTGACTGCGCCGCGCCAAAGTTCGCGGAACGTCTCGATATGGCGCCGCTGCGCCTCGAAGAAATCATCGGTTTCCTCGCCGATGTTGATGTTGCCGACCAGCAGGTGGAAGCCGTTCTCCGCTGCCCAGCGCGCTGAACGCAGCGAGCCGCCGCCGTACCAGAGGCGCTGGCGCAGGCCGGGAGCGTGCGGGCGCAGCCGCGGCCGATGCTCGCCGGCGGCCGAGGTGATGCGCGTATCGGGATCGCCGAGCCAGCCGCCCTCGATGTTCGCGGCGAGCCGCGCGACACGGGCATGCGAGAAATCGATCGTCGCCGGATCACCGTCGAAGAGACGCTGGCCCAGCAGCTTGCCGAAGGGCGGCGGCCCGGCGCTGAGCCCGATGTTCAGCCGGCCGCCGGAGAGGACGTCGACCAGCGAGAGGTCTTCCGCCAGCCGGAACGGATTCTCGTAGCCCATCTGGATGACGGCGGTGCCGAGCCCGATCCGGCGCGTGCGCTGCGTCGCGGCGGCCAGGAAGGTCGCCGCTGAGGAGACCCCGGGTTCGAGATGGCGCTGGCGCACCCAGGCGCTGTCGAAGCCGACAGCTTCCCCATGTTCGAACAGCGAGAGCGAATCTTCGAGTCCGCTGCGGGGATCGGCGTCGTCGTAGTTGCCCGGTGTCAGGAAGGCGATGTGCCGGATCGAGAGCTTGGTCATGTCAGTCGTTTCGTCATGTCAGTACTTCGGCAGGCCGGGCGGGTTGGTCTCGGAGCGCTCCACGGCTTCCTCCTCGATGCCCCAGCGGGCGAGGGCCTGCCGGTATTTCCCGCTCTTGATCAGGTTGTTGGTGGCGAGCGTCAGCGCGTCGACGAGGCCGCTGCCCTTGCGGGTGGTGATCGCGACATCGGATTTGAGCGGCCAGCCGGCGCTCAGCGTGCCGATGCGCTTGATGTCCTTGTCGCGGGCGGCGACGAAGACGAGCTGGGCATGGGGCTGAACGACGACGTCGACCCGGCCGGCGCGCAGCGCGACGAGCCGCGCTGCCTCATCGTCGAAGAGCTGCAGCTCCAGCGGCTTCAGGCCGGCAGCGACATTCTGCTTGCTCCATTCGACCAGGATGCGTTCCTGGTTGGTGCCGCCGCCGACGCTGAAGCTCAGCCCCGCCGCGTCCTTCGGTTCCTTGATGCTGGTGACCTTGCTGTCGGCCTTGACGAAGAAACCGTGCAGGCCCTGGCGATAGGTCGAGAAGTCGAATTTCTCCTTGCGCTGCTCGGTGACGCCGACATTCGAGATGACGGCGTCGTATTTGCCGGAGGCCAGTCCGAGCGGCCAGTCGGCCCAGGCGAGCGGCACGAGGTTGAGCTTGAGTCCGAGGCTGTCGGCGACGAGCTGAGCGAAGTCGGGATCCGCGCCGACCACGGTTTTGGCATCGGTGGCATAGGTGGAAAGCGGAGGCCCGCCAGGGCTGATGCCGACCGTGAACACGCCGGGCTCGACGAAAGTGAAGCCCCTCGGAACGGCGGCGACGGCGGCCGGGTCCTTCTCGGCGCGGATACGACCGGGCTGTTCGGGGCCAAGATCGAAGGGCGCCTGCTGGGCGAAGGCGGGCAGGCTCGTGGCGCCGAGCGCGCCGACGAGAAGCGACAGGAGTGTCCGTCGCGGAATCATGATGGTCTCCAATTCTTCAGATGGGGCGCGATCAGGCCACGCCGATGACTTTTTCGAGCCCTCATCCCGAGGAGCCATTCCCTTGGAATGGCGTCTCGAAGGATGCTTCAGGAGGTTCGAGAGGCATCTGGAGCGCCCTTCGAGACGCGGACTTCGTCCGCTCCTCAGGACGAGGGCTGTGAATGGTCAGCAGCTTCGAAGGCTTTCACGCCTTCGGCAGGCCGGGCGGGTTGGTGCGGGACTGCTCGATGGCTTCGGCCGAGAGGTTCCAGCGGGCGAGCGCCTTGGCGTAGTTGCCATTCTTGATCTGGCCGTTGAGCGCATGGGTAATCGCGTCGGCCAGGCCGGCGCCCTTGCGCGTCGTGACCGCGATCTCGGCGAGGACCGGCCAGCCGCCGCTGAAGTTGCCGGCGAGCCGTGTCTTGCCTTCCTGCGCTGCCTTGAAGCTCAGGAGGGCGTTGGGTCCGAGATAGGCGTCCGCGCGGCCGGATTCGAGTGCGAGATAGAGCACGACGTCGTCGTCGTAATACTGGGGCTCGACGGGCTTGAGCCCCGCCTTGATGTTGGCCTCGTTCCAGCGCAGCAGGATCTGCTCCTGATTGGTGCCGGCCGAGACGATGACCTTGAGGCCGGCGACGTCCCGCGGCTCGCGGATGACGATCTCGTTATCCTTCTTCACGTAGAAGCCGAGCAGGTCCTTGCGGTAGGTCGAGAAGTCGAACTTCTCCTTGCGCTGCTCGGTGACCGTGACGTTGGAAATCACCGCGTCGTATTTGCCGGAGGTGACGCCGAGCGGCCAGTCGGCCCAGGCGGTCGGTACGACCTCGAGCTTGCGGCCGAGCGCATCGGCGATGAGCTGGCCGATGTCGGGCTCCGAGCCGATGATCGTCCGGGTGTCGTTGGCGTAGCTGCCGAAGGGGAGGCGCCCAGCGGTGTTGGCGATGGTGAAGACGCCGTCCTTCGCGAATTTCGCATCCTTGGCGATGAGCTTGATCGCCTCCTCGTCAATCTGCGCGCGCGGGCGGCCGGCCTGTTCGGGCGAGAGGTCGATCGCCTGCTGGGCGAAGGCCCTGGCGGGGAGGATGGCGGCCGAGGCGGCGCCGGCGAGAAGGCTCAATGAATCGCGTCGCGTGATCATGGTCGGTTTCCTTGTGCGGGGGGGAGGTCAGAGCACTTTGGCGAGGAATTCGCGGGTGCGGGGGTGATCGGGGGTGCCGAGGATCTGGGCAGGGGCGCCGGTCTCGACGATGCGTCCGGCCTCCATGAAGACGACCTGGTCGGCGACCTCGCGGGCGAAGCCGATCTCATGGGTGACGATGACCAGTGTCGTGCCGGAGCGGGCGAGCTCCTTGATCACGTCGAGCACCTCGCCGACGAGCTCCGGGTCCAGCGCCGAGGTCGGCTCGTCGAAGAGCAGGACCTTCGGCTTGAGCGCGAGGGCGCGGGCGATGGCGACGCGCTGCTGCTGGCCGCCCGAGAGCTGGCGCGGATAGGCCTGCGCCTTGTCGGCCAGCCCGACGCGGACGAGGAGTTCCTGCGCCTCGGCCAGCGCCTGATCGCGGGAGAGCCCGCGCACCGTCACCGGCGCCTCGACGATGTTCTCGATCGCGGTCAGATGCGGGAAGAGGTTGAAGTTCTGGAAGACCATGCCGACGTCGACGCGCCGGACGAGGATGTCCTTCTCCTTCAGCTCGTAGAGAGTCTCGCCGTCCTGCCGGTAGCCGATCAGCTCGCCGTCGATGGCGATGAAGCCCTCGTCGACGCGCTCCAGATGGTTGATCGAGCGCAGCAGGGTCGATTTGCCGGAGCCGGACTGGCCGATGATCGCGGTGACGCTGCCCGGGCGCAGCGACAGGTTGACGTCATCGAGCACCTTGAGCGGGCCGAAGCTCTTCGAGACATGGCTGATGCGGATCTCGCCGCCGCTGCGCGGGGAGAGCGTGGCGAGCGAGACCTTGCCCTGCGAGGCCGCAGCCTGGCTCGGAACCGCGACGCCGCCAGCGGCCGTCGCCGCCGCGATGCGGCTGCCGCCCAGCCAGCGCAGGGCGCGGTCGATGACCGACGGCGGCGGATTGCGCAGGGCGCCGCGCGAGTAATAGCGCTCGACATGGTGCTGAATGAAGGAGAGGACGCTCAGGATGACGAGGTACCAGACCGTCGCCACCATCAGGAGCGGGATCACCTCCAGATTGCGCCGGTAGATGACCTGGATGGTGTAGAACAGCTCCGGCAGGGCGAGGATGTAGACCTGCGAGGTGCCCTTCGCGAGGGTGATGACCTCGTTGAAGGCAGTCGGCAGGATTGTCCGCATCGCTTGCGGCAGCACGATGCGCGAGACCTGGCGACGGCGCGGCAGGCCGAGCGCCGCAGCGGCTTCCAACTGGCCCTGGTCGACGGAGAGGATGCCGCCGCGCACGATCTCCGAGGAGAAGGCGGCGGCATTCAGCGTCAGTCCCAGCACGGCGGCGAGGAAGGGCGTGATCAGCTGTGTCGTCTGCCAGGAGCCGAAGCTGATCCCGGTGAAGGGAATGCCGAGCCAGATCGTGCTGTAGAGATAGCCGAGATTGTTCAGGATCAGCAGCAGCACGATCAGCGGGATCGAGCGGAAGAGCCAGACATAGCCCCAGGACAGCGAGGCGAGCAGCGGCGAGCCCGAGACCCGCGCCAGCGCCAGCACGGTTCCGAGCAGGAAACCGAAGACGGTGCCGAGCAGGGTGAGCAGCAGCGTGCGGCCAAGCCCAGCCAGAACCGGCTCGGCGAAGAACCATTCGGCGAAGACGTCCCAGCCCCAGCGCGGATTGGACAGCACCGAATTCAGGACGGCGAACAGCACGACGGCCGCGAAGATGGTGCCGATGGTGCGTGCCGGATAGCGCGCCGGGACGATGCGATAGCGGCTGAAATCTCGGTGTGGTGCCGGGGTCTGGGCGTGCGCGGGCAAGCCCGCGAAGTCGCTGGCGAGGGTCATGGCTGGCTCTTGTTTTGTGAGAAGGAGGAGCGGCCCGTCAGGCAGCGCTGAGCGAGGAGCGGGTGTCCGGCCGGCGCGGCAGCGAGGCCGGCAGGACGGAAAGCTCCTTCTCGAAAGGCAGCTTGCCATAGGTCTCGGGATCGGCCGAGACGTCGAAGAGCGGGGTATAGCCCGCCTCCAGATAGAGGCCCTTGGCCTCCGGCTGGCGGAAGCCGGTGGTCAGGAAGATCTTGCCGTAGCCCTGCCGTATGGCCTGCAGCTCCAGCTCGACCACGATGCGGCGGGCGAGGCCCTGGCGGCGGAAGTCGCTATGGGTCCAGATGCGCTTCATCTCGGCGGTGCGCTCGTCGTAGCGCTTGAAGGCGCCGCCGGCGATGGCGTGGCCGTCACGTAGCAGCAGCACGAAATTGCCGTCCGGCGGGGCGAAGAGCTCGGCCGGGTAGCGGCTCATCTCGGCGCCCGGCGGCTCACCGAAATAGCTGCCGTAGCGGGTGGCGTATTCCCAGGTGAGCTGCTCGACCAGCGGCTGGGCGAGGGGATGCAGGGGGGTGGTGTAGAAAAACGCGTCGGCCATGGCGTGAGCCCTTCCGTGAAATCGTTGCGGGGCGGCTCAGCCGGCGCGGCGCGTCGGCGCGAGGTCCGAGATCGCCGCGTAGCGGCTCTCGCGGCGGGGCAGGCCAAGATGGTCGCGCAGCGTCGCGCCGGGCAGGTTGCGGTCGTAGACGCCGCGCGCCTCCAGCACGGGGATGACGAGCTCGACGAAATCGTCGAGGCCCTGGCCGATCACCGGGAAGCCGAGGATGAAGCCGTCGGCTGCCTGCGTTTCGACGCGCCCGATCAGCTTGTCGGCGACCTCCTCGGCCGAGCCGATGAAGTCGCTGCGCGGCGTCGCGGCCTCCAGCGCGGCCTCACGCAGAGACTGCCCCTTGAGGGCGGCGTTGCGCTTGATGCGGTCGGTGGTCGAGCGGAAGCTGTTCTTGCCGATCTCGCCGAGCTCGGGGAAGGGGGCGTCGAGCGGATAGGCGCTGAAGTCGTGATGGTCGAAGAAGCGGCCGAGATAGGCGAGCGCGTCGTCGATCGAGATCAGGTCACGGATCGCCCGGTATTTCTCTTCGGCCTCGGCCTGCGTGCGCCCGACGATGGGGCCGGCGCTCGGGAAGACCTTGACCTCGTCGGCCGACCGGCCATGGGCGACGGCGCTGGTCTTGATGCTGCGGTAGAAGCTCTGCGCTTCCTCCAACGGGACATGGTTGGCGAAGACCGCATCGGCATGGCGGCCGGCGAGCCCGATCCCGGCATCGGACGCGCCGGCCTGAAAGATCACCGGCTGGCCCTGCGGCGAGCGCTGGATGTTGAGCGGGCCCTCGACCTGGAAGAAGCGGCCCTTGTGATTGAGCGCGTGGAGCTTCTCGCGGTCGAAGAAGCGGCCGCTCTCGCGGTCGCGCAGGAAGGCATCGTCATCCCACGAATCCCAGAGGCCCTTGGCAATGTCGAGATACTCATGCGCGATCTCGTACCGCAGCGCGTGCTCGGGATGCGGGCGGCTGTAGTTGCGGCCGGAGCCCTCCAGCGGAGAGGTCACTGCGTTCCAACCGGCGCGGCCGCCGCTGAGCAGGTCGAGCGAGGCGAATTGCCGGGCGATGGTGAAGGGGTCGCTGTAGGAGGTCGAGACCGTGCCGACGAGGCCGAGCTTGCTGGTCGTCGTCGCCAGTGCCGAGAGGATGGTCAGCGGCTCGAAGCGGTTGAGGAAGTGCGGGATCGACTTTTCGTTGATGTAGAGCCCGTCGGCGACGAAGGCGAAGGCGATGCCGTTCTCCTCGGCCTTGCGGGCGTTGCGGATGAAGAAGTCGAGATTGACGCTGGCATCCGCCGGATTGCTCGGGTGGCGCCAGGCGTTCATGTGGCTGCCGGCGCCCTGCAGCATCAGGCCGAAGGTGAGGCGGGTGCGGGACATGGATGTGTCCTTTCGGGAGGGAGGGATCAGGCCGCCAGCGCCGGCGTCTCACCGGCGAGCAGCGTCACGGAGGCGAGGCGCCGGGCGGTGAGGGCCACCGGCGTGTCGATGACGAATTCGGCGATGCCGAAGCGGGCATGCAGCGCGTCGAGCTCGCGCCGGACCTGCTCGGGCGTGCCGGCGAGGATGTGTGGTTTGCGGATCTCTGTGCTGTAGGAGGAGGCGCCGGCCTGGCGGGCGTATTCGGCCGCCTGTTCCTCGCTGCCGAGATTGAGGTTCTGGCCGTTGTCGAGCGTGAGACGGACGACGCGATGGTTCTCCGTCAGGCTGAGTGCCTCCTCGGCCGTCGGGGCGGCGAAGGCGGCAACCGCGAGCAGCAGTGCAGCCGGGCCGCCGGCTTTCGCATAGGCGTTCAGGCTGACCTCGATCGCCTTCGGGTCGCCATTGTGGTGGCCGGCGAAAACGAAGTGCCAGCCGCGTTCGCCGGCCTGCCGGGCGCTGTCGGGACTCGCGCCGAGCAGGAAGCGCTCCGGCGTCACGGGCGGTACCGGGAAGGCACGGGCCTTCTCCTGCGGGCCGGGTGCCTCGGTTGGCGGGGCAAGGAAAGTGTCGAGCTCGTCCAGCAGAGCCTCGAACGAGGGCGAGCGCGCCGGATCATGGAGCACCCGCAAGGCCTTGGTCGCGAAGGGCAGGCCGCCGGGAGCCTTGCCAATGCCGAGATCGACGCGGCCGGGAGCCAGCGAGGCCAGGAGGTTGAAGATCTCGGCGACCTTGTAGGGGCTGTAATGCGGCAGCAGCACGCCGCCGGTGCCGATGCGGATGCGCTGCGTGCGCGCCAGCAGATAGGCCGCCAGCACCTCGGGGGCCGGGCTGGCGAGACCGGGGAAATCGTGGTGCTCGGCCAGCCAGAAGCGGCGATAGCCGAGACGCTCGGCGGCCTGGACGAGGCTCGTCGTGCGCTGCAGCGCCGTGGCGGCGGTCTCGCCTTCGAGGATCGGGCTCTTGTCGAGCAGGCTGAGGCTATAGGTCATGTCGGAAAGCCGTATCGAGAAGGTCAGAGGGAGCGCAGGCCGAGCGCGGTGCGAGCTTCCTCGGCCATCCAGCCGAGCCGCTCATAGTCACCGCGCCAGTAGAGAAGGGCGGCATCGTTGGCGCCGAGCCTGATCTCGCGCACCCGGCCGATGACGATGGCGTGCGAGTGCCGCTCGATCAGCTCTTCCAGCTCGCAATCCAGTGCGGCCAGCGCGCCTTCGAGCAGGGGCGCGCCGGTGCGGCCTTCGCTCCACCGCGCCTCGGCATAGCGGGCGGGGCCCTTTTCGCCGGCGCGGCCGGCGAAGCGGTCGGCGACCTCCTTCTGCGCGGCGGTGAGGAAGTTCACGCCAAAGCTGCGGTGACGCTTGAGCACCGGGAAGGAGGAGGACGACAGGTTGACGCCGAACATCACGGTCGGCGGCTCGGCCGAAAGCGAGGACAGCGAGGTCACGGTCAGGCCGGTCCGGTCATCGCCACGCCCCGTCGTGATGACGGAGACGCCGCCGGCGAGATGGCGCAGCGCCGACCTGAATTCGCGACTGACGTCCCTCGCAGGCGGCGAAGCGCTCGCCGCTGGTCGGATGGCAGCGTGCGAAGCCGGGGGGGTCAGCGAGACGATCGCCATGGAAACCTCTGACGGAGACTGCGGATCGGGGGCGGCGGGCGGGGGAGCCTGACGCGCTGTCGGATGATGGCGGCGAGCCGGAAGGGAGATGACCCGGCCGTCTTCTGTTGCGGGGGAGAGCCGGTTGGGCGCTTCGGCGCTGCTGTCGGTGTTCGCACGAGACATGAGGTCTCCTTCGCCGGCAGGCCGGCGTCGCAGGGAAAACGAATTCGGAAAGGAAGTCGTCAGGCGCTCAGCGGCGCCGGCGTTCCGTCAGGAACATCGCCTCCGCGGCGGGGCAGCAGAACTGACTGTGACGTTGGTCGGCATCGCCGGCGTGTCTCCGTGCTTCGGAGCCCACGATTTCATCGTGGTGCTTTTAGCGTTGTTGACGCGGCGCAAGCTGCTCCAGCAAATCCCGCGAAGGAGCGAGAGGAATATCGCTCGATACTGTCATTGTTTCTGCGGAGAGACCCGCGGTCAATGAAACAGCTTTTCAAAGATCAGTTGAGCCGGAGGTGGAAAGCGCCACGACAGGGGCTTCGGCGGGAGAATTCCGTTCGTCGGCCGGGGCGGCGCCCGGCGGGGCGGCCGCCTCAAGGCCGAAGCACGCGCGGTCCGCACAGCCGAGGCCGCGGAGGGAGCAGTCCGTCGCCGAGGGCGGCGGGCTCAGCTTATGCAGTCGGGAAGGGAGTTGGAGCGGGCGGAGGGAATCGAACCCTCATAGCTAGCTTGGAAGGCTAGTGCTTTACCACTAAGCTACGCCCGCGTGCGCGCCATTGCTGACGCCTTATCAAAATCAACTCGCAATCGCCACCTACATTGTTCAAGCCCGCCGCCGTGTCGAACTTGAACGTTTTGATCGATGGCGCATTAAGGCTGCTGCTCTACCATTGAGCTACACCCGCATCGGCGGCCAAATTCCCTATCGCACCGGCAGGTGTCAAGGGCTGCTGTACCGTTTCCCAGTCAGTCTCGCGTCATCTCAGAGTTTTGGCCAGGTATCGGAGAGCCTGTAGCCGGCGGGCCAGGGGTCGTCGGGATCGAGCATGAGCTGGGAGGTGCCGGTCACCCAGGCGCTGCCGGTGATTCGCGGGATGATCGCCGGCGTATCGCCGACGCGCGTCAGGCCCTCGATCTCGCAGTCGAAGCGGGAGCCGATGATCGACAGGCCGACGAAGCGCTCGCCGACGCCCAATTGTCCGCGCGCATGCAGCACGGCCATCCGCGCCGAGCAGCCTGTGCCGGTCGGCGAGCGGTCGATCTTGCCGGGGCGGATCGCCACCGCATTGCGGCCGGTCAGGACGCCATCGATGCGTTCGACCGGGGCTGCGAACTGGCAGAAGGAAATGTGATCCCAGGCGGTATCGCCGGGATGGACGAAGCCGAGCTGCTCATTCGCCGCGCGGGTGATCTTCATGCCGGTTTCGGCGATCTCGCGGGCCTCGTCGGGCGCGATCGCGAAGCCGAGACGCGCCGCGTCGACGATGACGAAGCTGTCCCCGCCATAGGCGATATCGACCGTGAGCGTGCCGAGGCCGGGGACCTCGATCGTCGTGTCGAGCCGGGCTGCGAAGGAGGGGACGTTGCGCAGGCTGATCGCCTCGGCCTTGCCGTCGCGGCAGGTAGCGCGGATCTCGATCAGCCCGGCCGGCGCCTCCAGCACGATATCGGTGTGCGGCTCCTGCATCGGCAGGATGCCGGTGTCGAGCAGCACGGTCGCGACGCAGATCGTGTTTGAGCCCGACATCGGCGGCGTGTCGGCCGGCTCCATGATGATCCAGCCCATCTGGGCGCGCGGATCCTTGGGCGGAACGAGCAGGTTGACGTGGCGGAAGACTCCGCCGCGCGGCTCGTTGAGCACGAAGTTCCGCAGGGTTTCGTCGGCGGCGATGAAGCGCGACTGCTCCCAAATCGTCTCGCCCGGAGGCGGCTGGACGCCGCCCACGATGACGTCGCCAACCTCGCCCGCGGCATGGCAGCCGACGACATGGATGATCTTTTGGCTGCGCATCGACGGGACCCGGCAGGATTGACGTGTGCCGGCAGCCTAGCCAGTTCACGCGCCTTTCAGAAGCCGAAGTTGAAGCAGGCCTTCACGATATCGTCCGAGCCTGGGAATTGCCGGGCGGGATCGAGCCCTTCTGATCTCGCCGATTTTCCGGCATGGCCGACCCATCGCTCGACATGCTTGGAGCAGGATGGTTTGGCCGCTCCTTCAAATGGATGAGGCGCCGGAGAGGCGGCTGGGCTCGAATGGGCTGAACGCAGCCGGGCGGCGGCCATGACGAGCGCTTCAGCGATCAACCCCTATGATGCGGTGGCCTATCCCGGCCATTCGTTCTCGCAGACCCACCCGGCGCGGCTGGCGACCATTGCGCATTTCCACGGAATGAGTCCGGCGTTGCCGTCGCAGATGCGCGTGCTGGAACTCGGCTGCGGGCGCGGCGGCAACCTGATCCCGATGGCGGCGCAGTATACGCAGGGCCGTTTCCTCGGCATCGACCTCAGCGGGGATTCGATCCGGCAGGCGAATGCCAATGCGGCAGAGCTCGGCCTGTCGAATGTTGCCTTCAGGCAGGAGGATATCCTGGAGCTGACATCCGACCTCGGACGCTTCGATTACATCATCGTCCACGGCGTCTATTCCTGGGTGCCTGATCCGGTACGAGAGCGGATCATCGCCCTGTTCGGCGAATTGCTGGCGCCGCAGGGCGTCGCCTATGTCAGCTACAACGCGCTGCCGGGCTGCCGCCTGCGCGATCTTGCGCGGGACGTCATGCTCTATGCGGTCCGCGACATCGACGAGCCGTGCGAGCGGGTGCGGGCGGCGCGCGCCGCGCTCAAGGAGGTCGCCGAAGCCAGCGATCCCGACAGCTATCACGGTGCGGCGCTGCGCCAGCGCCTGAAGCAGATCGACGAGCTTCCGGACAATGTCTTCTACCATGACGACCTGAATCCGGGGGCGCGGGCTTTCGCGCTGCATGAGGTTCTGTCTGCTGCGGAGGGGCACCGATTGCAATTCCTGGCGGAAGCGTCGTTCCCGAATCTCTACGGCGCCGCCAAGGGCCCCGCGCAGCAGCTCCTGGCGCAAATCCCGGTCGAGGCGGCGGCGCGGCGCGAGCAGATGCTCGACCTGCTGATCGGGCGCGCCTTCCGCGAGACACTGCTCTGCCGGGCCGAACTGCCCTTGCGGCGGGGCATCCGGGCTGATGCGCTGAGGCCTTACTACCTCGCGGCCAATGCAAGGCTGGCCGCGCAGGCGACGGAGGAGGAGAGGCCTGGCGTCGAGCGCTTCGAGTTCGACGAGGGCGTGCGGCTTTCGGTCGATCTGCCACTGTGCAAGGCGGCGCTCGGCATCATGAGCGCGATCTGGCCGGCCAGCATCGCCTGGGAGGAACTGGTCGCGCGCTCCTGCCGCGAAGTGGCCGGCGAGCTCGGTCCCGATCTCGATCACGAGGTGGAGCGGCTCGACGAGGCGCTGATCGCGATCTTCAAGGCGGGGCTGCTCGACATCCGGCTGGAGCCGCCGGCGCTGACGACGCAGATCAGCGAGAAGCCAGCCGCCAGCGAGATCGCGCGGTGGCAGGCCTCGAGCGCCTTCGAGGTGACGGACCTGCGCCACCGCACCGTCCAGCTCGACAGCCTCGTCGTCCGGAAATTCGTCAGTCTGCTCGATGGCTCGCGCGATCAGGATACGCTGCTCGACGACATGAACGCCTTCCTGGCCGAGACGAGGGCGGCGGGCATCGCGGTCACCAACCTGCCGGAGCGGGCGACGGCAGCGGAAGTGGCGATGCATCTGAAGGATGTCGCCCGTCTCGCCTTGCTGCGGGCATGAGGATTGTTGCCCCGCGGCTCGGGGCGTAACCTTGCGTCAGGGACGAAGAGGCGCGGACCGTCAGGATGAGCGAGCGCTTCCGGCAATTCCAGGCGCTGTTTCCCGAGGAGGCCTGCCTCGCCGAGCTGATGCGCCTGCGCCATGGCGGCACGATCATGGCCTGCCCGGCCTGTGGGCGCGGCACCTCGTTCGCGATGCGGCCGAAGCTGCGCGGCTTCGCCTGCAATCACTGCCACTATATGATCCATCCCGCCGCCGGCACGCCGATGGAAAGCCGGCGCACGCCGCTGCAGCTCTGGTTCTTTGCCCTGAAAACGCTCGCCGAGCAGCCCGGCAAGGGAGCGGCGGCGGCGATCGCGCGGGAGGCCAATGTCCCGCACATGACGGCGCAGCGGCTCGTCGACGAGCTTTCGGCGCTCGGTGAACGGAGCGATGCGGCCTGGTTCGCAAGCCTGCGCCACTCGGTCGGCAATGCGGTAGGCTCGTCAACGAGCCAGCCGGTTCGCGTACAGCCATCAGCGCCGCAAGCCATTGCGCCGCTTGGGAAGGCTGGCCCCGTCAGAGCCGCCGGACCGGCTGCAAAGGCGCAGTCGTCGGTTTCGGCGCCGGCTTCGGCCGTCGGTTCTCCGGCACTTGGGGCGAAGAAGGCAGCGTCGCCTGACGGAGAACCCGCCCAGGCTCGGGCGCCCAGGCACGGGCCTTCCAGAGGCGTGGCGATCGCTGCCGTGGGCGGCGGCATCGCCTGTATCGCGCTAGCAGTGCTCGGTCTCGCCTATGCGCGCCTGCGGCCGCCGGACCGGCCCTTACAGGCTGCGACAGAGGACGTCGCGTCAACGGACGCCCCCGCGCTCAAGGACGGCCCGGCTCGCCCCTCGCTCATCCTGTCTTCGGTCGAGCAGGATCTGGAGGGCGCCCGGCAGGCGGCCCAGTTCGCACTCGACAACGATCCGTCGCTCGCCGCCATCAGGCCGCAGGAGGATGCGCCGACCCAGCAGGTGCCGGTCAATCAGCTGCAGCTCCCCTCAAATATCCTGCTGGTGCCGCCGAAGATGCAGGGCGCGCCAACGGGATCGGCCACGTCCAGCGGCGCCCCGCAACCGCCGCCGCAGATCTCCGGCGGCGATCCCGACCAGATCCTGACCTTCGGGCCGATCAAGATCCGCCGGCATCTGGTCGACACGATCGTGCGCGCGAGCAAGATCGTCGGTGCTGATCCGACGCTGCTGATGGCGGTCGCCGACAAGGAATCCTCTTTCTCGACGGCTGTGAAGGCGCAGACGTCATCGGCAACGGGGCTCTACCAGTTCATCGAGCAGACCTGGCTCGGCGTGATCTACGAATTCGGGGCCAAGCACGGGCTCGCTTCGGAAGCGAAGCTGATCGGCCGCTCCGGCCGGCAATTCATCATCTTGGACGGGGGGCAGCGCCAGCGCATCCTCGACATGCGGCGCGAACCCTATATTTCGGCGCTGCTCGCTGCTGAGATGCTCAAGCGCGACACCTTGCGGCTCGAGCGCGCGATGGGGCGCCATCTCACCGGCGGCGAGATCTACCTCATCCACTTTCTCGGCCCGGATGCGGCGCAGACCTTCATCGAGACGATGGAGGAGACGCCGGGCGTCAAGGCGGCGGAGTTGCTGCCGAAGCCTGCCCAGGCCAACCGGCCGATCTTCTATGCCGACGCCGGCGGCGAGACCAAGACGCTCTCGGTGTCCGAGGTCCACAAGAAATTCAACGACATGATCAAGGTCAGGCTCGATCGCTACAGCGCCGTGAGGCCGACAATGGGGCCGGGACTGGCGCGCCCGCAGCCGAAGAAGTGACGTGTTTCGCCGCGTGCGATTCCGCCTGCGGCCATCTCCTCCCGCTTCGGGAGGCATTGAAAGGAGAGAGCTCATGCCGGGGAACCGTTTCGAGCAGGTCGACGAGCCACAGGCCGATGCGATCACGCTCAGCCTGAGCGAGCGTGGCGGCGAGGCCTTCGGCCGTGTGCTCTGCCCGGCCGAGCTCGCCAGCGGGCATCTCGTCAATGATTTCGTCAGCGACGAGCTCCCGGCGAAGGACGCCTTTCGTACCGCGATCCGCCTCGCCAACGAGCTCCGGGCGCCGATCGTCGTCGCGGATGTCGACGACGTCTGGCAGGACGAGTGGGGTGTGCTCTACCGGGAGGAGTAGGAGAAGCAACGCTCCGCCATGATCGGGCGCGACCCGAGCATCTCCGGGGAGAGATTCTCGGGTGTGCGCTTCGCTGCGCCCGAGAACGACGCGCCCGCCGAAACCTACTCGATCCGGAAATACTTGATGGCGAGGCCGAGCTTGCCGGTCTGGCGGGCGAGATCGAGCTTGAGATTGGCGAAGAATTCGCTGGCCGGCGCAGGATTCGGGCCGGCCAACGCCGGCAAGGGCTCCTGGCTGACGAGCGCGAGCACGGTCTGGGGACGAGCCGCGCCGCCGGTCGATTCGAGCTTGAGGTTGAAGGTGACCTTGCCGCCTTCGCGCTTCATGAAGCTCTCCAGATTATAGACCAGCCCGTCGTCGCCGATCAGAACGACATCGAGGTTCTGGCCGCCGCCGGCGTCGACCGAGCCGTTGAGGACATCGCCGCTCTTCATGTTGAAGGCGCCGATCTGGAGCCGCGGGCTGCGATCGATCCCGATGCCGGGCTGGCGCAGGAAATCGACCATCGGGCATTGTGCGTTGGTGACCGGGCGCAGGTTGATCTGGGCCTCGAAACCCTGCTCGGCCTTGAAGGCGTTGTCGAAGGCGATGAAGGGGGCCGAGGCGCTGCCGAAGCCCTCCAGCGTTGCCTTGCGGTCGCCGATCTCCTGCGGCCAGAGGAAGAAGCAGGGCCCGCCATCATAGTCGCGGACATAGCGCTCGATACGTTCGGCGGGCGTGCGCGGCTCTGGCTCCTGCGCCGCGGCCGGCGGCGCTTGGGGGGCGGGCGGCGTCACGGGTGGCGTGGAAGGCGGCGGCTGCATGACCGCGGCCAGCGGCTTCTCGGCGGGCTTCGCCTCTGGTAGCGGCGACTTGGCGGCGGGTTCGGCGACGGGCGGGCGCGAAGGCTGCGCAGATGGCACCGGTTCGAGGTTGGTGGCGATCTGCGGTTTTCCGGAGTTCTGCTGTGGCGGTGCCGAAGGTGACGACGTCGGAGGCGGTGCAGCGGCCGGCGATGCGGGGGCCTGGGCCGCGGTGCTCGGGGCGGTTGTGGATTGGGGCGGCGAGGCAGCGGGAGCTTCGGTCAAAGGCGGCGGGCCATTGCTGGCGGCGTTGCCGCCCGCGCTCGCCGACGGCTGCTCGGACAGGGAAGGCGGGGCGGCCTTTTGCAGCCGCGCCATGTGGGCTGCCTGGTCGGGCTGCAGGGTCCTCCAGGCGTAGAGGCCTCCGCCCGCCAGCACTGCCAGCACCGCGACACCGGCAACGAGTGCCACAGGGGAGCGTTTCTCCCCGGTCGTGCCGGAGGAGGTTGCAGCTTTCCGGCCCGCTGCGGATGATTGCCAGGCCGCGACCTCCGCCATGTCGGCCGGGCGGTTCTTCGGATCGGGCGCGAGCATGCGGGCGAGCAAGGGGCGCAGCCGTGCATCGACGGCCGAGAGATCGGGCAGGCGGCGGCGCTTGTCGAGAATCTGGACCTGCGAACCGCCCATGTCGATGGCGCGGCCCGTCACCGCCTGCGCCAGAACCAGCGCGAAGGAATACATGTCCGAGCGGCCGGTGACCTCGCCGCCGTAGAGGCCGAGCTGCTCGGGCGAGACATAATTGTACTTGCCGGCAAAGCCGGAGCCGATCACCGTGCCTTCGCCGAGGATGCTCGAACGAGCTATTCCGAAATCGATGATCTTGGCGCGGGAGGGATCGCCGCCGGGCAGGATGATGTTGTCCGGTGAGATGTCGCGGTGGATGATGCCGAGCCGATGGGCCGCGTGCAGCCCCGGCGCGACGCGCTGGCGCAGGATGTCGGCTTCCTGGATCGACAGCGGTCGCTCCTTGATGCGCTCGGAGAGTGGCTGGCCGTCGACGAACTCCATCGCCAGATAGGGCGTCTCCGTCACGGGATCGATGGCGAAGACGTAATAGCGGACGATGGCCTCGTTGTAGAGGTTGTGCAGCGCCGCCGCCTCGCGTCGGAACAGGGCGATCACGGCTTCGTCGCGTGCCATGTCGGGGCGGATCATCTTGATCGCCACCGCGTCGCCAGTCTGGATGGCGCGGCCGCGATAGATCTCGCCCATGCCGCCGACCGCGATCAGGCTCTCGATCTCGTAGATGCCGTTGAGCCGCGTGCCGAGGCGGGCATTGGCGCGGGGCGCGAAGACGGTGCGCTCGGAGTCGTCGCTCATGGCGTGGTGCTCCCTGGCGGGCTGGCGCCCTGCGCGCGCCGGTTCGGCATCCAGCGCGTCTTCTCCGTCGCGCCCTGCCGGTAGCGGACGATGACGATCGTGACGTTGTCGCGCGCGCCGCGGTCGAGCGTCAGCGCGAGCAGGGCGTCGCAGGCGGCCTGCGCTCCGCCGGCCTCGACGGCCTGCAGGATTTCGCCATCGGCGACATGCTCCGTCAATCCGTCCGAGCAGAGGATGAAGGCGTCGCCATCGGCGATCTCGCCGTTTTCCAGATCGAGTTCCGGCCGCTCATGGACGCCGATCGCATGCGTGATGATGTGCCGGCGCGGCGAGCGCTTGGCCTCGTCGGGCGTCAGCAGGCCACGATCGACCATGTCCTGCACCTCGGTATGATCCCGCGAGACCTGCGCGATGTGCCCGCCTCGGACGAGGTAGATGCGGCTGTCGCCCGACCAGAGGCAGGCGAAATGGCGTTGATGGATCAGCAAGGCGACGAGGGTCGCGCCCATGGTGGCGCCGCGCCGGCGGATCTCCGCGCGCAGCGTCTCGTTGGCGTTGAGCACGCTGTCTTCCAGCATGGCCAGCAGATCGGGCGCCGAACTCGCCGTTCCCACCGCTTCCAGCGCCGCGACCACGGTCGCGCTGGCGAGCGCCCCGTTCTCGTGCCCGCCCATGCCGTCCGCCACCGCCCAGAGGCCGATTTCCGGGCGCAGGATGAAATTGTCCTCGTTCGCCTTGCGCACCTTGCCGGTGTGGCTGATGCAGCCGGTCTCGAAGTCGGAGGCCTCGCGCGGGGTGTCGTTCATGGCAGCGCCCTCATGAGCTGACGCGCTTGGATTCGAGATGGGTATCGAAACGGCCGGTCAGCAGACCGGAGAAGAGATAGGGATCCGGCAGGGCCTGGCCGGTGAGCGCCAGCGGCTCGAAATTCGGCCCGCCCACGGTCCAGAGGTAGCAGGCATGCGCGTAGGCACGGGCATGGTCCTCAACGCGTAGCGCCGCAAGCCGCTCCGGAAAACTGGAAGCGATCGCTGCGCTGACGATGGTGCCGTCCGAAAGGCGCACCATGTCCTGCGGCGGGGCGGCGAGGAGATGGTCGGTGGCGACGGGCAGGGCGGCGAGGCGCTGGGCGACGGTTTCGTAGCGCGCATCGGGTTCCAGCGCCTGCAGCAGGAAGTCCTCGATCGCCGCGAACCATTGATCCTGCGGATCGAGTTCCGGCGGCGGAATAGCGCTGCCGGGCCCGGCAACGGCGAAGACGGTGAGCGGGAAATAGCGGCCGACGCCGTCGACCGACGGCATGAAGGCGCCCGCGACCGTCTGCCCGCCATGGGCGGCGCCCAGCCAGAAACGCCAGATCGGCGCATTGAGATATGCCTCCTGCCAACGGCCCCCGAGTTCGAGCCTGCTCGCGGTCAAGCCGCCCTGCAGCCATTTCTCGTAGACTGCCAGGAAGCCGGAGGGAGCGTTGAGCGCGATGAAGTCACGCTTGGCCGGAAGCTTGCCGAAGAGGCCGCAGGGCATGCGCTCAGATCCCGGAAGGGCAGCGGATCTCCCGCAGCGCCGGCAGGATCAGCGGGTTCTTGAGAGAGCCGACGCCGAAGGAATATCCGACCTGCCGGCCGCCGGCGCTCAGCGTGAAGCCGACATTGTCGCCTTGCTTCAGCACCGAGCCGGCATCGAGCAGGCGGAAGAAGGACCAGGTGCCGTCCTTCTCGAAGAGCTTGGCTTCGCCCTGCGCGCCGCCTTGCGAACCCGAGGAGAAGAAGCCGCCGCCGAACATGCCGCCGGAAGCGTTGCTGCCGCCGCCGAGCGTCAGCGTCACCGCCGTCTTGCCGACGCCGCCACCTGGCCACATCACCGGGGCCGGTGTGTTGACGCCCTGCTGGCTCGTCACCGTGAAGCCGTTGATCTCGAGCTTGGCGTTGGAGGCGTCGGCCGAGAGCGCCGTCGGCGTCACCACCATCTGGAACGAGGGCAGGTTGCCGCCGGTCGGGAAGAAGGCCTCCTTGATCTCGCTGGCCCGCTGGAACTCGCGCAGGGTGCTCGGCGAGAGGGCGCGGGCGACGCGGCTGTCGACGCGCCAGTTCCATTGCGGCCTGGAGGTGTCGACGAAGGGCTCCAGACGCTCCTTGTAGAACTTGTCCATGATCTGGCCGGGCGCGAAGAGCCGGGCGAAATCGGCGAGCGGCACGTCGCGGGCGCTGGCCTTGGTGAAGGGGAAGCGGTTGGTGACGATCTCGTTGCAGACGCCGGTGACCTGCTCGGCCAGCGCCTGCCGGAGCAGGGCGACGGTGGCGCCGGTCGCATCGCCCTCGAAGTCGTTGACTGCCTGGACGATCATGCCGTCGAAGGGGGCGGGATAGCGCGAGGAGTTGGCGCGCAACGTCGCGATCAGCGGCACGAGCGCCGCGTTTGCCGCCGCCGACTGGGCCGGGTTGGTCGCGGCGATGGCGAGGTTCTGGCTGATCTCCGAGAAGGTCTGGAGGAGCTGGTCGACCGGCCGGCGGCCGAGATCGCCGTCGACGAGGACGTGGTAGGGCTTGAACTGCACTTCGATATCGGCGCCGAGCGAGACGTCGTTGCTGCCGGCGAGCACGCGGTCGACGCCTGCCGAGGCCATCGGCAGATTGGTGCCGAGCCGGCCCAGCGCCTGGCTGGCGCGCTCGTCCAGCGTCTGCGCCACGTTCTTCGCGGCCGCCTGGGCCACGGCCTTCTTCGCGTTCGGGCGTTCTTTCGTGATCTGCGTCTCGTCGCGCAGCGATTCCAGCACCTGCTTGAACGGCGAGGTCGCGGCTGAGATGGCACTGAGCGCGACATAGCGCGGCTTGTCTGCGTTGAGCGGCCGGAGCTTCAGTCGCCGCAGTGTCTTCTGCCAGGTAGCGACATAGTCGCGGCTGTAAAGCTTCATCAAATCCTGGAACAGCGTGGCGTACTGGGCGGTGATCGCCTGCTGGTCGACATTCTCGCCCAGGATCCAGCGCTCCCTTTCGATGCGGTCGCCGATATCGCCGAGCCTGCCGATGAAAGCGGTCTGGAAGCCGTCATAGGTGTAGAAATAGGGCACGCGGATCTGGTCGAGGTCCTCGCCGCTGATCCCTTCGAAGACCAGCCGCACATCAGAGCCGCCGCGCTGCGAGGCGACCCAGTCCTTCGCGCTCTCGCTGCGGGCCTGCGTCCTCAGGAGTTCATAGGCGCGTTCGGCGATGCTGAGGCGGCGCAGCGTCCGCTGGCTCTGCTCGATCAGCGACTGGTTGAGCTTGACCATCGGCTCGGTGTCGCCCTCGTCGAGGTCGAGCATGGCGGTGAGATGCTCTTCAAGCGCCTCGCGGCCCTTGGCGTTGGCCGGGCCGGGGAAGAGGTTCTCTGCCCAGTCTAGCCGCATCCAGGAGGTCACGAGGTCGCGGTCCAGCTTCGCCTGGCCGCCGATCATCATGTAGACTTTGAGCGCCTCGTAGACGAAGCCGGGATTGTTGGCCTGCTGCTCGAGCTGCTCTTCCAGCCGGAAGATGATGCGCGGGCGCAGCATCCGCTCCAGCGCCTGTTGATAGGTGATCTCCGTCGCGTTCTGCAGGCGCTCGCGCTGGTTGAGGCCGAAGGTTGCGAGCGTGGGCGTCGGCTCGTCCTGGGTGGCGTAGCCCGCCGGCATGTTCCTGAGCTTGTGCAGCAGCGGCAGGATGCGACTGAAATTGCGGTCGGAGACGGTGGTCTCCTGCAGGACGGGGGCTGCGGCGCTGCGATAGTCGGCGAGGCCGTAATTGGTCGCGGTGATCAGGTCGCTGTTGCGCGAGAAGCTCGTCCACCACAGTCCGAGCGCCGCGAGCGACAGGAGCGCGACCGTGGCGAAGCCGGCGATGCGCAGCATGGTCGTGCGACGGGCGGCGCCGAGATCGGTCGAGACCCAGCCAGATTCGCCGATCACGACCTTCTGCACCAGCTCGGTCAGGAAATAGCTCTTGCCTTTGCCGGAGAAGGAGGCTGCGCCGGCGTGGTCCGAGCCGAAATTGCGCGAGAGCGCGCCGATCAACTGGTCAATCGGCGTTCCCTCTTGCGTGCCAGAGGTGAAGTAGAAGCCGCGTAGGGTCGCATTGGCGTGGTAGCGCGTCGGCTCGAAGACGCGGGTCAGGAAATCGACGATCGAGCGCTTCAGCGTCGCCATCTGGCTGGGGAAGCCGAAGATCTGGGCGCGGGAGGTCGGATTGTGCTCGTCCTGGAGCCGGTCGGGCAGGCGCTCGTTCAGCCGCTCGATCAGCGCATCGTATTCCGGCGGCACGTCGCCGATCATGTTGCGGGTCTTGTCGGCGGTCTGGAAGGTATGGCCCCAGACCATGCGCCGCTGCGGCTCGGTCAATTGGCCGAAGAACTCGTTGAAGCCGGCGATCAGGTCCGCCTTGGTGAAGATGGCATAGACCGGGAAATCGACCTTCAGTCGCTCGTGCAATTCGAGCAGGCGCGAGCGGATCGCGTCGGCATGGGCGGCGATCTCCTCAGGCGAGGAGGTCAGCAGATCTTCGACGCTGATCGCGACCAGCACGCCGTTGATCGGCTGGCGCGGGCGGTTGGTCTTGAGCAGGTCGAGGAAGGCAAACCAGCTCGCTTTCTCGGCCTTGGTGTCGGTGTCCTGCGTGGTGTAGCGCCCGGCAGTGTCGATCAGCACCGCATCCTCGGCGAACCACCAGTCGCAATAGCGCGTGCCGCCGGAGCCGGCGATGGCGGCCGGCGTCGCGCCGCGCGCCAGCGGGAACTTCAGCCCGGAATTGACCAGAGCGGTGGTCTTGCCGGCGCCGGGCGGGCCGATGATGACATACCAGGGCAGGTCGTAGAGATAGTCGCCGCCGCCCTTGCCGCGCGCGCTCTTCAGGGTCGCGAGCGCGTCCTTCATGGCGCTGGAGAGGGCCGCGCCGTCGCCGGTCGACTCCTCCTTTTCCAGCGCTTCGGTCAGCGCTGCGGTGGCCTTGCGGCGGTGGACGACGATGAAGCCGATCCAGACGAGCGCGCCAAGGAGCAGCAGCACGGCGATGGGCAGGCGGACCCAGAGCGACTCGAAGGGACGGACTTCGCCGAAGGCGAGGAAGGGACCGCCAAACCAGACCAGCGCCGCGAGCGCGAGCGCACCGATCAGGATCGCGAGGATGCGCAGCCCGGTGGCGAGGTTCATCGGTTCGCCTCCCTAGCCCTGCCGCTGGATCAGGATTTCGACACGCCGGTTCTGGGCGCGGCCGGCGGGGGTATTGTTCGGCGCGATCGGCGTGTCGGCACCCTTGCCCTCGAAGCCGATGCGATCGGGCTTGCTGAGCTTGGTCTTCAGGAGGTCGCCGACTGCCTTGGCGCGGGCCTGCGACAGCTCGACATTCGACGGGAAGCGGGCGGTGCGGATCGGCACGTTGTCGGTGTGGCCGACGACCTTCACCGCGCCGCCCTCCTGCTCCAGCACCGCGGCGATGCGCTCGATCAGAGGCTGGAACTCCACGCGCACTGTGGCTTGCCCCGGCTCGAACAGGGTGATGCCGGTCAGGCGGACGATGACGACGTTCGGCGTTACCAGGCAGACGATTGGCGGCTGCACCGCAGCGCAGACCTTGGGCGGTTGCGGCGGAGGTGGGGGAGATGGCGGCGGGGCCGAGAAGACCTTGCGCATGATGCCGATCTCGCCCTTGGGATGGACCGAGAGCAGAGCGGTTGAGGCCGCCTCGGCATTACCCGAGAGCAACGCGCGGAAGACGAAATAGACGCCGAGCAGCGCGACGGCCGCAATCGCCGCCACCGACCAGACCGGCACCTTGAAGCCCGCGACCGTTGCCGCGATCGCCTGTCCGCGCCAGCGCGGCGAAAGCTCGGGGTCGGGCTGCTTCACGCGGCGCAGCGTCTCGAAGAGGTTGCGCTGAATCATCTGCAGGTTGTTGGCGCCTCCTGAGAAGGTGCGGTGGATGCCCTGGAAGCCGAGCGCCAGGCAGGCATGCATCAGCTCCAGCAGGTCGTAATTGACTGATGGGTCGGCCTTGGCCTTGTCCAGCTCCTCGAAGAAGCGGACGCCGCCGGTGCGCTCGCCGAAGAAGCGCGAGAGCATGCTGTACTGGGTCCAGACATGGCGGTCGTCGCCGGGGATGTTCTGGACGATGTCGTCGGCGGTGGCGGCCAGCACATATTTCGCGGTCTGTGCGGTCTCGGCCGAGACGCCGGCGGCACGTACTTCGTGCTCGAACGCTTCGATGGACTCACCGACCTGGCCGAGAAGCTGGGCGAAGGGAGCGTTGGAGAGGTTCGCGCGCATCCGCCCGAGCAACAGCAGGAGCGGGCCTGCGGCACGCAGCAGCGGATTGGCGTTGGGCGTCAGCAGTTGCTCGCGGCGCGGCAGCGCCTGGCCGCCGCCCGAAGGCGGCGGGGCCTGTTGCCGCTGCGGAATCGGCGCCGGGTTCGACATCCACTCGTCGCCGCCGCCGGGCACGCCGGGCGAGGGCACCTGCGGCGGCTGATAGGATTGGGGCGCCTGTGGCGCGCTCGGCGAGGGCGTGGCGGGAGCGGGTGGCAGGGACGCGCGGCGCCCGCCGGGGTTCGGCCGGATGATGGTCCGCTCGGAACGGCCGAACGGGTCGGACGGCGAACCCGGATCGCTCATCGCCTGCCCTCCAGAACGGCCCAGAGCTCGAGTTCGAGATCGGGCCAGTCACCGGAAAAATGCATGCCGATCGAGCTCGCCGTGCTGAACTCCGGCCAGAGCGGCGAGGTGCGGTCGAGGTAGAAGTATACATGATCCGTCAGCGCGCGGATCTGCGGCGGCGGCGTCGGCAGATGGACGAGATTGATGCCCGGCAGATGGGCATGGACGATCTCGTTCATCTTGGTGTTGGGGCCGACCTTGAAGAGCTGCGGGAACTGCGCCTGGATCTCGGTCAATGGCCGGCGCGCCGCCACTTCCAGCACCAGCGTCGCATTGCGCACGAGGCTGCGGTCGCGGATCGTCGACATGAAGGCGTTCTGCGCCCGCTCGACGATCTCCAGCCGGATGGCGCGGCGGCCGAGATTGGCCGAGAGGAAGTCCTGGATGTCGCGCACCACCGGGGCGAAGCAGTTCTCCAGGTCGTCGTGGTCATAGGCCGGGTAGTCGCGGGCGCGGCGCTCGGCCGTGGTGAAGGTCGCAAGCTCGCCGGCGAGCGCTACGAAGACCGTGAACAGCCGCTCGGGATGGATGAAGCGCGAGCGGCGCATGTGCTTCAGCACGGGGATGCTGCGATTGAGGAGCTGGAGCACGAAATAGTCGGCGCTCTGCAGGCCGCCGCCCGCCGTGGGATCGGCGGCGTAGCGGGCGAGCTCCTCCAGCTTGTTGTCGATCCAGCCGATGACGCGGTCGAGCCAGCCCTCGATCACCGGATAGGCCGAGAAGACCAGCACCGGCGGGGCGAATTTCTCGTCGAAGAGTACGGCGCGGTCGCGCACTTCGAGGATGCGGCCGAGCGCCAGGCCGACATAGCCGGCCTTCGAGGTCTTGCGCAGCTCCAGTGTCAGGCGCGGATGGGCGACGTCGATCTCTTCCTCGGTGCGCAGCGAAGCAGTGGAGTCGATCAGTATCTCATTGGCGGGGACATAGCGGCTGGCCGAGCCGTTCAGCGTGTCCTCGACCTCGCGCGTATTGGCAGCGGCAAGGGGCAGCGAGAGCCAGACGAGCTGGCCGGCGGCGTTCTCGGGCACCTCGATCGCGGCGGGCAGCGGGCTGTTGTCCGGCATGGCGAAGGGCGTGCCGTCCGGCATCACGCCAACCGCGCGTCGCAGCCCGATCCGGCTCTGCTGGGCGAGGTCGCGGTCGATCTCCAGCACGGAGAAACCCCATGGATAGGGCGTGACGTTCCTGACGCGGCTTTCCAGCAAATTCTCGAGGTAGCGATCGCTCTGCTGGAAGTGATGCGGCCTGAGGAAAAGCCCTTCCGACCAGACGACCTTGCTGTACCACGACATTCCGGTCTCGCTCACTCGAAGGCAGGCATGGTGAGCTTATCCGGGAGATAACCGAGCGTCACCAAGGGAATACTAAGCCTCCGGGGCGCGCGCCGCCGTCATTGACTTGAAGGATGCCGGGCGGAGAAATTCGGCGCAGTCCTGTCGATGGCGAATCCGTTCCGGCCAAGGAGCGGTCATCAAGGGAGCGATCATGCCGAAAGGGCCTGCAGCTCGCACCACCGACCCGGTGATCCACCCCCTGCCGCCGATCTTGCAGCCGGGGCCGGGCAGCCCCAACGTGCTGATCGGGAGCCTGCCGGCCTGGCGCGGCGTGCCTGCAGCGGCGGCGGCCGCGATCCAGTCGGCCAAGGCTGCATCGGATGCGACGCTTCAGGCGGCCGCGGCTGCAACGCTCGCTGCCGCGGGAACGCCTGGCGCTCCCGCGGCGAAGGCTGCGGAGGAGGCGGCCAAGACGGCGGCGCTTTCAGCGATGAGCTCGACCATTACCGGCGCCGCGGGCGGAGCGGACATCCACAATTGCCTGACGCCGATGCCCCCGCAGCCGCACGGCCCTGGCGTGGTCATCGACGGCTCGCAGACCGTGCTGATCAACAACCTGCCCGCCTGCCGGATGGGCGATACGATCATCGAGGCGCTGGGGCCGCCGAACAAGATCGCAATGGGCCTGCCTACAGTGGTGATCGGCGGTTGAGCCCGAACTGATTCAAGAAAACGGCGTAAGCCGTTGATTGCGAATCGTTTCCTATTCCGGTGACGCGATGGGCAAGAACAGGCGGACGGTTCCGGACCGGGGCGAGGCGAAGAGCGAGCGCTTCCGCCACAAGATCGTGCAGCGGTTCTCCTCCGATCAGCGCCGGGCGCTGAACCACGGCATGGCCCGCAACGGCCGGGTGGCGGAGGCGCTCTGCTTCATGGCGCTGATCCGCGATCCGGCGCGGCGCAAGAGGCCGATGCTGCCGGTCCCGCATGTGAGCTGCACGGCGGCGACACGTCAGTTCTTCCGGGCCGATGACGGCGAACAGGCGGCGCATCTCCTGCCCGGGCAGCTCTCGATCGACGGCGCCTTTCCCTGGCTGTTCCTGTCTGGGCCGGCGGCGCGGCAGCTCGAGAACCTCTTCGCCTATGTCGAGCCGCTCGGCGCCGACTACAACAAGGCGGATTCTGCCGCCGAGGCGAACGGCCTCACCGATGCCTTCGCCGCCGCCTGCCGGCAGATCCTGGCCGTGAGGGGCGATCCGGTTGGTGACGTTACGGCCGCCTATAATCAGATCTGGCAGCCCGGTGCGCTCGCGGCCTTCGCCGCGGCCGAGGCACGCAAGCGCAGCAAGCCGACGCCCCCGCCGATTGTCTATGGCGAACCGGGCGGCCTCGAATACGGCATGATCCTGAACCTCGAGGAGCGCGTCGCGGCCTTTGAGGATGAGTCGATCTGGGCGACCTATGAGCAGCTCAGCATTCTCGGTTACTACCAGGCGGCGATGGACGAGCTGCCGCGGCAGCTCCAGCCGCGCGCGATCCGCGAGATATTGGCGCTGCCAGCGGCTTGACCTGCCGGGGCGGGCGGGCGAAGCCGGCGGCCCAACCATTCCGCCGACAGGACGCAAGCCTATGACCATCGAACGCATCGGACTGGCCGCCCGCTACTGCGACGCCGCCATCTTCAACGGCATCGTCTTCCTTGCCGGCCATGTCGCCGAGAAGACCGAAGGCGCTTCGCTGACCGAGCAGACGGAGGAGGTTCTGGCGCTGCTGGAGGACACATTGGCACAAGCCGGCAGCAGCAAGGAGCGCATCCTCAGCGTCCAGATCTTCCTGACCGACATCGCCAAGATCGGCGAGATGAACGCAGTTTGGGACAAGTGGGTGGCGCCCGGCCATGCGCCGGCCCGCGCGACCGTCGAGGCGAAGCTGGCTTCGCCCGGCTATGGCATCGAGATCACCGCCGTGGCGGCGAAGGGGTAGCTTCTTGTGCGCTCTCCGGCGGCGTCGTGGTCGGGCTTGTCCCGACCATCCACGTCTTCCTTGCCGCGTGACGTGTCCAAGACGTGGATGCTCACCACAAGGGCGAGCATGACGGTGTCAGCCGCCGTCATTTCCCGCCGCGATCATAGCACTCGGCGAAATAGATCATGAAGGCGTCGACGAGGCCGTTCTCGTAAGGCGCGGTCTTGGCTTCCCAGCGCGCGACATAGGCCTCCCACATCTTCGCCTTGCGCGAGCCGATCAGGCCTCCGAGACCGCCATCCTGCGCCGTGGCTTCCGCGATCGCCTGCGGATCGAGGTCCTCGACCAGCATCTTCAGCGCATGCTGCATGGCCGAATAGGTCTTGATCTGGTGGGCCTTGAGGTCGCGGAAGCTCTCGTTGAAGGCGCGCTTCGCATCGAGATAGCCGCTGCGCGGCTGGCCGAAAATCAGCTGCAGCGCGTCATCGACGGTCGGCGAGAACTTCAGCGGATTGTTGTCCTGCGCTTGGATCATGGTCTGGTTGGTGCTGCGGGCGATGCGCTTGGTCTCGGCCCGGGCGGCGAGCAGGCCCTTCAGTTCCTCCGCGATCAGGCGCATCAGCCCGCCGAGCTGCTCGGCGAAGGCGCCGGGATCCTGCGCCGATAGGGATTGCGGCGAGACGCCGGCGCCCTTGGCGAAGCGCTGCATGAACTCGCCCATCGAGATCGGCGGCGGTGCTGCGGCGCGCACGGGCGCTTCCGACGGGAAGGTCGGCACGGGCGTGAAGGCCGGCTCCGGCGGCGCGTTTGAGACTTCGGCGGGTACGGCGTCGGGCACGGGCTCATCCCACGGGTTTGCCGACGCAGGGCTCACGGGCGGGCGCCGGGGCGTCGGGATCGGCGCCACAGGCTCGGCCGGCGGGACGGGTGGCGGCTGCAGGGGCGCCCAGGCGAAGTCGTCACTCTGCGAGGCCGGTGAGGGGCGGGGTGGGGCGGATACGGGTGGGAGTGGCCCGGCATCCGGCGTTGGGATGTCAGCGGCCCAGTCGATGAAGCTGGCGTGGACCGGCTTCGCGTGGCTGGGCGGCATCAGGTCGCGGCGGGCAATGGGCGGGGCAGCTTCCTCGTTCGCCTCCCAGAGCGCTTCGGGGCGGGCCGAATAGGGCGGCGAGGAGAACGACGCCGGGGGAGCCTGCCTCCCCTCATCATCGATCGTCACAGCGATGACGTAGTGGCCGATCTCCAGCCGGTCGCCGTTCTGGAGCCGATAGGGCGACTGGACACGATGCTCGCCGCCGTTGACATAGGTGCCGTTGGTCGAGATGTCGCGCAGCCACCAGGCGCCGTCGCGGAAGCGGATCTCGCAGTGGCGGCCGGAGACGGCACGCGAGGGATCGGGCAGCGCCCAGTCGAGATGCTGATCGCGGCCGATGTCGAGGCCACGCCCGCCGCTGGCGGTCACGCTCAGCGGCCCGCCATCCGGCAGGGAGGTCTCGTTCTCGATCGTCAGTGTCAGCGCCATGGTCTCGAACCGTCGCTAGCGCTTGCCGGCATCGTCTTCCGCCAAACGAATGCACGCCTCGATGCAGCGATGCAAGGCGACCTCGCGCTCGCGTGAGGGCAGGCGATTGATCGCGTTGAGCACGGCGATGCGTACCATCTTGGCGGTGAGGTCGGGCGGGCAGGGCACGCCGTGGCTCTCGACCATGCTGCCACCGGAATAGCCGGCGGCCCAGGCAACCCAGGTGCCGGGCCGGGCGCGATCGCCGGCCTGTGCGAGCTTCAGCGCCTCGAAGCGTGTGCGGTCGCCGGGTTCGCGCACCCAGGCCTCGGCCGCGGCGAGGCCGGGGTCCTGCGCGCCGGGCGGCTGCATGGCGCGCACCGCCTGCAGCCCCCACCAGACCGCTTCGCGCCGCGGCAGCAGGAAGGCGCAGAAGCCGATCGCCTCCGTCGGCGCCGGACCCTTGGCGAGCCGCGCCAGGAACGAGAGCGGCGGCTCGGCTGTCGGCGGCATGGTGACGGCCTCATGCGCCGAGGGAAAGGTCTCGAACACCTCGCTGGCGGTGCTGAAACGCAGGCGTGACATGTCCGGCCGCTCTCTCAGTTGATCGTCACCATGGGAGCCTTGATCACGACGGTGCCGTCGCTGCCGACCTCCGTCATGCCGACGCTCTTGATCTTGATGCTGGGCGAGGTGATTTCGATGCTGCCCGGCGTCATCTTGATCCGGCTCTCGCCGACCTTGAGATTGATCTCCGTCAGTGCCTCGATATCGAGCTTGCCGTTCTCGACGTCGAGCTTGTCGTCGCCCTTCTTCAGCGTGGTCCTGCGGGAATAGCCGCCGCTCTGGAAGTTGTCGCCGATCTCACGCGTCTCGATGTTGTTGACCACGACCTTGTGGTCCTTCTCCGCGTGCATCTCGAAGACTTCCTGGCCCTTGCGGTCCTCGAACTTGATCTCGTTGTAGCAATCCGGGAAGCCGACGCCGTCGGTCGATTCCGATTTGAGACCCGACTGGGTCTTGTTCGCCGGCAGATCGTAGGGCGGCTTGTGCTGGTCGTTGACGACGGCGCCGACGATGATCGGCAGGTCGGGGTTACCCTCGATATATTCGACGATCACCTCCTGACCGATGCGGGGGATGACCTGGCCGCCCCAGTTCTTGCCGGCCCACATCTGCGCGACGCGCGTGCGGCAGGAGGTCGAGCCGTCCTCGCGGTCCCAATGGAAGCGCAGCCAGACCCGGCCGTACTCGTCGACGTCGATATCGCCTTCCTCGCCCCGGTTGCGCTCGCCGACGACCTTGGCCGTATGCGGCCCGTAGATCGCTGGGCGCGGCGTGACGAGCGGGGCGCGGAAGCGCCGGTCGCTTTTCTGCAGCTCGTAGGAACCGTGATAGAGCGCCTCGTCCTGCCGCCCTGAGGACCGGTAGCTCTGGATGCCGTAGGCATGGCTGGCCCTGACGACGAGGTATTCGGCGTTCTCGGAGCCGGTCGGATGGTCGGAGAGCTTCATCAGCGCGCCGGGATAGAGGCTGGCGGCATCGCCGCCGGCATGGCGCCGGTCGTCCTTGGCCTGCTCGGCCTGCGCCATGACGCGGGCGAAATGCTCGCCGCGGTCGCGCTTGGTGTAGGCTGCGGGGTAGTCGTAGGCCTCGTAGGACTTGGCCTTCGGGAAGCCTTCCTCGGCACGGGCGGTGAGGTCGGATTCCGATTTCTCGAAGTCGTAATCCTTGAGCTCGAACTTGCCGGTCCGCAGGCGGCGCATCGTCGACCAATGCGTGAGGTGCTCGACCTGCGAGCGGGGGAAGCGGTTGCCCTGCGGGACGAAAGCGTAGGCCGACGACGCTCCCTGGAAACTCGGCTCGGCTGCCGCCGCGACTTCGTCATGGCCGGAGCGGGAGTCGCAGAGCACCAGCTTGTGGTCGCCGTCGCTGTGCTTGAAATAGTAGTAGACGCCGTACTGCTCCATCAGCCGCAGCACGAAATCGAGATCGGTCTCGCGATACTGCACGCAGTAGTCGATCGGCTGGAGTGTCTCGCTGGTCCGATCCTCGAAGCTGGCCGAGCCTTCCTTGCCGAAGATCTCCTTGATGATGTCGAGCGCGGTCTTGTTCTTGAAGATCCGGCAGTCTGCCCGCTGCGAGAGCAGCCAGAGCCAGGGCCTCAGAGTGAAGCGGTAGATCTGGAGGTCATCCTGCTGGCCGAGCCACTGCGCATCGACCAGCGTGCCGTTCAGGACCCGCTCGCTCTTGTTCTTGAGCGTGAATTTGATCGAGCATTTTTCGCTCATGATACTTTGCAGGTCGGCATTCTCGGTTTTGCTTGCTGCTTCGATGTTGTAGGTAAATAACTCGCTCAAAGCTTCGCTGGCTTCGAACTTGATAAGTGCAAATTTATCTTGACCAGATGGTGTCGTGAATGAAGCGGTTCTTTGAGCTTGCCCTAGATTGGCGGACATCAACGAAATCCTTCGCCGATTGAACTTAAATTCGCCTTGACGCAACTAACAACGGGAGTCATCGTCGGCTCCTCAAGTCTTCGTTCGCCGAATGGCGCCATTTATCGGGAGGGTTCCCATGCGCAAGCAGTCCGGCTTCATGGCCTTTGTCGCACTGACCGGCGCTGCGGTTCTCACGGCAGCCGCACCGGCGGCGGCGCAGACCTACAAGGCCGAGGATATCGTCAAGCATTTCGGGCCGACGGCGGCGCCCAAGCCCGGCCTCACACGCGGTCTTTGCGTCGGCACGGAAGCCGAATGCGCCAAGGCCGGCCATGCCGTCGAGGTCGCCAGGCCGCCGAGCGCCTTCGATCTCGTGGTGAAGTTCAGATACAATTCCGACGTGCTGGAGCCGGAGGCGAGGGTCAATCTCGACGAGTTCGCGAAGGCTCTGAAGACGCCGCAGCTCGCCGCGCAGACCTTCATGGTCGAGGGGCACACCGATGCCGCCGGCACCCCCGGCTACAATCTCAACCTGTCGCAGCGCCGGGCGCAGGCGGTGGTCCGCTATCTCGGCCAGCAGGGCGTCAGTCCGACCAAGCTCGTCGCCAAGGGCTACGGTCAGGAACGGCCGCTCGTCGCCGATCCGCTCTCCGGCGACAACCGCCGGGTGGAAACCCGCCTGCGCACCGAATGAGACGCTGGATCTGAATAACGGGGCGATGCGGGCTCCGCCCTCACTGCCCAGCCTGTGAGCGGGGAGAGCGATGGCGGGCCTGAATTTTGCCGAACTGACGAAGCTCGTTTCGGCCGAGGAGCCCTGCGGGCCGGACCTCGAGGACGACAACGACTTCATGAACGTCATGGCACGGCTCGAAGTCGCGCTGCCGCCCTCGTATTTCCGCCGCGACGACGAGGGCCGCCAGGTCGCCTTCGATCGCACCAGCATCGAGTTTCCGGTCGCCTTTTCCGATCTCGGCAAGCTGCTGCAACGCTCGCGCGATCTGCGCCTGCTCGTGCTCGCGGCCAAGCTGACGATCCTCAACCGGGACGTCGCGGGTTTCGCGGCCAGCCTTTCAGCCATTGCCGATCTCCTCGGCAGCTATTGGGCGGAGGTCCATCCGCGGGCGATGGACGGCGACTTCGTCATGCGCGAGGTCGCGTTGCAAGGGCTCGACGAGCTGCCGACCGTGGTGCTGCCGCTGCAGCATGCGCCGCTCTTCGTCAGCCGCCGCCTCGGCCCCTTCATCTTCCGCAGCCAGCTCGTCGCCAGCGGCGAGACGAAGCTGGTCGAAGGGGAGCAGCATCCCGACACGGGTGCGATCAATGCCACGCTGGCGGAGATCGACCCGGACCAACTGACCGCCACCCTCGGCCATATCGGCGCGGCGCGGGATGCGCTCGCCCGCATCGGCATGGTCTGGCTCGAGAAGGTCGGTGTCGATCATCCCCTCGGCTTTCCGCGCCTGGCGGCGCTTCTCGACCAGATCGCTGCCTTCCTCGACGCAGCGATCGCGCGGCGCGTTCCGGGCCATCAACCGGCCGGGGTGGCGCCAGCGGCGAACGACGCGCCAGTGCCGGCAGCGAGCCCTGCGAGCTTCGGTCCCGGCGGCCTTTCGAACATCCTTCAAGTGAAGGATACGCTTGCCGCATGCCTCGGCTACTTTCGCAAAACTGAGCCTTCCAGCCCGGCCGTCCTGCTGATCGGACAAGCGCAGCAGCTGATCGGAAAGTCACTGATCGAGGTCATCCAGATCATGTTTCCCGAGCATGTCGACAAGGCGGTGATCGAGATCGGCGAGCTGCGTCGATTCCGGCTGCCGCTCGAGCGGTTGCCGGCGCCGGATGGCTACGAGGCAACGGACGACGCAGAGCAGGGCTATGCCGAAGAGGCTGATGATAGCGGCTATGCGGACGAGGATAGCCCCACTGACGCGCGGGTCGCGGAAGATGGTGGCGGCGCCACCGAGGTGCAGCCGATAGAGGCTGCGCGTCCGCCGGCCGAGGCGGTGCCGGCGATCGCGATCGGCAGCCGTGCCGACGCGGTCAGCGCGATGAGAGCGGTTGCTGCCTTCTATCGCCAGGTCGAGCCGTCGCACCCGACGCCGCTGCTGATGGACAAGGCCTGCGGGCTGGCACAGCAGGATTTCATGTCGCTTCTCGGCAATATCCTGCCCGATGTCGCACAGATTCCGGAGAGCGACAGCTAGGTCAGTTTTTCGCCTTTTCTTTGAACCTTCCGTCGCGATGGTACGACTATATCGATAATGGGTGAAACTGGGTAAGATGTCACGTTACGTCGACGTGGCACGGATGCAGAGGGCACGTCATGGCCGGAGATTCAGGACAGAAGTTCATCCGCCGCAACAGGCCGCCTCGGGTCCACATCACGTATGAGGACCCGTACAACGCCGAGCAGAAGATCGAGTTGCCCTTTGTCATGGGCGTTCTCGCCGACCTTTCCGGCAATGCTTCGGCGATCGAGAAGCCGGAGATTTCGCAGCGCAAGTTCCTCGACTTCGACATGGACAATTTCGATCAGCGCATGGCCGCGATCGAGCCCGCCGTGTCGTTCAACGTGCCCAACAAGCTGGGCGAGGACAGCAGCGAGAAGCTCTCGGTCGCGCTGAAGTTCAAGAAGTTCGAGGACTTCAACCCGGCGGCGATCGCCCGCCAGGTCCCGGCGACGGCCAAGCTCCTGGAAGCGCGCGAGCAGCTCGCCAACCTGCTGCGTTACATGGACGGCAAGATGGCAGCGAGCGACCAGATCAAGGCGCTGCTCGCCGATCCGCAGCTGATGACGGCGCTGAAGGACAGGCTCGGCAAGAGCGAACCTTCCGAAGGCAAGACGGCGAACTGAGAACAGGTGCACGGACCTGCCGTGTGAGCATGCGCGAAAACGTGGGAACCGGTTTTCGCAGAAGCAATGCTCTCGCGTGGATCAAGGGTCCGCCAGGCGGTTAAGCGAGCGAGGCGGCAATGGCAGCGGAAGCACAAACCCAGCAGCCCGGTGGCGCGGCTGTAGAGACCCGCGAGATCGATGATTTCTCGGCGATCCTGAAGCAGAGTTTCAAACCCAAGACCGAGCGGGCGGCGACCGAGGTCGAGAACGCGGTGGCGACTCTGGTCAACCAGGCTCTGGCGGACCAGACCCTGATCAAGGGCGATGTCATCGACACGATCGAGGAGATGATCGCGCGGCTCGATACCAAGCTGACCGAGCAGATGAACGAGGTGCTGCACGCACCCGAATACCAGAAGATCGAGAGCGCCTGGCGCGGCCTCAACTACCTCGTCTTCAACTCCGAGACCGATGCTCAGTTGAAGATCAAGGTGATGAACGTCTCGAAGAACGAGCTCGCCCGCAATCTCAAGACCTATCCCGGCGCGCGCTGGGACCAGAGCCCCCTCTTCAAGCAGGTCTATGAGCAGGAGTTCGGTCAGCTCGGCGGCCAGCCCTTCGGCTGTCTGGTCGGCGATTATCACTTCAGCCATGTCCCGACCGACGTGCAGCTCCTGCGCGATCTGTCGAAGGTTGCGGCAGCGGCCCATGCGCCCTTCTTCGCTGGCGCCGATCCGACCCTGATGGGCATGGACAGCTGGACGGAGCTGTCGAACCCGCGCGATCTCGGCAAGGTCTTCGATACGCCGGACTATGCCGCCTGGAAGGGGCTGCGCGACGCGGCCGACTCCCGCTATGTCGGCCTGTGCCTCCCGCGGGTGCTCTCCCGCGTGCCCTATGGCGCCAAGTCCGAGCCGGTCGAGGAGTTCGCCTTCGAGGAGGACACCGACGGCCATCGCGGCGAGAAATACGCCTGGATGAACGCGGCCTATGCGATGGCAGTGAACGTCAATCGCGCCTTCAAGGAATATGGCTGGTGCACCCGCATCCGCGGCGTCCAGTCGGGCGGCGAGGTGCTGAACCTGCCGACGCATACCTTCCCGACGGATGATGGCGGCATCGATCTGAAATGCCCGACCGAGATCGCGATCAGCGACCGGCGCGAGGCGGAGCTGGCCAAGTCCGGCCTGATCCCGCTGATCCATCGCAAGAACACCGACAAGGCCGCCTTCATCGGCGCCCAGTCGCTCTACAAGCCCAAGGCCTTCTCGGGGCCGGACGGTGTGGCGGCGACCGCCTCCGACAACCTGTCGTCGCGGCTGCCCTACATGTTCGCCGTCTCGCGCTTCGCGCACTACTTGAAGTGCATGGTCCGCGACAAGGTCGGCTCCTACAAGGAAAAGGAGCCTCTGCGCCGCTGGCTGCAGGAGTGGATCACCGAATATGTCGACGGCGATCCGGTCAATTCCAGCGAAGAGACGAAGGCGCGGCGCCCGCTCTCCGATGCGCGCATCGATGTCTTCGAGGACGAGGAGAACCCTGGCTACTACTCGGCCAAGTTCTATCTGCGGCCGCACTTCCAGCTCGAAGGCATGGATATCGGCCTGAGCCTGGTCTCGCGACTGCCAGCTCCCAAGCAGTGACCGCCACCTGATCGTCAGGTGACGGCGGCAACGAGAATCTTCGGCGCGCCGGCCCGCCCGGGCGGCGCGACAGGAGAGGTGCGTCCACCGGTCCGCTCACGGAAGTGAGCATCCCACCATTCACACTCTGGAGGTAAACATGGCTACCGACTTCCTGCTCGAGATCGACGGCATCAAGGGCGAAAGCAAGGACAAGACCCACAAGGACACGATCGAGGTGGATTCCTTCTCCTGGGGCATCTCGAACGCCGGTTCGCATGCCGCGAATGCCGGCGGCGGCGCCGGCAAGGCGAGCTTCCAGGACGTCCATTTCACCTCGCAGGTCGGCAAGGCCTCGACCAACCTTGCGCAGGCCTGCGCCAGCGGCAAGCACATCAAGAAGGCCGTGCTCTATGTCCGCAAGCAGGGCGAGCAACAGAAGGACTATTATGTCGTGACGCTGGAGGACCTGCTGGTGTCGAGCTATCAGTCCGGCGATGCAGTCGGCGGCAACAGCATCCCGACAGATCAGTTCTCGCTGAACTACGCCAAGATCAAGTTCGAGTACAAGCCGCAGAAGGCCGATGGCGATCTTGATGCGGCGATGACGATGACCTGGGACATCAAGGCCAACGCGAAGTGAAGTGCAATGCGCCGGTTCCGCCGGCATCGGACCGAAAAGTGGAACGCGCTTTTCGGACCCATCCGATGCCTCGGCAAAGGGCTGGATCGCCATTCTGCGTCCGCGAGGACGTCAGGCGGTCCGGCCGGAACCGGCGCCTTTCCGTGGCAGGCGAGGCGACATGACCGATCCGATTGCGAAGAAGCGGCTGCGGCCGCCTTTGATGTTCGCATTTCGGGAAGCGCATCTGGAAAAGGATGCGAAGACCGCGCTCGACCTGAGGGACGAGGGCGGCGAACGCGTGATTGCGAACCGACGCGCGGCGCCGCGGGCTGCCATCACCGAACAGAAGCTCAGGCGCGAGATCGCTATCGATCTCGATGCGCTGGTGAATACCGTCAACCTCGCATCCGCGCTCGACCTTTCGGGGCTGGAGGATGTGCGCCGCTCCATCCTCAATCACGGCTTTCCGGACATGACACGGCTGTCGATCGACGAGCAGCGCGTCGACACGATCCGTGAGGACCTGGCGGGTGTGCTGATGGGCTACGAGCCACGGCTGATCCGCAAGTCGATCGCCGTCGAGCGCGACCACGCGCTGGATCCGGCCGAGCTCAAGGTGCGTTTCCTCGTCCGCGCCGATCTGAACTGCGAGCCGCTCAACGTGCCCGTCGAGTTCGTCGCGGATCTCGAACTCGATACCGGCAAGATCGCGATCAAGGGGCGCTGACGCGGTGAACCGGGAGTTTCTCGACCTCTACAACCAGGAACTCCGGCTCTTCATGGAGCACAGCAAGGAGTTCGCCGAGGAGTATCCCGGCATCGCCGAGCGGCTCGGCGGGCTTGCCGGTGAGCGCATGGACCCGATGGTCGCCGGACTGCTGGAAGGCGCCGCTTTCCTCGCCGCGCGCGTGCAGCTCAAGCTGAAGCACGAATTCCCGGAGTTCACCAACAACCTCCTCGAACAGCTGCTGCCGAACTACCTCGCGCCGACGCCCTCGGCTCTGCTGGCCGGCATCACGCCGCCTTACTCGGATCCGGGCCTGCGCGAGGGCGTCCGGATTCCGCGTGGCTCCTATGTCGATGCGACCTATCTCGAACGCGAGCGGCGTGTCGCCTGCCGTTACCGTCTTGGCGCGGACGTCACGCTCTGGCCCTTCGAGATCACGGCGGCGGAGTACGTTCCCGCGCCGGGGCCGCTGCAGGCGCTCGGCATCAAGGCCGGGCCGCGCGCGCTGGCCGGCCTGCGCCTGACCTTGACGCATCGCGTCATGGCCGACCCCGTGCAGGAACCCTCGGCGGCCGACGCGCTCAAGAACCCGGCGAGTTGGTTTGCCGGCTGCCGCGCGCGGGAGCTGAGTTTCCATCTGCTCGGCGGCGAGGGCGATGCGGTTGCGCTCTACGAGCAGCTCTTCGCGAACTGCATCGGCATCCATTTCCGCCATCTCGACCCGTTCGGCGATCCGGTGGTGACGCCGGGCGAAGGTTGCGGGCTGGAGCAGATCGGCTTCGATGAGGACGAGGCGATGCTGCCGGCCGATACGCGCGTCTTCCGCGGCTTCGAGCTGCTGCGCGAGCTGTTCTGGTTCCCGCGCAAGTTCCTCGGCTTCCGGCTGGAAGGGCTGGGCGGGATCATGCCGAGGCTCACGGCCAAGACGGTCGAACTGATCTTCGTCTTCGACGAGGTCAATACGCGGCTGCCCGGCGCCGTGCGCAAGGAGATGTTCGCGCTCTATGCCGCGCCCGCGGTCAACCTGTTCGAGAAGACCGCCGATCGCATTCCGGTGAAGACGAACCAGCACGAGTTTCATGTCGTGCCGGATCGGAGCCGCGCGCTCGACTATGAGCCGCACAGCATTCTCTCCGTCCACGCCCACTACGCTGGCGGGCGTGAGAAGCAGCCGGTGCACCCGCTCTATTCCTCGCCGGAGGGCGCGTCGCCGCTGCACGGGCTGCACTACACGCAAAGGCGCCTGCCACGGCGGCGCTCCTCGGCCGAGCGGCGCCAGGGGCGCGCCTCCGACTACACCGGCACGGAGATGTTCATCTCGTTGGTCGAATCGGCAGGCGTGAACGACAGCGCCTCGGTGGCAGAGCTCAGCGTGCGCGCGCTCTGCTCCAACCGGCATTTGACCGAGCATCTGCCGACCGGCGTCGGCGGCGCCGATTTCCGCCTGATCGACAATGTCTCGCTCGACGTCGCCTGCCTCGCCGGGCCGACCCCGCCGCGCGAGCCGGTCGTCTCGCAGCTCAAGCTGCGCGCCGAGACAGCCTCGACGGGCGTCGTGACCTGGCGGCTAATCAATCTGATCAGCCTGAACCAGCTCGGCCTGGTCCAGCGTGGCGCGGGCGAGAATGGCGCGGCCTTGCGCGAGCTGCTCTCGCTCTTCGCCGATCTCGCCGACAGCGCCACCGAGCGGCGCATCCGCGGGATCAAGAGCGTCGACAGCCGCCCCGTCGTGCGCCGCTTTCCGCAGCGGGCCGGGACAGGCGCGGGGCGCGGGCTCGAGATCACCGTGCTGCTCGACGAGAAAGCTTTCGAGGGCTCGGGCGTCTTCCTGCTCGGTGCGGTGCTCGATCGCTTCTTCGCCGAATACGCGGCGATGAACCATTTCACCCAGACGGTGATCCGCACGGTGGAGCGCGGCGAAGTCATGCGCTTTCCGCCGCGTGCCGGTTCGAGGCGCATCCTGTGACGGAAGACGCCCCCACTCCGCTGGAAAAGGCGCCGAACTATCAGGCGCAGCTTGAAGCCGAGCCCTGGCGTTTCGACTTCTATGCGGTGATGCGCCGGCTAGAACGCAGCTTCCCGGAGCGTCCGCGCATCGGCGATGTCGCTTCGCGGCGGGAGGAATATGTCGCGCTGGGCGAGCAGGCCTTTCTCGACTTCCCCGCCTCGAGCATCGCAGAGGCGGATCGCGACGCGCAGGGGCGGCTCAGGCTCTTCGTCAAGTTCCTCGGCCTGCTCGGCCCGCAGGGCGCGTTGCCGCTGGCGACGACGGAGGAGAGCTATCACTGGCAGATCGCGCGCGACGACGCCTTCCCGCGCTTCCTCGACATCTTCAACCACCGCTTCCTGCAGCTCTTCTACCGCGCCTGGGCGGATGCACGGCCGATCGCGCAGCACGACAGGCCCGATCTCGACCGCTTCGCCGCCTATATCGGCAGCATGATCGGCGTGGGCTCGAAGCCCTATCTCGCCCGAGACAGCGTGCCCGATGCCGAAAAGCTCGCCCATGCCGGGCTGATCGGCGCGCAAGCGAAATCCGCCTCGCGCCTGCAGCGTTTCCTCGCCGGGCTGTTCAAGGCCGAGGTCGAGATCGAGCAGTTCGTCGGCATGCGTCTCGTCTTCGATCCGGCCGACCGGACGCGGCTCGGCGGGGCGCATTGCACGCTTGGCGGCGACGCGCTGCTCGGCGCCAGCGTCTACAGTGTCGAGGACAAGTTCCGCGTGAAGATCGTGGCTGGTGACCTCGGTGAGTTCCAGCGCTTCCTGCCGAACGGCGACCGCTGCGCGCCGCTGGCCGACGCGGTGTTCCTGCATCTCGGTGAGCAGTTCGAATGGGATGTCGAGCTGGCGCTGCCGGTGGGCGAGGTGAAGCCCGTCAGGCTCGGCCAGTCCGGCCATCTCGGCTGGACGAGCTGGATGGCGCCGAATTGGACTATCGAAGAAGGCGCGCTACGCCGCGACGCCCGCTTCCATCCCGCCGAGCGCATGCGCCTGAAGCGCAGCAGCGCCGCCTAACCGATACTCCAAGGGGACGACCATGGCCGATATCAGCCTCGAAGCCGTCACGGGCAAGCTCAACCGGGTCGGCTACGACACCTTCCTGCAGGCGCTGAGGCAGGCCAAGGGCGCCGGCAACCGCAATGTCGAGCTGGCGCATTGGCTGCTGCAGATCCTGCAGGGCAGCGCCAATGACCTGACCCTCACGGCGGACCATTACAAGCTCGACCGCGCGAAGCTGCTGATGGATCTGGGCGGCGTGGTCGAAGGCTTCCGCCGGAACGAGACGGAGATGCCCGGCATCGCCAACCACATCGTCGATATCCTCGACCGTGGCTGGCACTACGCGACGCTGTTCTTCGGCGAGACGCAGATCAGGACAGGCCATCTGCTCGTCGCGGCGCTGAAGTCGAACGATCTGCGCAGGGCGCTTTCGGGGCTATCCAAGGAATTCGGCAAGATTCCGGTCGATGAACTCGCCGCCGGCTACGGCAAGATCTGGGAAGGCTCGCAGGAAGAGAACCTGCGGCCGATGGACGGCTCAGGCCTGCGAGCAGCCGGCACGGCGGGTGCCGAGGCCGCTGAGGGGCCGAAGGGCACCACAGCGCTCGACCGCTTCTCGCAGGACCTCACCGCCAAGGCCCGCTCCGGCACGATGGACCCGATCCTCGGCCGCGACGACGAGATCCGGCAGGTCATCGACGTGCTGATGCGCCGACGCCAGAACAACCCGATTCTCACCGGCGAGGCCGGCGTCGGCAAGACCGCGATCGCCGAGGGCTTCGCGCAGCGCGTCGCGGCCGGCGACGTGCCGCCGCCGCTCCGAGGCGTCAAGGTCTGCGCGCTCGATATCGGCTTGATGCAGGCCGGCGCCTCGATGAAGGGCGAGTTCGAGCAGCGGCTACGTTCCGTGATCGACGAGGTGCAGTCCTCGCCGACACCGGTGATCCTGTTCATCGACGAGGCGCATACGCTGATCGGCGCAGGCGGACAGGCCGGCACGGGCGACGCCGCCAACCTGCTCAAGCCGGCGCTGGCGCGGGGCACGCTTAGGACCATCGCGGCAACCACATGGTCGGAATACCGCCAATATTTCGAGAAGGACCCGGCGCTGACCCGGCGCTTCCAGCCGGTGCAGGTTGACGAGCCCGATGTGGCGCGCTGCTGCACCATGCTGCGCGGGCTGATCGGGCCGATGGAGAAGCACCACAAGGTCCGCATCTCCGATGCTGCCATCGTCGCAGCTGTCCAGCTCTCCTCGCGCTATATCCCGGCGCGCCAGCTGCCCGACAAGGCGGTGAGCCTGCTCGATACCGCCTGCGCCCGCGTCGCGGTCAGCCAGAGCGCGACGCCGGCCGCGATCGAGGATGCGCGCGTCGCGATCTCCTCGCTGGAACAGGAGAAGGCGTCGCTGACCGCCGATGCCGATCTCGGCACCGATGCCACCAAGCGGCTCGGCGAGATCGAGACGGAGATCACTGAGCGGCAGGAGAATCTCGCGGCGCTCGAAGGCGCCTGGGCGGGCGAGCTCGCTATCGTCGAGGAGATCAAGACGCTGCGCGCGAAGCTCGGGGAGAAGGCGCCCGGCGGGGAGGCGAAGACGGAAAACGGCAAGCCGGAGGCGAACGAGAACGTCGCGCCTGCGCCTACCGAAGCGGAGCCCCCGGCCGCCGAGCTCGCGGCTGATCCCGAGGACGCGCGTGCCGTGCTCAACGCCAAATTCGCGGCGCTGGGCGAGATCGATCCGGCCAACCGGATGATCTACGCTCATGTCGACGAGCAGTCGGTCGCCTCGGTCGTCTCGGACTGGACCGGCATCCCGGTCGGCCGGATGGTCAAGGACGAGATCGAGACGGTGCTCAACCTCGCCGAGACGCTGAACAAGCGCGTGGTCGGGCAGGGGCACGGCATCGGCATGATCGCCAAGCGCATCGAGACCAATCGCGCCAGGCTCGACAACCCGAACAAGCCGATCGGTGTCTTCATGCTCTGCGGCCCCTCCGGCGTCGGCAAGACCGAGACGGCGCTAGCGCTGGCGGAGGCGCTCTATGGCGGCGAGCAGAACGTCATCACGATCAACATGAGCGAGTTCCAGGAGGCGCATACCGTCTCGACGCTGAAGGGCGCGCCTCCCGGCTATGTCGGCTATGGCGAGGGTGGACGGCTGACCGAGGCCGTGCGGCGCAAGCCTTATTCGGTAGTGCTGCTCGACGAGGTCGAGAAGGCACATCCCGACGTGCACGAGCTGTTCTTCCAGGTCTTCGACAAGGGCCAGATGGAGGACGGCACCGGCCGGCGCATCGATTTCAAGAACACGCTGATCATCCTGACCTCGAATGTCGGCACTGACGAGATCATGAGCATGTCGGCGAACGGCGCGGCCAAGCCCGATCCCGAGCAGATGGCGGTGAGCCTCAGGCCCGCGCTGCTCAAGGTCTTCCCACCGGCGCTGATCGGGCGGCTCGTGACCATTCCCTATTATCCGCTGTCGTCGGACATGCTGGCCGGCATCGTGCGGCTGCAGCTCGGGCGCATCGGCAAGCGGCTGGCCGAGAACCACAAGGCGGCCTTCGTCTATGACGGCGCGGTGGTCGAGCACATCGTCGGCCAGTGCAACGACCCGGATTCAGGCGGGCGCATGATCGACAACATCATCACCAACTCGATGCTTCCCGCGCTCTCGCGCGCCATCCTCAACCTGCAGCTCGAGAAGAAGCCGCTGACCGAGGCGAGGGTTTCCGTCGAGGGCGGCGCCTTCGCCTATCAGGTGGCGTGAACCGATCGGCGTCCGACATCGACAAAGAGGAGCAGACCGTCACGACAAGGAAGCGACGATGGCCTTCTCCGAATATGCCGACTGGTGGGACAAGCAGAAGCGGGAAACCGAAAAAATACTGGGCGAATGGGTCCAGGACAACCCGCAATGGTGGGCGGTCGCGGTTGCCACCACCGTGCAGACCTCAATGGACCTCGGAGCGGGCTATGTCGATGTGCTGCGCTTCGGTCAGGGCATGGCGGAGGGCGGCCTGGCAGGGGTCGGCAAGGACGGCCTGCGCCTGCTTGCCCTGCTCGGCCCGATGGGGAAGGCGGGCGGGATGTTCTCGCGGCTGATCCATATGCAACGGATCCGGTTTGCGGTGCAGGTCCAGGGCGTGACCGGACCCTGCACCTTCCAGGCGGTCAACAACGCCATGTCGATCGCGCGGGGGAGGAGCTACTTCGTAACCCTGAAGGAGATGGCCAAGGCCGTCGGCAGGCCGCTGAAGTCGATCACGAAGGACCAGTTCGGTGTCGACGAGCTTGGCGCGCATGTGAAGCAGGCGATGGATTTCATGATCGCCCAGGGCGTTAAGGTCAGGCAGCTGCAGGCGAGGTCGATCCAGGGCGTTACCCAGCTCGCCAAGTCCCAGGACGGCGTCACGGTCTTCGCAATCCGCTGCGTGACCACCCGAGGCGAGCCGATCAATCATACCGTCATCGCGGTGCGCGATGCGCTGGGCCGGGTGCGTTTCGCCGATTACGGCGGTCGGTATCACGCCACGCTCGAGAGCCTCGTCGAAAGCCTGAACTACGGGGCGGTCAACAAGGCCGGCATCAATCTCATGGAGGGGCAGGCGATCGGAGCGGTCAAAACGCTGGGCGTCACCGGGCTGATGGAGCAAGGGATCACGCTGTTCAAGGGCGTCGCCTTCGTCATCGAAGGCATGACCGCGATCGAGACGCTCGAGGGAGTCGATTTCGCAGCGCCGGTGGTCGTGGCGGCCACGTCCGCGCCCACGAAATCCGACCCCGCGCCGCCGGAGGTCGTGAAGGCGAGCTTCGATGCCTTCAAGCAACGCAAGCGGGGCAAGACCGTCATCCAGCTGCCCGAAATGGTGATCAAGGCGGGCGAAAAGGCTGCGCCGAAGGCCGCGTTGTTGACCGGAGTCCAGTTTCGGCTGAACGCGCTGGGCTTCGGAGCAGGACCCGTCGACGGGATCAAGGGGCCGAAGACGACGAAAGCGGTCAAGGCCTTCCAGAAGACCTATCCGCCACTCAAGGTCGACGGCGTTCCCGGCTCGAAGACGCAGGACAGGCTCGTGGAGATCTGCGGCTTCTGACGCCGTGCCGATTTTTACCGAAACGCTCGCCGCAGCGCTGCGGAGAGCTGGGGGCCATACCGGAACCTTCCTCGGAAGCGCTCTGGCATGGATCCCGGTTCAAGCCCGGGATGACGACGTGGTTCTGTGAAAGTGACTCAAGCTCCAACGCTGAACTTGCAGTATTGATTCCGCGTCGGCCCGCAAACAATTGCTCTTATAGGGAAAACGGATCAGGCGGCCGCAGTGACTTCCCGCTGCATGAAGTCGTCGAGCGCCTCGCGCTCGTCGGCGGAGAGCCGCAGCCCCAGCTTGCCGCGGCGCCAGAGCACGTCTGCGGCCCTCCGCGCCCATTCGGCGCGCATGAGATAGCGGACTTCGCTTGCATACAGATCAGCGCCGAAATGGCGCCCGAGATCGGCGGGGCTCTTCGCGCTGGCAAGGATTTCGCGGGCGCGGGTGCCATAGCAGCGGGCGAGCCGCGCCACGGTCTTGCGCTCAAGCCAAGGGTACGCGCCGGCGATCTCGGCGACCAGCTTGTCGAAGCCGCCGACCGGGAAATCGCCGCCGGGCAGCGCGCCGGTCATCGTCCAGCTGGCGCGGGCCGCCCAAGGCGCATGTGGCGCCAGCTTGGCGATCGCGGCTTCCGCCAGGCGGCGATAGGTCGTGATCTTGCCGCCGAAGACGGAAAGCAGCGGCGCCTCGCCCTGGGGAGCGTCGAGCGTCAGCACATAGTCGCGGGTTGCCTCCTGCGCCTTCGAGGCGCCGTCATCGTAGAGCGGGCGCACGCCGGAATAGGTCCAGACCACCGAATCCGGCGTGACCGGCTGGCGGAAATACTCGCTCGCGGCGGCGCAGAGATAGGTGATCTCCTCGGGCGTGGCGGCCACTTCGGCCGGATCGCCCTTGTAGTCGCGATCGGTGGTGCCGATCAGGGTGAAGTCCTGCTCGTAGGGGATCGCGAAGACGATGCGGCCATCGGCGTTCTGGAAGATGTAGCAGCGGTCGTGATCGTAGAGCCTGGGCACGACGATATGGCTGCCCTGAACCATGCGGACGCCGGCCCGGGCATTGGTGTGGATCACGCCGCTCAGCACCTCGGCGACCCAGGGCCCGGCGGCGTTGACGAGCGCTTTTGCCCAGACCGTCCGCCTGCCTTCCGGGCCGTCGGTTTCGAGCTGCCACAGGCCGTTCTGACGGTGCGCCGAGACCACGCGCGTGCGCGTGTGGATCGCGGTGCCGCGCACGGCGGCGTCCATCGCGTTCAATACGACGAGCCGGGCGTCCTCGACCCAGCAGTCGGAGTATTCGAAAGCCTTCGCCTGGTTGTCCTTGAGCGGCTTGCCGACGACGTCGTGCGCGAGATCGAGCGTGCGGGTGGCGGGCAGGAGCTTGCGACCGCCGATATGGTCGTAGAGGAACAGGCCCAGGCGCAGCAGCCAGGCCGGGCGAAGCCCCTTGTGATGCGGAAGCACGAAACGCAGCGGGCGGATGATGTGCGGGGCGATGGCCCAGAGCCGCTCGCGCTCCATCAGCGCTTCGCGCACCAGCCTGAACTCGTAATATTCGAGATAGCGCAACCCGCCATGGATCAGCTTGGTCGAGCGCGAGGAGGTGGCGCTGGCGAGATCGTCCTTCTCGAACAGCGCGACCGAGGCGCCGCGCCCGGCCGCATCGCGGGCGATGCCGCAGCCATTGATGCCGCCGCCGATGACGGCGAGGTCGTAGGGGGCGCCGGGGTCCGTGCCGAAGCCGGCGGCGGGCGAGGTGATTTCGGAAGCCATAGCTCGTCTTCTGGCAGACCTGGACGCTGATCGGCAATGGCGCCATCCGGGCCCTGCCGCATCGATGCGATGAACCCGCTCCTGTCGCCAAATCATGGGCGATGTCAATTCGGATCGCTTGACGCGGGCCGTCGGAGGCCGGAACTGGGCAGCGAGGCTGGGCATGGCGGCAGGATGACCGGGACAGAGCGAAACCGTGGCGGGAGGCCGGCGGCACGGGCGGAAGCGGCCTTGCGCCATGTGCTGGAACTGGCCGGCGCGGCCATCCTCGCCCTGTTGTTCGCGGTGGTCATGGCGGCTGTGCTGCGGCGCTACCTGTTCGGCGGCGGCTTCGTCTGGTCGGACGAGCTTGCGATCTGGCTGCATCTGGCGCTGATCGCTGTCGGCGCTCCGCTCGCGGTGACGGGGACGCTGGCGATGCGGCTCGACGTGCTGGTCCGGCTGCTGCCCGATGGGTTCCGCAAGGTCGCCGCGATTGCCGCCGATGCGATCGCGTTCCATGGAGCGCTTGTGCTGGCGGGCGGCGGGGTCAACGTCGCGTTGCTGGTCGGTGGCCAGTCCACCGTGCTCGGCCTGCCGGAGGCGCTGCGCTTCGCCGTCTTCGCCTGCGGGGGCGGGCTGACGATTCTGGCGCTGTTCCTGCGCGGCGGGCTCGAACGGGGCTGGGCCGGCGCGATTGCCTCACTGCTGCTGGGTTTGGGCCTCTACGGGCTCGCGCAGCTCTCCTTCGACTTTTTCCCAACGCCGAGCCTCGTTGCCGCGCTTGTCGCCGGAGTGGGGCTGCTGCTCGGCGCGCCGTTGCCTTTCGCCCTGTTGGCCGGCGTCTCGCTGACAGGGCCTTTCGCTGGGTTGCTGCCGGAGCCGGCGATCGTGCAGACGATGGTCGGCGGCGTCGGCCGGTTTCTGCTGCTGGCCATTCCCTTCTTCCTGCTTGCTGGCGAATTGCTGACGGAAGGAGGGCTTGCTGAACGGCTGATCCGCTTCGCGGCGACGCTGGTCGGGCATTGGCGGGCGGGGCTGGCGCAGACGGCGCTGGTCGCCAGCGTGCTGTTCTCCGGGGCCTCCGGTTCCTCGGTGGCGAACGCCGCCTTCGGCGCCAAGGTGATGGCGCCGACGCTGGTCGCGCGCGGCTATCCGCCGGCGAACGCTGCGGCGATCGTTGCCGGCGTCTCGATGCTCGACAACATCATCCCGCCCTCGATTGCCTTCCTCATCCTGGCGAGCACGACGAATCTCTCGGTCGGCTCGCTCCTGCTCGGTGGCTTCGTCGCCGGCGGGGTGCTGGCGCTGGCGCTTGCCATCGGCATCCATCTCAGCGTGCGCGGCGTGGTCGATGCCGCGCCGAAGGCGAGCGCGGCCGAGCGGGGCAGGGCGCTCCTCAGTGCCATTCCCGCCATCGGGCTCGGTGTCGTTGTCGTGGTCGGCATCCGCTTCGGCGTGGTGACGGTGACGGAGGCCTCGGCGCTCGCTGTCGGTTATGCCGCGATCGCCTGTCTGGCGCTGCGCAGCCTGAATTGGCGCGGCGTGCTGGCGGCTCTGCGCAAATCCGCGGCGGAGGCGGCAGCGATCGGCCTGCTGATCGGGGCCTCGGCGCCCTTCGCCTTCCTGCTCGCGGTGGATCGCATTTCCGAACAGATGGCCGGCCTCGTCACGGTGTTCGGGGCGGGCCCGTACGCGGTGATGCTGCTCGCGAACCTCGTATTGTTGGTGGCCGGGCTCTTCCTCGATATCGGTGCCGCTATCCTGCTGCTGGCGCCCCTCCTCCTGCCCGTCGCGGTGACGGCAGGGCTCGACCCGATCCAGTTCGGTGTGATCCTCGTGGTCAATCTGATGATCCACGGGCTGACGCCGCCGCTCGGCATCCTCGTCTATGTCGTCAGCGGCATCATGCGTGTACCGGCGGCCGCGGTATTCCGGGCCGTGCTGCCGCTCCTCGGCGTGCTGCTGGCGGCACTCATGGTCCTGTCGCTGGGCATGGCTGCGTGGCCCGCGCTTGCGCCGGCGCTCAAGGCGCTGTTCTGATGCGCCGTTCTTCGCCCGGCGCCTGCGCCATCCTGTTGCCTCCGCCGTGAGCCTGCCCCGGACCTGATGCCGTCATGATCTTCACCGACATCGCGACGCGGACCTATAACCATGGCTGGCGGCTCGACCCGATCATCCGCAGCCTGCTCGATACCGATTTCTACAAGCTCCTGATGCTGCAGATGATCCGGGCGTTCCACCCGGACGTGCAGGTCACCTTCTCGCTGATCAACCGCTCGAAGCACATCCGCCTCGCGGATATCGTCGACGAGGGCGAGCTCCGGGCGCAGCTCGACCACGCCCGTTCGCTGCGTTTCACCAAGAACGAGCTGATCTGGCTGGCAGGCAACAGCTTCTACGGCAAGACGCAGATGTTCTCGCCGGACTTCATGGGCTGGCTCGCTGATTTCCAGCTACCCGAATACGACCTGCGCCGGGTGGACGGGCAGTACGAGCTGCATTTCGAAGGACCCTGGACCCACACGACGATGTGGGAGGTGCCGGCGCTTGCCATCATCAACGAGTTGCGAGCCCGGCGCGTGATGCTCGGCCAGAAGCGCTTCTCGCTCGACGTGCTCTACGCCCGCGCCAAGGCCAAGATGTGGGGCAAGGTCGAGCGGCTGCAGAAGCTGCCGAATCTCAAGCTCTCGGATTTCGGCACGCGCCGGCGCCACGGCCATCTCTGGCAGCGCTGGTGCGTCGAGGCCCTGAAGGAAGGGCTGGGGTCGGCCTTCACCGGCACCTCCAATGTGCTGCTCGCCATGGATGCCGATCTCGAGGCGATCGGCACCAATGCGCATGAGCTGCCGATGGTGCTGGCCGCGCTCGCCGATTCGGACGAGGAGCTGCTGCGCGCTCCCTATCGCGTGCTCGACGAATGGCGCCAGGTCTATGGCGGCAACCTGCTGATCGCGCTGCCCGACGCCTTCGGTACGCAGAGCTTCCTGCACCATGCGCCGGACTGGGTGGCGGATTGGACGGGCTTTCGCCCCGACAGCGCCCCGCCGATACCGGCCGGGGAGACGATCATGGCCTGGTGGCGCGAGCGCGGGCGCGATCCGCGCGACAAGATGCTGGTCTTCTCCGACGGCCTCGACGTCGACGCGATCGAGCGCGTCTACCACCACTTCGACGGCAGGGTCCGCATGGCCTTCGGCTGGGGCACGGACCTCACCAACGACCTCGTCGGCTGCTCGCCCGACGGTTCGCGCGCGCTCGATCCGATGTCGCTGGTCTGCAAGGTCACCAAGGCGAACGGCCGGCCGGCGGTGAAGCTCTCCGACAACCCGGAGAAGGTTTCCGGCGCCCCCAGGGCGATCGAGCGCTATCGGCGGGTGTTCGGCGGCGTATGACGTAGCGTCATTAAAATATGTTGCCATTATGTTCCTGGCGCGCGATACTGCTCGCGGGTTGGGGAACTCGACATGCTGCGCTTACTGGTTGTGCTGTTTGCGGCCATAGCCGTGCTTGCCGCTACGGCGGCTTCAATCGCTCAAACGATAGGGCGTGAACGGCTGAACGAGGCTCGGCCTCTCAGCGAGACCGAGATGGCAGGGCTGATCACGACCATGCTCAAAGGTCGTGCGGGCGTCAGCGCCGTGCGCGTCGAAGCCGGCGATGTGGTTTTCAGGACAGCCGGTCACGATGTCCGGATGGGGTTGGCTCCGCTCAGCGCGCAATTCAATGCTTTACCAGACGCGAAGAGCCGACAGGGCGCTTTCGACAAGCTGACGCAGCGCGCCACCGAGGCGGTCGCGGGCCAGTCGGCCCTTAAGACCGAAGCGGAGCGCGCACGGTTCATCGCGGCTCTGATCCCTGTCATGAAGAACCGATCCTATGTCGAGCAGTTCGCCGCCATGGCTCGCAAGAAGGGGGACCCCAACGCGCGGTTGCTATATGTTCCGCTGGAGGGCGACATCATCGTCGCAGCGGCACTCGATCTTCCAAAGATCACGCGCTTCGTCTCCGTTGGGGAGGGCGGCCAGTACGGGATGAGCGACAAGGACGTGCTGCGCGCGGTTCTGGACAACTGGGTCCGGCGCGTCGACCGGTTCGAGATCCATGATTTCGGAAAGCTGCGGAGGTTCCATTTCGGCGAGGGCGACAACAACGCCTCGATCTTGCTGCTGGAGAATCCTTGGAAGGACATTCCGAATCTGCCACGCAATGTCGCGATCGCCGTGCCCTCACGCGACATCCTCGCCTTCGGAGACGCCGATGATGCCGAGGTGGTCGCCGCGCTGCGGTCGCTGACGAAAGCCCCCGATGGCGGCTTTCCTGTCAGCAAGCAGCTCTACAGGCTAGGTCCGGAGGGCTTCCGCGTCATGCCCTAGTCGCAGCGGGATTTTTGAGTCGCTCCGAAGGCCGCGGTGACCTTCCGGCGGAAGGCGAATGAGCACAACCTTGCATCCCCGCGCAAAACCCCCTAATGCGACCCCGTTTCAAGGCCCCGGAGGGCCGCCTTCGAGGACAAGGGTGTCATGGCCAAAGAGAAATTCGCTCGTACGAAGCCGCACTGCAACATTGGCACGATTGGTCACGTCGACCATGGCAAGACGTCGTTGACGGCTGCGATCACGAAGGTTCTGGCGGAGTCGGGCGGCGCGTCGTTCACGGCGTATGACCAGAT